>NZ_FNAZ01000005.1:412770-416983 GCF_900102125.1 Paenibacillus sp. cl6col
GAACCAGGCTGGATGAAGTATGAGCTTCCTGAAATGCAAGCTACTTTAGTTGCAGGAGAGAAGAACAGCGCATATGTAAAAGCTGACGGAACATTGTGGGTCTGGGGAGACAATGGATATGGTCAGTTAGGTTCAAAAGAAGAGAAAGCAACTATAGCAGTAAAAATAGAAAAACTAGAAAACATAATGGATGTAGCGGTTGGCAGTGATCACATACTTGCATTGGCTAGAGACGGGAGTGTCTGGTCTTGGGGGCACTCCTATTACGGTCAGCTTGGTGATGAAAGAAGAAGGTATTTTCCGTCGTATCCTACCCCAGAGAAAATACCAAATTTAGACTCAGTAGTGGCTGTAGCTGCTAGTGGAACAATTAGTATAGCACTGAAGAAGGATGGCTCAGTATGGACATGGGGGGGGGCAGCTAGTGGAACTTCTCATATACCAACAAAGTCTTCTTTTACAGGAATAAGCGCAATCTCCTCTTGGAAAAACTCTTCTTGGCAATCTTCTGACATTATTGCGTTACGAAGTGACGGAACAGTATTTGGATCGGGCGGCGCCCAAATTAAGGATATTGATGAGGTAGTTGCGATATCTCAAGGATATGGTTTTAGTTTGGCTCTTAGAAAAGATGGAACAGTATGGTCATGGGGAGGAAACTATTCCGGACAATTGGGAGACGGGACAACTACGAATCGAGTACAACCTGGCCAAGTTAAAGAGCTTAGCGAGGTCATAGCTATAAAGGCAGGAGAGTCCCATGCAATAGCTATTAAAAAGGATGGAAGTGTATGGGTTTGGGGAGATAACCAGCAGGGACAATTAGGTATAGGTAACAAACAGACTCAGTTGTTGCCAGTGAAATTAACGGGAATACAAGCAGAAATGGTCGCAGGTGGTGCAAGTCATAGTGTTTCGTTACAACAAGACGGGACGGTATGGTCATGGGGGAAAAACGATAAAGCACAACTTGGGAATGGAACTAATGTGAATCATTTGAATCCAACAGAGGTTCAGTTTTCAAGTAAATAGTTAGTTGTGATGTTCAAGGCTGTTCCAAGAGGCAACTAATTAGGAACAGCCTTGTTCTACATTATTTTTTTCAGTGTGTCAAAAATCTCGCTGAAGTAGTGCATGCGTTTTACATATGTATATTAGGGGGGATAGCTGTGAGTAAATGGTTTCGAAACAAAGTGGTAATCTGGTACATCGTTATTTTTGTCCTTCTTACTCTACCACTTTTCGTTAAAGTCCTACAACACTATGACACTTTGGGTAAAATAGAAACTGCACTTCATAAATTGTATAGAGACACTTGCCACGAGGATGTAAAAGAGATCGAAGTAAGAGCAGACATTTTGCAGCCTTTTACGATTATAGGCGGGTTAGATAGTATATGGGGTGCAACGACTTCATCCAAGCTAATACCATCAGTATCAGGTTATTACGGAAAAAAAGTGATAAGTATCAATAAATTTGCTTGCTCAAACTATGAATACATTTTAGATAAAGGGAAAAAGGAGTTTGTTCCAATTGAATATCTTATTCTTGGTAGTACAGATGATAACGAAGGCATACCTTTATTAGGGTTCTATTTTCTAATACTCGCGTATTTTGTATACTTTTCTAGCATTCTAATCATTCTTCTTGTATACGTGATAAAAAAACTGATTGGCATGCTGCGCAATTCACAGTAATCGAAGTAATGCAAACAACTAGAGTACAGCAGATTAGGAGGTACACATTATGAAAGTCACAAGAGCTGCACATGAAGACCTTGAACAGTGGCTGCAATTGGCTGCAGAGGTGGAATATTTATTCGGTCCAATGGTGGACGATCCTCATTTTGTGGAAGCTGTTGAGAAGAGTATCGAGATGGGAAGGGCGTTTTGCATAAGAGAGAATGACGGAGGCCCTGGTGCACCGCTGTTGGGCGGGGTGCTTTTCTCCTCATCAAATGCCCCGATTTATAAAATCCATTGGCTATCGGTGTCATCCCATGCCAGACAACAAGGAGTGGGTTCGGCAATACTTGAACATATTTTAAGCTTGGTAAAGCCTCCTGCGGAAGTATTCGTTACTACGTTCGGTGAAGATATTCCAGATGGACAGCCAGCAAGAAGACTGTATCAGAAATTTGGATTTGTGCCTCAGGATGAGACGGTTCCGAATGGCCCTGAAGGGGGATCGCGTCAAAAGTTCAAATTATCCATCGGTAGTTAGTGAAGTATCTTACATAAATAAGATTAAACCTCGTACTTGCTGCTGCATGAAATCACGTATTGAAGATATGTATCTGAATTTGTGCAGCAGCAAGCAAACGGAGAGCTTGAACATACGAATTAATGAGATGCATCACTTGTAATAGGGGTGTCTGATGGGGAGAAGTTGGACTCGAAATACGCTCGATTGTGCAGCACTCGTTCGTCTTCTGGGCGATATTGAGCGGCTAATTCGTTATTCGCTGAGGCCAATTGATGTTCTCCGATCGATCATAGCATACACATAATTGTAAGTGGGGGAGCCATGAAGAGCATGCTGTATTCGATAAACCAAGAACATCGTCAGATGGATTAAGGGTAGTGGCTGTTTTGTACCAAAAGATGGAGCTCTGCCATTCACTCTTCTGCAAAAAGTAAAATCCGAGGCGACAGCAAATTTCTGCACGTGGAGCTGCATATTGAAGGGAACGAATCGCACTCTCTAACTCGAGCTGCTCGTTTCCAAGTGCATGATGGCAGTCAGCCATCTTTCCGCAAGCAGACAAATTGTCCTCGATCCACCCCAGTCCAGTTTCAAGAAATTGTTCGTAATATTGAATGGCTTCCTCATAACGTGCATGATTTTGCAGTTCATTTGCGTAATAGTACAGATCCCTCGGTGTAAAAGTTTCGCCACGCTGCAGCGCATTTTCATAAATGGCGATATTCCGATTCCTGTCATGATGCATGCTGGCATGGGTTACGGCAACATCGCTGTTGATAATATGTCCCCACACCTCTAGATACTCGTGAACTCTGCCGATCCAGCGAAATGAGTTGCTTCGCTTGACGAGCCGATTACGCCGATTCTTCACTGTAACATTTCCATATTCATCGTGTGCAAGATGGTATTCCATGGTGACGGAATCCACGCTAGGATCGAGAGTGTCTTTCAACTCGGCTAATTTACTTCTGTCTCTTTCACGTAAAAAATCGTCAGCATCGAGCCACAGGATATACTCCATTGTAGCTTGGCTGAATGCATAATTTCGTGCCGCTGCAAAATCATCTATCCATGCGAAGTCGTAAATATCGCTTGTGAATGGACGAGCGATTTCTTTGGTTCGATCGGTGGAGCCTGTATCTACGATGATTATTTCATCAACAAAATCGGCAACCGAAGATAGACAACGTGCCAACGTATCTTCCTCGTTTTTGACAATCATGCACAGGCTTATGCTTGGCAGGTTGATCCCTCCATTCGAACAAGGTTGTAGGTGCTTACTAGTAAATATATATTTCCGTTGCGCTGAAATTGACCTTACAAATGAAAACGATAGCCGTGCGAATAGAAGCTATTCACACGGCTAGAAATGAGGATTATTAATATATGGTTTTAGCTAAGTCGAATGATTGTTACCGCTGCGCCGGCACCATTATTGATTAATGTAGCTGTCCCAAGGAGTCCAAACAATTGAAGAGATATTGTTGAATTTGCAGCCAAAGTTACGATGACATCACTGTTAAAGCTGGATAGCGTAAGCACTGGCGTTATGGTTGATGCGACATTCGCAGCGCCGTTAATAATTAGTCGCGAGCCGAGAAGTAGACCGGCAGTTAAATTGACTTGGTAGGTTATATAATATCTACCGGCAGTGGACACAGTGAATGTGTCATTTGCTGCGTTGATAGTGATACCTGGGCCAATATTTTGAGCACTTGGAAGTGGTACGAGTGTTCCTCCAAGGATAACGGCGATCGCTGCACCAGTTGTATTCGCAGCGAATGCAGAAGTTGCAGTGGTACTTGTTCCTGTAGCTCCGGTAGCCCCAGTCGCACCAGTTCCCGTAGCACCTGTAGCTCCAGTAGCGCCCGTAGCACCGGTATCGCCAGTGGCGCCGGTAGCCCCAGTAGCGCCAGTAACGCCAGTCGCGCCAGTAACACCAGTAACGCCAGTGGCACCGGTAGAGCCAGTAACGCCGGTAGAGCCAGTAACGCCAGTAGAGCCAGTA
>NZ_FNAZ01000005.1:417473-484153 GCF_900102125.1 Paenibacillus sp. cl6col
GAGCCAGTAACGCCGGTAGCGCCAGTAACGCCCGTAACGCCCGTAACGCCAGTCGCGCCCGTAACGCCAGTAGCCCCCGTAACGCCAGTAGCGCCAGTAGCGCCGGTTGCACCAGTAACACCAGTTGCTCCAGTGGCTCCAGTATCGCCAGTAGTACCAGTAACACCAGTCACGCCAGTAGCGCCAGTAGCGCCGGTAGTGCCAGTCACGCCGGTAGCCCCCGTAGCACCGGTAGCGCCCGTAACGCCAGTAACGCCAGTCGCGCCAGTCACGCCGGTAGCGCCAGTAACACCAGTAGCGCCAGTAACGCCAGTAACGCCAGTAACGCCAGTAACGCCAGTCGCGCCAGTAACACCAGTAGCCCCAGTAATGCCAGTAGCACCAGTAACGCCGGTCGCACCGGTAGTGCCAGTAACGCCAGTCGCCCCGGTAGCACCAGTAGAGCCAGTAGCACCAGTAACGCCAGTAGCACCGGTAGCGCCAGTGTCGCCAGTCGCACCGGTAACGCCGGTAGTGCCGGTAGCACCAGTAACGCCAGTAGCACCGGTAGCGCCAGTGTCGCCAGTCGCACCGGTAACGCCGGTAGTGCCGATAGCCCCAGTAGCCCCAGTAACGCCAGTCGCCCCGGTAGCACCAGTAGAGCCAGTCGCCCCAGTAGCGCCAGTAACGCCAGTCGCCCCAGTAACGCCAGTCGCCCCAGTAACGCCAGTCGCCCCAGTAACGCCAGTAACGCCGGTAGCGCCAGTAGAGCCAGTAGCGCCAGTAGCGCCGGTAGCGCCAGTACCGCCGGTGGCGCCATTGTCGCCCGTAGCTCCAGTAGAGCCAGTAACGCCAGTAACGCCGGTAGCCCCAGTAGAACCAGTCGTACCAGTAACGCCAGTGGCACCGGTAGAGCCAGTCGCACTGGTAGAGCCAGTCGCACCGGTAGAGCCAGTAACGCCAGTCGTGCCAGTAACGCCAGTCGTGCCAGTAACGCCAGTAACGCCGGTAACACCAGTAGCGCCCGTAACACCGGTAGCGCCAGTCACGCCAGTCACGCCAGTCACGCCAGTCGCGCCAGTCGCGCCGGTAGCACCGGTAACGCCAGTAACGCCAGTCGCCCCGGTTGCGCCCGTAGCGCCGGTGTCGCCCGTAGCACCAGTAGCACCGGTAACGCCAGTAGAGCCGGTAGAGCCAGTAGAGCCAGTAGAGCCAGTAGAGCCAGTAGAGCCAGTAACACCAGTAGCACCAGTAACGCCAGTAGCACCAGTGTCGCCGGTCGTCCCAGTAATGCCAGTAGCCCCCGTAACGCCGGTAACGCCCGTAACGCCCGTAACGCCCGTAACGCCAGTAGCTCCAGTAGCTCCAGTCGCACCGGTAGCGCCAGTAGAACCAGTAGAGCCAGTGTCGCCGGTCGTCCCAGTAACACCGGTAACTCCAGTCGCGCCAGTAACACCAGTTGCCCCAGTGGCTCCGGTATCGCCAGTAGCACCCGTAGTACCCGTAGTACCCGTAGCACCAGTGTCTCCGGTAACGCCGGTAACACCAGTAGAACCAGTCGTACCAGTAACGCCAGTGGCACCGGTAGAGCCAGTAACGCCGGTAGCGCCCGTAACGCCTGTAACGCCCGTAACGCCAGTCGCGCCCGTAACGCCAGTAGCCCCCGTAACGCCAGTAGCGCCGGTTGCACCAGTAACACCAGTTGCTCCAGTGGCTCCGGTATCGCCAGTAGTACCAGTAACACCAGTCACGCCAGTCGCCCCGGTAGCGCCAGTCGCGCCAGTAGCGCCGGTAGTGCCAGTCACGCCGGTAGCCCCCGTAGCACCGGTAGCGCCCGTAACGCCAGTAACGCCAGTAACGCCAGTCGCGCCAGTCACGCCGGTAGCGCCAGTAACACCAGTCGCCCCAGTAATGCCAGTAGCACCAGTAACGCCGGTCGCACCGGTAGTGCCAGTAGCGCCAGTAGCACCCGTAACGCCGGTAGCACCAGTAGCGCCAGTAGCGCCAGTAGCGCCAGTAGCGCCGGTAGCACCCGTAGCGCCAGTAATACCAGTCGCGCCAGTCGCCCCAGTGTCTCCGGTAACGCCGATAGCACCAGTACCACCAGTAACACCAGTAGCACCAGTAGCACCAGTAACACCAGTAGCACCAGTAGCACCAGTAGCACCAGTAACTCCAGTAGAGCCAGTAACGCCGGTCGCACCAGTGTCTCCGGTAACGCCGGTAGCGCCAGTAGCCCCCGTAGAGCCAGTAGCACCAGTGACGCCAGTAGTACCAGTAGCACCAGTAGCACCAGTAGCGCCAGTAACACCAGTAGCGCCGGTGTCGCCAGTAGCCCCAGTAGCGCCGGTAGCACCCGTAGCGCCAGTAATACCAGTCGCTCCAGTATCACCGGTAGCACCAGTAACGCCGGTAGCACCAGTAGTGCCAGTAGCGCCAGTTGCCCCAGTAGCACCAGTAGAGCCAGTAGCACCCGTAGCACCCGTAGCGCCGGTAGCCCCCGTAGCTCCAGTAATACCAGTAACGCCAGTAGCGCCAGTAGCGCCAGTAGCGCCAGTAGCGCCAGTAACGCCAGTAACGCCAGTAACGCCAGTAGCGCCAGTAACGCCAGTAACGCCAGTAACGCCGGTAGCGCCAGTAACGCCAGTAACGCCAGTAACACCAGTAACGCCAGTAACGCCGGTAGCACCAGTAGAGCCAGTGGCACCAGTCGCCCCAGTGTCTCCGGTAACGCCGGTAGCACCCGTAGCGCCAGTAATACCAGTCGCCCCAGTGTCTCCGAAAACGCCGGTAGCACCCGTAGCTCCAGTAATACCAGTCGCCCCAGTAGCGCCAGTGTCGCCAGTAGCACCGGTAAAGCCAGTAGCACCAGTAGCGCCAGTGTCGCCAGTAGCACCGGTAAAGCCAGTCGCCCCAGTAGCGCCTGTGTCACCAGTAGCGCCGGTAGCCCCAGTCGCACCAGTAGAGCCAGTCGTACCAGTAGAGCCAGTAACGCCGGTAGCCCCCGTAGCGCCGGTGTCGCCTGTAGCACCAGTAACACCAGTAGAGCCAGTAACACCAGTAACACCAGTAACGCCAGTGGCACCGGTAGTACCAGTAGAGCCCATGTCACCAGTAACGCCAGTAACGCCAGTCGCACCCGTAGCGCCGGTGGCACCAGTGTCTCCGGTAGCGCCGGTAGAGCCAGTAGAGCCGGTCGCACCGGTAGTGCCAGTAGGGCCAGTAGCGCCAGTCGCCCCAGTAGGGCCAGTAGCACCAGTAACACCAGTAGCACCGGTAGCCCCCGTAGCGCCAGTAACGCCAGTAGAGCCGGTAGCGCCAGTAACGCCAGTAGAGCCGGTAGCGCCAGTAACACCAGTGGAGCCGGTAGCGCCGGTAGCCCCCGTAGCGCCGGTGACACCAGTAGCGGCAGTAGCGCCAGTAGCGCCAGTGGTGCCTGTAGTGCCTGTAGCTCCAGTAGCGCCGGTTGCACCAGTAGCGCCGGTAACGCCAGTGGCGCCAGTGTCGCCGGTAGAGCCAGTGTCGCCGGTCGCCCCAGTAACGCCAGTGGCTCCGGTAGCACCAGTAGAGCCAGTAGCACCGGTAACGCCAGTAATGCCAGTCGCCCCAGTAGCGCCGGTAGTACCAGTAGAGCCCGTGTCGCCAGTGGCACCAGTCGCACCGGTTGTGCCAGTAGCCCCCGTAGAGCCAGTAGCGCCAGTGTCGCCGGTAGAGCCAGCAACGCCGTTAGCGCCAGTAGCGCCAGTCACGCCGGTAGCCCCCGTAGCACCAGTAAAGCCAGTGGCACCGGTAGTGCCAGTAACGCCGTTAGCGCCAGTAACGCCAGTAGCGCCGGTAGTGCCGGTAGCGCCAGTAACGCCAGTAACGCCCGTAGCTCCAGTAGCTCCATCTCCGGTAACTCCTGTAGCGCCAGTAACGCCGGTGGCACCAGTAGAGCCGGTCGCACCAGTAACGCCAGTCGCACCAGTAACGCCAGTCGCACCAGTAACGCCAGTCGCACCAGTAATGCCAGTCGCACCAGTAATGCCAGTCGCACCAGTAATGCCAGTCGCACCAGTAATGCCAGTCGCACCAGTAACGCCCGTAGCTCCAGTAGCACCGGTCGCCCCGGTAACGCCGGTCGCCCCAGTAACGCCAGTCACGCCGGTAGCGCCGGTAACGCCAGTAGAGCCGGTAGCGCCAGTAACGCCGGTAGCGCCAGTAACGCCAGTGGCACCAGTAACGCCAGTCGCCCCAGTGGCTCCGGTAGCGCCAGTAACACCGGTGGTGCCAGTAGCACCCGTAGCACCAGTCGCGCCCGTGAAGCCAGTGGCACCAGTAGCTCCTCGTTGTCCGTTGGCGCCCGTCGCGCCAGTTGGGCCGGTCGGACCCGTTGGCCCTGTTATACCTGTAGGTACGCCAGTCGGGCTCGTTGGGCCAGTATGAGGTGGGATTGGGACAAACGGGGGTGGAAATACATTTGCACAACTTTGCGGAGGGAAAATATTAGACCGGACTAGGTTGCTGTAGCTATTGTTCCTTAAATCCCCATCCATGGTGTATGCTCCTTCCTTCAGAATAAGTTGGATGGACAGAGACGATGTATTGGAAACAGACTAGTTTTCATAGGGACATTTCTACCAATACTCACAATGTATGTAGATGAATGTGTATCCGCAACACGAATCAGCAATCAATCGTATTACAGTTTAGGGTTGTCTGTGTGGAAGATGGTGCTTCATGAGGAATACTGCTATAATGAAAGGGAAATCGAGGTGATCAGAATGGGGAAAAAACGCAGAACAGCAGCGGCTCCGACTCAGGCTGCCACGGAGAAGCCGGCTACCTTGAAGGATTTGTTAAGTCCCGATGTCTTGAACAAGCTGAAGACTCAAGCCAAGGAACTGCAAGTCCAAGAAGACACTCGCAAGGAACAAGAGCGCCAGAAGGCTGAAGAAGCCCGCCGTGCCGAGCAGAAGAAGCTGGACAACAACTTCGAATATTTATTGAATAACAGCAGCCTGGATTGGCGCAAATATAAAAAGTAAGGAAAAGCGTGCAGACGAGAGAGTCTCACGCTTTTCCTTCTTTATCACCCTAAAATAAATGGGGGAGCATCTCCTTCCAATCCTGTACATTTGATCTCAGCGTCAAGAGGAGGTAATCTTGGTTATATAGTATTGTTACATTGTTCACATATCGGATGGAGGAGACAGCATGAACTTGCCTATCTTAAATAAATTTGAATTGTTCGAGGCGATACAGAAGCATTGGGGTGGTTTTTTTCGTCAATATGAGATGGCTCTGAACGAGCTTCAGAGTGATTTTCAAATCATTGATCTCGATTGGAAGACCAAATTCGGATATTCTCCGATCGAACATATGAAGGCACGGGTGAAGAATCCGCTGTCCTTGCTCAAAAAAATTGAACGCAAAGGGATTCCGTTCTCCATGGATGCGGTTCAGAACAATATTCGTGATATTGCGGGACTGCGGATCGTTACCACTTTTCTGGATGACGTATACATGATGAAAGAGCACATCGAGCAGCGAGAGGATATCCAAGTGCTTCAAGTAAAGGATTACATTCAGAACCCGAAGCCAAGCGGCTATAAAAGTTTGCACATGGTGGTGAAGACACAGGTTATTCTCTCGCACGAAGTATTGTGGGTACCCGCTGAAATTCAGCTGCGCACATCTTCCATGGATTTCTGGGCGGCGACAGAACATAAGCTGAACTATAAATATGAAGGCGGAGAAGTGCCTGAGGATGCACGCAACCAGCTCTATGAACTGTCCAAATCCGCGTTCCAAATGGACGAGCAGATGTCCATGCTGCGTAATCAGCTGCTAAAATAAACGGAAACACCACAAGGCTCCCCTTGATAAGGAGAGCCTCTTTGTAATGTCCGAATTACTTGATGCCATGCCATTTGGCAAGGTGCTCCGCATGAGAGCGCAAATAAGCATGTGGGCCAAAAAATTGATCATAATAATCCAAATCCAAATGGTGGGTCTGCAAATACATAAGTGAAAAGACGGATGGAACCGTAGCCGGAAATTTGCCGAAGGCGTCATAAATGTATTGCGCCATATGGCTGACTGCATCCCGGAACTGCTCATCGTGGATTTGTGCGCTGCCTCGTACTTTGCGGCTATCCTTCCATGGGCCTGGCGTATCGGGATGGAAGGGGCCGTTTTTGCCAAACTTACGATCACAGAACGCATCCACAGCGGCGCGCATATCTGCAAAATGCGGCGGTGTAAACGAAGTGAACACTCCTTCAAGGCCGGTTGGATTAGGGAGCGACCACCGCTTGTCAGTATCATAGCGGAACCCAAGTCCAGGCACGTTCGGATCCCCGCTAGCTCCGAGCACAGTAAGTCGGTCTATGCCGTCGAACATCCAGCCGCCTAATCCGAGTGCCTGCTGCATGAGCATGCCAGCATAGGTCGCGGTCGACAACTCAGCCGATAGCTCTGCCAACGAATATTGATCAAGGAATGTAAGCGGAAGCGGATTGTCAACATCGACAATGTCACGGAACTGCTCAATGCCCGGAATAGGTCGGTCGTTCACATCATCGTAAATGCACAGCCCATTTTGGACATAGAAGCATAGGTTTGCAATCGTGTGCTGAGCCAAGTCTCCAACTGGAAAGACGAGCAGCGTACCTGGCTTGTTCGCAACCCATGAATTATGCCCCTCCATATAAGGCTCATAATTCGGAATATGTAGACGTTGATTGGAAATGCGGCGAATATTGCCAGAATAAGCTTGAATCAGGTCAATGAGACGATGGTTGCCATCTGAATCCCGTTCCGTGAGCGGAGGTGTGTCACGCGTGTCGAACAGATACGTTCCTGTGTCGTCGGTAAAGAAAATCTGAGAGGTATGGAAGCCAGCCGCTGATGGAAACGTTCGACCTGAGGCTGAGCCTGAATAATTGGATAGATGTGGCTTATATCGATCATGACGGGTTACGGAATGATGCCAGCCGGTGACACCGCCAACTGCCAGGAGGATAAGAATTTTCTCTATTTCATCCAAGGGAAGCGGCTCGTGCTTGGACGTATAGGCCAGAGCTCCATCTGGTATTTCAGCACCTCTGAAGAAGCGGCGCGAGCGTCGTCCGAATAAGGCGTCGAGCAGTGGATATTGCAGCAAATCCTGAAGGGTTTGTTCATCAATATGATGATGGGTTTGAACAGACAAGTCGAAGGCCTCCTTTTTAATCGGAAAATAAAAAGGAGACACACCAATCCGTTAGAAGGATCGGGTGTCTCCAGTTGACTGGTCGAACCGCCGATGCGTATTCGCCTGTATGTTACGATGTATCATATTCCACTATATACGTAAATGTCAATAGGAATTATCAACATTAAATCCGTTCACATGTAAAAGAGCGCGCGCAAAACAATCGTTGACAGGTACATACGGCGGTGATAAGATTCTGTTCAAATCATTATAATCACATCGGAATTATAGGTTGATGTTGACCGGACGACCGGAGACGTTATTCCCTTCATGGGGAATGACGTCTTTTTTCGTTCCTGAGACACAGTTGTTAAATACTTCGAGAAGGAGGGAATTTATGTGGTTCCGATCATTCGGGTAGAACGAGTTTCTTTTCATTATGGAGAAAGTGAAGAGCGAATTCCAGTTCTCTATGATGTTGATTTTGAACTGGCACAGGGGGAAGCGGTGGCCATCGTCGGGCATAACGGTTCCGGCAAATCCACCTTCGCTAAGCTGCTAAACGGGCTGCTTCTGCCCTCAAGCGGAGAGGTATGGGTTTCGGATACAAATACGAAAAATGAGCAAGCAAGGGAGCGACTCCGCTCGGCAGTAGGCATTGTGTTTCAGCATCCAGACAATCAATTGGTCGAGACGATTGTAGAAGATGACATTGCATTTGGGCCGGAAAATATCGGTGTGACTCAAGATGAAATTCGTCGCCGTGTAGATGAGGCGCTGGAAGTGGTGGGAATGTCGGCATTTCGAGACCGGCCGCCACATCGCTTGTCAGGGGGTCAGAAGCAGCGCATTGCGATTGCAGGGGTACTGGCGATGCAGCCCTCATGTATTGTGTTTGACGAGTCTACGAGTATGCTCGACACCTATGGTCGGCGGGAAGTGATGGAGGTGATCCAGCAGCTGCGCAATCAGGGGGTGGCCATCGTATCGGTTACTCATCATATGGAAGAGGTCGTTCATTTCGATCGTGTCATTGTGTTTCAAGAAGGCCGTATTGTACGTGAATGCACTCCGAGACAACTGTTCACGAATCACGTGCAGCTTGCTGCCTATCATTTGGAGCCGCCAGAAATGAATCGAATAGCAGCGGGCGTTCATCGGCATGAAGAACTGTTCCGATCAGATCGGCTGACGGTAGCTGAAGTGGTGGATGAGTTCGAGCACGTGGTGAGGTGGCAGCAGCGGAAGGAGGCGTTATCATCATGAGTCTGCCGGAAAATGCAGTACAGGTTGAGCAGTTGTCCTACACGTATATGAAGGGAACGCCATTTCAGCATGATGCACTTCACGAGGTGTATTTTCATGCTAAGTCAGGGGAATGCGTGGCAATCATCGGACATACGGGCTCAGGAAAGTCGACGTTCATCCAGCATCTGAATGGCTTACTGCTTCCCCAAACCGGGCAAGTCAACGTGCTTGGCCATAAATTGTCCGAATCGAATCGTTGCTCACTATCCGAAATACGGAGGAAAGTTGTGGTTCTCTTCCAGCAGCCGGAGGATCAATTGTTCGAGAAATATGTAGCTGACGATATCGCTTACGGCCCGCTTCAATATGGATTGCCGAAGAAGGAGGTCATTCAACGCGTGAAGCACGCGATGGATTTCGTTGGGCTGCCGTTCGAAACAATGAGGAACCGACCTATCTATGCGCTTAGCGGTGGACAGAAACGCAAGGTCGCACTTGCAGGACTGCTAGCTCTGGATCCCCAAGTCATTGTGCTTGATGAACCGACTGCGGGGCTTGACCCCATGTCTCGTCAGGAACTGCTATACAAGATCAAGCGATTGTCGCGAGATGAGGGGAGAACCATCATATTTGTCACCCACAGTATGGAAGAAGTAGCCCTGCTCGCAGATCGAGTATATGTACTGGCAGATGGGAGCAATGTCGCTGATGGAACGACACGTGAAATCTTTGCTAATCAGGAGCTCATTCATCGCTATCGGATTGGAACGCCGCAAAGTGTGGAGCTTGTTCATACGTTGATTGCGAACGGATATGACATGAACAGCAGTACGTTCGGGGTTGAGGAAACGGTAGCGGAAGTAAGGAAATTGCTTCATCAGGAGGTGGGGTAGGACGATGGCAGAAGCATTTGATTCAGCTCGTCATATTACGATAGGGCAGTACATGCCGGGACGTTCACTCATCCATCAATGGGATTCACGGTATAAGCTGGCGGCGTTCACCTTGTATATAGGCGCCGTTGCCTTCTGTCAATCTTATGCAGGTAATATAACTGGACTCGCAATAAGTCTGTTCATCGTCTTCCTTGCGCGCATTCCAATCGGATATGCCTTGAAGGGATTGAAGCCTGCACTTCCTTTTCTCCTAATTCTGGCCCTTCTTCAATTATTGTTCAATGGCAAAGTGTATGCGAATGGTCAAGTGTATTGGCATTATGGATTCATCTGGCTGACAGAAGGCGGGGTACGGCTTGTCATTGTGTCCACGATGCGGTTCGTTGATATGATGCTCCTCGTGAGTGTACTGACACTGACCACCACCACAACTCAGCTTGCACGGGCCATGCACAGCTTATTGCGCCCACTGGAGAAGATGAAGGTTCCTGCTCATGCCTTCTGCATGATGATTACGATTGCCCTACGCTTCGTCCCAACATTCGCGCTGGAGATGGATAAGATTCGCAAGGCGCAGGCTGCTCGCGGCGCATCCTTCGGTACGATCCCGTGGTGGCGGATCATCAAGCGAACACAATCGGTATTTCCCTTGATCATTCCGTTATTTCAATTAGCCCTTCAACGTGCGGAGCAATTAATTTCGGCAATGGAGTCGCGAGGATACCGATCGCATGGCAGAACTTCGTTCCGTTCGTTTGAAGCGCGAACTCCTGATGTGCTGCTGCTGGTTGTGGCGGTAGGAGCAGCCTATCTGTTGATTTGGCTGTAATGGAATGGACGATGAAGTGCCTCACACCCCCTTTACACAGATGAACAAGGAGGATCCCTATGAATTCAAATCCAGGTATTCGTAAAATTGTAATTGCCGGCGTTCTTGGCTCAATTGCCATCCTGCTTGGCGTTACTCAATTAGGCTTTATTCCTGTTCCGACCGCAGCGGGCACGGTAACCATTGTACATATCCCTGTCATCGTTGGAGCCATATTGGAGGGGTGGGGAGTCGGTACGGCTATTGGCCTGATTTTCGGCGTTACCTCCTTACTGGAGTCTACCATTCCTTTATTTAAAGATCCGCTTGTCGCGATCGTTCCGCGCTTGTTTATTGGCCTATTTGCTTATTTGATCTATGCTGCGCTAAAGCGAAAAAACGAGTACATTGCCATCGGTGCGGCAGGGTTTATAGGTTCAATCACAAACACGGTACTCGTACTGACGGCGGCTGTGCTTCGTAACTACTTGTCCTTAGAAGTGGCGGTTAGTGTGGGGCTTACCAACGGAATTCCGGAAGCGATTGTCTCCGTCATTATTACAATTGCTGTCGTTGCTGGCTGGAAGAAGCTCACGCCGAATCGGAAGCAGAAGGCGAAGCTGCTGAGCGAGGAGGTGGAGGGATAATGAACGGGCAGATTACGGATGTACCTGGTACACGGGTTGGCCAAGCGCATGATGAGGAAGGAATGACAGGATGCACAGTGGTGATCTGGGAAGACGGTGCGGTATGCAGCGTGGATGTGCGAGGCTCTGCACCAGGAACCCGAGAGACCGATCTGCTTCAGCCGACCAATCTCGTGGATCGCATACATGGCATCGTATTGAGTGGTGGCGGGAGTTTCGGTCTCGATGCGGCATCTGGCGTGTCAGACTATTTGGTGGAGAGAAATATCGGATTCGATGTAGGCTACGGGATTGTTCCGATTGTGCCAGCGGCTGTTCTTTTTGATTTGTCTGTAGGTAGTCCGAATGCTCGGCCAGATCGTGATATGGGATACGCAGCAGCATCTGATGCATCACCGGGGGAGGTTGCCGAAGGCAATGTAGGTGCGGGATGCGGAGCCTCTGTAGGTAAGATCGGCGGGTTCGAGCGTGCGATGAAGGGTGGTATTGGAACGGCTTCGATCAAGCTGCCAAATGGACTGGTTGTAGGGGCGATCGTAGCGGTGAATGCGCTTGGGGAAATTCGAGATCCAGACACTAGAGAACTGCTTGCGGGGCCGCTCAGTGATGAGGGTGATCTTCAAGACGGTGCAAGCCTGCATTGGCTGAAGGAGAAGCCATTTTCATTTACAGGGACAAATACGACGTTAGCCATTGTAGCCACCAATGCGAGACTGACGAAGACGGAGTTGAAGAAGGTAGCTGAAATGACACATGATGGGTTCGCGCGAGCAATCTATCCGGTTCATACGATGTACGATGGTGATATTGCCTTTGCTGCCTCCACAGGCTCAATCGAGGCCACAGTGGATCTCGTCGGAACACTTGCCGCAGATGTGGTGGCGAAAGCCATTGCAAGGGGAGTTCGCACGGCTGTTCGTGCTGGAGGGTTATTGGCTTACAGAGATTTGGCTTGCGGAGATGTGATTCCGGCTGTCCATAAGAATAAGCAGAATGAAACAGAAACTTATTATGGGGAGGCGACGTTGCAATGAGCACAGCTCATACAACCACAGCCCATACAACCACAGCCCAAACAACCCCCACAAGACTCGCTGTCATCGTCGAAAGAGATGTACCGATTCCAATGCGAGATGGGATTATCTTATACGCCGATATTTACCGTCCAGAAGTAGGAGTCCACCCCGTGCTTCTATTGCGCACCCCGTACAATAAGGAAGATGCACAGACGATGAATTATGCGCATCCATCTTGGTATGCACAGCATGGGTATGTGGTGATTGTCCAAGATGTACGAGGAAGATGGAAGTCGGAAGGTGAGTTTGAGCCTTACCGCAACGAAGCTTGGGATGGCTATGACACGATCGAATGGGCAGCAGCCTTGTCTGATGTGATCCCGAAGGTGGGCACGTACGGCTTTTCTTATGCGGGCGCGGCTCAGTGGCATGCAGCAACTGCACAGCCTCCGCACTTGGCTTGTATGACGCCCGCGATGACTGGATCAGACGCTTATCAGGGCGGTGTATACCGCAATGGGGCATTTGCCCTCGCCTGCAATCAGTCGTGGATCATGTTCCTTACACAGAACACGGCTAGACGACATGGACGTCCCGAATGGGAGCGGGAGCTGGCGCGCGGGGGTTCTGTCATACACAGCTTGTACAGCACGTTGCCGCTTCGGGATATGCCGCTCATGAATGATGAGTTTGCACCGTTCTATCAGGATTGGCTGCAGCATCCGACACGAGATGAATACTGGAGAGCACTGTCCATCGAAGAGCGATATGATCGTATTGAAGTGCCCGTCCTGCATATCGGCGGGTGGTATGACCCGTTTGTAGATGGAACCATTCGCAATTACGAAGGGGTTCGGCAGCAGGGGTCGAGTGAAGAAGCGAGGGAGAATCAATACTTGCGAATCACGCCGTGGTATCACATGCCATGGTCGCGATATGTCAGTGAGCTTGACTTCGGCATTGAGGCTTCGAATCGAGTGAATGAGTGGCAATTGGCATGGTTTGATCGGTGGCTGAAAGAGGATGAGCATGCACTGCAATCGTGGAACAAGATCAGCTATTTTGAGATGGGATCGAATCAATGGAAGCATACCCAGACTTGGCCGCCCCCTCAGGTGGAGCTAACGAAATATTATTTGCATGGAGATCGGGCCAACTCCATAAATGGAGACGGTCGACTGTCGCAGGACACGCCGTCTGACGACCCGCTGCTTGCAGATACATACATCTATGATCCGCTCATTCCGGTTCCCGCGCTTGGAGGGCGCTCGGGTGCAGTACCCGACCTGACTCCGATGGGGCCGAAGCTGCAGCTAGCGAATGAAGTCCGGAATGATGTGCTTGTCTATACGACAGAGCCGCTCGACAGATCAGTAACCGTTTCTGGAGAAGTTGTCGCTAGGGTGTATGCGGCGACGACAGCAGTCAATACCGACTTCGTTGCTAAATTGATGGATGTCTATCCAGATGGAAGGGCGTACAACATTGCCGAAGGCATTGTACGTACAGCTTATCGTCGCTCGTTGGAGCAACCAGAGCCAGTAGTTCCAGGCAAGGTGGTCGCTTATGACATTTCTCTCGGGCCAACCTCTATCGTTTTTCAACAAGGGCATGCGATTCGGTTAGAAATTACGAGCTCCTTGTTCCCGACATACGATCGGAATCCAAACAGTATGATCCCGCCTGGGGATGTGACGATATCGGATTTGAAGCTTGCCACACAGACAATATTTCGAAATACGGATTATCCTTCACATTTTATTTTGCCGGTCGTAAAAGGTTGAGAGAAGGCCGCGTTCACCGTTGTTGAACGCGGTCTTTATTTGTTTATCCTTCTTTTGTGTTTGTTTTATGAAGCCTACCTATCACTAATGCGTTCACCGGGGGTCATACTGGGTGCCTTCACAAGGGCTAAACTTCAATTGTAGCCTTACATGCTTATTACCTTCTGTTGCTCATACATATAGAAATAGGGTTCTTTTGCAGGAAAGGAATCGATGTTTGATCAACGAGGGGAGAGGGGAACGGCTATGAATCAGGGAATGAACGGGGGAGTTGCGGCAGGGAGCCAGTCATCTTATGCCAATATACAGACACAGTATGCATACGATGGTGCAAGAGATATGAATTGGTGTAGTCCATCCATAACATTTGTGCTCGTTCACGGCTCGTGGGGGGACTCGAGTTATTGGTGGAAGACGGCTGAAGTTCTTCATGGCATGGGGCATACCGTCTATACGCCGAATTTGCCAGGGCATGGAATGGATCGGAACAAGAATGTAACCCACGCCATGTATGTGGACACAGTCATTCAGTGTATTATTCATCATCAGCTTACGAATATTGTTCTTGTTGGTCACAGCTTCGGTGGAACGGTGATTAGCAAGGTAGTGGAGCTTGTGCCTGACCGTGTTCGGCGCCTTGTATATATGGATGCATTCGTGGTACGCAATGGATACAGCACGGCGGATGAGATTCCTCCCCAAGGCAAGCAGGAGTGGATCAAGTTGGCGCAGCAGTCATCTGATAATACGATCATGCTGCCCTTCGCCGTATGGAGAGAGACCTTTATGAACAATGCAAGTATTGAATTAGCGTTTCAAATTTATTGTACCGTTACACCAGAGCCTGCTGGGCCATTATTCGAGAAGCTGGATCTGACGGAATTTTATCGTTTATCTATGCCCAAAAGCTACTTGTATTTAACGGATGATACCGCACTTCCGCAAGGAGAACAGTATGGCTGGCACCCTCATATGTCAAGCCGACTTGGGATGTTCCGGCTTATTACAGCGCATGGTGATCATATGACTCCATTTCATATTCATCCGCTTCTTGTAGCGGAGAAGCTTGTTGAGGCTGGACGGGACTAAATGGCGAGTGGAAGCTGCACAGATATGCTGGCTTCATGCATAACAAAGGCTGGTCATAGGAGTATACTCCACGACCAGCCTGCAAGTGCTGCAATGAAATAGATAATTGATAATTCGAATTACTGTGGATTTGTTGTCCAAATGCCAGCAGTCTTCACGAATACACGTTGTGGAAGCTTAAGAGCCGCAAGGGCCAGTTCCGCTACGTCCTCTGGCTGCATCATGCGATCTTCGTCGCCAATGTTGAGACCTGCATTTACTGCGAGATCTGTATTCACTGTACTTGGCGTCAATGCAGTCACGCGGATATTGTGCTTGCGCACCTCCTGCATGAGCGCTTCGGTTAAGCCCATCACTGCGAACTTAGAAGCGTTGTAAGCAGATCCAGTAGCGAAGCCGCGTTCGCCAGCTGTCGAAGAGATGTTAATAATGCTGCCTTCATTCTGCTCGATCATCGCAGGCAGCACAGCACGAGTTACATAGTAAGTTCCCATCAGATTAACTTGAATGATGCGTTCCCACTCTTGTGGATCCATGTCGACAAGTTTGCCGAATTTCGCAATGCCTGCATTATTGACAACGATGTGAATAGCACCCAGCTGCTCCGTAAGGGAGGCAACAGCGCGGTTTACATCATCTTGCACCGCAACGTCAGCTGTAGCGATTGCGACGCGAATATCATATTTTGCAGTCAGCTCAGCTTGAAGTGCTTCAAGGTCAGCGCTCGTTCGTGCGATGAGACCAAGGTGCACACCTTCTTGTGCCAGCGACTCAGCTAATGCTTTGCCAATTCCTTTGCCTGCTCCCGTAATCAGTGCGGTTTTGTTCGTAAGGTCTTGTAATTTCATATTCGATAATCTCCTTCAGATGTTTATGCTTGTCCGTTATGACTAACAACAAGCTCATATTTGTTCAAGGAAGCGCCGAGCATGTACTGCTTGCTGTCGCTCGCACCCCGGTGAGATTCGCGGAAGGTCTCGCTAGATGTCCAGTTGCGGAACGACTCTTCGTTCTCCCACACTGTACATACCTTCAATTCCTCTTCGCCTTCTTGACCTGCTCCAAGCCATACCTCCATGCGAATGAATCCGCTCATTTGCTGAACGCCCTTGGCTTGCGCGAATCGCTCTGCCACTTGCTTGCCGAATCCCTCTTGAATTCGGATTGTGTTCGTAACGACTAACATGCTATCGCCTCCTATGTGCATGATGGTGATGATGTTCATCTGTACAGATCATATGTCTGCCTCTCTATTATACTCGAACGCATGGACAAGATCACACCTTCGCATTCCACATGCACATGGAAGGTTGTGGGTGTGAGGTGCGTTAGTTAACCGTGGCATAGATCCGAGATACATGCCCCAGGGCCACACAGGCAGGCTCTCTGGGCATGTGCGATATTGGTAGCATTCACTCGTGAGTATCTCCCATCACATTCCATGTGGTTCCCCAGTCCTTCATCGCATCGAAAATAGGACGGAGCGTTAGCCCCATCTCGGTTAACGAGTATTCAACATGCGGTGGGATCTCGGAGTATACCGTTCGTTGTATAATATGCCGCTGTTCCAGTTCCTTCAATCGGAGTGACAGTGTGCGCGGACTAATGCCGAGAAGCGAGCGCTCCAACTCTCCGAACCGCTTCGTACCGTAGAATAATTCACGTAGTATAAGAAAAGTCCACTTGCCTCCGATGATATCCATCGTATGCTCGATGGGACAAGCAGTGGTTGGAGTTGTCCCTATAGTAGATTCGTGTTCTAGGTGATCTAGTATAGTATTTGGGGAGGCAGTAGATTGTAATGTTCTCTCTTGATAAGGTATAGTTGTCGATTGCTCTGGAGTTGACATATGTATCCCCCTTCGTGTGTACACTTCATTTAGTATAGTGCAATTCGTTTGATATCGCCAATGTGCCAGTCGCTATGAAGAAATGCATATTGAAATGTTGGGCGAGGGTACTCGCTTACAATTTCGGAGCGGAGAATGGGCATCCGATATCTTTCCGAATTCAATCGAACTGAAGAACAAGGAGGAATACAAGGATGTCAGGCACTCGCTGATTATGTAATGAATGACGTATGTATGATAAAATAAGTGTGATAATAGAGTCAGAAGGAGAGGAATGTCATGAAGGTACTTGTCATTGTTGCACATCCCAACTTGGATGCATCCAACGTGAACCGTGCTTGGGCCGAAGAGCTTCGCAAGCATGATAACATCACCGTACACGAGCTATATAAGTCGTATCCAAATGGACAAATCGACGTCGAGAAGGAGCAAGCATTGTGTGAAAGCCACGATCGTATCGTATGGCAGTTCCCATTCTATTGGTACAGCTCGCCGCCATTGATGAAGCAATGGCTGGACAGTGTGCTTACATATGGCTGGGCATATGGCCCCGGTGGCGGTCGCTTGCGTGGCAAAGAGCTGATGCTGGCTGTATCGACGGGAAGTCCGCAAGAGAAGTATCAAGCAGGCGGCTTCAATCATTACTCCATGAGTGAGCTGCTGAAGCCGTTCCAAGCAACGAGCAATTTACTAGGCATGACATACTTGCCGGCATTTGTGTTCCATGGCGCGATGGGCGCAGAAGAAGCTGCGATTCAGAATGGTGTCAAGGAATATGTATCCTATCTGTTGAAATAGAATGGAATGCACGTTACATTTAGCTACGGATTAGAAATGGGATTGTGCATTATAGGAGATTATTATACGGATAGTGAGATATCTCTGGTTATGATGAAAAAGGTCGAGTTAAGGAGAAAACCAATTCTCCTTGGACTCGGCCTTTTGCTTCTTAGTTTTATTCAAATAACGGGAAATCGTAGCGCGACTTATCAATCACAAGCTATACCTTGCTGTACGCGTAGAGGAATCCCATTCCCGAACGCCAGCTCTTCGAGCTTAGCGATAATGCGATCTTCGGTATCGTCGCCAACTGGAATGCTGCACGATGCGTGTGGAAGCAGCTTATCGAAGCTGCCAATGGCTACAGCGTATCCAGCTTGCTCGAACATCGGAATATCGTTCATATCGTTGCCGAAGCAGACGAATTGACCAGGGTTAATCCCGAATGAGCGCAGGGCAGCCATTTTGTTAACCCCAACGTTAGTCATGTCCAGAATGCCTTCCGCAGAGTGATAGTGAAGCGTTGTATTCAATGACTTGAGCTTCTCAGTGAGTTCCTCTAAGCGAGTGCTGCCAAGAACAAGAATTTTAATGGTGCTGTGAATTTCATTCATCGGTACATGAGCTGCCAATCGCAGGGGATCGACATTGAACAGGAAGGGATGTGAATCCTCCAAGTTATGTGTATAGTTCCACTCATCGTCTACGAGATATGAAGCCTCATATTGCTCCAGCAAGCCCATGATTGTATCTGAAGCTAATTGGGGAAGCGGGCTGCTTGCCAGACGCTCTCCTTTGAAATAGGTCATGGCTCCGTTGGCACCGATGAGCAGGTTTTGGTGAAAGCGTTCATCGAGCACGGGCAGCATATCCCGACACGGGCGGGCAGACGCGAAGCCGACGACATGTCCAGCTTCTTGAATGCGTGCCAAGCAGTCCATAATTGGTGCAGAGACTGGCTGTCCTTTGAATGAAATTGTACCATCGATATCGAAAATGAAGTGCATGTGTGACTGTCTCCTTTGTATGTATAAGATAATCGCTAGTCGATCCAGCGGAAGTGATAGCATTTAAAAGAATGAGAGGGCTTGTTGGACGGCGGAATAGCCGAAATAGATGCCGAAGCCAATAAACACAATCCCTGCGGCAATCGATACGTATTGCATAAGTCGCGGCGTGACGGCTTTGCGGCTGACATGAGTTACGATTGCGACGAACAGATCCCATATGAGAATACCGATAATGATCGCACTGCTGTACAGCAAGGTATCCTGCTTGCCTATTACATCTATGGTTGATGCCATTACCGAGCCGTATATGCCAATCCAGAATACGATGTTAAGCGGGTTGGATAACGCCAGCAAGAAGCCCGATAAAAAAGAAGAACCGACATGCTCCTTCTTGGCATCAGAATCTGTGATCTGTACGGTAGATCTAGCCTCGCGAATACTCTCATATCCAAGATACAGCAGCAATATGAACCCGGCAATCCATAGAATCAGTTTGGCGAGCGGCGTTGTTAGGATCGAGGTGGCTCCATAATAGATAAGCAGCATGAAGATGACATCTGTGCTCATTGCGCCAAGACCTAAGAACCAAGCGTTCCAGAATCCATTTTTTAACCCGGCCTTAATCTGTGCAATGCTGATTGGGCCGACGGGGGCTGAGAGAGACAGCCCGAGTAATACATAGCTGAACCATACGCTAGCCATCTGATCTTCCTTCCTGTCATTGCGAAATAATGGTATTATTGTACTGACTATCTGTCCTCTTGATAAGTGGCAGATTTATAGATTTGAATGGGGACAGAGGTGAGGGAAGATGCTTGAACTGACACCACATATCGATGATCAAGCTGCGGAACCGAAGTATGCACAGCTGTACAGTTATATTGCGAAGCAGATTGTGAATGGAACGTTACAAGCAGGCACCCGGCTGCCTTCGATTCGAACACTGGCTGTTCATTTGCAGGTAAGCCGCAATACGGTTGAGGCAGCCTATCAGCAGTTGATCGCAGAAGGGTATGTGGAGAATCGCTCCCGTATTGGCTTGTTTGTCATGCCGATTGATGGAGATGTGAAGTATGCAGAGAGCAGGGATAGAGGAGCTGAACGGGAGCTAGCAGGAGGGCTCGTTGGAGAGCTTGAACGAGAGCCAGGGCAGCCATTAACAACTTCTGTTTCGCTGGATGATAGAGATGGAACCGATAGTGATGCGGGTATTGAAATTGATTTTCGCCATGGCAACGTAGACAGGGATAAGTTCCCGTTAATCGTATGGCGGAAGTTAGCGAATGATTTATTTCGACATAGGCGGGATGAGGCACTGCAGTATGGACACCGTCAGGGGGAAGCAGGATTGCGCAGGGCGATTGCTCAGTATTTGTACCAATCAAGGGGAGTGCGCTGCACGCCGGAGCAGATTGTAATGGGGGCTGGCATCCAGCAGCTGCTCATGCTTATCTGTCAGCTGATTCGCCAAGATACGCGTTCGATTGCGATGGAGGAGCCGGGATATGACGGGGCGCGGGCCATATTCTATCATCATGGCTTCGAGATAGAGCCGATTGCGCTGGAGGCTGAAGGCATATCTGTACAGCAGCTAAGAGAACGGAATGCTGGTGCGGTATATGTAACGCCGTCGCATCAGTTTCCACAGGGCATGGTGATGTCTATTGCAAAGCGGATGCAGCTGCTGCAATGGGCGAATGAGCGGAGAAGCATTATTATCGAAGATGATTATGATGGGGAGTTCAAGTACGGCGCGAAGCCTGTCCCTTCACTGCAAGGGCTGGATGGGCATGGTCGGGTCATCTACGTTGGAACGTTCTCCAAGTCTCTGCTTCCTTCCATACGCCTAAGCTATATGGTGCTTCCTCCATGGCTGCTAACGCGGTATAAGCTTGAATTCTCTGCTTATGAGCAGACGGCTTCGAAGCTGCATCAGATGACAATGGAGCGATTCATGACAGAAGGGCATTGGGACAAGCATCTGCGGAAAATGCGCAAGCTGTATCAAGAGAAGCACAGCACATTACTGACAGCTCTAAAAAAAGAAATGGGCGATCGAGTCCGCGTCATTGGTCAGCAATCTGGACTTCACATCGTGCTTCAAGTGAAGCACGAACATCATGAGCAGCAATTAATCGAAGCGGCAAGAACTGTTGGGGTCAAGGTGTATCCGACCTCGACTTATCGAATTCAGCAAGAAGCAGACGAGATGCCATCCTTGCTCATTGGCTTCGGTGGACTCAGTCTGCACCAGATAAGAGAAGGTGTTGAGCGGCTGAGTAAGGTTTGGTTCGGGTAATGGTTTGGCAGCTGCCTGCTTATCATAGGAATTTTTATCTTTATTTTCGTAATTACTTTGTGCAAGGCTGATGAGGGCTGTAAAGCAGCTAGCATACTAGCACAGTAGAGTAAACTTAGTGTGCTTTGTGTTAGCATACTAGCAGCAGAATAACTTAATGTTAATATACTAGCAGTTGAGTATCTTGGTGTTAGCGTTCTAGCAGTAGAGTAAACTTAGTGTTAGCACCTAGCAGTAGAGTGAACGAAGTGTTGGCATGTGGGGCATGTGGGGCTTGTTATGCTTGTTGGGCAAGGGATAGGGAAGGAAGGAGCGGGCGGATGAGCAGCTGGGTTACCTTTGATTTGGATGGGACATTGATGCAGAATCCATTTGCTGCATGGATCTTTCCGGAGATTACAAGTGTTGTGCGGGAGCAATTGCAATTGCGTACAGATATCGAAGCGTACGATGACACGAGTTTCGATATGGGGAAGCTTCTTCATGCGGAACATCGGAAGCGAATGGAAGCTGGTGAGACAGTTGCAGCCTACGATTGGGACGATATGGTGGGAGTAGTCCTTGCTGAACTCGGTGTGGCTCCAAGTATAGATATTCAAGTAGAACAACTCGTGCGCAAGCATGCAGAGCCGCCAACGAAGATCTATTTGCTCGAAGAAGGGGTGAAGACCGTTCTGGAGCAGTTGAAGCAGGATGGCTATCGATTGGCGGTTGCGACGAACGGATACTATAAATATCAATATCCTGTGCTCGAAGCGCTTGGCATTGCCGCATATTTCGAGCTTATCGTTACACCGGAGATTGCAGGCGGCGGCAAACCTGATGCGCATATGCTTCGCTTTGTCCGTCAGCATGGTACAATCGCCGCACATGTTGGGGATCGGCTGGATCATGATGTGTACATGGCGAATCAATCTGGAGCAGCTTCTATCCTGGTGAACCGTAAGCTTCCACAGGAACTGCATCAGCTCGCTCCTGAACAGCGCGTGCATGAACAGATCTTCTTGCCGCTATGCAGCCAGCAGCTTCAGCGGGAATGTCGGAGCTTGCACAGGGAGCTTTTCGGGGATGACGAGTGCATAGTTCTGCCAGAGCAGATTAGACCTGATTTCGTCATCCACAGCATCATGGAGCTTCCAGCATGCTTAGCTGCATTGGCGGCCAGGTGAGATTGGATTACCGCATTTGGAAATGCCTTACCTGGTCGATGAACATCGTCATGGCCATCGTGGCAGAAGCGTTATTGTCCTGAAGAATGTGGAACGCTCGCTTGACGCTCTTGCCCTTCACGTGCACCAAGCGCAGATCACCATGCTCTTGCTCTTTGCGAATGACCCAATAAGAGAGCATTGCAATCCCGAGTCCGGCCATGACAGCTTCCTTGACACTTTGACTGCTGTTGAAGACATAGGAACGCTTGATGTGCAGCTTCAGATCGCTCATGAATTGATCACTGTACGCCCTTGTACCCGAGCCTTGCTCACGCAGCACCCATACCTCGTCATGCAGCATGCGGGGCTCGATGGTGGGCATGGAAGCAAACGAATGGTTTGGCGGTACAACGAGCACCATCTCATCCTCCATGAACGGAGTGCCAAGCTGAAGATCTGTATATTCGATTTTGCCTTCTACGAGTCCGATGTCCAGTTCATTCGCGCGTACGGACTGTGCAATTTGCTCCGTATTGGCTACGGTTACTTGAACATCTACGCTCGGGTATTGGCGTGCGAATGAAGCAACGATGCGTGGCAATATATATTCTCCGATTGTGAAACTGGCTCCGATGCGCAGCGATCCGGTCACCTCATCCCGCAGCAGCCCGATATCTTCGCGTGCCGCCTCATAGCGGGCGATCATCTCCTTCGCATGCTTATATAATATCTCTCCAGCTTCGGTCAACTTCACATGCTTAGGCGAGCGATGGATGAGCTGCACACCGAATTCCTGCTCCAAGTTGCGGATATGCTGGCTGACGCCAGGCTGTGAGAGATGGAGCAGTTCAGCGGCCCGCGAGAAATTACGCTGCTCCACGACCGCTACATATACCTTCATTGTATCTACGATCATTTGGCTAACGATCCTCCGTTGATTCTTTACTTACTATAGTCGGTTAAAATGAGTATCTTTACATGTTGTCGTGTACTTTAACCCAAATCCAAACATGCGATCCATTCCAATATGGGCCGTCCATATGATCCCCACTGCTAAGACAGTCTGATTGGATAAGAGGATTCCACACATCATGGTTCCGAGCGTCACACAGTAGGTATGAAATACATTATAAATAATTGCCCCTGCTTTATTACTTAGTATATATCCGATCATGGATACATCAGGAACAAATAGCAAAACAAAAAACAACAGCCAGCTAAAATGATAGTAATCGTAAAAATAGATGCATCCTAAAAATACGGACAACCCTTCTAAATGTAAGATTGCTTTGCTCATTTCCAGTTCATGATCCTCCACTCTTGATGTCGAAGTTATACGTTTACCTGATCATAGCCTGACAGCATAAGGTTGGGCAGAAGCAGTTCTTAAATGATAGGTGTTATATTTCAAGTTGCTAAGCTGCAGCAATCAGGTATAATATGTGATAACAGCGATACAATGAATAAAGGGATCGTGCTACCAACACGATCCCTGCACAACGGCCGCATGTAAGAACGGTCGGCTGCAAAGACGGACATGAAATAGACCGATACCTTGCTATGGGGCGGTCTATTTCCGTTTATTAAACGATAACAGCATCACGATAAGCGTACCAAAGCTAATCATTAGCGTTAGTGCTTCGAATACTGTCATGGGCATCACCTCCCGTCAGGGAGACTAGCCGACCGCCCTTCATGCCGAATCAGTTGTACTCATGTATCATACCATAATTTTCTACAGTCAGAATATATATTTGAACCTTCATTCGAACACAGTAGTCTAGACTACCCTTAATATGAGACCATTCAATCACCTCTAAGGACAAGTTCTTATATCGGACGGTATAAAGAATGCCTTGGGGGTATTTTTGTATGTAACTTAAGTATGCCTGGCGAATGGTCAATGTCGGGCGGCACATAGAGGCACCAAATTGCTCCTCATGTTATAGATAAATATACCGACAATAAGTTTTCCTTATGCTAGGGATTGCATATCCGTATTTCCCCTCACGAGCGAAGCCATATATAGTATTCATCGTAAGCATCGGGTTACGCCTGCTTAGAGACGGGGGATGGATATGAATAACGGGGAAGTACTTCTGGCCACCAAGCCGAAGCGAAATAAACAATATAGGGGATTTGCGCTCGGCATCGCGCTGACGCTCATCATTGCGGTTGCAGCGAAGCTGCTTGCGGGATTGCCTTTCCTTAGTATCATGGGACAGCTTGTGATCGCCATTCTGATCGGTATCGCGTGGCGTGCTACCATCGGGGTGCCGCAGGAAATTGTTGCAGGAACAAATTTTTCGAGTAAAAAGCTGCTCCGCCTCGGCATTATCTTGCTCGGGATGCGCTTAGACCTTATGGATATAGTACGTGCAGGCCCTAAAGTATTCATGATGGCGGTTATCGTCATTGTATTTACCTTGTCGGTCGTATATGGACTTACGAGATTGTTCAAGGTTGATAAAAGGCTCGGTATATTGACGGCGTGCGGAACCGCGATTTGTGGTGCGGCGGCCGTGGTAGCGATAGCGCCGCAAATTAAAGCCAAGGACGAAGAAACGGCAATCGGTGCAGCGATGGTTGCGATATTGGGCACTATTTTTACATTAGCATATACGTTCTTGTTCCCGGTACTTGGCTTGTCGGATAACGGATATGGGATCTTTGCCGGTGCGACACTGCATGAAATTGCCCATGTCATTGCAGCAGCAGATCCAGGGGGCAGCGCAGCGGTCGATATGGCGGTCATTGTTAAGCTGACGCGTGTAGCCTTGCTAGTTCCTGTCGCTATTCTGATCGGTATCTGGTCGTCACGTGAGAGCCGCAAGGAAGCAGGAGCAGGTGCTCGGACGGAGAAAGCCAAAGTACCGATTCCATGGTTCATCCTTGGATTCCTTCTCGTCAGCGGGTTTAATTCACTAGGGATCGTTCCAGAACAGATTGCAGGATATATCGTCATTGCGGCCTACATGCTGATTGCCATGGCGATGGCGGGGCTCGGCTTGAATGTCGATCTTGTCTCATTCCGCAGACTTGGGATGAAGGCGTTCGCGGCGGGATTCATTGGTTCCATTCTGCTGTCCCTGCTAGGCTTTGGGCTGGTGCATGGATTCGGTTTAGCGTAATGCATAATGAATGAAATACGTAATGAAAGAGGTCAACATGCCAATTAAGCATTGGTTGTTGACCTCTTGTGTTTTCTAAGCTTACTTTTATAGGCTGTTCATTTCCAAAAAAATAGACGCCCAATTGCTGAGCGTCCCACATATAGAACATGGAATATGATATCTCCTGAGGGGGAGAGGAAACCCGTTTGTTGCCGTACAATCCTGTTATTAAATCACACTTGCATTATGGAGCGCCTCTTCGACAGGCACGTACGGAAGTGCGAGGTCGCGGGCTACAGCTTCGTATGTGATCGCACCGCCTGCAGTATTGACGCCGCGCATGAGCGGCTGGCTGTTCTGCAATGCTCTGCCAAGTCCGAGGTTCGCGATGCTTAATGCGTAAGGAACGGTAACATTCGTGAGCGCCATCGTTGATGTGCGCGGAACAGCACCTGGCATATTCGCTACAGCATAATGAACGACACCGTGCTTGACGTATATCGGATCGTCGTGAGTGGTAATGCGATCAACCGTTTCGAAAATACCGCCCTGATCGATGGCGACATCGATGACAACAGAACCAGGCTGCATAGAACGAATCATCGCTTCTGTTACGAGCTTCGGCGCTTTAGCGCCCGGTATAAGAACTGCACCGATGACCAAGTCGGATTCGGCTACCGCTTCAGCAATATTGAGTGGGTTCGACATTAAGGTATTCACACTCGAGCCGAATAGATCATCCAGCTGGCGCAGGCGATCTGCGTTCATATCGATAATAGTAACATCTGCTCCAAGACCTACTGCGATCTTGGCAGCGTTCGTTCCGACAACACCGCCGCCAATAACCGTAACCTTGCCGCGTCGTACGCCAGGTACTCCGCCAAGCAGGATTCCGATGCCGCCATGCGGCTTCTCGAGGAATTGTGCCCCAATTTGGGCTGACATGCGTCCTGCCACTTCACTCATTGGTGTGAGCAGAGGCAGCGTGCGATTGACTTCAACCGTCTCATAGGCGATTGCAGTAACTTTATGTTCGATTAATGCGCGAGCCAGTTCAGGCTCAGCTGCTAGATGCAAATACGTGAATAAGATAAGCCCCGGGCGGAAGTAACCGTACTCGGATGATAAGGGCTCCTTCACCTTCATAATCATATCGGCCTGTGCCCATACCTCAGCAGCGCTAGGAATGATAGTGGCACCTGCTTGTTCATATGAGGCATTGTCGAAACCGCTTCCAATTCCAGCGTCATGTTCAATGATGACACGGTGGCCGGCTTTATGGAAAGCTGCAACACCAGCAGGGGTGAGCGCAACGCGATTTTCATTATTTTTGATCTCCATGGGAACTCCGATAATCATTGCTTATCCTCCTCAAATATCCTGAACCTGTTTGGTTATCCAATTAAAGTATAATTCGTAGATCCCGCCAGCGCTTTGTCGTCAGCTCCAAAAAAAATACCCTGTCCTTGTGTAATTCCCACAAAGCCAGGGACAATTGCGTATCGGGTAATCGATCGCAGGGAAGGTTGGCAACGGATGACGTGTTACGTAGATTCGTTGTCCTTGTTTATCGTTGCCAATCGATGCAATTTTAATTCCAAAAATAGCGACATCTTCTCATCCATGCTGTCGACATCGACACCGCCGACTTCTGCAATGCGCTTTAATCGATACATGAGGGTATTCGTATGAATATGTAAGGCTTCCGCTGTCTTCTTCACATTGCAGTCATAACGAAGAAATTGTTCAATGGTATGTACGAGTCCGCTTGCATGCTCAGCATCATACATGCGCAGCTTCTCTAAGCCTATATGTTGAAAAGTCTGCTGTGATCCTCGTGCGGCAGAATGTGCAGTATGGTGTTCGAACAATAAGGGCAAATGACGGTAATAACCGAGCTCGCCATAGCTATGTACAGAATCTAATTCATCGGGGAATGCTTTTTTTAGATTGAGCGTTGTCATGGCTTCTTCATAACACCGTGATACGAGCAGGAACGAGGAGGATAGGGTGCTTGCTCCGCTGCGAACTGGTGAGGCGCCGAATCGCTGCTTCATATGCAGTATAAGCTGTTGACATGGTTCCTTGTACAGATTGGCAGAGCTATTTACATGTGATGACAGCACGGGCGCAGACATCATAATAAGCCGATCATGATCAATGACATGAAGCAGCATGCGCATATGCTGAGTTGTTTTGAGCGTGTAATGAATGTGACGATATAACTTCTCTTGGATAGGTGTACTGAACTGTATTATCCATATGAAATATTCAGGAGGGAACGAAATGCCGAGTCGTGCCGCATGCTCCCGAATGGCTTGCTCTGAGGTGTGGTGTCCGGTTAAGAGCTGCCAGAAGAAATCATGCTTATGCTGATCCTGGCGTCTGCTGTGCAGCTGATGCTGCATTAACTTGGCCTTGGCAGCCTGAGCAGCTTGGGATAATGTCTGGAGAGCTGTTTCTGGCAGCGATTGTTCACTGTCGAGCACCCATATATAGCCGATAATATCCTGTTGATGACGAATGGCTACCGCCAATCGATTGCCGAGACCTACCTCGTCGATATGTTGGATACGTATCGGTTCCATACTGGACATGAGCCGCTGCATCGTGCCGTCTCTCCATAATGCGCTGATGACTTGCTCAGGGACGCGCCGTCCGATAATTGTTGCTATCCTTGCAGGATCCGTGCCGGGGTGATGCGTGCTGTAGGCAAGCAGCTTATGTCCGGCATCTTCAATTGTGACAGGGCAATGAAGCAGATCACTGACCAAATCCGCAACTGCTTCTAAGCTGTCAAAATGCTGTTCGAACAGCTGGTTCATTTCATTCATGCACATGGCTCCTCAACAGTAGGAAGATCATGACTATTTTAGCATGAAATCCATCTGGCCGACTACATCGGACAAGGTCGAATGACCTACCATTTGCTTTGGGGCAGCTGTCCAAGTACGTTTCATTATTCTTTGATTTCTTTGAAAGAGGTATCGTATAACCGGAACATTGTCTTATAACCGGACTCATCGATCTTAATGCCAACATCCAGCGTACCCGTCAGCTCCAATGCGCCGGACGTTTATTGAAGCTTGGTGTCGGAAGGAACGAATACCATCATGATTTTGTTCCAGTACGTTTCGTCGCCATTATCGAAGGGACATTCTGCACCTGATCCCGGATTCCTTCAGCACATCATGCAGAACATGATGAGGGATGTTCTCAGCAGGAGAACCGACTCGATAGTAGGTATTCAACACAAGTTGCGTAGAGCCTCCTTTGGAACCGAGTGTTAATTCGAAGGGACCATAGCCCTTCTCAGCCCCGTGCTCGATTCCCGAACGAACCTGAAGGAGTACGAGCAGAAGCGCGATGGTAATCGCAATCGATACAATGGTAAGGAGGGAGAGCGTCTTCCGATGCATCATGTTGCGCCACAGTAGTTGGAACACGCTCATGTTGCTGCTCCCTCCATAAGCCGCATGCTGTTCATACTGCTGGTTTTAGTCTGAATACGGCCATGAAATGAAGAATGCGCACGCTGCTGAAATGATTAAAAAATGTAAGCGGATCAAGGCAGAAGTAAGTCAGCTTCACCCTATGGAAAGACTCGTCAAGGAAAACAGATACATGCGTCAAGGACTTTCAGGTACACACCTTTGTTTTTGACCCGCCAATTTCAGAAAAAACATATAGGAAACTACGTTGGAATGCGGTCAGGAGAGTTGCAGTGGCATTAAATATAATAGTCTATAAATGATTTTTTTTAAGTCGGTTAATTGCCGACTTTATTTTTTTATAGAAGTATTTGTAATGATTTAAATAATAAGTAAACATATGTTTAGACATTTATCTTTTATCATTGTATTCTCGTAGCAGTTGATATTAAGGAGAGATATGAAGTGAAAAAACATCTAACGCTTTTATTGGTATTGATCTTGTTAGTAGTATTCCCAGTCTCGGCATTTGCGAGTAGTAAAGTTGATACTATGGAAGGTTTATTGCCTCCTAAAGGTACGACGGTAGTAGATAGTAAGAACTTTGATAATAATACAGCTATGAGTGTGATTGATGGTGATTTAACTACTCAATGGGGCCCCACATCCGACTTCTTTTCTGGAAGTTTAGAAATCACGTTTCCTCAAACACTACATTTGAGTTCTGTACAAATCGCAGGAAAAGCGAGCCCAATGGATAATGTAACATATCAAATATTTGCTTATAAAAATGGAACATGGGAAGCAATAAGCAAGAAAGAAGTAAGATTTGTAAGTGACGAAGCCTCTGAACCTATCAGCGTAACCCCAGGCAATTATGAGAAAATAAAAATTACTGTTGATGGTGAACGTTCTTGGGTGTGTATTAAAGAAATTACGTTTGGATACGAACTAAATGAAGGACCTGATCCAGAAAAACCAACAGATCCAGAGCAGACCAAAGGAAACAGAGCATTATTAGTAGTTACTATGACAACTGGTTTGGAGAAAGAGTTTGATTTAAGTATGGATGAGGTTAATGCCTTCATCACATGGTACGAAAATAAGCAGGGTGGCTCAGGAACAGCTTCCTATGCAATCAACAAGCACAACAATAATAAAGGGCCATTCAGCGCACGTAAAGACTATGTTATCTTTGATAAGATTTTAACGTTTGAAGTGAATGAGTATACGACCAAATAAACTCAATGCCGCTCCTATGGGGCGGTTTTTTCATGTCAGCCAAAATAGAAAACAACTTCAATTACCACGCACCAAAGGAAGGGCAACCGGAAAAGTACACGCTATCCGAGAGAAGGCAAAAGAATTGACGAACGTGATTGACGAACTTGTCCAAACAGCCGGGAGAAGTCGTTAGCAACGACTAACCTAGAACAAGCGATGATGTGGGCTAACGCCTCTATCGCACGTAACGAGTAGCTACAAAACAACACTAACCAATTAATGGGGGTGGTGGTGATGACCTAATGGCTAGAGCAAGAAGCCCAAAAAGGATGTACAGCAAGCCGGTTAATGGCGGAGATATGAAGCTGCTTCGGGTACTGTGAAGCCAAGTGCTGGTCATGGGTGACTGTCAGCAAGGTTGAACCTTCCTCCTGTGCCAGTTGGAGAAGGAGATTCATCGTATATTGTGCCGTATCGTAATTGAGACTTCCGGTTGGCTCATCCGCAAGGAGAAGGGAAGGACGATTAATCAGGGCACGAATGATCGCAACCCGCTGCTGTTGACCTCTCGACAGCTGCCCTGGAAGATGATTCATACGATCCTGCAAGCCGACACGCTCGAACCATTGCTGAATATGCGAATGCCGTGCCCGTCCATGCAAGCTGCCATCGTAGACCAGCTCAATATTTTGCTTCGCAGAAAGGGAAGAGATGAGATGGAAGTCCTGAAAAATAATGCCCACATTCTTTGAGCGAAAGTGGTCGCGTTCCAGCTCTGTCATCTGGTGCAGAGGTTCATTGCCGACCTTACAAGTTCCTTCATCTGGAGCGAGTACGCCACACAGCAGGTACAACAAAGTGCTCTTGCCGCTGCCGCTAGGACCAAGCAGCGCAATTCGATCTCCTTGTGCAACATGCCAATGTGGAATATCGAGAATGGGAAGAAGCTGCTGTTGATTCCGATAGGACTTGCGAACCTGATGAAGATGTATCATTGAATCACCTCATTTAGTAAGGAAAAGGCAGGATGACACAATCACCCCACCCGTTCACATTAGAATCGATTTGATTATTTCAAAATGATGCGCTCAGACAAGGAATCCCATTTCAATGCTTTGCCAGTCAGCTTGCTGAATGCGTCAAGATCCACGTAGAGGACATTGCGATCCAATTCTGCTGGAATCGAAAGCGCTTTGCCGTTCAATGTAACGGAAGATCCGTCTTGAACCTTCAACGTCGCCTTGTCCTTCGTAAATGTAGTCGTTTTCGACGCGCTATCATTAGTTACTTTGATTTGCAATGCTTGTGCCAGCTTCACAGCAGGGAAGAGAACCTTGCCGTCACGGCTTACCTTGAATTTCGGATACAAGTGCTTGCTTTGCAGCTCGGCAGTTGCTTTCTTCAGATCCAAGCCTTGCACTTTCGCGATGCTTGTCGCAATGGCTGTATTATCAATTTGACCTTTTACATATTCCGTAATAGGACCGTATGCCCATACGCCTACATCTACCGCAGAGTGGCCATGTCCAGACCAGCCTACCAAGTAGCGCTTCGCCATCACCTGATTGAATGCGCCTTCTTGCTTGTAGGAGGAACCGTCGCCTTGCATGATGTATTGAGCTTCTTCATCGGTGATATCTGTAAAGCCTGTATGCTTCTTGATTAGCGCCTTCACTTCGTCAGTGGATGCAGCTTTTGCAAGCTGTGGCCCAAGAAGCTCGGAGGAGATTTTTTGCTTGTCCCACGTATCTACATTCAGTTCATAGATGTTGTCACGGGACAGAGAGAAGCCGCCTGTCTCATGATCGGCTGTAATTACGATGGAAGTGTTGCCGTCTTTCTTCGCGAAATCAAGAGCAACCTTCACTGCTGCATCGAAATCAAGCGTCTCTTGAATCATAGCGCCCAGGTCATTGGCGTGGCCTGCATGGTCGATACGTCCGCCCTCAATCATCATCGTGAAGCCTTTTGGATTCGTAGAGAGAGACTTAATTGCTGCAGACGTCATGTCTGCAAGGCTTGGAGTCTCAGGCTTGCGATCGAGTACGTAGTCCACATGGGAATCGTGGAAGAGGCCAAGAACCTTGCCATTTTTCGATGTTAACGATTGCAGACCCTTTTTGTCGTATACAACTTTATAGCCTTTTTTCTCGAAATCAGGGATGATTGTCTTGTCTTCGCGCTTGCCTTTCTCCTGCTTGCTTACGAATTGACGCTTGCCGCCTCCGAGCAGAACGTCAACTGCGCCTGACTCTAAATATTGGGATGCGATAGCATTTTCATTGTCGCGATTGCGAACATGGGATGCATATACCGCAGGTGTCGCATGTGTAATACGAGCTGTCGTTACAAGACCAGTTGATTTGCCAACAGCCTTGGAAGCTTCGATTACAGAAGCGAATGGCTTCGAGATATCTTCATTTGATACGCTGATTGCAGCGTTGTATGTTTTGTTGCCTGTTGCAAATGCAGTACCCGCAGATGCAGAGTCGGTTACTTCACCGGATACGATCGTATCTCCGTCTTCGCCCTTGTCAGCGAAGGTTGTTGCTTGGCCCACATACAGGCTGTCCATATATAAGGATGGACGCTTCAGCTTGTTCTTGGAGTAGATTCGTGCGGCAGATACTTGAGCAGGACCCATGCCGTCACCGATAAGGACGATGAGATTTTTCGAAGTAGGCTCTGGTTTCGCTGCACCCTTAGCGAGTACTGCATCGGATTGCATAGCTCCGAATGGCAGCATGAGAAGTGCCAGCGTCGTCACCAGCGACTTGCGTAACATTTTATTCAACCGAAATCCCTCCAACCAAGTATGTAATTTACATGTTTATTGTAGTCAAGGATTGTTAGCGATTGTGTAAATAAATGTAATTGGAAAATCAAATAGACTTGTATATTTTGTAAATCACCCTTATTGCGATCCCTGATACGCCTATGTCCGGCCTGAATAGCAGTAGGTTATAAGATTCGCTTTTATGAGTAGATTTAGCAAATGAAATGCTGCATGTGTCGGTATGGGCAGCTAGTTGTGAGTAATCGAATAGAAATGGGACGTAAGACCTGTAATGATAATCAGGTAGTCCATTGATTGTTTATCGTATAATACCTATACTTGGTAATGATTTGGTAAAAATGCGGGAGGAGAACGACAACATGGAGCGCTTTATAGACCCCCTTGGCCTTCCTTTTGGATTTTATGCGATATTGCGTCGGAATGAGCAGGTTGCCGTGAAGTGCCCGAAATGCACTGGCTTGGCCTACATCTCCCAAGGGGAGCAGGGAGTCGTAGTGAACTGCACGGCATGCTTTCATAAGGAGAAGGAACCCGAAGATTATCGTTATACAGCCAGCGGCGTGTGCACGGTGTGCGAGAGATGGTTCAATGAAGAGGTTACCGATCACAAGCAGCAGACCCATAAGGCAGTGCGTATCGCATGCCCGCATTGCTCAGCTGTGAATCAAGTGGCTATACGTAAGATTGTGGCCTATTCAGGCTGCTATTTGGATTTTCGAAATGAACGGGATCCGATCTTTCAATTGGAGCTGTACTACTTGGATTATTTCCGTGGGAAACCGGTATGGGCGGCCAACCGAGAGCATCTGAATTATTTGATCAGCTACATATCGGCAGAACTGCGTGAGAAGCCAGCTGCTGTCATCAAGCGCACGGCTTCACACTCGCTGCCCAAATATATGAAAGAAGCGAAGAACCGAGAAGCTATCGTGAAGCTGCTACATAAGCTGCAGCGTATAGATATGTAATTGGATAAGGAGGCATCATGAGCAAACTCAAGCTTAAATTGACCATTGCGCTAGTCATTATTGTTATTCTGAGCATTCCTGCTTACTTTATTGGCCGTACATTTGGTGTGTTCCAAGGCGAGGTCGTCTTAAGCAAGTATGCGTTAGCGATTGAGAAGGACGGCAAAAGGTATAATGCATGGCCTCTTCTTAACTATAATTCCGCAATGGATAAGAAGGGAGAAGAGCGGCATTTCTATTATCGGGTAGATACGGGAGACTTGGATGAATTGTTTATGCTGGCCTATGGCCAATATGAGGTGAAGTCCTCTGAGGAGAATCCCTTTTTAGACGGAAAAGTTCAGTATGATAACGAGCGTGTACATGCATATATCAAAACAGTTCCGAAGTTTGAAAATGCCAATGACTATACGAATATGTATGAATTTTTCGATGATAAAGGAAATCATGTATATACCTATGATCCGTCTGCTCCCATGGATACGGATTATGTGAAGGATATTATTCATGCTGGCATGTCGCGGACATCGGCAGGTGGGGGAACTACGGAGGCCGTCGATCGTTACATGAACGTGACGAAGCTGTTCAAGGATAAATTGGATATTACGGTCAAGCTAAAAGTTGACGATGATAATCGTATTGTAACGATCGTGATGACACGAGACAGGACGTGATGATAGTGACGAATCAGAATGAATGCAGACAAGGGCCTGCTTATTTGGACGGTATTGCAATCCCAGAGAAGCCTGCGGCATGGCACGAAGTAGAATGGACAGGAAGGCTCGCTATTGATGGTGGAGCGAGGAAGTTCCATATTTTCTATTATGGAGAGCTTATCGATGATCTGATCGCGTCGACGGATTTTGCACCACCGCTCATTCTTGCTGAAGATCCAGCAACAGGGAAGCGCTACGTGCTGTTCGATGGATGCAAGCATGGATATGATGCGATGCTGTGCGATACGTTCACTGCGGAGCAGCATAATGAACGGAAGCCGCTGCTTCCTTATGTAGATGGGGACGGAGAGGATCTATTCGAAGTATTCGTAACCGTCTATTATAATGTCGACTGGGACGACGAATTCGAAGAAGAAGTGGATGAGGACGGGAAGCTGGAGCTGATAAGCGGGGAGAAGTGCGACTTCGATGAGGCGAAGCGCAATGGATACGACGCGATCAGCATCACAATCGTGAACTCGCGCGGACGCAAGACGGAAATTGCCCAAGAAGAGCTGGCCTAGCCAGGATAAGTAGAGAGTAGCGGCCATGAGAAAATCAACGGTTTGTGTACTGCTGGCGTTCCTTTTCGCAGTGGGAGTACTGTTCGGTGGGGGAAGTTATTATTTGCTGCTGCAGCCCTCCGTTCAGGATATGTTTTTGACTCGTCCGTTCATGATCGTGTTGTTTATCGGTTGTGTTATCGGGATCGTGGCCTTGGTCGGGAGCATGGTGAAAAGGTTTTTAGGTTCGGAGTTGTTTATGTTGTTTTTAATCGGGATTGTGCTAGGATTCGTTGGAATTTGGATTTGGGCGATGACAGGCATGTTGACTTAATTCGCTAGGATGAACCATGGTCTAGTACATGTATATATGTGGGTATGAATAAATTGGTTAGTAAAAAATGGAGATAACCTTCTGTGCAACCTTTCGATCGAGTGCCCCGTCTGAGTGTGTGAATCAGCTGAGATATCATTGCGCAATGCGTCACCACACAACGAACCATTCGAGAGGAAGTAGACACCTATGAAGAAGACAACCATTGCAACTACCGTAGCATTAGCTCTTGGATTGATGGGTGCACAAGCGTATGCAGCCCCGGCGATACAACCAGTCGACACGAAGGCTGTGACAACGAACATGGAAGTGAAAGACTTGGGCACGAATTTCTACGACAAATATGTGAAGCAGTTCGTATATAACGAGAAGGGCGATATTGTAGGGATAAAACTTAGCGCTTCTCTGGATACAACATGGGTACATAACGTCGGCGCACAAGAGTCGGTTACGATTAACGGCAAAAAAGCGTCCGGACAAGTGATGGTAGATGGAAATCACATCCTTGTACCATTCCGTGCGGTAACCGAAGGACTTGGCTACAAGCTCACATGGAATCAGGCAGAGAAATCGTCCACCGCGGTAAAAGGCGACAAGATGGTGACGGCTATGCTGAACAAAGATGAATACCGTCAAGCGGAGGACATTCTGCATCTTGGAAAAGCAGCATTGCTCAAGGAACAGACGTTGTATGTACCGCTGCAGTTCGTCTCCAATGTGCTTCATGCAGGTGTGACGATAGATGCCAACGGTCTCATCGAGATTGAACGCCAAGATCCACAAGACTCCTTCGACGGCATGCATTGGGTCATTGTCGTAAATGGCGAAGGCCTTGGCGTGGACAAGAAGGATGTGTACACGACCGAGCACAACGTGATGGTCCCAGTCGAAGAAATCGGCAAGGCGCTCGGCTACAAAGTAGAGAAGAACGAGAAGACTGGCGCATACGAGTTCTCCCGCGCTGCCAAGTGGATTGCACTGAAGGAAGGCGACACGAAAGCCTCAGTAGGCAAAATGCTCGTCGAGCTGAAGGAAGCAGCAGCTGTAAAGAACGGCAAGCTGTACATGCCGGTTGACTCCCTTGGCGACGTATTCGGCGTGAAGTTCGGCATCGACCCGACTGGCGTAATCGGTATTAGTGAGGGAACGGAAGGGAAAGAAGATCCAAACCAAACTCCACAGGATTCCTTCGGCGGCATGCACTGGGTACTTGTCGTAAACGGTGAAGGCCTCGGCGAGATATCGAAAGAAGTATTCACGACTGAACACAATGTCATGGTGCCAATCGAAGAGATCGGCAAGGCGCTTGGCTACAAAGTCGAGAAGAACGATAAGACTGGCGCATACGAGTTCATGCGCGGAGCGAGATGGATTGCACTGAAAGAAGGCGACAAGAGAGCCTCTGTTGCTAAAATGTTCGTCGAGCTAAAGGAAGCACCAGTCGTGAAGAACGGCAAGCTCTTCATACCACTCGACTCCATGCAAGACGTCTTCGGCGCCAAGTTCGGTGTAGACCCAACAGGCGTTGTTGGGATTAGCGATCAGAAGTAAGGGAGTGGGATGAACTGATGCTATCGCTTCAGTTTAGATATAAAAGATTAAAGATACAGATATAGAGAAAGTACAAAGAGAAGATAAAAGGTTAGAATTATAAGTGAGTCAAAAGACACGCTAGTTGTTAGGGGAATATCCCTAGCTACTGGCGTGTCTTTTGTTTTAGGAATAGGTCATTGGAACTTTTTTAGGGTGAAAAAAATGATTTTAATAGATAGATAGAACAAATGGTATAAATTACATGGAAATATCCGCCTATAGGATAGATAATTGGTAAGGGATGTTTAAGGAGTTTGCAAATTTATTGTTTATCTGAGATACCGAAAAAGGGGACGGAACTTTGAAGGATGTCATATATAGTATATTCATGATATTAATTAGATTTTTTGTTAGCTCTACTACACGAATAATTACATGGAACCAAAGGAAAATTTCAACCCATATGTTTCAAGATATATATTTTGTCTTTGGTTTACTTTTTCTTATTTCGTTTTCGTTGATTCAATATACTAATTTATTTTCACAGTCGATTAAGCTGGGGATAATATTAGTTGTAGTCTTGGTAATGTTGGGAGTTATTAAAGAAATTCTCCTATTCGAACGTGGGAGTGAAGAGTATTTTTATCGAATGCTTGGCTGGTGGTTTGCCGTAACTTTTTTTACGATGTTAATTTCTATTCACTTAATTCAATTGATACCTAACAGTATTAATTTATTCATCATTCCATTTTTCTATACTATGTATTATGGAATGAGGTATCTATTTGTTAGATGGATAAGGCATTGGTTTTTTTATTTTTTGTTGTTCCTAATGATGCCAATTATATCCTTATTCGTTTATAGTTTCATCGGAAGGTTTTTATTTGAAATTACTAATGAGAGAATCTTTATCTCAGATTCTGTTTCAAAATGGATGGTCATTCTTTTTTGTATCTTGTTAATTAACTTTTTTATATATTGGACTCCTAGTAATAGATTTGATGAAGTAAAAGTAGCTGTTTATTTGTTATTGGCAGTATTTTCGACGATCTCGTATTGTTTTTTCATCTCAGATTATCTAGCAGAACTTGTTACACCAAGACTTAATCAAATTTATAAACTTAATATTATTACTACTTTTGAAATTAAAGAACTTATTGATTCAATTGTAAAATGGATCTCATTACCATATTTAATTGGTTCGGTATTTGCTTGTTTCACAATTGAAATTGTAAATAGAAATAAGAATATGAGAGGAAATTCAAGGTAGCTTGGCACTTCATTACAATATATGCTAAGGATCATTAGCTCTCGATCCGGATGGGAGGAAAAAAGCCTTATGTTTTTAATAACATCTTTGTAAACCAAAACTAGCATCAAGGAGGGCTCATTTTGAGAAAGATAATATTTGTTGGAGGAATTCACGGGGTTGGAAAGACATATTTGTGTAAAGAAATTTGTAAAGAAATCGACCTGCCACATTTCTCTGCAAGTCAACTTATCCGGAAACAAAAAGAAGAGGAAATGAGTGCGCTTAAGAACGTAACGGACGTGAAGGCGAATCAGGCTGCATTAATTATGGCGATTAATAACTTGATGATAGATACTCCCTCATTACTTTTAGACGGGCATTTTTGCATACTTAATAGAGAAGGAGAAATAGAGGGAGTACCAACGGAAACTTTTGAGCGAATGGAGGTTGCTTGCTTTTTGGTAATTACTGATGAACCAGAAAAAATTCGTGCACGTCTCAAAGCTCGAGATAATATAGAGTACTCTATAGAAATGCTTGATAATTTCCAATCAGAAGAAATTTCATACGCTAAACAACTGTCAAAAATATCAAAAGTTCCGCTACTCATACATAAAAGCAGAGATGATCGCAAGAATTTATACAATTTTATTAATGATAACATCTATATTTAGGAGGATTCATTTATGAACGACTATTTAGTTAAAAAGCGCTTTAGTGATATTGACTTAAACGCCCCCTTTTTTTACTCTCTCAAAGTAGATTACAAAGAATTTGAAGAATGGTTCAACAGGAAATGTAATTCTGAAGCTTACCTATTCTATGAGAATGAACTGGTTGAGGGTTTTCTTTATTTTAAGTGCGAAGATGGATCAGTTGAGGATATTGAACCTATTTTAGACTGTTCATCTGCTCTCAAAATTGGCACTTTTAAGATTAATCCTCATGGAACAAGATTGGGAGAGCGATTTATTAAAAAAGCACTCGATTATGCTTTAATTAATAAGGTTGAATATTGTTATGTAACAATATTTGATAAAGAAGAAACCAGTGGATTAATAAGGTTATTGAGGAAATATGGTTTTTACGATTATGGCACTAAGACCACATGGAACGGGACAGAACTAGTTTTAGTAAAAAATTTGAAAGATTCTCAAAATGATATTCTTAAGGACTATCCTATGATTAATGTAAGTGGGAAGGATAAATATTTATTGGCAATATATCCACAATATCATTCAATTATGTTTCCTGATTCTATCTTAAGAAATGAAAGTGTCGATATACTGGAGGATGTATCCTTTACCAATAGTATCCATAAAATTTATGTTACAACAATGCCAGTTAATAGAACCTCTCGAGGAGACATTTTAGTTATGTACAGAACAGCGACACCTGGCCAAGTTGCAGAATTTTCATCAGTAGCAACCTCGATATGTGTTGTAGAAGAAGTTAAAAAGCAAACTGAATTTATAGATTTTGAAAGTTTTTACTCTTATGCTAGTACCTATAGCGTTTTTGACAAAGATGACTTGAGGCACTGGTATGATAAAGGTGGTTGTTATACTATTAAAATGACATACAATGCAGCTCTTAGCAAAAGACTTATCAGAAGGAAGCTGATTGAAGAGATAGGTATAGATAAAGGACGTAGATTACGTTGGTCTTTTATTCCATTGAATGATAATCAGTTTACTCAAATTCTTAAAGAAGGTGGAGTAAGTGAAAGTATTATTATCGATTAAACCGGAGTTTGTGGAGAAGATTTTTAGTGAAGAGAAAAGGTATGAGTATAGAAAAATTATTTTCAAGCAAAAAGTAGACTCTGTAGTAATCTATTCCACAATGCCCGAAGGAAAAATCGTAGGAGAGTTCAGTATCGATAAGATATTAATTAATGATCCTGAGAGAATTTGGGAAATAACAAATCGTTACTCTGGAATAACTCATAATTTTTTCAAACAGTATTTTAATAATAAAGATAGTGCTTATGCCATAAAAATTGGTGAAGTGGAGCGTTATGACGAGCCTATAGATCCTAAAGACTTTGATTTCCCATTTACAGCTCCACAGTCATTTTTCTATGTGGATGACGATTTTCGTCCGATTTCCCAGAAAGCCGACCCTGTAGAATCTGTGCTCTTTTGACTTTTATTGATAATTCTAACATGCTATATTTGTATTGTTGAGACAGGCGAGAATGACACGCACGGCTGCACGAATGTGGCATTGACCGGGCGTAAGTCTTCTCGCTTTTCTTTTATATACAGCAGTTATTTAGCGATACGCGAGTATCCCAAAGTATATGCTACACAATGATTTGTTCTGTAAATATCCAAAAATCCGCATAAGATTTCCACTCTATATTTTCACTTCCAGCACAAACCTTTTGGTGAGGGAAATCAAATGACTAAGCAAAACGAGTTTTATCTGCTTATAAATCAGTTATTTTGTTAGATGTACAGTTTGACAATGAACTTTAAATTTAGTAATTCAGAAAAATGGCCTTATCATTCTTCTTGTGTAACAATGTACATAAGCATTTTTTTTCTGTTTTTGGATTTGATATTATTCAGCTTGAAATTATGAGCGGCTAAAAGAAATTCAACTCGAGAAAATAAGGAGGCTTTGTGAAAAAGCTGCGCTTTATAATGATTCGTATATAACAATCGATGAAATTATAGGAATAATTATCCCGTTAAGGTTGCGCACATACTTGATGCATTAAATGCAGTAAACTCTATCCCATATGAAACATGGGGTTTGAATACACCTAATGATAAGCTGTTGTCAAGATTTGACGGGGGACATCAGAATTCGAAAAAAGCATTCTTACTCACAGGAAAGCCTAGATTGGGCAAGACAACTACTATAAAACATTCCACGGTAGCCCGCGGTTGGGACGGCTCGGCAGTTGCTGGATTTATCATGCCCTGTAACCCGAGCGTTAGCATGATTCCGGCAACGCACAAGGCAATCAAGCGTGTACATGTGTTGAACAAATGAAGCACCTTTCTCTATGAATTATTGCACGATTCTCGATGATTGCTGTCGAAGCAAGCGGTGTGGATAGCCTCTATTATGATTATTCATAGGATCATCATTCATTTGTATCCCACGAAGTGCATAATTTTGTATGACGCTCAAACGTTTTTTAATCATGCACGATTGGGACGGCCTATCCATAAGCTCAGGTGAAAAAATGATGTTGTCACTTTGATGAAAATTTTGGATAATAATGATGTTCTGCTACGAAGGTATGAGGTGATGTAGGTATAACGATCCAGCATTAGAGAGTAGGGTGATTCAGTTGACTTCAAGTCTTGAACAGCAATGGAAATCAACCCAAATTCATGAGAAGAAGAGTGGTTGCTAGAGTCCAAGTTAAAGCAATGCTTGTACGAGCATGAAGCAATGATAGAGTCCATGCTCGATGCATTGCGTAGGTGGCCGGAAACGGCTACTGCAATCGGCGTCAGATTGGATGAGGATAATCAATTGGACTTTTGCGCGGCATATGGATTAGAGGATTTATTCGAGTCTAATCGTAAGGGGATGTCAGTTATTAACGATCTTGGATCTGTAGGTTACCGTTCTTTTTTGCAAGTGAAAAATGCTCAATTTTGCAGCCAAAAGTGCCAAGACACTTGCCAACCTCCAAAGCTTACAAAGGGATTCACTCCATAGTTTGTTTGAAGCGGAAGCTCAGAAATTCATTGTTCTAAATTACTTGCATTCCCCATATGATTTAGTTCGTAATCGAGTAAGGTCGTCTCAAACGATCGATTGCATGTTATGGTATCTTGTCCAATTCTATTTTTCTTAATGGAGGTATCCGTATGTTGCAAGTTCAAGCTTTGGATCTTCTGAAAAAACAGTTGAGAATGTTCACACCTGTTGTTCTCGCCATTCTTATTTTTGGAATGTCTGTTTTTCCCGCTTTTGCGGCTACTCCTGGGAAAACGGTAAACGCATCGGCAACACTCGCTTACAATCTTAAAGGACTGAATCACAATGTGGCTGTGCAGAAAGCTTACATCGCAGATAAGTATCTTTACGTAACTCAGCGGTCTGGGGGAACATGCTATCTTTCACGATTGCTCATAAACGGAAATAACGCTACATACATGGATGAAATGACCGTTACCAACACTGGACATTGTCAGACCCTCGATATGTATGCATACAACGGTATCAATTATTTCTATTTCAGTTCAAAGGCGGATCCTTCAACATCAAATTACTGGTCCCTCCAGGTGGCAAGACTTACATACGCTGCCGGTACGACAGTTGATTATACGGCTCTCCATCGATTCACCTACATGAATTATGTGAATAAAACGGGTGCAAAACTAGGGGAGACCTATCGTGTTGATGGGGGCGGCAATAGTAAATATACGTTTTTCCGGGTACAAACGAAAGAGGGTACAGTAACTTGGTCGATTTATGACACAGTGGCATTGAATAAACTTCTTGATAGCAACGAACAGGTTCGTATGGATAGTGCGGCGGCGAAAAGCGCATGTGTGACCAGTTTTACGCAGTCGGGCGATGGTATAGTCAGACCGAACGGGTCTTTCCAGGGGGCTGATATGCTCGATAGCACAGAAATATATACATCAGGCGGAGCAGAAGGTCAAACCCCGCAGATTGCGATGATGACAAACACGGGAGCGTACAAAACCCTCGTGAAAATTACGAATGTGGGTACTCATGAAATCGAGGGAGTACAGACCAAAAACGGCAACGTATATTTTACAATCGTTGTGGATCCTGTAGATAAGAAGAATACGCAGAAAGTTTATTACGTTCCTGATAGTGTATTTAAATAACAGTCAAACGGTTCAACCTGAGTGCGTAAAGTTTCCAAACAGAAATCAAGTGCAAACATAGTAAGCCGCCATTTTGGTGGCTTATTTGTCGTCTTAAAGAAGTATTGGAGCTCACAACAGATGAATGCTTAGAATGTCGACCATCATCGGGTACATGGGAATATCGCTCTTACAACTGCAGCTCTAATTAGATTATATTTTGAAATATAGACTGGAAAATATGGAAATTACAAGCGATGAGGGAGATAATAAATATAGGAAAGACGCCTTGTTCAATGGGATAAATATCGCGAAAGCATATGAAAGGAGTTCACTATGGAATATGAAGCGTTAGTTGCTCGGTTTCTTCATTTTCTGTCGGTTGAAAAGCAGCCTATAAGCTTGGCGTTTCTCAATGAACTTATTCAGAGGCATCAAGAGAGAGTAAGATGGGAAACGCTGACGAAAATACTAGATTGGGAAAAAGGAAATCGAACAGGAAACTACCTCCCTTCTATTGATACGTACATCGAGCGCATCGTGAACAAAGGGATGGGAGGAACATGCTGGACAAATGCAATAGGGTTTCATTGGCTGCTATCCCGGCTTGGATCTTCCGTTTCTTATATGTACATGGACCCTGGCCACTTGTGTTTGCGCGTGGATCTCGATCAACCTTACTATGTAGATGTCGGGTATTGTGCTCCGCTATTTCAGGCATACCCGCTGTATCAATCTTTTCAAGTGAAAAATGTAAGGGAAGTCTTTACCTATCAGGTATCTCAGAATGAAATTCAGATTATTCGAAACCCCGGACCTACTAAAACCCTTGATCCCAATCCGATAGCATTAGAAAAAATGACTCCGCTGATTAGGAATGCGAACAATTGGGATACATCGCCTATGCTGCAAAACATTCAAATTTTCGGCTACATCAATGGAATTCCGACTTCGTTGAACGATAATGTGCTAAAGCAAAATTTTCAGCATGAGAAGGTGGAAAGACATCTAAACCCTGACGAGCTGAGAGAATGGGTTACGGAAAAGTTTCAAATCGATCAGCAAATGTACGAAAATGCCTTAAGCATATTCAGTGAGAAGAGAACATAATGTATGGAGCCTCATCGAGAATACATGTTATTAGATAGGAAGCAGATCCTATATGCTACCGAAATAAAATATTTACAGTAAACATTTAGTGTTAAAGTTCTGATACAATCACTGCCATTTTCTTAGTTTAATACATAAGATTGAAAATTTGATAGAGAGTAATTATATCAAATAAATGGTTGACAATGGAATTAATGTGCTATATAACTAGATTAGTTACATTATCTGGGTATAATGTGATAAATTATGAATAGGAGGAAGTGCAGCAATGAAACCTAGTGTGAAACGTCTTCTGGCCACAACACTGTCTACGGCAATTATTTTCTCTGTGACATCACCTGTATTTGCTAATGTTGTTCCTACAGCCACCACTCCAAGCTCGTTTGACAACTCTAATCTTTCAGAACTTGATAGAATTGAATTGGAACTGAGACAAGTTGACTACGTAGATCTTTTCAGAACCGTAGGTACGAATCTTGGAATAGTTGAGGCTTCTGGTGAAGCAAGCACGTTGGGATGGAAAAGTAAAGCTGCAAAAGAAATAGCAAAAGATTTGATCAAAAAACTCAAGAATGTTGGATCTCGGGCTTGGAATGAGCAGATAGCTAACTACGTGAATAAAATCCCGTTATTGAGCGAAGGAGCAAAAGATAAACTTAAATATTATCTTGGTTATCAAGTGTTAATGGAAGCTTTAGATGTTATGCTTAACTTTACGGGCATAGCAGAGGATGGACTCACATATGCTTTTGAATATATGGGATTGCCTAAATGGTTGGCGGAAATTGCAGCTAGAGCTATTGTCTTCTTTCTGTTGTAAGGCAAATAAAGGAGGAACTAAACGTGTATATACTGGCACTGATTATATTTATTATTACAGGTTTAGTATCCGTACTTGATATTTTGTTTGGTATAAGTAATTTAGGTGGTGAGGGGTTCAATCTGGCGATTAGAATTTCACGGTTGTTGTTCGTTTCCTCAGCACTATTTTTGTTGGTTCGAAAGGATAAAAGCAGTAAAAAGAAGGACTAGTTCCCACGAATCGAATTGCAAGGAGACAGGACTAACTTGGTATATCAAGGGGGACTTTGAGACGTACTCGTACGAATTCGGACTTCTAAAACATATGTTAGTTAGGAAGGTGAGCTAAAGCAAGCTCACCTTTTCAATTTCAAGGGCTGTAGAAAGTCGAAATAATGAGTTAGTTAGAGAAAAGTGGTTATACAGAACTCTATCGGTCAAAGAAACGTTTTAAACCTGACGGTGCTTGAAACGTTGCTTTCTTTCCTTGCTTTTGGAACCGTAATGCTAATAGACATGTTCTTATAGGAGCTAAACCGTATTCAACAACGATTTTTGGAATCGCTTTAATCTCTAACAAGAAGGAAATAGCCAAACAAATTTATAGAAGTTTAGCGAGATGAAATGTGTTTTACCACAGAGTTTGTAAGCGATTTGTAAGGATCAAGTAGAACTAGTGAACTTGGTTCTTTTTTATACATGGTAGGGAGCCTGCCCTCTTTCATTTGGTGAGGAGATTGTCATTTCGGCGATTCATTCGGGTACATGGCAATACTTCTCCTTCTTACAATTACAGCTCTAAATTGAATAATTGTTTGAAAAATCGATTGGAAAATGTGGAAATTCCATCCGATGAGTCTAATAAAGATAGGATGGGCGCTGGCTGTTATTAGAAATTAAGGATGCCTCGAAAACGCATCCTTTTTTTTATTCTGTATCAGGTTTGAAAACTAAATACAGCACATAAACAATAAGTGTAGCGATACCCAATTCAAACAGCAACCTGAAATAATCCAATTGATAAAATTCAAAGAACTCACCGACCTTTTGTTCGCTTTGCAGCTCCCACAGAGGAACGTACTCCTTGGATTCATACTTCATTTCTCTGCCCCAAACTACTGTCACTGGAACTTTTAATACACCTAAAATTGTGATTACGATCAAATAAATACCCAGAAAAATTCTCTTTATAATCAAATACAAGACCTCCCATAAAATAGTTGATTTACAGTATTCGACATTTCGAGAACAAAACTCCTAAAATTATTTTTTATTGCATCAATATTCAATAGACAGGCATTTGACTACATGTTAAATTAAGATCAATATTTAAAATTTATCAAAATATACCCTATTATGGGATATATAAGGAGGTGAAAAAGTATCTATTGCATCTTTGACCTTACTTCTTAGTTGCAGTTTGTTCATGTCTGCTGTATCTACAAGTCCAGACATTACACTGAAAAGCGAAAATGTCCCTGGTTCTGAGAAGAGATGATTAGATGTTGACATATTTGATTTTTTTCATAACCAACTTTGTAGTAGCTTACTTCTACATCGACTATGGAGACTATGTTAAAGCTTTTTGGCTGTCTGTTTACTTGGTGACTATGGTTTTTGTTGTTGATTTAATTAAGCACTATATGAAAAAAAGGAAACAATAAATAGGGTTAGGACAAACAAGGTTCTCTCTTTCTTAGCAGATTGCAAGCTAACTACCATCCTTGATGGAGTTCATTGTGAAGTTCGTTGATTGTCGGTTTAAACTCTTTAGACCTTAGAATTTCCTACTGAAGATACCAATGTATTTGTGTAAATTTCGGTCTGATTCAAAATGATCACATCTACTGTATCTTGGGGCGTAGGATTAACGGCAGAAGATTTATGTTGTCCTTTATTTAATACCTTAAAGGTAGGAGGTGGTATTTATGGATCTGGAAACTAGAAAAATTTTGAAATTTATTCTTAGAACTATTGCAGTTATTTTAGTTCTTGTCATCATCTTAATTGTTTTTGGCGTAGTTCAATTCATTATCCTGACCTCATGACATGATTTTAGTATAGTTGACAGACATAATGATGGATAATCCAAATTTATTTCCCTTTTTCAGAATAAGGTTTTTTTATTAATAGGGGTAACTTTGTGTCAATTGACATCAGAAAGTTGTTAAAACACCTAATTTGTAGTAAAGCTCAATCCGGTCTTACTGGGGGAAGAAATCAGCGTGAGTGGTCTATGATGAGGTTATATAATGACAATTATTTGATGGAGTATCTTCGATGGAGTCGATTTTTTGTTACAGCTTTTCACGTTCTGTCTAAATAAGCGCTTACACACTTGTATTATTTGCGTTTCCGAAACCTCATAGTTTGTTGCTTTACAATGAGTTCATCTAATTGCTGGCTTATCCGTACAACCTCTTCGTCAGTGAAGTTTTGTTTCTCTCTTACGACTTCGATTAATTTGTTCCTTAGATTATTTATTTGTTCATTAATTATCAATATGGTTTCACCTCACGTACACTCTACAATGATTGTTTCCACTGGTAAGTATAATGTACGTTTCAATATATTCCATATAATAGGATAAAAGAAACGAAATCACAAAATTGAAAGAGCACCCGGAGGTGCCCCTTTGATTGCTGTCATTTGTTCATTTTCTTCTTGTAGATTAATTGCTGCCTAACAAGCCCAATAAACACAACTGTAAAGAGTATTGATTGAATCCAGTTACTTCCATTCTTGAAAATCGTGTTGTAATACGACACCAGTAGCCCGATTGCCAAAAACCCCAAGTAAATAAAGTTCCTAACTACGAGGTTCTTTCTAAAGATGAAGTGAATGACAAATACGGCTAATAGAACGTATAGAGTAAGAAAAGAAATGGTAGTTAAAAACGTTTCAAATTGACTGAGTTCCATAACTCCCTCCTCTATGTTAATGCCAACTAGTTGGATGTGACCTCATAATAGATCACTGGCAACCAATGAATGTTGAGCGTTGCTCCGTTCCCACGGTTGTAATAATCAAGGTCATTCGCGATTGAGTTTGCAGCCCATCCCCAAGCGGCACCAGTTACAGCGGCAAGCCAACCTGCTGGAATAAAAGCAGCAGCAGCGGCAAGGAATGAGGTGATATTACCCGATTGACGCATTGCAAGAGCGTGTGCTTTTGTCTCCGAGTCGCTAAAAGTGATTGCTACTCCCCACCAGTAAGCGTTGCTGAATGCATTAGTTGAATATCTTTCTGGTACGCTCACTTGCCCGTTTTGGATCACAATTGTCCCTTGACGAACTTCTGCATTAAGGCTTTCGATGCCTTTTTTGTAATGCTCATAGATGTCTGTACCTACGACATTCTTCGCGGCAGGATCAATCACGAATTGGTCTTTGCTGACCGTGATGTAGCGATCCATGACTGATACGGCATTAAGAACCTTTTTGCTGAACTCATCCTTACCGATTTGAAGCATGTGACCTTGTTTCTGTAACTCCGCCTGCTGTTCTGGCACAGATGCCGCCAATGCCATTGGTGCGAACATCGAGAATGCCATGCTTACACTTAATAGGGATACGATCCATTTCTTCTTCAAGCAACTCGCCTCCTGGAATTTTTTTTGGCGAAGTTACTCTTATACATGGGCGGACTCAGCATCACGATAAATTGTATGCGCATCACTTATGTAATGATACATCATCTATTTCTAAGGTGATTTAAAGAGTAACCTCACATGGCGAATATATAATACGTTTCAGTTATTCCAGAAAATAGATGAAAAAGAAACGGAAGATAAAAGAAAAAGTACCTTTAAGGTGTTTCTAGCGCGATTATAATATATCACCATGAGTGAATGCCGTTTTGATTATCCGACAAAGCTTTTCTTTAACTCTAGTGTTCACTTTTGAGTAGTAAGAAGCTCCTTCCACCATATGATTAATACATGCTTCATAATTGCCGACAGCTAAATAATATTCCCCTTTGATTTGAAGGTAATCAGCATACCTAGAAAAGATTAAAGGGTTACTCGTGTTTAAATTAGTTGGGTTGAATGTGATACCTTCTAATACATTTTTAGCACCTTCGAGGTTATTTTGCTGTAGATATAATTGTAGTAATTGTTTAGAAGCAGGAATTACGTGAATATCATCGCAAGTCTCAAGAAAAGATTTAAGCAGCATAATTGCTTTATCAGTATCGCCCTTCTTGGCGACAAAAAGTGCATCCATTAGGACGACATTCCCTTTTATGTGCGGATAGTTAAGGTAGTCAAATTGCTTATACTGCATAGAATACATTTCAGCCTCTTTGTATTCCTCTACACTGCAATGCGCGTCTACAAGTATCCCAAGTGCATAGATTTTATGCTGATTTTCGCTGGTATCCTCCGCCAGTACTCGCCTACAATGTTCAATGCTTTCATAGTAGAGTCTCAGGTTGTAAGCATGAACACCTAATTTGTAGTACAGCTCGATCCGTTCTTGATGGGGTAAGAAATCAGCATAATGAAGAATATACTTCCCACTATAGTAGGTTTCCTTCAATTTGTTGAAATCGTTTCGTTCAATAAGATACCGTTGGTACAAGCCTTTGGCTATATAGGGCATTATTCCATGTGAACGTGAGTGCTCAATGATGAGATTATACAATAATAACTTAATGGGGGTATCTTCAATGGAGTCGATGTTCTGATAAAGCTTTTCGGTTAAATCGTAGCTGTCTTCATTACAGGATTCCAGGTACTTGGTGGCGACCTTTTGAATCAGCTCATTGTTTCTTTTGTTTTGGATCGTCGTGTGCAGAATATGCAGCAATGAATCTGATCTTCTCTCGATTTCCACGTAATAATCAATCAGTGTTTCTAAGGGGATATTCAATGCCTTTGTCAACGGATATACGGTCGAGAATTGCGGTCGTTTTACTTCGCCGTTTTCAATTCGTGATATTGTCCCCTTTGGAATGCCGGATAGCTCTGATAATTGTGTTAATGTTATGTTTGATGCACGTCTGGTGTCTTGGATAAGTTCCCCGATTGTTTTGATGACCGCAACTTCCAATATCAATCCTCCTCCTTTTGAATTTATCACCTATATTTTACTATGTTATGAAGGTCGTGTAAATTGTGGGAGGGCATTAGAAGCAAAGATAAGAAACGGAGGGAGTAAAATTCTCACTCTTTTGTTTTGGTGGTGAGTAGGCTTGAGCTTCATTTCTCCGATTGATATGAAAAAATATCATGCGAGAAGTGTTAATCGAGGAACTTCATCCAGAAATAAAATTATGGACGTTGGATACGATACAAAAAAGTCTAAGAAATCATTATTTTTACGAACAAAATGGGTACAAGTTGGTTGCTGAAGATAAATATAAAAGACTTATTAATGGATCAAAGCAGCCTATAAATCTTACTATTCAAAATGTAATGTAAAGGGTATTACAATTAACGGTTAGTCACTGATTTGCTAAAATCGTACAATAAATAGATTTAGGCGGTTCAATTAAGGCTGTGACATCATCCTATAATAGCTGGGATAGGAGACAAACATCAAACTTGTTCCTGTTACCGTTGAAGAGAAGGAATCATTCGTTAATCTATATCAATTTTATTTATATGACTTCAGTCTATATACAGATCAAGACGTAAGTAAAGATGGAAGATTCGAAGAGAACATCGATTACTTTTGGGAAGGCGACAAGCTGTCGAATCCCTATTTCATCGAGTTATCTAGAACAATCGTTGGGTTTTTGGTCGTGTTTTTTGAGGATTTAGATACCGATCCGGAACCGACACATGTCATCTATGATTTTAAGAATTATAGAAGAAATGGAATTGGTAAATGTGCTGCGAAGAAATAGAGATAACCAATCAGACAGGGGAGTCATACAGAATGAATCAACAAGTTGTATTAGACGGTATCATGGGCTCTTGAAATGTGAATTATCACAATCGCTAGTGGGAATCTACTTGCACGGTTCTATGGCGATGGGATGCTTTACCCCTCAACAAAGTGATATTGATATATTAACCATTGTAAAGGATGAGCTACCCAATGATATGTACAAGATTATTGCTCGGGAAATAATTCGTCTATAAAAGGATGAACGCTAGAGCACGGGATTCGATATGGAGTAAGGTAGAAAAGTATTTTTTAGTTCTGAACTCCGTGCTCTAGCAAAGCCTTTACTTATAACGAAGATTATATGATTTACGGCTGATTACAAATCTAGCTCTGGCTGTTCCACTTCTTGCGGAACGGATGCCCGAAGCACCTGAACGTTGGACGTCGCTTGGAGTCCCCTATAGGAAGCATGGATTTTTGTGAATCCCGCCTTACGGCCACTCAGGTTCCCTTCATCATCGCACTCGAGAATGTCCGGATTGGCGCTTCGGAAAGTTGCTTCCTTGGTCACGTCTATTTCTTTATGTACGGAATAGTCGTAAAGTATGACCCTTACATCAATCATGGAGCCGGCACTTAACGAGTAGTCGTTCGAATCCAGCCGGAGGTCTCCGCGGGCCGGTTCAGGCTCAACCCAATCCTCCGGCAGCACGGTTACTTTCAAGCTGGCATTGAGCCCTCCGTAAGTGGCCCCAATATATGTGACTCCAGGCTCATGACCTGTGACTCTACCTGATGCGTCGACGTCGGCAAAACGGGGATCATCCGAACTATATACGGCTACGCCTGATATATCGCTGACCATTCCATTACCGTACACGGCTTGCAGTACAGTTGGCATGCTGGTGCCTGATTTTACTTGCATCTCTTTCTCCATGAAAGAAATGCTTGCCAATGTCTGTTCTGTAGGAGGCATGTTCTCGAAAGGTGTCAGCTTCATGAGCTGAAGCTTCCATACCTCTCCTCGTTTCACGGTTCCGGTAAAAATAAACCCGCCGTCCCGAGCTATCGCTGCCTTGCCAACGTCGCTCAGCGTTGGGCCTGGGAGTACTTCGCGGCTTGTCAACACGCCGTTCACATCAAACGTGACTATCGCATATTCCCATTTCCTGTCCGAGCTCTCGCTTAACGTGCCTGTACCGAGCAGGGCATACCCTTCTTTCGTCCGCACCAAGCTTCTGAACGATTCCGGGCTAGGGGCTGTATATGTTTTTTCCCACTCCGGCTGACCGTGTACGTCCGTCTTGGTGAGAATGGTGACTTCACCCTGCTTCGTTTTTTTACGATTGCCTACCAGATAACCTCCGTCATCGGAAGAGATGATAGAAAAGGCACGCCGTTTCGTATTTGGTTCTTGGAACGACCGTGACCATACGATGTCGCCCTGCTCATTAAGCTTCATCATAAGCATGGCGTCCTCATCGCCAGGCTCATAATCTGGATAGCCTATGCCGCCAATTACAATATAACCTCCGTCACTGGCGGGTATCATATCGGCAAAGAATTCGCTGCCGATAAAGCGATAGTCTCTATACCATAACTTTTCTCCGTTGCTATCCACCTTCAGGATGTAGCCCTTTTCATAGGCGCTGGCAGAGAACATCCCTCTCCCGGCCATCATAAAGTTGCCATCATCCGTTTCAACAATAGCTACCGGAGTGTGGTGGAATTGTCCATCATCAACAGCCTTGTGCCACAGTACTTGTCCAGACGCATCCAGCCGAATGAGATATAGCTTGTCCATCGGTTTGCCGTCGTAGGACTTGTAGGTGCCGGCTACAAAATATCCTCCGTCCCTAGTCTCTATTGCCCGGTACGCGGCATTCCCGGACGAATAATGATCTAGCTTTTGCTCCCATATCGGCTGTCCTTCTACATCCGTTTTAATGATATAAGCCTTAACGACATATTGCCAACTATCTTGCCCAATCATTTCCTTTTCCGTAATGCTCCCTACCGTCAAATAACCGCCATCGGAGGTAGGGATGACCGCTTCCCCTCTGGAACTGCTTCCATAATCCCTAAACCATTCAACGGCAGCCCGCGGTTGCGATGGCTCGGCAGCTGCTGGACTCATCATGCCCTGTAACCCGAGTGTTAGCATGATTCCGGCAACGCACGCGGCTATCAAGCGTGTACATGTGTTGAACAAATGACGCACCTCTCTCCATGAATTTTTGCTTGATGTTTGATGATTGCTGTCGAAGCAAGCGGTGTGAATAGCCTCTATTATGATTATTCATTGGATCATCATTCCTGTGTATCCCACGAATTGCATAATTCTGTATGACGCTCGAACGGTTTTTAATCCTGCAGGATAGGGACGGCCTACCCATATGATCCGGCGAAAATTGTTATATTTATGGAAAATTCCTTAACCCTTTCCTATACGCATCAAATAAGTAAGCGCAATTGGAATGATGATAGCAGTATATTAGGGTGTAGTACCTAACACATGTCGTAAGAAATCGATCCGTAGTTCAAAATGTCGAATTCCCCCATCCTTTTTACCTATATTTGCTGTATGATTAACGTATAGATTGGAGATGAAAATTCTTCTAATGGAGGGAAGCATTATCGAAATCTTATCGAGAGTCAAGGAACTCATGTCCATCAACATCAATAGTCTATTTCAGAAGTCGGAAGACCCTGAGACAATCATTGATGATTACATGCGGAAGTTGAACAGTGATCTCGGCAAAGTGAAGGCTGAGACGGCTTCCGTTGTTGCAGCAGAGCAGCGAGCCAAACGAGCATTGGACGAATGCACAGCAGAAATCGCAAAACTGCAGCGATATGCGGAGAAATCAGCGGCAGATGGGAATGAAGCTGGGGCACGTGCTTTATTAGAGAAAAAGGCAGTTCATTCGGAAAAGTTGCAGCAGCTGCAAACCGCTTATGATATGGCAGCTTCAAATGCTTCTCAAATGAAGCAGCTGCAGGACAAGCTGGTCTCTGATATCGGCGAGCTGGAGGCGCGGCGTGCAGCACTTAAGGGGAAGCTTGCAGCGGCCCAGGCACAGGAACGAGTAAATGCAAGCAGCTCTATACATGGAGATCAGGCTTCGGCATTCGATGCGATGGAAGACAAGGTGAACCGCGCTTACGACGAAGCGATGGCGCTTGCTGAACTTCGAGGTGGGAAGAAAGACGATTTGGACGAGCTGATCGAGCAGTTGAAGAAGGAAAAGAATTGAATCTCGATTCATAGGCACTACATATAAATAGATACTTTCTATGCTCTAGGGGTGAATAGGTTGCCGGTTATTGAATATAAATGCCCGAACTGCGGTAGCGGGATGGAGTATGACACGTATTCGGAGATGTTAACCTGTCATAGCTGTGGGAGACAAGACAATATTCAGGACATGCAGGATCCGATGACGAAATACGTGTTTACAGAGGAAGATGCTGCAGAGGAATATCACTGCCATAGCTGTGGCGCTGTCATTATCACAGAAGCTGAGACGAGCGCAACGAGCTGCAGCTTCTGTGGATCTGCCGTTGTATTAGGAGATCGATTGACTGGGAACTTGGCGCCGGTGAAGATTATTCCTTTTGCCATTAGCAAGGAAGAAGCAGTGATGGAGTTCAAAAGATGGTGTGGAAAGGGACTCATTACTCCGAAAGGGTTCATGTCGGCGAATCGAATTAAGGGTATAACGGGGATGTATGTCCCATTCTGGCTCTATGATTTGCAGAATGAAATTGAGGTTCATGGCAGCGCCACGAAGGTCAGCAAATACCGCTCAGGCGATTACGATTATACGGAAACAGCACACTATGATTTCTATCGCGAGATTTGCCTGGACTATATAAAAGTTCCTGTGGATGCTTCGGCAAAAATGACAGATGAACTTATGGATAAGCTCGAACCATTTCCCTATGAAAAGCTTGAGACTTTTAAGACACCCTACTTAGCAGGTTATGTTGCTGAAACGTATAGTTATAACGAGGAAGAGCTGCTGCCGCGGGTAAAGGAAAAAATAAAAGAGTATATTTTTGAATTCATAGATTCAACCGTAACGGAGTATACGTCAGCGAAGTATGACAATGTTCATATTCACACGGAGACGCAGCGAGCTGACTATGTTCTGCTTCCGGTCTGGGTATTGCATTATGACTATAATAAACTGGAATATACGTTTGCGATGAATGGACAGACGGGCAAGGTGGTCGGCAAGCCCCCGATCAGCAAGTCGAAGGTGTTCGCATGGTTTGCGGGATTATCGGCGATATTCTTCCTCGTATTTCAGCTTGTGTCCTATTTGTATATAGGAGGGAAATTCTGATGAGAAGGCATCGTGTTATCGCTGTCGTCCTGCTGTTCGCAGCATTGCTGCTAGCCATCCCCATGGAGATGATCACGGGAAGTGTCAGTGCGGCTGCCAAGAATAAGAAGCAGTTAATTGATGATTCCGTGGGTGTACTCAGTAAGAAGGAAGTAAAAGAATTGAACGAGTTGGCCAATCGGTATGGATCGGAAATAGGGATCAATATCATCGGGATTGTAACAGATAAAGATCAAGGGACTTGGGAAGTGCTGCAGGATTTATACGCGAAGAATAACTCCAATGAAGATTTTTCTGTCAGTAATGCAGCTGTGCTGATTCTGAATACGAATCACGAGAAAATCTACATAAATGTATTTCAAAAGGCGGCAGATCATTTGGACGATGAACGGCTAAGCAGCATAACCGATATTGTCGCTGATGAATACGGGGAAGGCCGTTATAAGGCTGCTTTTCAAAGGTATATTGAGTCCGTCTATCAGTATGTAACAGCGGGATCGCAAGCAGTTGACTCGGGTAAGAACAGTACCGTTAGCAGTATGATCAGCAGCACGAACGATGGGACTACGTTTACGAGCACGACAACTACGACAAGCAGTAGTACATCAGGCACAACCAGCAGCACTTTTACGAGCACCACCACCAGCACTACGAATGGGACTAGCTTCACCAGTTCAAGCAGCGGTGAGAGTTCAAATGGTGCAATGAATAGCCCCAATCCAAGCATGTTCAAAAAATGGAGCGACGCGAGCAATAAAAAAGGAAATCAGCTGATCTTTGATGAGGCCAAGCTGCTGACTGGGCGAGAATACGAAGAGCTGCAAGAACTGGCAAAGCAGTACAGTGAAGAGCGAAAAACGGACATGATTATTTATACGACCAATGATCCACTTGCTTATGACGTAAAGAGAATGACTCAAGACTTCTATGATGAATATGGCCCTGGTTATAAAATGCGCCATGGCAACGCTATCATTTTAATGGTAGACATGACACATAGAGAGATATATCTTGCTGGATTCTATAAGGCGAAGGTATATTTCGACGATGATAGATTGGATCAAATCAGAGATAAGATTGCCCCGTATTTAGCGGATAAGGAATACAAGGATGGATTTTTAACCTATCTGAAGACGGTTCATAAATACATGGGCTACCGCCCAGGAGTGAATCCTGACAATCTCTTATTGAATATATGGGTTCAACTAGGTGCGGCTTTAGTCATTGGAGGCGGAATCGTTACGCTGCTCGTATATCGTTCCGGCGGACGGGTTACCGTAGATGCTCAGACGTATGAAGATCCGAGCTCAGCAGGTTTGGTTGATTATTCGGATCAATATATCCGTACCTGTACAACAAGAACGAGAAGATATAGCAGCAGCTCCAGCTCCAGTTCAAGCGGTGGTGGAGGCAGTGGAGGCGGAGGAACGACTTCGGGTGGTCATTCGCATAGCGGCAGCAGAGGATCATTTTAGGGGAGAGACGGGGGTTAGCATATGTTTTTTAAAAATCAATTTGCAAATGTTGTGGAATGGGAAGAGTTCCGCGATGATATGATTTTTTGGAAATGGAGCAATCGAGAGATCAAAAAAGGAAGCAAGCTGATTATCCGCGCGGGTCAAGATGCGATCTTCATCAATAATGGCAAAATCGAAGGGATCTTTCAGGATGATGGCGAGTACAGCATTGATTCCGATATCATTCCATTCCTTTCTACACTGAAAGGCTTTAAGTTCGGCTTCAACAGCGGAATGCGGGTAGAGGTGCTTTTCGTCAATACGAAGGAGTTCATGGTCAGATGGGGAACGCGAAATCCAATCCTGATTCCTCACCCGAAACTCCCAGGCGGCATGCCAATTCGTGCGAACGGCACGTTCAACTTCAAGGTGGATGATTATGTTACCTTGATCGATAAGATTGCCGGAGTCAAAGAGAGCTATCTCGTCGAAGATGTGAAGCTGCGAATCACTTCGATTCTGGATCAGTTGTTAATGAAGTGGATTGCAAGAGAAGGCAAGGACTTATTCAATTTGCAGGCGAATGCATTTGATATTTCCAGAGGGATAAAGGAAGATCTGGACATGGAAGTAATAAACAATGGACTTACTATAACAGGCTTCCAAGTCATGAGCTTCAATTACCCAGAAGAAATCCAAGACATGATTACGAAGACGGCATCCTATGAGATGATTGGCGATATGCAGAAGTATCAGCAAGTTGCGATGACGGACGGGATCGCTTCCGGTGATGTACGCGGCGGGGGAATGGCCTCAGATATGGCAGGCATGATGATGGGAATGAACATGGCGAACGAGATGATGAAAAATATGAATCAAGTCCAGAAGGCAACAGGCGAATCGGCAGCATCATCCGATGCTAGTGCTTCCATTACTTCTGCTTCTACGGAAGGCAATCAGAAGCCGAACTTCTGTCCGAACTGTGGAGCGAAGAATGAAGGCTCTAATTTCTGTCCGAATTGCGGCCACAAGCTGGGGTAACGTCAACCATAATAGATTGTAGAAGTGATAGATAGGTTGTTTCGAAATAGTGACATGTCATTGAAACGATAGATAATATACAAAAGTCAAAAGGGAGATGAATGGAATGACATCAACATCCGTGTCATTTGCCTGCTGTCTTCAAATGTTTCCGACACCAGATTTACATCGTACAGCCGAGTACTATGAGAATCTAGGATACCGTTCGGTCTATTATTTAGAATCTGCTGAACCGCATGTATGCTTGTACCGAGATGCAATGGAAATTGTGTTGACGAAGGGTAATCCAGAGAACTTCAAACCGAATCGATTGCTCCATGGATATGGGTACGACGGATACTTTATTACGACAGACCAGCAGGGGATGCTGGAGGAACTGACAACGAGAGGCGTCAAGATTGTACGTCCACTCACGACAACTGATTATAACAATCGAGAATTCGTATTCGAGGATGTAGACGGAAGATGGATCGCGGTCGGAATGAAGCAATCATAGTTTCCAATGGAAATGAGGGTTAGTATAGAATGCTAGAGCTAGAGCAACAGTTGAAACAACACTTGCGTGAGCATGAAGCGTTCATGCGTGATTTGCGTATCGTTCAGGAGTTACAGCTGCCGCAATGCTATATTGCGGCGGGATACATTCGCAACTATGTATGGGACAAGCTTCATGGGTTCGATAATCGCAGCAGACATAGTGATATTGATGTTGTGTATTTTGATCACGATGATGTAACCGAGGAACGGGATCTTCGCTTGGAGCAAGGGCTGATCCAGCAGACGGGCAATGAGAAATGGTCGGTCAAAAACCAAGCGAGGATGCACACTCATAATGGTGTGGAACCTTATTTATCTACATGGGATGCACTGTATCACTGGCCAGAAACCGCGACGGCTGTCGGTGCTCGCCTGGACGATCACGATCAATTGGATATTTGTGCACCGTATGGACTGGAAGATTTATTTCAGCTCGTCGTGAGAAGATGTCCGCAGTTTCCGAATCACAGCTATTATGTGGAACGGGTTAGCAAGAAGAATTGGAAGGAACAGTGGCCGCTTATTACGATCATAGAATAAATGATTGAATATGGAATTTGTGGTGAACACGACTTCGAAATCGACGAACAGCAATACGGATTTTTCGAATAGTATCCGTCTTCTTAGCTTAATTACTATCCGATGAAAAATAGTAGACTGAAAAATAAAGTATTATACCGTGTTAATTGTAGTATCGTATATAGAGGATAGTTAGTTCATTATATGAGCTACTTTCCACTATTTTTTGTTCAATAGAAATCTTAACAATAATATATTGAGGAGAAAGGCTTTCGTTAAGGGGTTGTTGTGAGCGTACAAGCAGTAATTCTTAATGATAATAAAAAGAGATTTAACGAAAATATCAGTAGTATCAAATAGAGATGGGAGCTTAAAGATGGCGAATAGAATTGTTGGAGACTTGGAAAATAAACTAATCATCTACGGGTACAGGAAGCCTCTACGTTCGCATACTTATTTACCTTTTCTTCCTGAGGCAATAGTTGATGAATTTATAGATGCTACAGTGGTACGAGAGCACGCCAGTAAAGAACAAGAGATTTATCAAATTTACTACTGGATTGAAGGGGATGGAGAATTCATTTTTCGAATAATTGTCTCGTATCTCGAGGATTCAATCACCATCCTTGCAGATGATGCTAATATCGCGGTGCGTGCTTATAAGGCTCTTTGCGAAAGTTTGGCACGATGCAATTGACGAAGAGCATGAGTTTACATACTATTTTCCCAGGGATTGCCCGCGTATTGTATTGAGAAGAGACGAAATGACAACGGATCAACAAATGCAAATTTTCTTTAATAACACGACTGCCAATATTATAGTTACAGTAGAAAGTGATTGGTATACACGGATATCAAAGCAGACCATGTTTAGATATAGCTTTGACGGGCAGGATTGTTAGAATTTTTATATTTTATAAAAGCAATGTAAAGGAGTGTTTTTTTGATTTCCAATAACATATATAAAAAAATCGTATCAAATGCTGAAATTCAAAATATCCTTTTGGAATACTTTGATTTTGAAATGATTAAAGCAAGTAGAAATACGAAAGATTATTTCTTCATAATTGATTATCAAGCAACAGTTTTAGCCCAAGATGCATCTGGAGGGATTTTTGCTTTAATCGAAGATATTAAAGATTCACCAATTATATATGTTAGTTCCGAGGGACAAGCAGGTAAAGTCGGTGAAAGGTTTGAGGACTTTATCATTGTAATGGTCACTTGTCCATTCTGGAGAGATTTATTGAAATTCTCTGGAAATGGACAAGTGTCAGAAATGAGAAGGGCTCTACCATTCTTAAAAGATGAAATATTAGAGGACTTTCCAAATATTGAGGAATATAAAAATATGATTATTTCTGAATTATCCCTTTGGACAATTTCAGACCCAGTGCAATCGCTATATAATTCGATTGTTTCAGAACCTCAAATTCCTGTTTTTTCTATCGAAGGTGGCAAATTTGATTCATTATTTAACTCATATGTAGTGACAGATAATCCTCACTGGAGAAACAAAGTTCAATAAGGGGGAGTATTAATGAAGAAGCGTGCTTATGATGGATTTTCTTTAATTAAAGAAACAGAAACTGACGGTTTTATTTATGGTGAGATAACAGACCATCTTCATTATGACGATGATGTAGGTTGCTTGACAGGAGATGGATTTGTTCAAGCACCAGTGCAGATATAGTTCATAATTTCCGAAATGTGTTACCACTATTAAAAGAGGCATATCGCGAAGCAACTGGTAAGAGAAATTAAACGGTAATGTTATCTGAGTTTCTTAAAGTTAGCTCTTGATAAACTAGGAAAATAAAGTTATAGACTGGCACCGCTCCTTAAGCGCCGATTTTATATCCGTGGAACAATCCCGAAAAACGGCCGCTGTTCGCATCGTCTGCGACAGGGCCGATTTTTTGTTTTTCGCAGGCTAGCTTCAAATTGCTATTCTTGCCAAACACTCATAGGATCCCATGGCTTGATCTGATTGCCATATTTTCCGGCCAAAAAAGCTTTCATGTCTTCCAGTTTAGCAGGTACCTCGTTCCAAATTGGAAGGGGTGGTAACCCTCGTTTGCTTTTCAATAAGATGTCCACTGTAACATACAAGCGTTCTGGCTGAATCCAATGAAGGAAGCGGGAAATATCAATTTGCTTGGTTAGGGACAAGGCATCAATTTCATCATTGTAATGCTTGTTGAACTCGCTGATCAGGTTCAGGAGGTAGTCTCTCTGCTCCTTCACGAAGTCCAGGCCGCAGATGGCGCCATGTCCTGGAACAACGATTTCGGGTTTCATTTCATCAATAATGCGATCAAGCACTTTAACCCAATTGAGGGTTCCCTCTTCGCTGTATGCTGTACAACCGTTAAACACGACATCGCCGGCGAACAGCACTTTTTCTTTTGGCATCCACAGCAGCAAGTCACTGTCAGAGTGGGCCGGAGCTACGTTGTAAATCATAACTTCCGTATCGCCGAGACGGATGTTGATATCGTCCTTTATCTCAATATTCGGGAGCACCCATTCTACGCCTTCCAGGTCGAATCCTTCAAATTCCGCTGCAAAAAAACGCTCGCCCGAAGTCGATTCCGGAGAATCCTTTCCTCTTCTGATGACGCTGTCCATCCAGGCGATATTTTCGATGAGACGCTCTCTAGACGCTTCCTTGTGCATAATAATGCAAGCATCTTCAAACACTTTGTTTCCCCAGGCATGGTCGCTGTTATAGTGCGAGTTCACCACATATGCGGGAGATCTGCCGTTGCTTACTTCCATAAAAGCCTCCCGCATTTCCCGCGCATGGAACAAATCAAAGAACGTGTCATACACCAGCCCTTCACCCTTGTTGATGAACCCGGCATTGGCCCAACTGATGCCGCGATACGGCGAAATACCGGCAAAGACTCCATCTGCGACTTCAAAAAATTTAACGCGAGGTTTTTGGATAATACGTCCATACTTCATGAGAATTCTCCTTTGCGTATATGTTTTTGAGGTAAGGCATACTGACTATGTCTTTATAATAGAGAATGGAAAACAGAAATGCAAGCAAGTACTTGCATGCATTCATTCTGTGCTATATGATAGTTGCAGAACAACATCACACTACATGATGGAGGCGCTGCAACATGAAGCTAGTAACCTATCAAACGAAGACATCCCAGGAACCTTTGTTTGGGCTTGTAATTAACGCCAAGACATCTAAGAAATGCTGGTGTAAATCTGCTGCGAAGAGAATATACAGGGCCAGAAAGAGAAGAGCTTAAAAGGAAAATTGATGAAAAATTCCAGCGAAATCCGAATAAAGTAGCTTTCAGTTATTACAAGTGCAACCATAATGCATTAATTGGCGATGGGGATACGATTCATTGGCCTTCGTACTCTTCCTACTTGGATATCGAACCGGAGCTGGCCTTTGTTACAGGGAAGGGGAACTGCATTGCAGGTTATGTTATTTTTAACGACAGTACTGTCCGCGATGTGCAGTGGCCGGATTTCCAGGCGCTGACCGGACCGACGCGCAGCAAAGATTTTGATCGCAGCAAAGGAATAGGACCATTTCTGGTTACGCCGGATGAAATCGACAACCCGCTGGCACTGGATGTGGATGTACGCATCGGGGAGAGATTACACTGGAAAGGAAGTACATCCGAGTATTCTGCACACCCTGCAAAAGTGATGGAGGAGGTTCTGAAAGTATTCACACCGCTCCCAGGCACGATAATAGGAATGGGGACGATACCGGATTGCTGCGCAATCGAGACCGAACGATGGCTGTTGCCCTTTGACCGAATCCTGATTACATTTGATAAATTAGGAACGCTCACGCAATTGGTGCCTGATCATGTCAAGATTACGGAACCAAGCCGCTGGGAACAAAGAAGCGATTTGCTGTAAATAAACGTTTATGAAAATGATGAACCCCGATCCTGCTGCATATGCAAAACTTGTAGTAGAATAGGTTTAACATCTGCAAAAGGAGAAATACAATGCAAACTTCGGACAGAATCATTGAAGCTGCGACACAGCTCATCAAAAAGAAGGGCTATCGGGGAGTAAGCACCAAAGCCATTGCAACGGAAGCTAAAGTCAATGAATCTACGATTTTTCGGCAATTTGGAAGCAAGCAAGGCATATTGGAAGCCATCATTGAGAGACATTCGGATATCCCGCAATTTGAGAAGCTGTTAAAGGAGGACGCGACCGATAATCCGGAAGTCGATCTGCTGAATGTAAGCCAGCAGTACCGTTTGTTTTTCCATAAAAATGCGGACATCATTTTGATTGGCATCCGTGACAAAGGAATGTTTCCCGAATTGGACAGAGTGCTGGCCGATCCGCCGGTGAAGCTGCACTCCTTGCTGGTTGAATATTTTGAACGCCTGCAGAAGAAAAAAGTTATAGCCAAACAGGATGAGCGTCTTACCGCCATGTCTTTTCTCTCGATGTGCTACGGATTTCAGATGAGCGAGCTGATTCACGGGCAATATCAGTCCCAACTCGTCACCGAGGAAGAGTTCTACAAGCACAGTGTCTCATTGTTTGTTAAAGGAATTTTGTCTCAGTCATAAGCTTTGTCGATTTATTTATTGATAAGTCTAAACTTATTATATCCACTCTTTCTATTGCAACCCATTATTGGGATTCGTTAGTTCTTACCATACTAAGACTCTGTGGATGTTATTGAATTAACGGGAAACGATAGCTCAATAAAATAGCGGCAGTCTAAGACTGCCGCCGTTTACAACTCGGTAATCGGGATGAAAGGTTCGGGCTTGTCAGTGTGATCGCCTATCATTTTCTCCATCCAGATCATGTCGTACCACTGATCAAATTTGTAAGCGCATTTGGTGAAATGAGCTACCTTCTTATAGCCTAGATGGCTGTGGAATTTCTCGCTGCCGTTGTCCAAAAATTCATTCGGCTCACATGGATAAGAGATACATGCGTTCACGTTAATAACATTCTGCCGCTTCAAGGCGTCCTCCAAAGCATAATACAGCTTCTTACCTAGTCCAGCCCCGCGACAATCCTGCCGTAGATATACGCTTGTCTCAACTGACCAGTCATACGCCGCACGGCCTTTAAAGACAGATGCATAGGCATATCCGCAGATTCTCTCGTTTTGAAGGATTACTTGATAGGGGTATCTTTGCAACGTCTGGCGAATTCGACTTGCAAATTCTTGGACGGTTGGTACGGTATACTCGAAGGTGATAGCCGTATCGGTGACATAGGGAGCGTAGATGTGTAACAGCTCCTGCGCATCAGCTTCTTCGGCCATGCGAGTGTAAATATCTTGGTTCATATACGCTCGCCTTTCTATTAATGTAGTCGTAGTCTATGTGTTGTTCATGATTTTAGCATAATTCTCAACGTCGTACATCATATTTGAAGCAACAACCGGAAGAGAGCCATTCCTTCGACCAAGCAATGACGGTAGTAGCGCTTTTTCTGGAGGGGTATTCGATATGATGATTTCCGCCGATTTTGAACAAGGAAAATGATGATTATAAAGGGGAAAACATTCGTTGAGTGCCAATCAAAGAGCTATTGAATTAAATCCTTCATCCCATTTTCCTTACAATATTTTGGGGGAAATTTATGTTGAGAAGGAAATGTGGCAACAGGCCGCAGATGCGCAGATGCCTTGAACCAATCTTTGATCATACACCCTTCAAATGAAGCTTATAACAATTTGGCTATTGCCAAATATCATCTTGGACAAATACAAGAAGCTTCAGACTTTTTTCTTCAATGTTCCCGAAATTCTGATTATGCAATTTACAGTCATGTTAAGTGCTTAATCGAGCTTGGGAGAAAAATAGAAGCGAAGAAGAAATTAGATGTATTTTCTGAAGATGATGATGATTTTGTCGGTGATGTAGAAGTTGCAGAGTTATATCTTGAATTAGGCTGTTTCAATGAGTCTATTTATTGGTTTGACAAAGGTTGGGGACAGTATTGGAAAACACCAGACTGGGTTAGTAGATTCGTATACGCTTTATGTAAAACCCAAAATGAAAATCGAGCTCGTGACATCTTGAATGAAGTAATTCAACAAAAAATTGAGGAAATAAAAGAAGCTCATGAAGATGATTGTGACGAGGATTGGACAGAAAGGGAGAAAGAAGAGCACATCAAGCAATTGCTTGATGAGAAAAAAGAATATGAGCATATGTTTGAGAAAATTTCATTAGGATTTATTCCCTCGATGGAATTTAACACTTCAATGAGCTCGGGCTGTTACTTGTTCGGATGTAAACGACACAATCACCCAGAGTACCAAGAATTCGTCGAATCTTCACCATCTGGAATTGGAGCTATACGATTATGTCAACTGGTTTAATAAACATCGAATTTACGGAACGCTGGGAATCTGACGCCTGTTCCGTATCACCAAGAAGCCTTTTCCTGTCTGAAATTTACTGTTGACAATCCAATATATATAATAAAGGAAAGCAGGTTGTTTAAAAGGAGATGACGAATTGGTAACCAGTGTAATCAGCAAAGAGATATTTAAATTAGAGCGTAAAAGACTTTTTAAGAAACCTATCATTTTTATCGCCTACAATGACGGTTTCTATTTTCAAAATCCAAATGGTGGCGAAAGAGTATACTTCGAGAATATAATTAATATTTTCATCGAAGAGCCTTACAGGTTTAGTGAAAAAAGCTTTGTCATATTATATAAAAGTGCCAATGGAGAAGAATGGAGATTAGATTTAACGAAGTCTTTATTAGGCAGGGGTGTAGAAAAGCTTGAAAAATTGTTTGAACAAGAATGGAGGCCACTATTAAGCAATAAAGAAACAAGTGAGACAATTAAATGGTTTAATGCAGCATATGCTATTTTTGCTGTAGCAACTTGGAGGGATTTGGGAGTGTTTGGCGGAGTGGTTCCTACCGAAGGGGCTAAAGAAGAGGAATTTTCTATTTTAGCAGCAGATTGGGGAATTGAATCCAGAGAAGAAGCAGATGAAGTTATGGAATTATTATTTTCCGTCTATACGAATGCACGGTACATAGAAGAATTAAAAAAATCCAAAGAAGAGGCAGACCCATTTAGATATGAATTGTGTCATGTTATCAAAGAAAAAATGGGCGATAAAGGGGTGTTGGCTTGGGATTTAGTTAGACTTATCCATGTAGCTTCCATGTGCTATATTGCAGGTATCTATACGAAAGAAGAAGCATTGGATCTATGTTTACAAGCTGCAGAAATACTGCAAAGAGTTTATTCGAGTTTTGATGAAATGGGGCAAAGCTACTTGCTTGGATATAGTTTTTGGTCTGAAGAGGACTTGAATGGAAGAACGAATAAGGCAAGAGAACGCAAAGATATTCATGAAATGTTATTAAAATTAGAAAACGGCCCTTATAGCTTAGACTTTCATCTTCCATTGAAAAAAGACTGGTAATTATGAAAGGATTCGATTAGATGCAAAACAAAAACTCGTGGCCCATTTCCATGCCGGATCAGTAATACAGATAACCTTCAGCGGATTAATTCATGTACCAAAAGTATCATTTCCATATTAATTGGGATAGCGATAGAGGAAGGATTTATACCTTCGGTTAATTCCAAGTTTGCAAACGGTAGTCGTGTTTACAAGCACGTTGGACAATACCATCAGACCTTTGGATTTTGTACGCGAATACATTGTTAAGTCGATGGTTAAATAAATGACTAAATCATAGGGAAATAATTATTCTGCGCAAAAACAGCCAGCGATTTCTTCGCTTTAAGTTGTAAAGCAGATAAATATTTGTCATTCAACTAACTGGTACTTTAGTATAACTATTGAGTATGTAAGGTGGACGGGGACAATGGATGATACATTTGTTTGGGGGATATTTGTAGCCGATAGTTCAAAGCCATTCCCTAATTTCTTTCCAGTTGGACTATTTACAACACGTGAATTAGCTATTATCCAAATTGAAGCCATGCCCAGAGATAATAATTATCAGCTACTTCGGATGCCGATAAATAAAGACTTTTCGTATTTCCATAAAAAGAGTGGAAAGTTAGTTGGAATGGATGCTATTCATCACGAACATTTTCATTATAAAGACGAGTCAAATTAATCATTAAGCTCCCTCAAAATGATTAAGTTTCCTCACTCAGACTCATGAATTCGCAGGATTTCACCCTATGGTAAATGTGAGGGAAGAAGACTTGTAGTAGCCGGTGACTTGGGGATCGTAGCAAGGGCATGCGAAAAGCGATTCTCTCTCCCATGTCTCAACGGGTCTAAGCCCTTTCATTCCTTCGTCACATCTAACCTAGGGGTGGAGGTCGGTCTTTCTAACGGAACGGGTCCGAGCCCTTTTGCTTAACTTCTCCCGATACTCCGTGCTTCTTGTTATCCTGCGAATGCATGAGCTAGTGAGGGAAGAATGTACTTAGGCTGCTTGCGGGAAAACTTTGGCTGAGTCATAGCCCTCGCAACTTTTTGCTAAGCCCACTAGCATTCGTGCAACTTTGCCGCATAATTTCATAATGGATTTCATTTTCTTTAACTTCTTTACCTCGACGTTGAAATGGTGCAAAGCTCTGATATCCGAATTTGTCATAACCATACACATTGTCATGAGATAGAG
>NZ_FNAZ01000004.1:0-377241 GCF_900102125.1 Paenibacillus sp. cl6col
ACAACATGGACGCTTAGCTCAGCTGGGAGAGCATCTGCCTTACAAGCAGAGGGTCGGCGGTTCGATCCCGTCAGCGTCCACCATAATATGCCGGTGTAGCTCAGTTGGTAGAGCGGCTGACTTGTAATCAGTAGGTCGAGGGTTCGACTCCTTTCGCCGGCACCATTTTAACCATCCTGGAGCTGTGGTGTAGAGGCCTAACATGCCTGCCTGTCACGCAGGAGACCGCGGGTTCGAATCCCGTCAGCTCCGCCATTTTTATCTCAAGTAAAAGTGGAGGTCAATCCCCACTTTTTTTAATTGAATACGGCTTGGTAGCTCAGTCGGTAGAGCAAAGGACTGAAAATCCTTGTGTCGGCGGTTCGATTCCGTCCCAAGCCACCATTGCAAAATGGAGGATTAGCGAAGTGGCCAAACGCAGCAGACTGTAAATCTGTTCCCGTCCGGGTTCGGTGGTTCGAATCCATCATCCTCCACCATTTGCGAGCCATTAGCTCAGTTGGTAGAGCACCTGACTTTTAATCAGGGTGTCGAAGGTTCGAGTCCTTCATGGCTCACCAGTTTATTCAATCAATCTCAGCGGAAGCTGAGGTTTTTTTGTATGTCACAACTATACCGAATGTAGGTGAAGACAGCATGAACAAGTGGATCATACGAGTGATTGTGTTTGTGGCAACTACGTTTATTGGCTTTGGTATTGCAAAATGTTTTGACGCAATCGGGAAGCCAAGGATAGCGGGTATTATTTATGCGTGCAGTATAGTGGCCGTGTTGGCTGCAGAAGAATGGATGGGAATGAAACAAAACAAACAGGTTGCTAAACAACGCATATAACACTCATCATACAAAAGTACCGGACTGGGATTAGCCAGTCCGGTTTTTTTGTATCTTGATATGGTACAATGGAAGTAATTTATGCTGGATGAAATGGGTTGAGAGCGATGATGGATAAGCAAGCATTACAACTGCAAATCGAGCGACTAACAGGTATGCGCTTAGAGTCGCAACACATATCAACGGCACAGTGGGAAGATTGGATATCAGCAGCTGTGGGAGTGAAGGATGGAACTCCATCTCCTCGTACGATGGTGAAGCATGATGAGGAATGGTATTTGTTATGGAAGCAGGGTAAGACAACCACCGAAGTCATGAAGCTGCAAGGGAAATCGCTATCGGGACAAGAGCTGCAATGGCTTGAATTAGTGCTGTTGATGCAGCATCAACCGAAATCGGCGATGGATACGGTTCATGTCACGGATGAGCAGCAGGCCTATCTAATCGGTCAATGGATCATCGAGCACATGCGAGATGGAGATACGGCCGCGGAAATTCCGGACTCCTTCTCATGGAAGACGAAAATGTTCACACAGACAGTGCCTTTCTTGCTTGTTGCGGAACATGCTCATCGAGATGGGCCAGGGTACAAGCATTTATATAAACTGCTCAAGTCTTATTTTGGCGGAGAATTGATCCTCCTTCCTTTATCGGATAAGGAGTGGCTGATCTTATGTCCCGAGCAACTGATTCAAGTTAGTGAGGCAGATGAGGATGTAGAAACGAAGGAGACGATGGAAGAGCAGCTTACTTCTTTTTGTCTGGGACTGTATGAGCTGGTGGCCAGTGAATGGGTAGGTGACAGCCAGCTGTCCATTGGGTATCCTTTTGCACCGGTGAAAGGTATGCCGTCGGTCGTTAGCCAGCTGAGAGAAACGATGTACTTGGGGCGGACGTTCCATGTCACAGACAATATTCATCTTCCATGGGAGCTGCATCTAGAACGGCTTGTCAATAGTATACCAGATGCGGTTCGTAAGCAGTTTCTGCAGCGTGTCGTTACGAAGGCAGACAGCTTCAATGATGTAGAAACACTGTCTACGCTGGATACGTTCTTCCAGCATGACTGTAGTGTAAGCGAGACAGCCAAGCGTCTCTATATCCATCGCAATACGCTATTATACCGATTAGATAAGATTAAACATGAGACCGGGTTGGACGTTCGTCAATTTACGGATGCTGTGTTGGTAAAATTGATATTGCTATTGTACAAAGTAACAAAATAGGCCATTCATTTTTTGTGCAGTTTGTGTATGGTCATTTGTACAGGGTTCCGGTAAGATAAATGTATCGAAAGTAACCGATTACATTGTATCTAACTATAAGGGGGAAACGCACATGGCAGGCGTACGTTTAGAACATATTTACAAGAAGTACTCAGGTTCAGATAATCCAACAGTTAAGGATGTTAACCTGGACATTCAAGACAAAGAGTTCCTCGTATTGGTAGGCCCATCTGGTTGCGGTAAGTCGACAACACTGCGTATGATCGCAGGTCTTGAAGAAATCTCTGAAGGTAAATTGTTCATTGGCGACCGCCTTGTGAATGACGTTGCTCCTAAAGATCGCGATATCGCGATGGTATTCCAATCTTACGCGTTGTACCCGCATATGAACGTGTATCAGAACATGGCATTCGGTTTGAAACTGCGTAAGTTCAAAAAAGAAGATATCGACAAGCGCGTTCGTGAAGCAGCTCGCATCTTGGACATCGAGCACTTGCTTGATCGCAAGCCTAAGGCTTTGTCCGGTGGTCAGCGTCAGCGTGTTGCCTTGGGTCGTGCGATCGTTCGTGAACCACAAGTATTCTTGATGGACGAACCACTTTCCAACTTGGATGCAAAATTGCGCGGTCAAATGCGCGCGGAAATCTCCAAGCTTGCTAAGCGTTTGCAAACAACTGTTATCTACGTAACGCATGACCAAATCGAAGCGATGACGATGGGTGACCGTATCGTTGTTATGAAAGACGGTATCATTCAACAAGCAGCTTCCCCGGACGTATTGTACAATCATCCGGTTAACATGTTCGTTGCAGGATTCATCGGATCCCCTACAATGAACTTTATTACAGGTGTATTGTCTGAAGAAGGCGGCAACTTCCGCTTCAAGGCGACTGGCTTGGATGTAGCAGTTCCTGCAGGCCGTGCACAAATTTTGAAGGAAAAAGGATATGTAGGCAAAGAGGTTATTCTCGGCGTGCGTTCCGAAGATATCCATGAAGAGCCAGTATTCTTGGAAGCTTCCCCAAGCAGCATCTTCTCTGCAGCTATCGAAGTTACAGAGAACATGGGTCATGAAATGTTCTTGTACTTGACAGGTGTAGGCAAGGAAACGGTTATCGCTCGTGTAGACGGACGTTCTAACGCGAAAGAAGGCCAAAATGTGAAGCTTGCTATCGACATGAACAAAATCCACATTTTCGACAAAGATTCCGAGTTGAACTTGTTCGAAAGCTAATTGGATACAATAAATAGAAGGCTGGCCCTGAGGGCCAGCCTTTTTTGCATGTTTTTGTTTCGTAATCTGTATGTTCAGTGAAGTATGGATGTTCGGATCGTGGAAGATTGAACCGCTTTTATTTTTGCTCAAAATCGAGGCCTGTTTTTGAATTTCTTAGATCCATAGTCCCCCAATTACTGCAACCCATTCAATGTGGTGCGTACAGGCTGGGAGAAGTTGTTTCCACTTGCTTGATCCCAGTTGATGGACCAGGTCATGACCCCACGGAAGTTGCGATAGCCTGAGGGTTTGATCAACTGATAGGTACCTCCGTATGCCGTTCCCTTGACGAGATATTGCAATGCCTTATCGATATTTGCAGGTGACGTATAACCGCCGCCTGCTGCAGCTGGAGCAGCTGGCAAGCCGATGGCGATTTGGTCTTCGCGCAATGCTGGGAAGCGGTTGGATGCGTTGCCGTTGACCGGGAAGCCTTGCAGCAGCATTTCAGCCATAGCTACTTGGAAATCCGCTGTGCCCTGGCTATAGGAACGTCCATCCAGTGCGGTTATGGAGCCTGTATTGTAATGTTGAACATGAAGGATGTTCAAGCGATCTTTAAATGCATAAATTACAGGCAGATAAGCTCCCCATGGGCCACCGTATGCAACCATGCCACCCTGTACATATGCAGTTTCTGGCGCCATAGTTAGCATGAAGTCTGAGGATTTTCCTTGTAGAATCGTCCGGATTGCGCTAATGAGATTAACAATCTTCGGTGTTGTTGGGTTTTTAAAGTCGGTATCGGCACCAGTCAAGGCAAGCGAGCTTCCTTCCAAATCAATGTCGATTCCGTTGAATCCATATTCTTGAATGAGATCATTCATAGAACGTACGAAACTATCTCTAGCTGTGGTAGAGGTGAGTTCGACGGTTCCATTTGCCCCACCAATCGAAATAAGCACTTTTTTGCCTTGGGATTGAAGTAAAGCGATATCAGCCTTGAATTGTTCCTTCGTTGCGTTGTAAGGAGTGAAGGCCATTGTTACTCGATCGCCGATTGGCTCAGCAAATGCAACCTGGATGATATCGTAGCGCGGAGATATATCCTTTAAGCGGATATTGGTCGATCCATTATCGAAGTTATGCCAGTAGCCGATTAATTGTTTTGAGCCGCTGCCAATCGGAACTTGAGGGGTATCAGCAGTAAGAATGTTGCTGTCCGCAGAACGATTGCCGGCAGCGTCGTAGGCACGAACGAGAATCGTGTAAGAGGTGGCTGCAGTGAGCCCAGTCAATGTGTAGGTCGTGTTGGATGTTGAAGCAGCGTTGGTTCCGTTAAGGAGAATATCATATCCGGCGACGCCAATATTGTCGGTCGATGCATTCCACGAGAGGGTTAAACTGGTTGGTGTAGCAGACAACAGTTGTAATCCTGTTGGGGCAGTTGGGGGTTCTGTATCCACAGGGGCCGTATTCGTATGGACGGCCAGACTGTTGCTCGCTTCTGACCGGTTGCCAGCAGCGTCGAGGGCTTTGATACTGAATGAGTAGGCTGTGTCTGGGGTAAGTCCTTTGGCAGTGTACGATGTGGTATTCGTAGTGCCTGCCAGTTGTGAGCCATTATACACTTCGTAAGATACGACGCCCACATTATCCGTAGCTGGGTTCCAGGCTAATACGACTTCAGTAATGCCAATTGAAGATGCGCGCAGGTTGGTTGGGGCTGTAGGAGGTGTCGTGTCAACAGGCTCATCTGCTGACAGCTTCCATAAAGCAGGGACATTCGGTGGTTCCCAGCCGGTTAGTGAAGTATGCGGCTGAATGCAAGCATAAGTCTTGCCGCTATAGGAGACGAGATCCCCGGTTTTGTAGGCGGTATTCGGTGACCATGGGGCTGCCGCCCCTAAGACAGTGGCAGGGAAGAGTGACAACAAGAGGATAAAGACGAGAGCAAGGGATGAAAATGATTTTGGAAGCGGATTCATTGACAGACGTAAGGAACTTCGTTTCATATGATTGCCTCCTTCGTTCAAATATAAGGTTATGGACGAATGGGCCTGACAAGGAAGTCGTCATAGGTGGATTTCGGATTCATCGTCCTGCTCGTTCAGCCTATTTGTCGGCTAGGACGGGAATCGGGATAAATATCATACACCTCCTTATCGATAGGTAGTTTGGAATATTCGTGGAGATAGGGTGATTTTCCTGCATCCCTTCAACAAATATGGAAAAAAATCGTGGAATATGCCAAGGTTGTGCTTGCGAAAGATGGAACGTTGAAAAAAGCTAGTTTTTCCTATACGATGAATACAAAGAGATACGGCATTATTGGCATCATAACAGGACGTAATCGATTGTGAGCAATGCCGGAGACGAAGGAGTGAACGACGATGGCCAAAAAGGTAAAGGTCTCCGAAATGGTGGAACAGTTCCACCTGGAGGTGCTGGCTGGCGATACAGGCTTGAAGCGAACAATTACTGTTGATGATTTACATCGCCCAGGCCTCGAGATGGCCGGGTATTTCGAATATCACCCGAAGGAACGAGTACAGCTTCTTGGTAAGACTGAGCTTGCCTTCTTCGAAATGCTCTCCCCCGAGACGAAGCGAGAGCGTATGCAATTGTTCTGCTCGGAAGAGATGCCTTGCATCATCGTAACAAGAGGACTCGAGGTTCCGCAGGAAATTCTCGACGTATGTCAGGAGCAGGGAGTGCCTCTGCTGCGCTCGCGCACCGCAACAACGATTCTATCGAGCCGCATTACGAGCTTCCTTGAGAAAAAGCTGGCACCAACGGCTACCATTCATGGTGTACTGGTCGATGTATACGGTGTTGGTATGCTAATTACTGGCGGCAGCGGGATTGGTAAGAGTGAGACTGCCTTAGAGCTGGTTAAACGCGGACATCGTCTAGTAGCGGATGACGCGGTAGAGATCCGTCAAACTTCTGACAATGTATTGCACGGTTCGGCACCAGAGCTGATCCGCCATCTGCTTGAAATTCGCGGTATCGGCATCATCAACGTGATGACGTTGTTCGGGGCAGGTGCTATTCGGAACAATAAGCGAATCAGCGTGGTCATCTCTCTAGAGAATTGGCAGCAAGATAAGCAATATGATCGTCTTGGCATTGATGAAGAGACAACGAGAATTATTGATACGGATGTCCCTCTTGTTACCGTACCGGTTCGCCCAGGTCGGAACTTGGCCGTTATTATTGAAGTAGCAGCCATGAACTATCGCCTCAAGCGTATGGGTTACAATGCGGCATTGCAGTTTACGAACAAGTTGACGGAAACGATTGCCGAGGATATGGACGATTTCGATTGATAGTCAGTGTAGCCTAATATAATGAAGGAGTGTAGAGCATGGCAACGATGCTGCTAGACCCGATAGCCATTCAGCTCGGACCATTGAAAGTGCATTGGTACGGGATTATTCTTGGTACCGCTGCACTGGTTGGGCTGCTGCTTGCGATTCGGGAAGGGAAGAGATTTGGCATATCCCAAGATTTCTTTATGGATTTGGTATTGTTCGGTGTACCCTCCGCATTAATCGGGGCACGCGCGTATTATGTCGCGTTCAAGTGGGATGAATATAAGGACAATTGGGTAGATGTCTTTAAAATATGGAACGGGGGCATTGCCATCTACGGTGCTCTCATAGGTGCAGTCATCTGCGCGCTCATCTATGTCCGTAAGAAAGGATATACTTTTTGGCGGATTGCAGATATTTGTGCACCAGGACTTCTCATCGGACAAGCGATTGGACGGTGGGGGAACTATGTGAATCAAGAAGCATATGGAGGGCCGGTTGAGGAATCATTTTTGCGCAATAGCTTGCACCTCCCTGATTTTATTGTGAATCAAATGAACGTCCAAGGCACATTCCATCACCCAACCTTTCTGTATGAGTCTCTGTGGAGCTTCATAGGAGTGTTGCTGTTATTCGGCTTGCGACGTCTGCGCAGTGTTCGCAGTGGTGAAGTATTCATCAGCTACCTCATTTGGTATTCCATCGGCCGATTCTTTATCGAAGGCCTTCGCACGGATAGCTTGGCTTACCAAGGTTCAGACTGGGTAGTGTCGCTTATTGATGGATTGTGGTCGCCAATGACGGTCGTATTCGAGCCAGGCTTCCTTGATCCTGCGTATGGAAATGTACGTATCTCGCAGCTGCTAGCGATCTTCTTGATTGTGGCCGGTGTAATTATGATTATTATTCGTCGTATGACTGGTGCCGCGCGAGTTCCTTATCATGCGCCGATCGTGTCAACCCTTCGTACGGAGGCTGCTGCTGGTAGCACGAAAAAAGCAGTGACAACACAGGTGGATAAGGCCGAAGAGAATGTACATGATACAGGAGCACCTGCGGAAGAGCATTCAGTCAATGCACAAACTGAAACTGTCAAAACCGAAACTGCACACACCGAAGCTGTGCAGGAATCATCAGACATTGATGATGCGAATGAAGCGAAAGATAACCAACAAAAAGATCATAACGAGAGCAAGAAGGAGTAATTAATGAAAATGATACGAACGGTACTGTTTGACTTAGACGGCACGATTATCGATACGAACGAGCTGATTATCGAGACATTTCTCCACGTTCTGCGGGACAAGACGCCGTCACCGTTCACTCGTGAACATATTATCCCGAGTATGGGATTAACGCTCGAAGAGCAGATTCGAATTTTTACAGGGCAGGATCAGGTGGATGAACTGGTAGCAGCATATCGTAAATACAATTTAGCACGCCATGATGAGCTTGTTCGTGAGTTTCCTTATGTGAAGGAAGTGATGGCGGACTTGCATGCATCAGGCATTCAGCTTGGTGTCGTGACGACAAAAATGCGGGCGACAACAGAGCGGGCGCTGCGTATGTTCGGACTCATTGATTACTTAAGCACGATTGTTACTGTACAAGATGTCAATCATCCGAAGCCGCATCCTGAACCGGTGCTGCGAGCCGTTGAAGCACTGCAGGCAAATCCAGCACAGACAATTATGGTTGGTGATAGTCCGGCTGATATTCTATCTGCGAACGCTGCCGGCGTAATATCATGCGGTGTAGCTTGGTCGCTGAAGGGAGAAACTGTCCTTAGCCAATACGAGCCACGCCATATTATTCATGACATGCGGGATCTGTACGCATTGGTCGGATTGGAGCGGAAATAGAAGTGAGAGATGTGGAGCGGCATCCTGTCGAAGGGCCGAACAGTCTATGGCAAATCTACCGAACCGTCAGTCCTTGGAAGGGAATGTGGAATTTCATTTGCATTCAGCTTGCACGATACAGCCCCTCCTTGCGTTTGAAGTTGTGGATATATCGCAAGCTGCTGCGCATGAAGGTAGGTGAATGCACAGCCTTCGGTCTAATGGCGATGGTGGATGTCTTTTTCCCTGAACGAATCGAGATTGGGGATAATACGATAATCGGCTATAATTCCACGATCTTAGCACATGAGTATTTGACACACGAATATCGGCTTGGAACGGTTCGGATTGGCAGTCATGTGATGATTGGAGCCAATAGTACGATCTTGCCGGGTGTCACGATTGGGGATCACGCTGTTGTCGCGGCGGGAACAGTCGTGCATAAAGACGTATTGCCTGGTCAAATGGTTGGCGGCAATCCCATGCGGGTTATTCGGGATGCAGCTCCCATGATAGAAGCATCCTCACAATAGAAGGATAAGCTGAGAAGTGGTAGGAAAGGGGCTCCCCACCTGCCACTTTTTTTGGTATTTACAAACAATTTGAATATGGAAACAAAAATGACAACACTTGCGAAGTATGTTAGATTAAAATAAATGTAATGTTACTGGAAGAAGAGGGAAGTTCGACATGCGAAAGAAACGCACTGTAGGTGTCATATTGCTCATAGCTCTTCTAAGCAGCACGTTGTTCTTGAATACGGATGGGGTACAGGCGCTATCACATCGTATTGTATGGGACGGGTACAACGGTTCGGAAGAGCAGGCATTGTTAATGGGGAATGAATGGTATGTCCCAGCCGACGCCCTGAAGAATGCCTTCGGCATTCAAGTGCGTACGACAGACAAGCAATTAGACCTGGCACCAACGGATAATCTGGACTCACAATGGGTGTATACACCAGTCCATTATCGTGATGAAGTAGTGACACTGATGTACCACAATGTTCAGAAGAATCCAGATAACGTCACATTTATTTCACCGAATCAGTTGGAAGAGCAGATTCAGGCTTTACTCCATAATAACTATCATTTCATTTCCATGGATCAGTATATGAACTTTATGCTTCATGGAGGGTCGGTTCCACCGAATGCGGTCTTGATGACCTTCGACGATGGGTACGAATCTTTCTATACAGAAGTGTACCCGATCATGCAGAAGTACCATATACCTGCGACGAACTTCGTCATTGTCTCTACGATTGACAATCGCAAGAGTGCCGGACGACCGAAGCTGACATGGGAACAGATGCGTGAGATGAAGCGAAATGGAATGAGCTTCTTCAGCCATACGTACAATTCGCATGTATATACGGTGGTTAATGAGCAGGGTTCCTTGAGGCCGATGTTGTCCAAGCCAGAATATTTGAAGAAGCTGCATCGCAAGGAGACACGCACGGAATTTACAGCGAAGGTTAAAAAGGATCTTAAGCGAGCTGAAGATCGCTTAAAGCAGATGCTTGGCAATACGTATAGTGTGGTTGCCTTCCCGTACGGGGCGTATAACAAGGATGTATTGGAAGTGTGCAAGCAGCTAGGTATTCATGTTACCTTCACGGTAAAGCCAGGTATCAATCAACGGACGACAACAAATGGATTCCGTATAAATGCAGGCAATCAGAAAATTCGAACATCAGAATTATTAGAACGCATGGGGAACAAGGGGAAAAATGTGCAGCTTGGGCGTGCAAAGACTTCCTATACAGTAAGTTGGGATCAAGCACCCATATATTCCGAGCTTACGCCGGTTAAAAAAAAGGACATTTGGTATCTGTCACTGCACCAGCTTCATCAACTATTCGGTATAAAATACGAAATTGACGACGTTCAACAAATTGTGAGGTTGTTTCCCGGGAAATAACCTCGAACGTTGTCATACGATAAAACTTATTATTTGCCGAGTTACCTCTTAGATTCGACACCCTTGATTCCTCGGTATGGGGAGAATGGATGACATGAGCAATAAGTCGAGCATTTCATCTTTATCGATATATAGAGCTATCGCGATGATGGCAGTTCTGTGCATCCATGCTACATCGCAGACGATTAAGGCGACACAGACAACCGACTCATTTGTTGTCTATAATTTTATGAATGTGTTCAGCAAATTTGCTGTTCCTGCTTTTTTGCTGCTGACAAGCTTCGTCATGTTTTATAATTATTGCGACAAAGGATTAACCTCATGGAGCTCCTTAAAGGAATTCTACACCAAGCGATTAAAACTAATTCTTCTCCCTTATGTAATCTGTTCTACTTGCTATTTTCTGTTGAATCATTGGCTTGCCTATCGCAGTCGTGGTCTGGGAGATACCTTACAGGCCTATGTTGTCAGCTTAATTAAAGGAACAGCATACACACACCTATACTATGTCATTATTCTAATTCAGTTTTATTTGATATTTCCGGTTATATTGTACTTCTTTCGCTCCGTAAAATCAGCGATATGGGCCATTCCTATTGGATTTGCCCTACATTGGGGCTTTGTCATTTGGAACAAGCTAGACCTGCATATTGTATACAAGGGGAGTCTGCTTGTGTCCTACTCGATCTATGTCATGGTAGGGGCGTTCATCGGTGTGTATTGGAACCGCATACAAGGTTGGTTCAATGCACTAACTCCTGAAGGCAGCAGACGTGATCGCTGGATTACGGCGGTGGTGTGGCTCGTGTGGATTGCGGCTTCACTCGGCCATGTTCAGCTATGGTATGCAACTTATAAATATGGTATGCGCTTCAATACGTTATGGTATGAGGCAGCTTGGAATGCCCATGCTTTGCTGTCGTGCGTCGTACTCATTCAATTATCTCAATACATTGAACGCAGATTTCCTGAGAGATTCGTGAAGTTAATTACTAGATTCGGAGACGTCTCATTCGGCATTTATCTGATTCATCCCGTGATCTTATATCTCTATCGCAAGATTCCGCTAGGAGACGGAGACTCGATTAGTTATGCGCTGTATATCGGGGGAGGGTTCCTGTGTGCGTTCCTTCTATCTTGGGCTATTGTAGAATTATGTCATCGCTATATTCCGTTCAGTTGGATGTTCTTTGGGGCGGTACCGAAAAAAAGAAGCGGGAATGTACAGAGGCAGAACCAACCAACACAGACGACAGTGCATCCTCCAAATTAGGTTATCACAATACACGCAGAGGCAAAGGTCTATCCTCATGAAGTTGGATCGTATAACGAACCCCGCAAAGTGAATGGAGGGATGCAATAGTGGCACGGAAAGAACGGATTTCGACTCTTTCTATCGTGCGCGCACTTGCCATGCTTGGTGTTATTAGTGTCCATGCAACTTCGGAAACCGCAGCGATGATGAAGACATCAAGCTTATTTTATGGGTATACCTTTTTCAACATCTTTTTCAAGTACGGTACACCAACATTTATTTTACTTAGCAGCATGGTGCTCTTCTATAACTATGGTGCTGGAGATAAGCTGCAGCCTCAGGTGCTGGGGAAGTTCTATAAGAATCGATTTCGCTATGTATTCATACCTTATCTAATCTGCTCAGTCTTCTATTTTATGCTTGTGCAGGTAACTTGGTATCCAGAGCGTTCGTGGAGTGAAGCAGTACCTATGTTCGTTACGAAGCTATTAACAGGAACTGCATATACGCACTTGTATTTTGTGTTTATTAGTATACAGTTCTACTTATTGTTCCCGTTGCTGCTAATGCTATTTCGCTCCCGGCGAGTTGTCGCTTGGGCCATCCCACTCGGCTTGGCCTTGCAATGGGGGTATGTATTATGGAACAAATATGGCGTGCAAATTCCGGCAAAAGGGAGTATTTCGCTGTCATACATAAGCTTTTATTTCGCAGGTGCTTACTTAGGAATTAACTTTCATAAAGTACGCCCTTGGCTTGATTCTTTGGGGCGAGCCTGCTCGGTACGCTATAAGCTGATAACAGGTTCAATCTGGTTGTTATGGCTTGGATTCGCGCTGCTACATGTGCAGATATGGTATTGGACACGCTCCACGGGCAAAGAGATGAACTCACTTATTTATGAACTGCTCTGGAACGGACATACGTTGTTATCTGCAATTGTACTCATCCAACTTGCCTTCTATCTGGAACGCCGTCTACCAGAGCTCGGAAGAAGACTACTGTCTCAGCTTGGGGATCTATCCTTCGGCATTTACCTCATTCATCCCGCGTTCCTTGCCCTGTATCGACAGTTTCCGTGGCATAAGGGGAGCGCATCGTTATATCCAATATTCATCTTTATTGGTTATGTGTTCGCCCTCGGGATGTCATGGATCATCGTGTATGAGGCACTTCGATTTATACCGGGCGCTTCATTTGGATTAGGGGCCCCGCCACGCGATTGGATGCAGAATCGGAAGAATCCAGCCGCAGCAGTTGAAATGATTAGGAGTACGAATGCTTCTTAACGGCACCAGAAGAGCAGGACATGTATACATCTTCTGCACTTAAGGGACACCCTGTATTCTTGCAGCTTGCAAGGATAGAGGGTGTTCCTTTTCTTTTGTGCAGGAAGCTCGGGCTGGGGATTGTGGGGGAGGAGAGAAATAAAGGGAATTGCATTGAAAATGGATTGACGATGAAAATATTACGTGTTAATATTACCAGTAAAATTCTTTGGTTTGCTAACAAGGTAACATGTTAACATATTAACTCACTAAAGCAACTAATTCCGAGGTGACGCAATGACAAAGCCGAGAATGTTCGAGAAGCCTTCGGGTGTTCGTGATTATTTGCCAGAAGCTGTGCGCCGGTTGCGTGCAGTTGAAAGGAAAGCACTTTGCACGATGGATAGCTGGGGCTATGCGCAAATTATTACACCGACAATGGAATATTACGAGACGGTAGGTACGGCGAGCTCAACCTCTGATCACAAGCTATTCAAGTTGTTGAATCAACGCGGTACAACAATGGTGCTTCGTTCTGACATGACTGCACCAATAGCGCGAGTTGTGGCATCCTTGCTCGGCAAGGAGCCGTACCCTATTCGATTGTCTTACCATGCGAATGTGTTCCGCTCAATGGAGGAGGAGGCGGGACGTGAAGCTGAATTCTACCAGACAGGAGCAGAGATGATTGGGGATGGGTCTCCTGACGCCGATGCTGAGGTAATAGCACTGTCGATTGCTTGCTTAGAAGCAACGAGGATTGAACGGTTTAAGGTCGCACTAGGACATCATGGCTTTTTGGAAGGGCTGCTCGAATATGCACTTCCCCAGCAGGACGAGGTACAGACACAATTGAAGCTGCGCCTAGTACAACGGGATGTAGTTGGTTATCGAGAGCTCATTCATAACTTGCCTATAGATCAAGAGCATCGAAGCTGCCTGGAGCAAGTGCTGCATTTGCGGGGAGGCCGAGATGTACTGAAGTCAGCTCGCGGTATAGCTGATGTGCCAGCGATGATGGAATCCATCCATCATTTAGAGAAAGTGTGGGATGTGCTGGAAGCCTACGGGGTGGAAGAGCATATTTTATTGGATTTAACGATGCTAGGTGACTTTTCCTACTATACAGGTACCATATTCGAAGGTTATGCGGCGGATACTGGATTCCCTGTCTTAAACGGAGGACGATATGATAATTTGCTGCAGCAGTTCGGTCGCTCGGCGCCCGCAACTGGATTTGCTCTTCAGACGACCCGTATTGTAGATGCCTTGTCCATTAATAGAGATAGAGTAGATGAAGATATAGCGATACTCACTATTCAATATGATGAGCTTCACCGTCAGGAGGCATTCCGGGAAGCGGCACGCCTGCGGAAGGAAGGTAAGAAAGTGGTGACGCAATATATCGATTCTGTAGGTGAGAAACGATTGGACGGAAGTGTTGAGGCGGGGGTGCAGCCCGATACATGTGGTGATCGAGGAAGCAAGGTGCTTGCCTTCACGAATCGCGCTTGACGACGAAGGAGGAACGACTTATGCAAGATTGGCTTAAGGTTGCAATGCCTAAGGGCCGCATTTACAAGCAGGCATCTGCCTTGTTCCGTCAAGCTGGACTCTATGTTCCAGAGGATGAGGATGAGTCGCGCAAGTTGATTATAGATGTGCCGGAAGCGAGCATGCAGTTCATTATGGCGAAGCCTGTTGATGTCCCGACTTATGTGGAGTATGGAGCGGCTGATATCGGCATCGTCGGCAAAGATGTATTAATGGAGGAAGACAAGGACGTATATGAGCTGCTGGATCTAGGGATTGCACGCTGCCGGATGTCGGTCATCGGATTGCCATCATGGAAGCCGGTCAGCCACTTGCGGGTCGCAACGAAGTATCCGAATGTAGCCTCACAATATTTTCGTGAGCAAGGTCAGCAAGTAGAGGTGATTAAGCTCAATGGTTCCATCGAGCTGGCTCCCTTGATTGGTCTGGCTGATCGAATTGTGGATATGGTGGAGACAGGCAAGACACTGAAAGAGAATGGCTTGGTAGAGCTAGAGGAGATGTTCAGCATTACAAGCCGACTGATCGCCAATCAGGTAAGTTATCGCATGAAGAGCGAGGCCATTCAGAGCTTGTGCGAACGGCTTCAACGGATTGTGCCCCAGACATTGGAGAAGTCAGCGGCCATTCGTTAGGATGTTCTTAGTCATCAGTATGGATGATCAACGAAGTCTATTGCAGCAGGGGATTAGGAGGGAGAGAGTGAGATGCGGATCTTACAAGCAGCGGACTGGAGCCTGGATCGGAAAATTGATTACGGTACCCCCGAGCAATTGAACAGTGTAAAGCGGATTGTGAGCGATGTGCGGCATGAGGGAGATGCAGGACTAATCAAATATACTAGGGAGTTCGATAAGACCGTCCTTACCCAAGAACAGCTTCGTGTAGAAGAGTCGGATATTGCATTGGCTTACGAGCAGGTTGATCAAGCGTTCTTAGTGGCCATTCGTCAAGCTGCAAGCAACATCAGACGGTTCCATGAGCGACAAAAGCGGACATCATGGATGGAGTTCGAACCAGATGGGACTCTGCTTGGACAGATTGTGCGTCCACTGAAGCGCGTAGGTGTATATGTGCCAGGCGGCAAAGCTGCATACCCGTCATCTGTTCTCATGAACGTGATCCCTGCTCAAGTAGCAGGTGTACCGGAGATCGTAATGGTCACTCCTCCAGCTACTGGTGGGACGGAAGGAATCAATCCATACATACTCGTAGCGGCTGCCGAAGCGGGTATAAAGGAAATGTATCGGGTTGGCGGTGCACAGGCGATTGCTGCATTAGCTTATGGGACGGATACAATTGCCCCAGTAGATAAAATATGCGGCCCGGGGAACATCTTCGTAGCATTAGCGAAACGCGAAGTGTATGGGGTCGTTGATATCGATAGTATGGCAGGGCCCTCAGAGATTGTCGTGTTAGCGGATAAGCAGGCTAATCCTGTATTTGTGGCAGCTGATTTATTGTCCCAGGCTGAACATGACGAGATGGCATCGGCTGTCCTGGTGACAGACTCCATGGATCTGGCTCAAGCTGTGTCAATCGAGGTTGAACGTCAATTGAAGGAACTGCCTCGTCGTCACATTGCCTCTGCTTCTATAGAGCAATACGGGGCAATTATCGTGGTAGAGGATCTGCGCGAGGGTGTCAAAGTCGTGAATCGATTGGCTCCTGAACATTTGGAAATTATGACAGAAGAGCCTATGGAGTGGCTCGGGCTTATAGAGAATGCTGGGGCAATCTTCCTTGGTGCTTACAGCTCTGAGCCGGTTGGAGATTACTTCGCGGGACCGAACCATATTATTCCGACGAATGGAACCGCGCGCTTCTCTTCCCCCGTCGATGTAGATATGTTTATGAAAAAGTCGAGCTTAATTCGTTACAGCAAGGAAGCACTGCTGACGAATGGGGCGGCCATTATCGAACTGGCTCGCCATGAAGGGCTAGAGGGGCATGCCAGGGCAATTGAGGTTCGTCTGCGAGAGCAGGCAAACGCGGAGTTTGAAGCTACGCATAGCGTCATAGAACAGTTGCGATAGCAGTAAGAGTAGGATTAAGAGAAACAGCAGCAACAGAAGCGCAGGAATTATAGCAGTACTATATCAATAACGATAGTAAGTATAGTGGCAATAAAAAGAGATAGTAGAGATAGCAGTGATAGTAGAAATTGTAACAAATGGCTGATTTGGCAGACATGCCTGATTTGACAGACATACCTGATTTAGCAGGCATAGTGGGGATAAAAAAATTATAGAGGTATTAGAAATCATAGAGATAGAGTGGAGAACATAAATAGAAACCTGGTGGAGCGGCATGGAAAGTAAAGAGAGACAGTGAAAGACGGGGAACAGTGGAGAGGGAACCGTGAGAAGCTAGGTGCAGTCAACGAGCTGCGAAGCTTATATTGGAATAGCGGATTCTTAGATCATAGAAAGTAAGAATAAAAACTGCAATCTTCAACAGAAGGGCGGAACTTTTAATGGTACAGGAAGCGATTAGCCGTATACGTCAAGCGGATATTGCCCGCAAGACGAATGAGACGAATATTCAGTTGTCATTCTCGATTGATGGGACGGGAAAAAGTGAGTTGGATACTGGCGTTCCGTTCCTTATGCATATGCTGGATTTATTTACGAAGCACGGTCACTTTGATCTGAAGGTCGATGCTACCGGTGATATCGACATCGATGATCACCATACAGTTGAGGATATCGGCATTTGTCTCGGGCTTGCATTAAGAGAGGCTTTGGGCGACAAGTCGGGGATCAAGAGGTATGCGTCTGTGTTTGTTCCGATGGATGAAGCATTGGCTCAAGTGATTATCGATGTAAGCAACCGACCTCATTTCGAATACAGAGCTTCCTATCCATCCGCCCAAGTGGGCACGTTCACCACGGAACTTGTGCATGAGTTTCTGTGGAAATTAGCGCTGGAGGCGAGAATTACACTTCATGTCATCGTTCATTACGGACAGAATACGCACCATATGATTGAAGCGGTATTCAAGGCGTTAGGGCGGGCGCTTGATGAAGCGACATCGGTTGATCCGCGGGTACAAGGTGTTCCTTCTACGAAGGGAGTGCTGTAGCTCATGATCGCCGTGGTCGACTATGGGATGGGGAACCTTCATAGTGTTAGCAAGGCGGTGGAGCGATTAGGATATGAGGTCGTCCTGACCAGTTCCCGTAAGGAATTGCTGACTGCTGACGGCATCATTCTTCCAGGGGTTGGGGCATACGGAGATGCCATGCAGGCGCTTCGGGGAAGCGGGCTCATTCCCACTCTGCAGGAGGTAGTTGAAGGAGGCAAGCCAATGCTCGGCATCTGCCTAGGCATGCAGCTGTTGTTCGAGGGAAGCGATGAACATGGCTACCATGAGGGATTAGGCATGCTGCCAGGTCGTGCGGTGCGTTTCGAGGGCGGATCTTATAAGGTGCCGCATATGGGCTGGAATGAGCTGATGTGGAAGCAAGCAGCACATCCATTGGCGAGAGAGGCGGAGAATGGTTATGTGTATTTCGTACATTCCTACCGAGTAGTTGCGGAAGAGCAATCAGATGTACTTGCGACGTGCAGCTATGGAGGCGTTGAAGTCGCGGCAATAGTAGGGAGCGGCTCTGTATATGGAATGCAGTTTCATCCGGAGAAGAGCGGAGCATTGGGACTGCGCCTGTTAGGGAGATTTTTGGCGCTGACTGGCTCGGGCAGGCAATCCATACAACTGGCCAGATCATAGACAGGAGAATGATGGGAGAGGAAGGCGAGGCAGATGGCAGCGTTCACGATATATCCAGCAATCGATATTCGCGGGGGAAAGTGTGTCCGGCTTGTACAAGGGGATTATGGGCAAGAGACGGTCTACGATGAGCGCCCTGTAGAAGTAGCGCAGCGTTGGGAAGCGAATGGCGCTTCTTGGATTCATCTGGTGGACTTGGATGGAGCGAAGGAAGGGCGCCCGATCAATGCGGAGCTCATTGGTGAAATTGCACGGTCTGTAGCGGTTCCGATACAGGTTGGCGGCGGCCTGCGCACGCTTGAGGACATTGAGCAGCTGCTGGAAGCGGGTGTGGCACGTGTCATATTGGGCACAGCGGCAATAGAGGATCGTGGCTTCGTTGAAACCGTACTTGGCAAGTATGGCGACCGCATTGCGATTGGCATCGACGCCCGCAATGGATTCGTTGCCACACGTGGTTGGCTGGAGACCTCGGAAGTGAAGGCGGGCGTGCTTACGGCTGAGCTTGCTGCGGCAGGGGCGAAGACATTCATCTTCACGGATATCTCTCGAGACGGCATGATGAAGGGGCCGAATATCGAGGCAATTGTACAACTGGCGAAGGTCTCGGGGCAGACCGTAATTGCTTCTGGGGGCGTCAGCAGTATGGATGATATTCATGCTCTATCCAAGTATGCGGTTGATGGTGTAGGTGGAGCAATTATTGGCAAGGCACTCTATACAGGCAGCATTGATTTGGCAGATGCAGTACGGCTGGAGGCAGCCGTACGAAGCTAGCCATACGGAACGGGGGCGATTGCGGTGTTGGCGAAGCGTGTAATTCCTTGTCTAGATGTGAAGGATGGCCGTGTTGTAAAAGGCGTCAATTTTGTTCAGCTTCGTGACGCTGGAGATCCGGTGGAACTTGCTGCGCTGTATGATCAGGAGGGCGCAGATGAACTGGTGTTCCTAGACATCTCCGCGTCTATCGAGGGTAGGGCAACGATGGTGGAGGTAGTACGGCAGACCGCAGGAGAAATCTCGATTCCTTTTACAGTGGGTGGCGGAATCTCTTCTGTCGATGATATGATGCGCATGCTGCGTGCAGGTGCGGACAAGATCGGCATAAATACAGCGGCTGTGAAGCAGCCAAGTCTCATAACGGATGGTGCGCGGCGATTCGGGTCGCAATGCATCGTAGTAGCCATCGACGCCAAGTACAATGAGACCTGGGGAGAATGGGAAGTGTATATTCACGGTGGGCGTACACCTACTGGATTGCGTGCAGTGGCTTGGGCACAAGAGGTGGAGCGGCTTGGGGCAGGGGAATTGCTGCTGACAAGCATGGATGCGGACGGAACGAAGGATGGCTTCGATAATAAGCTGACACGTGCAGTATCCGATGCTGTCGGCATCCCCGTTATTGCTTCAGGCGGTGCAGGGCGAGCAGGTGACTTTGTGGAGGCATTTACGGAAGGACATGCCGATGCTGCGCTTGCAGCGTCAATATTCCACTATAAAGAAGTATCGATTGCAGAAGTGAAGGAGGCGCTTCACGCAGAGGGGGTACATGTACGATGACGCAACAAGTAATAGTAGATGGAGAACGCTTGGCTGCATCCATCCGTTGGAATGAATACGGCCTCGTGCCGACTGTTGTACAGGATTCCATCACGAAGGAAGTCCTTATGGTGGCGTATATGAATCAGGAATCCTTGCTCTTGTCGTGCGAGACAGGAGAGACAGTATTCTGGAGCAGGTCTCGTCAAGAACTGTGGCACAAGGGCGCAACGTCAGGCAATACGCAGCGAATCGTATCCATAGCCGTGGATTGTGATCAGGACACACTGCTCGTGCAGGTCAGTCCAAGCGGACCGGCTTGCCATACCGGAAGCCGTACTTGCTTCGAAAGTGGCCATATGGGATATGTGAGGGAAGAAGAGAATCATGTGCCAGTTGTAAATTCGGTGCTGGCAGAGCTGGAGAACCTTATAGCACAGCGGCAGATTGAGCGTCCTGAGGGATCATATACAACCTACTTGTTCGAGAAGGGTCTCGATAAGATATTGAAGAAGATAGGCGAGGAGTCTACCGAGGTTGTGATCGCAGCGAAGAATGACAACAAGGAGGAACTAGTTGGGGAGATTGGGGATCTGCTGTTCCATATGCTTGTTCTGCTACGCGAACGCAACATTGCGCTGGGAGACGTGTTATCCGTACTGGAGGCGCGCCACCGTGGGGCTAGACGGGATACGTATAATCAGAATGGGAAAGTAAAGTAATGATTACAAGCTGCATAGGATGGCGGGCGATGTCATGTGTTCCTTATGAGAGGTGCGCAATGCAATTGCCCGCCTATTGTTCGTTGTTTGCGTGGTTGTGAACTTGAATATGAACATATCTAAATAGGGGTCAACAGATTGCCTGTGATCAAGATTTGAGTTATAATAAGATAAGAATTATTATTATATAAAAATAAAACATCGATTTTCTGGTGTATTACCGAGGTGCATCTTCTGAAATCTCCGACCCTTGCGGTTGTGGGAAATATAGAGGCTTCTGCCTGAATCTACAGAGAAACGCGAGGTTTGAATCTGTCCCTTGGAAAGACTTCGCGAAAGGGATGCAGGAATTGAGCGTCAATATGATATACTGTTGGGTATGTGTACAGTATATGAGTGTCAGGAGGGGCCTTGGCGATGGCAGAACAGAACAAGGTAGTTATGTTCCCGATGGATGCTGCTTCGTTCTCTGAACGTGCGGTACAATCGTTGGAACGACTGCACTACGACAAGGCGTTGACATATTTTCGCAAGGCGGTGGAGTGCGAACCGGACAACCCTATCCTGCAGTGCAATCTAGCAGGAACGCTTGCAGAAGCAGGGCGGTTCGAAGAGTCTAACGATACATTGCACCACATCTTGCATGAACTCGATCCGAATATGAATGAATGCTACTATTATATGGCGAATAACTTTGCTTATATGGAGCAGTTCGAGGAGTCGGAGGCGATGCTTGAGACGTATTTATCCCGTGATCTCACAGGAATGTATACGGAAGAAGCGGAGGAAATGCTCGAAATGATTCGTTTCGAGGCGAAGCAGTCTTCTTCATCACAGCATCGCGGTGAGCAGAATGTGGGAGTTCAATCGTCAGCTGCGAAGCTGCCGTCAGCGCTGAGCGACGAAGAGATGGGAATCTCTGAGCAGGCAGAGGATGAGCATGCAGAAGCACGCATGCTGCTCGAAGCCGGCCGGTTCGTCGAGGCAGAGAAATTGTTGAAGCGGGTTGTGGATTCGGATCCAGATTATTTGGCCGCCTGGAACAACCTGGCGTTAGCTTATTATTATATGGGGCAGTTCGATGAAGCGCGGGAGGCACTTGATGCCGTGCTTGAGAGAGATCAAGGGAACTTACACGCATTGTGCAACTTGGCGATATTCGAGCGCCATGCCGGCAATGAAGCTGTCGTCCAGCAGCTTATTGCAATGATTGGCAAGATTCAGCCCTTCTATCGGGAGCATCTGTTCAAGATAGCGACTACGATGGGTATGTTGGATGAGCATGAGCTTGCTTATCAGCATTTGCGCCGCTTAGTAACAGGCCATATGCTGCGGGAAGCGAGTATTTACCATTATGCGGCAGTAGCGGCTTGCCGCTTAGGTCGATATGAGGAAGCATCTCGCTGGTGGGCAGTATGCCGCAGACTGGATCCCGATTCCGGCATAGCAACGTACTATATGGAACGATTGCAGCAGCGTGATGGGGGAGATATCGATCCTATGCCAACCTATCATTATCGTCTACCTTATGAGGAGGCTAGCCGCAGGGCTGCTTCAAAGGCTGCTTCAACTGATGGCAGTCGTTCGAGTCGTTCAGGGGACGGCAAGGATTGGGAGCAGCAGCTCAAGAAAGATCCGCTCGTACGAGCTTCATTATTCTGGGCACTGCGATTCGGTGAGCCGGATGTCAAGCTTCAGGCACTCCAAGCGATGAGCTTGCTCGGTGACGATGAAGCAAATGATGCGCTTCGCTCTATGCTGTTGGATCCAGATCAGGATGCATACATGAAGCAGGTTGCTGTATATGTGCTGCGTATGCATGGGGTAGAAGATCCAATTGAGGTAGAATGGAAGGGCGAGTACATTCAAGTTCACCGTAATCATATTGCGAATCGTCTGCCAGTCTGGGAGTCGCAATGGCAGCAGGTACTGGATATATTGCGTGATTCTATGAAAGAGCGGTACGATCTGTTTCAGATGCATGATGCAGAGACGCTTTGGATTGAATTTATTACGCACTTATATCCCGATGAGGTGCCACGAATTGGCAAGGCGGAAAGCTGGGCTGCAGCGATCGAATTCATTATCGCGAAGATGATACGCCGTGAGATGTCCTATCAGCTTGCAGCAGAGCAATATGGTGTATCGGCAACTACCGTTGCCAAGCATGTGAAACGAATGGAAGACACTTGTCAGGTAGAAGCTAAAATCAAGCAATCCTTTACATGAAGATAAAATAAATACTTGATTATAAGGGAGGCCAACCCCATGGAGAACAAAGTATATAAATCAGTTGTTATCGGCACAGGACCTGCTGGTTATACAGCAGCGATTTACTTGGCTCGCGCCAACTTGAACCCGCTTGTGATCGAGGGACCACAACCAGGTGGACAGTTGACGACGACTACAGAAGTTGAGAACTTCCCTGGGTTCCCAGAAGGCATCCAAGGTCCTGAATTGATGGACAATATGCGTAAGCAAGCTGAGCGCTTCGGTACGGAGTTCAAGACAGGCTGGGTAAACAGTGTTGATGTGTCTAGCCGTCCATTTAAACTTCAAGTTGAAGGTGTAGGCGAGATTGTCACAGAAACGTTAATTGTAGCAACAGGCGCTTCTGCGAAATATATGGATATTCCAGGTGAGCAAGAGAACCTGGGTAAAGGGGTCAGCGCTTGCGCGACATGCGACGGATTCTTCTTCCGTGGGAAGAAAATCATTGTTGTCGGCGGTGGTGACTCTGCGATGGAGGAAGCAAGCTTCTTGACTCGCTTCGCTTCCGAGTTGACACTCGTTCATCGACGTGACGAGCTTCGCGCATCGAAGATTATGCAGGATCGCGCGAAGAATAATGAGAAGATCAAATGGGGCTTGAATCGTACTCCAATTGAGGTCGTATCTACAGGCATGGGTGTTACAGGTCTCAAGGTGAAAAACAATGAGACAGGCGAAGAAGAAATTCTGGAAACGGACGGTTTGTTCGTTGCTATCGGCCACAAGCCAAACACAGATTTCTTGAAAGGTCACATTGAACTGGATGATCATGGCTATGTAATTGTGAAGCCAGGTTCTACGGAAACGAGTGTACCAGGCGTATTTGCTGCAGGTGACGTGCATGATACGAAGTATCGTCAGGCGATTACAGCAGCAGGTTCTGGCTGCCAAGCAGCTTTGGACTGCGAGAAGTTCTTGGAAGGACATATTACGCAGGACTGGAGCCAGTCTTTGAATCAATAAGGTAAAAAAGTACTCACTTTTCGAAAGTTGGGAGCCAGTAGGCTCCCTCTTTATTTTCGTACGATTAAATCAGGTGGTCGAGCGGAAAAAGTGGGAGTGGCGAGTGTGTCGAACGGACTGGAACGTATGGCCGAAAATTAGGCCGCAGGGAGGGCTTATACGCGCTTCTGGCGCGGCTTGGCAACGCTTGGCTAGGGGCTCCGTTCTCTTGACCTGACTAGTGGGTTCGCGTATAGTGGGTACTGAAAGTACCATAATTCGATTACGTATATAAAAGGTGGATGACGCATGTCTGAGCAGATCTACGTGGGTGTCGATTTGGGCGGTACGGCCATTAAAGTTGGAATCTGTGATGCGGAAGGCAAGCTTCTGCATACATTTGAGGGACCAACTGAAGTAGCTAAGGGTCCGGATACTGTCATGGATAATATCGAAAAATATGTTCGTCTCATTGTGGAACAATCTCCTTACGATTGGAGCCAGGTGGCTGGCGTCGGCGCAGGAGTCGCAGGATTTACGAATGTAAAGGAAGGCGTTATCATCTTGGCGCCCAACGTAGGATTCAAGGATGTGCCGATCCGTTCCATATTAGAAGAACGTCTAGGCAAGCCAGTTAAGATTGACAATGATGCAAATGTTGCCGCACTTGGCGAGGTGTGGAGCGGCGCAGGCAAGGGCATTGACCATTGTGTTTGCTACACGCTCGGAACGGGTGTCGGCGGAGGCGTTATTATTAACGGTAGAATTGTACAAGGATTCTCAGGTCTAGCAGGAGAGCTTGGCCATATGGCGGTAATCCCTGATCTGGAAGCGATCCAATGTGGCTGCGGCAAGATGGGGTGCTTGGAGACAGTATCTTCGGCTACAGGTATTATTCGAATGGCCAATGATGCAGTTGAACGCGGAGATCGCACTTCCTTATCCTTGGTAGAGAGCATTACAGCAAAGGATGTATTCGATGCGGCGAAGGCGGGAGATGAGGTCGCAGTGCGCATCGTATCCCGTGCAGCTTATTATTTAGGCAAGGCGATGGCTGCTGTAGCAGTGACACTGAATCCAGAGCGGTTCATTATTGGCGGAGGCGTATCGAAGGCAGGCGAGTTCCTGTTCGAGCAAATTCGTGAAACATTTATGAAATTAACACCTGACCCGGTTACGCGCGGCGTATCCATCGTTCCAGCAGAGCTAGGCAATGATGCGGGTATGATTGGTGCGGCAGGCTTGTTCTTGCGTTCGTAGCCGAATCTTGTAAGAAGGAGAGGACGAACGATGATGGAATCGACAGAGATGACAGCTCTTGCGAAGCTGGTTATCATTACGGGGATGTCTGGTGCAGGGAAGACAATAGCTGTACAGAGCTTGGAGGATCTCGGTTTTTTCTGCGTGGACAATTTGCCGCCAGTACTTATACCGAAGTTTGCTGAACTCATCGAGCAGTCCAAGGGTAAGATTGGCAAGGTAGCGCTTGTCATTGATTTGCGCGGCAGAGAATTTTTCACGGCCTTATCAGAATCCATTAATTATATTCGGGATCACTTTACCATTAATTGTGAAATATTGTTCTTGGATGCAACGGATGCTGTTCTCGTGCAGCGATATAAAGAGAGCCGTCGCCGTCATCCTCTCAATCCAGGCGGCATGCCGCTTGAAGGAATTAAGCAGGAACGCACACTGCTGGAAGATTTGAAGGGTTGGGCGACACAGGTTATTGATACGAGCAATTTGAAGCCTGTACAGTTGAAGGAACGAATTGCGGCGCGATTCACGCACGCGGATCAGAATATGATGTCGGTGAATGTGACTTCGTTCGGTTTTAAATATGGGGTGCCGATTGATGCGGATCTCATTTTTGACGTACGTTTTTTGCCGAATCCGCATTATGTGGAGCAATTGCGCCCGAGAACTGGACAGGATATTGAAGTATATGATTATGTCATGAAATGGCCAGAAACACAGGCTTTCCTTGCTAAGCTGCTTGATTTGCTGAATTTCCTTATGCCGCAGTATCGCAAGGAAGGGAAAGGTCAGGTTATCATCGGCATCGGATGCACAGGCGGCAAGCACCGATCAGTGGCCATTGCAGAATATTTAGGTCGTACAATCGGAGCGAGTGATACGGAGGTTGTCCGTGTCAGTCACCGTGATGCTGAGAGAGATCGGCATTAGTGGAGGGTCGTTATGGCATGTGAAAAAGAAGAGCGCGTAAACCCACGTATCGTAGTTATGGGCGGCGGCACAGGGCTGTCGGTCATGCTTCGAGGGTTGAAGGAGAAGCCGCTCGATATTACCGCAATCGTTACTGTGGCGGATGATGGAGGCAGCTCTGGTATATTGCGCAGCGAGCTGCAGATGCCCCCGCCAGGAGATATACGCAATGTATTGACAGCGTTGGCTGATGTGGAGCCATCGCTGTCGGAAATGTTGAAGTATCGCTTCAAGAGTGGATCTGGACTTGCAGGACATAGCCTGGGTAATTTGCTATTGGCAGCGATGACAGACATTACTGGCGACTTCGTTGCAGGTATTCGAGAGCTGAGCCGCGTACTTGCGGTTCGGGGTCGGGTACTGCCTGCAGCCAATCAAGCAGTTGTCCTGAAGGCTGAGATGGAAGACGGGTCTATTGTGTCGGGCGAATCATCAATCCCGCAAGCCGGCCAGCGCATTAAGCGTGTGTTCTTAGAACCGGAACAGGTGGAGGCGTTGCCTGAGGCAGTTGAGGCGCTCCGTCAGGCGGATGCCATCCTGATTGGACCAGGAAGCCTGTATACAAGCATTATTCCTACCTTGCTCGTACCGAAGCTGGCACAGGCAGTATTGGAATCAAATGCGGTAAAGATTTTTGTATGTAATGTGATGACTCAGCCGGGGGAAACGGATAACTATTCCGTGAGTGATCATTTGGAAGCTGTTCAGCTTCATGTCGGCACTCAATTGTTCGATTATGTTATCGTGAATAATGGGGAGATTCCGCCGCAAGTTCAGGATAAATATGCCGAACAGGGGGCAAAGGCTGTCCATTTGGATATGGAAGAAGTGACGAAGCGTGGATATCAGGTAATCGCGGATTCTTTAGTGCTGTTCCGCACCTATCTGCGTCACGACGCAGATAAGCTTAGTCATCATATTTATCAGCTTGTGGAAAATTGGATGTTACGAAAGAGGTGAGCCGCTATGTCTTTTGCAGCACAGACAAAAAAAGAATTAACCATGATCGAATCCGAGTCGTGCTGTGAGAAGGCGGAACTGTCTGCGCTAATGCGCATGAACGGTTCTGTGCAGCTCTCGTCCAACCGCAAGGTAATATTGGACATTTCTACTGAGAATGCAGCGATCGCACGCCGCATTTATACGCTTGTTAAAACGTATTTTCAAGTGCATACGGAGCTGCTTGTACGCAAGAAGATGCGCTTGAAGAAAAATAATGTGTACATTGTACGTATTCCGACGCGTGTGCAGGAGATTTTGCGTGACCTGCACATTGTATCGGAAGGGTTCTTGTTCACGGACGGCATTGACACGCAGATTGTTGAAAATAACTGCTGCAAACGCGCATATTTGCGAGGAGCGTTCATGGCAGGAGGATCGGTGAATAATCCAGAGGGATCTTCCTATCACTTGGAGATATCCTCGATGTACGAGGAACATTGCCGCGCATTAGTTGATCTGGCGAATGAGTTCCAGTTGAATGCACGATTCATTGAGCGCAAGAAGGGCTTCGTCCTGTACATCAAAGAGGGCGAGAAAATTATTGAGTTCCTCAATATCATCGGTGCTCACCAGGCGCTGTTCAAGTTCGAGGATGTCCGTATTATGCGGGATATGCGCAACTCCGTGAACCGAATCGTCAATTGTGAAACGGCTAACTTGAATAAAACGATTGGTGCTGCTGTGCGCCAAATCGAAAATATTCGTTATCTAGATAGGCATCTTGGATTAGATAAGCTCCCAGATAAGCTGAGAGAAGTTGCCGAGGTCAGATTGGCACACCCGGATATTAATCTGAAGGAAGTGGGAGAGCTTCTGGGCGGTAAGGTTAGTAAATCCGGTGTCAATCATCGACTGCGCAAGATAGACGAGCTGGCTGAGCGAATGCGCAACGGATAGCGAGATAAACTTTATTCCTCGCTTAAAATCGTTTATAATGCTAATATGTGATGAAATAGAGCAAATTAGCGTAGATTTGTGTAATGTAAACTACATGGAATATAGGGGGTATGATTCGCATGGCTCAACAACCAATTGTCGTACGTTTGAAGACTGGACTGCACGCAAGACCTGCGGCCTTGTTCGTTCAAGAAGCGAATAAATATTCTTCGGATATCTTCGTTGAAAAAGAAGATAAGAAAGTCAATGCTAAGAGCATCATGGGTATTATGAGTCTCGCAATCAGCACCGGCACGTCAATTACCATTACTGCGGATGGCGCGGACGCCGATCAGGCTGTAAGCGCTTTAGTCGGGCTTGTAAGCAAAGAAGAATTGGACAGCTAATCTGTAGCTGACATCGTGTTCAATCATAGTGGAAGCAGCGAGCTGCCACTGTGATCAAGAGAAGAGCCATAATGGCTCTTTTTTTATTATGGTAAGCTTGTCGAATGGTGCATCAGATGAACGGTATGAAATGTGATACAGCCTGATCTCCTTCAAGAGATCAGGCTGTGTTTGTGTGCCGCTGTTACAATTAATTGTCGAGCGCACCTATTCTCTATAGACGTCAACAGATCCTTTTACATTCCCATTGATGCGCAGACGATATGTATTGCCTGGCTTGAGCTTATAGAAGTATACAGGTGCATTTTGATAACCTACACTAAGTTCGCGTGATTCTTCGATCAAATAACCTGCCCAAGGGTAGTACATCTCTAATTCGACCTTGAATTTTGCATTACTGCCGGTATTTTTCTCAGAGCTGACGTTCAACTGGAGGGTAGTGCGGAGAGTGTCGCTAGGAACCACGATGTCTTTCTTAATTTGTTGTTGGGTTGTCGTGGAGAAATCAGCTGACCATTCGTATACAGCGATATATGCCTTAGCAATGTCTTGTTTTTGGAATACCTTCGAATACCCCGATTCCGGTCTGTACTTCTGTTCGATCATCATTTCATCAGCAGATTTAGCTGATAATGATGCAGGAGCAAGCATGCTCAATGCAAGAGCGACAAGTAAAGCAAATTTCCCTTTGTTACGAATCACATGTATTCCTCCTCAGACGTCTTTTAATGGAAATTACAGCTCTACCATATCATGGTTTTTCACCGATCGACAGGTCGAAATAAGCATAAAATGACAAAAATTGTATAAAACTGTAGATTAATGATTATAAAAATGAATCTGCAGCGTTACATTTGTACCGATTCAATAGCCGCAGAAAATACATCTAAAGTTATGGCCGGACTTGCAACAATATTTATCTTATTAACGTTTAGAAGACAAGAAGCAAGTCAATCTTACATTCTATAACGTGATGGAGGAATGGATTATGACGCAATTGACAGGAAGAATGACATGGCGTCGAATGACGATGGCGGTCATGCTTACAGGAGCGCTGCTTGTGGGGACAGGAGTTGCGGCACCGGTGCCTGTGCATGCAGCAGCGGCAGAATTCAGCGTGAAGGATACGGTGAACGTGTCGGGCATGGGAGAATTGGAAGTAACGCCTGATGTGGCTTATGCGGAGCTTGCAATAGATACACGTGGGAAAACAGCGGCTGAAGCACAAAAGCAAAATGCAGTGTTGTTCGAAAAAGTGAAACAGGTGCTTACTTCGAAATATGGTATTCAGGAAAAGGATCTGAAGACGGTCAATTTCTCGGTTAATCCTGAATATAAATACGTGGAAAATAAAGAGCCTCAAATCATAGGCTATCAAGCTCAACATGCTGTGCGTGTGACGTATCGTGATTTGAATCGACTAGGGAGCTTAGTAGATGCAGCTACTGATGCAGGTGTGAACCGAGTAGTCCGTATTCAATTCGATACGGAGAAGCGCGCTGACTATGAGGCACAGGTGCTGGAGAAGGCAGTGCAGCATGCAGCGAAGAAGGCATCTGCACTCGCGAAAGCGGCAGGCCGTGAAGCAGGTGCAGCTCTTACGATTACAGAGTCTGGGGCGGACTGGTCCCCAATACGCGTGATGTACGACGCAGCAGCAAGCCCGTCGGATATGAAAAAGGATGTGGCTTCAACTTCAGTGCAGGGCGGACTTATTAAGTTGAATGCACAGGTTCAAATTCAATATCAATTGAAATAAAGAACGCAGAAACAACTGAAATGAAGCGTGCAGTAACAGCGTCGGCATGGGTGAAAGCCTTCTGTTAAATCAATGAAATATTCCCAATTAGGTGGGCAAGAGTACATCAGAAATGGCGCTGTATCAAGGGGCACTCGTGTCAGAAATGACATAGTGCCTTTTTGTATGGAAGCCATCTTGGATTAGGGGTTGTATTTTAGGGAACAAAGCCCTAGAATGTAACAGGGGAATTGAATATTATCGTATTCTCCGATAGTTCGAATGTAAATAAGTGCCTCATGGCCTGATCGCTATTGGAAATAGGTCGAACCGTTGAAAAGAAATGTATGTTTTTGTCGAAATTACGTTAAAATAAGTTGTATCGTCAGACAAAACGATGTATATTGGATATGCAAAAACGCCAACGTGAACGGGACGTAGAAGCCATACCAATGGATATGGCTTTTTTTGCTTAATGAATAAGAACGTATCCTATACACTGCGCGCATTCTTGTTCATCCCATTTGGGGTGGTGCTGCAGAGCGTGTTAGCATGCCATTGCGATGGCACGCTGCATGCAGGAACAGCTGCTCCAATTGGCAGACTGACGATGTAAGGGGTTGATGCTAATGATTGAACTGGTAAATGTGGAGAAGCATTTTGCCGGGCAACCCGTTGTGCATCCTCTGTCGCTTACGATTGGCGAAGGGGAATTTTTGACGCTGCTCGGTCCGAGTGGTTGTGGGAAGACAACCATTTTACGCATGATTGCTGGCTTTGAACAGCCTTCATCTGGCCATATCCGCCTAGATGGAGAAGATGTTACGAACTTACCTCCGAACAAGCGGAATTTGAATCTTGTATTTCAACATTACGCGTTGTTCCCTCATATGACGGTCGAGCAAAATATTCAATTCGGCCTAAAGATGAAGAAAATTCCGCAAGCTGAACAGCGCAAGCGTATTGATGAAGCCATTCGCTTGACGCAGCTAACAGCACTTGCTAAGCGTTATCCGCATCAATTGTCTGGTGGACAGCAGCAGCGTGTTGCGATTGCACGGGCAATTGCTAATAAGCCGAAGGTGCTGCTATTGGACGAGCCGCTTGGTGCACTTGATCTGCAGCTGCGCAAAAATCTGCAAGCTGAACTGAAGCAATTGCAGCGGAGCTTGGGCATTACATTCGTATATGTAACCCATGATCAAGAAGAAGCGATGATGATGTCGGATCGAATCGTGATCATGAATAACGGACGTGTCGAACAGATCGACTCTCCTAAAAATATTTACGAACGCCCGGAGACGTTGTTTGCAGCTACGTTTGTAGGGGAGAACAACGTATTCCATGAAGAGAACCTCTTCACCGTACGTCCAGAGAAAATTCATGTGACAGCGGATGTGGAAGGTGCGCCTCGTACTGGAATTATTCAGGATATCGTTTATTTGGGGAACATCCATAAGCTGATCGTGCACTTGGATAACGACCAAACGAACGTATCAGTTGTGCTTGACTTCAAGGACGAGCGGACGTGGGAGATTGGCCAGCATATTGGAGTAAGCTGGAGTAAGCAAGATGAGGTGATGATCGGCTCATGAAACGCTCATTTGGCATCATTGCGCCGGTCGTATTGTGGCTGACGATATTCCTTGTCGTGCCGATGATCGCGGTCATCGCTGTATCCTTCATGCAGCGCGACGAGCTCGGCAATATCGTCTTTTCGTTTACGCTGAACAATTATGAACGATTTTTCGATCCCTTATACTTGGGTATTTATTGGGATACGCTGTGGCTATCCGTGCTAACAACGGCAATTTGCTTGTTGTTCAGCTATCCGCTTGCATATTATATCTCGACGACGAGCCCGGCGAAGCAGAAGCTGCTGCTCATTCTCATTACGGTTCCGTTCTGGATTAACTTCCTGATTCGGACATATGCATGGGTACTCTTGCTGCGTACGCAAGGGGTCGTCAATCAGACGCTCCTTGATCTGGGATTGATCGCGGAGCCTCTGCAAATGCTCTATACCAAGGGAGCAGTACTGCTTGGAATGGTCTATACGTTCATTCCGTATATGGTGCTTCCGATTTATGTTTCTTTGGAGCAAATGGACAAGCGATTGCTAGAGGCATCCAGTGATTTGGGTGCTACGAAATGGAAGTCGTTCTGGCATATTACGCTGCCGCAGACGAAGTCTGGCATGATGACAGGCAGTGTGCTGGTCTTCGTGACAACAGCGGGGATGTTCGTTGTTACAGACATTCTGGGCGGTGCTAAGGCGCAAATGCTCAGCAATATTATACAGAATCAGTTCCTAGGTGCGCGTGACTGGCCATTCGGTTCCGCGCTGTCAGTCGTGTTCGTGATCAGTTCCCTAATTATTATTGGGCTGTTCAACAGAGCACTCCGCTCCAAATATGATGCATCGAAGGAGGCGGGGGCATGAAGGCAGCAACCAAAAAGAAGCAGAGTCCGCTTCTTGCGCTCCATTCGATACTGTTAATTCTATTTATTTATATACCTGTATTTTTGATTATCGCGTACTCGTTCAACAATTCACGGATTAATTCGAATTGGAGCGGTTTCACGTTCAAATGGTACAGTTCACTATTCGACAACCGACAAGTAATGGAAGCACTTAGCAACAGCTTGTCGATCGCATTGATATCTACAGTCATCTCGACTGTACTCGGTACGATAGCCGCAATTGCACTTCGCCGAATGACTGCCAAGCGCAAGCAAGGCGTAATCGGATTGTTGTACTTGCCGATTATTGTACCGGATATCATTATGGGCTTGTCCCTACTGGTGCTGTTCAGCCAGTTTAAGATTGATCTGGGCAAAATGACGGTTATTATTGCACATATCACGTTCAGTATTTCATACGTGTATGTGATTGTTGCTTCTAGGCTTGCCAACATGGGTAAGCAGCTTGAAGAAGCGGCATCTGACCTTGGTGCTACACCATGGCAGACATTCCGCTACGTTACGCTGCCTTCGATATGGCCAGGCGTACTTGCCGGAGCGATCATGGCTTTTACACTGTCGATTGATGACTTTATGATCAGCTTCTTTGTTGCCGGACCGAACTCGACAACATTGCCGATTTACATTTATGGATTGGTAAAACGGGGGATCTCTCCAGAGATCAACGCCTTGTGTACGCTAATGATTATCTTGAGTGTTGTGCTGATCGTGCTGGCGCAATGGTTGTTGAACCGCGGTAACGGAGAGAAGAAAAGCTCTATGCTGCCGTTCTAATTCACTGTTCACCCGATGTGAGCAAGTGAATTTGAATCATAATAATTAATACATTCTAAGGATCTGTTGCAGGATCAGAGAGGGGTAACAAGAATTGAACAAAAAGAAATGGTTCGCGGTCGTATTGGCCGGGATGTTGGCACTTACTGCACTGGCAGGCTGCTCTTCTAAGCCGGAGCAAACATTGAATTTGTATAGCTGGGCAGATAACTTCGATATGGATATGATCAAGAAGTTCGAATCGGAGAATAACGTAAAAGTTAACTATGCGATTTTTGCCAACAACGAGGAACTGCTGGCGAAGTTGAAAGCCGGCGGCGCGAATTATGATTTAATTCAACCGTCCGACTATATGGTGGCTAGCATGATTAAGCAAGATTTGCTGGAGCCGCTTGATTTAAATCATATTCCGAATTTCCAATACGTCACGGATCGTTTCAAAAACCCTGAATTTGATCCTGGCAACAAGTACTCTATTGTATATACATGGGGTGTTACAGGCATTGCCTATAACACAAAATATGTGAAGCAAGCTCCAACCGATTGGGCGGATTTGTGGAAGGATGAGTACAAGGGTAAAGTACTTCTTCTGGATGACAACCGCGAGATCTTAGGTATGGCGCTGAAGAAGGCAGGCAAATCGAACAGTTCCCAAAATGAAGCGGAAATCAACGCGGCTGTTGATGACCTGCGCAAGCTTGTTCCGAACGTGCTTGCATTCGATACGGACAACATCAAGCAGAAGATGATTGCGGAAGAAGGCTGGATCGGTACGGTATGGTCTGGCGATGCATCTGTCATTCATGGTGAGAACCCAGATGTTGCATTCATGATTCCAAAGACAGGAAGCACGATCTTCTCGGACAACTATGCGATTCCAAAGGGTACGAAGAATAAGGAATTAGCGGAGAAGTTCATCAACTTCATGCTTGATCCAGAGAACAGTGCGAAGAACTATGAGGCTATCGGTTACAGCAATCCTGTGACGAAGGCAAAAGAGCACCATAGCAAAGAGTATCTGGACAACAAGATGATTAACTTAACTGACGAAGAACTGAATCGTACAGAATGGCTCGGTGATGTTGGTAAAAATATTCAATTGTATGATCGCTTGTGGACAGAACTAAAGAGCGGAAGATAATCGCATAGTATTGATTGAACAATAAATGCCCTTAATCCACACCTATATGTAGGATTAAGGGCATTTTTATGTTGATTACAGATTCAGGAGCAGCTTGGACAACGGTTCGGGTTGAGTCTTCATGAGCCAATGCCCTCCTTGCTCGAGACTCATATGGCGCCAGCCAGCATCCCGGGCACGTAAGGCCATTGCGCGGAAAAAGGCAGCCATCGGCCAACTATCAGGATGATCCAGCGGTTCTATGTAGATGCGAGGAAGGGCAGCGGCACGCTCATTGGTAATAGATAGCTCCTGCATATACGAACGGGTCGGCATTGGCGATTTACGTGGATCTGTTAAGTTAGGTGGTGCAATAAACGCCGGTGTGTCGTCATCTACAGTATTTGGATAGGGATTATCCAAGTATGGAGCTGAGAGGGTTGCGACAGACTCTCCATGCCGGGGAATCATGGCATCAACATAGACCAGCTGCTTGATTCGATCAGGCACAATTTCAGCTACCCCGGTGATTACCATTCCGGAGAAGCTGTGTCCAACAAGAATAACATCCTCGAGCTGTTCATAAGTAAATACCCCTACAATATCCTGAATGAATGTATGGAGATCAATGTCTGGATGAGCTAGATGTGTTCGCTCTCCAAGACCAGTAAGGGAGGGAGTATACACAGCATGACCAGCTTGTCGAAGCAGGGATGCGACTTCCTTCCATACAAATCCGCCATCCCATGCTCCGTGAACAAGAAGATAAGTAGACAATTGAATCTTTCCCCTTTCTTATACATGTGTCCATGTTTGTAAGTTTATAACTTCATTAGTTCTATGATTATAGAACTATCATACATCCTGATTCAGAATTCAGCAATAGATGGAAGGGTTGGAAGCTGAACATTAAGCGTTGTATTCAGCCTTGTTCGATATGTTTTTCCTGACAATGTGTAATATATGGTGTGTGATCGGTAACATCAAAATGTACCAATTTCGCCTGCAACTGAGGTAGTACCGACGCAGGGGGCGTGATCAAAAAACGCGCAGTGGCGCGGTTGTAAAGGATATGTTAACGACAATGCGGAATCGACATATTTACGATATTGGTAAAGGATGCCTAAAATGTTCTCATGAAAGCGTTAGCATGGCTTCATGCACAGTTCATCGTTTCATCAATGAAAGTAACTGTGCCAACCATGCCATCATTTGAAGGGAGGGAGTGGACACGATGCAAGGAAATGGACAGAGTGCCCTTTCAATGAACGTGGTTCCAAATAAGAAGAAACCGACGTGGAAGAAGATGCTTCAGAATTGGGAGTTGTATTTATTTATTGCTCCTGCATTTTTGTACTTCCTCATTTTCCATTACGGCCCGATGTACGGGATTCAAATTGCATTCAAAAACTTCATCCCAGCGAAAGGGATTATGGGGAGCCCATGGGTCGGATTCGACCACTTCGAGCGCTTCTTCAACTCGTACTACTTCTGGGATCTGTTGTGGAATACGCTGAGCATCAGCTTGTATGAGCTGGCGATAGGCTTCCCGCTGCCAATTATATTGGCGCTTGCCTTTAATGAAGTTAAGGATGGGATATTCAAGCGAACGGTACAGACGATAACCTATGCACCGCACTTCATTTCCGTTGTCGTCATGGCAGGTATCATTATTACGTTCCTGTCTCCTTCAACTGGTATCATCATTCATATCATTAAGTTCTTCGGATTTGAACCGGCCTCTTTCCTTACGGATCCGGCATGGTTTAAGACAATGTATGTCTTGTCTGGTGTGTGGCAGGGTACAGGCTGGGGGACAATCATTTATTTGGCAGCCTTGTCCGGTGTCGATCCACAGCTGCACGAAGCAGCCGTCGTGGACGGTGCGAACCGGTTCCAACGTATCTGGCATATTAACATTCCGGCAATTATTCCAACGATTACAATCTTGCTCATTTTGAACATGGGCAGCATTCTCGGTGTCGGATTTGAAAAAATATTGCTCTTGCAAAACCCACTCAACATGGAATCTTCTGATGTCATATCGACATTTGTATATCGTTCAGGTCTAGTAGATGCGCAGTACAGCTTCTCCACGGCGATAGGTTTATTTAACTCGATCGTTAATGCTATTTTGCTCATCGTTGTTAACCAAATCGCGCGACGCACGAGCGAAACAAGCTTGTGGTAGGAAGGAGGAGAATGGAACATGGCTGCTACTGTGAAAGAAACGAGAGCGGACAAGATTTTTATCGTATGTAACTATATTTATTTAACGATAGCTTTGATTCTTGTATTGTATCCTGTGTTGTATATTCTAAGCGCGTCTATCAGTGATCCCAAGATGGTAGCCTCCGGTGAAATGTGGCTGCTCCCAAAAGGAATCACATTTGACGGTTATGCACGCGTGTTCGAGAACTCAAAGATATGGAGTGGTTATGGGAACACCATTTTATATACCGTTGTAGGTACTTGCGTTAACCTAGCCGTAACGTTACCGGCAGCATACGCATTGAGTCGATCGGACTTCATTGGACGTAACTTCTTTATGGGGATGTTCCTGTTCACAATGTTCTTCGGTGGCGGATTAGTTCCGGGATATCTGTTGATTAAAGAATTGGGGCTAATCAACAGTATGTGGGCGTTAATTTTGCCGGGTGCAGCATCGGTCTGGAACATCATCGTGGCACGGACATTCTTCCAATCCACGATACCTAGAGAACTTCAGGAAGCAGCAAGCATTGACGGCTGTACGAACATGCGGTTATTCCTGCAGATAATTTTGCCGTTGTCAGCTCCGATCATAGCCGTTATGGCATTATTCTATGGGGTTGGACATTGGAACAGCTACTTTGGCGCTCTCATTTATTTGAATGAAGAGTCGAAATATCCACTGCAAATGATCCTGCGTCAAATTCTTGTTCTGCAGGAAATGTCGGCAGAAACGACTGGTGCTGCGGTAAGCAGTTCGGTTGCCGCTGCGCTAAACAACAAGGCAGAAATCGCATCGCTCGTCAAATATTCGGTCATTATTGTTTCGACTTTACCAGTTATCGTGGTATACCCATTCTTGCAGCGGTACTTCGTGCAAGGGGTTATGATTGGATCGGTCAAAGGATAGCTTGAACAGACTGTTGCAAATTTCAGAATGCGCTTGTGAATGTATCCAGAGTAAAATTCATCAGTAACGAATCTCGTCTATTTCGTCTAGTGAGCATGAAAGATATGTACGTTGTCATTGTCGAATCTATGAACGGTAATAAACGAAGGCTCGCCTTTGCTTATTATAGAAGCAGGACAAAGAGTATAATAATCATCAAAAGGGAGGATCATTGCCATGCAAAAATGGAAAAAAACGTGGGCATTATTGATGTCTATGACCTTGATCTTCACAATGCTCGCAGGATGCGGATCGTCAGACAAGCCTGCCGCAGAGGGAAGCAAAGGTAGCGAGGAAGCACTTAGCAACTTAAATCAAGAAGGCTTCCCGATCGTCAAGGAACCTATTACACTTACGATGATGGGACAAGACGTAGGGATTCAAAACTGGAAGGATATGGCCTTACTGAAGCAAATGGAAGAGAAGACTGGCATTAAGTTCGAATACCGAAATGCACCTCTCGACAGCTTTGATACAAAACGCAACCTTGTATTTGCTAGTGGCGATTATCCTGATGTGTTCTTCTCCGGTCAATTGCAGTCTGCAGATGAAATCAACTATGGAAGCAGCCAAGGCGTACTGATTCCTTTGGAAGGACTTATTGAGAAGTATGCACCGAATTTGAACAAAATCCTGAATGACAATCCAGATATTCGCAAGTCGATTACGACGCCGGATGGACATATTTATTCCCTGCCAAGCATTGACTTGGATGCAGGCTGGTATCGTGGTCCATTGTGGTATAACGGCAAGTTCTTGAAGAAGCTTGGCATGGACAAAGTACCATCCACAACGGATGAACTATACACATACTTGAAACGGGTAAAAGAAGAAGATCCGAACGGAAATGGCAAGAAGGATGAAATTCCGCTTGTTTCCGTTAAGCTTGACGACATTCGCATGTGGTTGTTCGGCTCTTGGGGGATGTATGGCGAATTCATCTATGCGGATAAAGCAGGAAAAGTTCACTACTCTCCAATGGAGGAAGGATACAAAGGCTATCTTACGTTCTTGAACAAGTTGTGGAACGAAGAATTGTTAGATCATGAAACCTTCTCCCAAACGGATGAGCAAAAGAAAGCAAAAGGGAAAAATAATCAAGTGGCATTGTTTGCTGATTACCATGCCTACTTCACATTGGGCGGCGAGCCAAGCATGACTGACCCGATGTACGCTCCTGTGAAAAGCGAGATGGGCGAACCGGTTGCAGCGAAGCATCCAGGTTTGATGAAGGGCGTATTCGCGATTACGAACAAGAACAAAAACCCAGAAGCAACCATGCGTTGGGTAGACTTCTTCTATTCGGTAGAAGGCTCCGAATTGCTTAGCTATGGCCCGGAAGGCACGCTGTGGGAGTATGCAAACAAGGAAGACCATACAAAGAAACAACTTCCGGTACCGGATGGTAAGGATCGTGAGGACTATCGTGCAACTTTGACGCCGGACTATGGTACGATCGTTCCGAAAGTCATGACAGAAGAAGTGAAACGTGGATTCGAAGGCGAATTCGAGAAGTGGTTGAAGAAAGAAACAGAGGAAAAAATCAATCCGATCGCGAAAGTTCCATTCCCGAGCGTATATTTGTCCGAGGCTGATCAGCAGCAAGTATCGAGCTTGCGCTCTGACCTCGACACTTACGTGAAGCAAATGGAAGCGAAGTTCGTAACAGGGCAAGAACCGCTTGCGAATTGGGATAAGTATGTAGGTACATTGAAGAAGATGGGCGCTGAGAAAATCGTTGAGGTTTATCAAAAAGCCTATGACCAATGGAACTCAGGAAAGTAAACGTAGTTGTAACCCGTAAATTGTGAAATAAGCTAATCGGAAAGAAAACGAGCACCTTAGGCTTCCTATTCTGCCTTTGGTGCTCGTTTTCTTTGTACGTATGCACTTAGCTTATAGATTCATCGTCCGCATCTGCGGCAGCTTTTGCTTGCTCGCTTGAAGCATGAAGCTTTCGGTATTGGCCTGGTGTATATCCCATCTCTTTCTTGAACTTACGAATAAAGTTCGGTGTATCCAAATATCCGACCCTGACGATGATGTCCTTCAGCGGATCACTAGTCATCAGCAGCTGGCGAATGACCTCATCCATGCGGCGCTGCCATATATATTGAGAGAAGTTGCTGCCTGTCTTCTCCTTGAACGAACGGCTGAGATAAGAGGACGAGATAGAGAACTTCTGTGCGGTCGCTTCCAAGCTCAAGCTGTAGTCGGTATACTGTTGATCGACGTACGCAATAACGCTGTCCATTAAAGAGAGCTGTTCATTTTCCGAGTTGCGCTCTACTTGTTCGCAAATATGTGCGGCCAGGAGCTGAAGCTTCTTCTCAAGCTCCTCCAGTGACTCGAAGGAGGTGAAGCTCGGAATATCGCGAATTAACTCGTTCAAGCCGAGCTCAGACGCTGTCTTTAGCAAGGTATTCATAATATCGAAGCAAATACAGCGAAGGAGAGAGATCGATACGCGCTCTGCCTTCAGCTTGTTGAATATCGCTTCAATCATTTGCATTGCAACGGTATCATTGCCCTGCTTCAAGCTTTGTGTAAGCTTAAGCAGGGAGTCCTTAGCGATCCAGAACGTATCGTTTGGTGTATGGGACAGCTTGTTGAAATACGTAATGCTGCCCTTGCCGTTCGCCATGCGATACTCCAGCGCAGAAGCTGATTCGATATAAGACTGATTCAAGAGCGCTGCATCCTCATAGGCATTACCAACACCAATGGATGGGATGAGGTGCGTGCTCTCCATCACGATGATTCGAAGAGCTTCGACGATTTGTTCCATCTGGTGCTCCACGGAGATTCTTGAGTCCTCATTCATACTGACGATGAGTGCGAATTGATCAAAATGCGGCAGTTCAATGCCATATGCGTGTGCACCGTATTCCGGAATTTCGATCTCCTCGAGCAGCTCTACAATCTGTTGACGATGCTGCAAGGCATCTGCGATGCCAGGATACTCGTCCCAAGAGATTGCAATGATGAAATAGTATTTGCCTGTCAGTTCAATGCCGATCATCTCCATAATATGTGCAGATTCTGGGTTGTCCAGCTTCCCATGCTTGAGCAGCATGAGCAGAAATTGATTGCGGGCAAAGGGCTCTTGAATATCGACGCGGGCACTATAGTCATGCAGAGTTTTACGAATCCACTCCAATTCATTTCCTCTCTTAGGCGCCGGCTGTGCAGCAGAGGCTTCTTCATTCAACAAAGCGAATTCCATAAGATCATGGATAGGATGGTATTGCTTGCGAGCTAGGAATACGGCTGCCAGAATGCCGGCGATGACCACTACAGCGAACGCGAGCATGAAGAAGGTCTGAATATGGAACACACGTCCGAAAAATTGCTCGCTCGGCATGGCCGTTACATAGGTCCATCCATTCATAGAGGATTTAACGGACACAACAGATTGCTGCCTGTTATCCAGCTTCAAGCTATGGATGCCGGAACCAAGCTCTGACAGCAAGTGAATCTCATTTTTCGGGATAGGTTCTCCATGATTATTCTGGGTAAGAACACGGCCCTTCTCGTCGAAGATGTAGGTATTGCCTTTGAATCCATTCAAAATGGTGTCCATAAGCCCCGTTAGCTTCGATTCCTCCATTAGGAACAGCACTGTTCCGTGTGGAGACGAGCTGTTAGGAGTGATTGGGATCATGTACGCAAGCATGGACTTGGTAATATTCATGCTTAAGTTAACGGATTCTGCTGGTCGCACGACAGGATAGAGCTCAGTTTCCAGCTCCTTAATAATGTCCTTCTTGCTCCAGTCCTCGAATAGATAGTATTGATCAAAGAGGACATCTACATTGGTCATTCCTTTTGACGAGTAGATGGCGTGGCTGTTCCTGTAGAAAAGGAATAGCTCTTCTAGAATGGAACTGTTCGCTTTATATTTGCCGAGCGCGGATATCGCATCGCGGCTGTAATAGGGATGCCGTATCATATAAGGTGTCAATTGTTCATCATAAGCAATGCGAGAAGCAATGTCTCGAAGCTCCGTCATGCGAGAATCGATGTTCAGCTTCACCTGATTGAGCTGGTTCACGTTCGATTGCTCAATTTCGGAACGAAGATTGTTTACGGCATTTTGATAGATAAAGATCGTGAGAACCACTAATGGGATGAGAAAAATCAATATATACGACCATATGTACTGTAATAGCAGCTTCGACCGAAAATAGTTCCAACTCATCCTGACAAGCCTCCTAGTAGTCTCTTGATGTAATCTTGCTATGAAGTGAATCTGGCAATTAGTAAGAAGACAATTTAATAGAGAAAAGATGCTGATGATTTGTAATTATTGTATACGTTTCGCTTCATCTGTAAAGCGAGAAATTGAATAAAAGCGGCAATATTCATATTGTAAACGATTCCAATCGGAAATGGAATGACTTCGTAGTGTGTACAACAATTTCTGTAGAGTGGACATTGTAGGTGTATAGCCATTGAGGGAATTGCTTTTTATCTTATTTTAAGGTTCGGTTCAGTTTTCTTTAATGTAACTCTAGTATTCTAACAATGGACCGAATGACAGATGAGTTCTTGCGAAGGAGGGTTGCCGGCAGCGATTACTGGCCTTGGTCAACCGGAGTCTTCCGTTGCACAAGGTGATCCGTTTCATCTTTCTCATGGTTTACAGTTTACCCCTAGAACATATATAGACCGCATCGGCATTGCGCGATGCGGTCCTTTTTTTGTAGCTAAATGAATTGAATTCGGTATTTAACAGATCGACCCGAAGTTGTTTCAGTGCATACAGGCCTAGGTCTATGTAGGTTATTATTTACATATATTAGTTATAATGCAAGATATTATTTCGAATCCCTGTAAATCGAGGAAGAGTTGTGACTGAAGCTATGTTGCATGGTTAAGGAGGGGAGAGGTTGAATGATGAAATGGATTCAAGAGCATGAAGTGCTGCCATTATCTCATTACAAAACTATGCGGTCAGAGAGTCCTTTGTTGTGGTCAGAGAGCTCTCTGTTGCGTTCAGAGAATCCTCAGCTGCTGGGGGGGACGTTCTGGCATGCGTACCGATACGATCATATTAAGAGGATATTTGCTGATTACAATCATTTTTCCTCCGAATTGCGAAGCGAAGACAAGCGGCCGATTGAATACAGCATCCTCCGCACCGATCCGCAGAAGCATAGCCAGCTTCGAACATTAGTCTCACAAGCCTTCACACCTAGATCCATTGAAAAGATGATTCCACGAATTGAAGCATTGGCGGATGAGCTTCTAGATAAGGTGGAAAGCAAAGGACGAATGGATGCAGTTCAAGACTTCGCAGTTCCGCTCCCGATTATTGTAATCGCAGAAATACTCGGCATACCGGTACATGATCGAGATCAGTTTCGAGAATGGTCGGAGGCATTAGTGAGTGGTGACATTGACCGCAATAGCAATTGCCAGAAGGAGATGGCTGTATATTTCGAGGCGATCGCAGAAGAACGCCGCCGTAATCCACAGGATGATCTGATCACTAGGCTTGTGCATGCAACGTCAGACGGAGAACCGTTATCCCCCTTTGAGCTCATTGGGTTTTGTATTTTGCTGCTTGTGGCTGGCAATGAAACGACAACGAATTTGCTCTCTTCTGCTCTAGCGTGTTTCGACAGTGAGCGCATCGCATGGGACGATATTAGATCCGATCGTTCTTTACTGCCTGGCGCTATTGAAGAAGTGCTGCGGTTTACCTCGCCGGTACAGTTAATGTTTCGCCGTGTGAAGAAGGATGTGGAAGTAGATGGCTTGATGTTAACTGAAGGGCAGTTCGTCATGTTGTGGATCGGGTCAGCAAATCATGACGAGTCTGTGTTCAAGCAGCCAGATCTCTTCCATATTCGTCGTCAGCCGAACCCGCATTTAGCGTTTGGTCATGGTATCCACTTCTGCCTGGGGGCCCAACTTGCACGGCTGGAAGCGAGGATAGCGTTGAATGCAATGCTCGATCGTTTCCCGAACTACCAATGTGATCATTCCAAGCCGTTGAAGCGCATCCAGAGCGAGTTTATGTTCGGTTTCGAGTCATTGCCGATCATTCTTACCTAAGTAAACCTAGCTTTTCGTTATTCATGTCAGTTGAAATAAGCAATAAAAAACAGCCTCTCTACATGCAAAATAGATTGCATGAGAGAGGCTGTATCACGTTTACTGTTTACTCTTTGCCAAGAACCTTATCAACCAGACCGTATTCATACGCTTCTTGGGCAGACATGAAGTAGTCGCGATCCGTATCGCGCTCCACGCGCTCAAGTGGTTGACCTGTGCGATCCGCCAAAATTTTGTTCAACGTGTCGCGCATCTTCAAGATGCGCCGTGCGCGAATCTCGATATCGGACGCTTGCCCTTGTGCTCCGCCAAGCGGCTGATGAATCATAATTTCGCTGTTCGGCAGGGCGAAACGCTTGCCCTTGGCACCTGCATTAAGCAGGAACGCTCCCATGGAAGCTGCCAAGCCCACGCAAATCGTAGATACGTCCGGCTTGATGTGCTGCATTGTATCGTATATGGCCATGCCGGCTGAGATTGAACCGCCTGGGCTATTGATGTACAAATGAATATCCTTCTCCGGGTCATCTGCAGCCAAGAACAACAGCTGGGCGATAATCGAATTCGCCACGAGATCGTTCACTTCTGTTCCGAGGAAGATGATGCGATCCTTCAACAATCGAGAGTAAATATCATAGGATCTTTCGCCACGATTCGTCTGTTCAACAACTACGGGTACATAACTCAAGATAACCCCTCCTAACTAATATCATTACACATTCAATATAAAGGACTTGAAACAAAAAGTCAAAGATGGTCAAACTATGTAGAGAAAAAAACATCTTTCGTTTCGCTTCTGCAAAATTCAAGATGTTACTTCCGTGCTTATTCACCTAAATATATGCGTAACGTAGCTTCTTATCCTGTACCAAATAAGGACAGGAGTGTAAATGGCGCGCCCGCAAGGAATCGAACCTTGATCTCAGGCTCCGGAGGCCTACGTCATATCCATTGGACCACGGGCGCATTCATACAAGAGCAAAATTTATTATATAAGAAAGCGTATAACAAAGTCAAGTGAGCGCCACTGAATATTTATTAAAAACGGGAAGTTTGGAAGTGCCCACTGATTAGTGGGATACAGAGATGATTGTATTGGCACCGCAGAAAGGGACTTCGACGATAATTAAGGTTTTAACTTTTAAGGAGGGAACGGTTGAATTCTTTCTATAATAAGTGGACGGTGCCGAATAAGGTGGATGTTGCCCGATCTAAGTGAGCAATGTCGATGGCTAAACTACATGGGGACGTAGAGAGCGAACAGGATGTGAAGGAAAGCTCAAAACTTTTGTAAACACAGGTACGAGCAGGGCATGATGTCCGTCATTAATGTCTATACTGAGGAATGTCTAAAATTTTTGCGGAATATGTATTAACTTGTCGTATTTTGGGTTAATTACATCATAGGCAGTCGTATGCCCTTCTAGATATGTTGTCTGATAATGAATAACTTCGATATTGCTTGCTTATTATAGAAGTTGTTTATAGGCAGAGAATTCGCGGTTTTGGGCGCAAAATCAGGGGTTCAGGATACTTGCAAGTTGCTGCGTTATTCGGTAGAATAGTGGTGGGACAAAAAATGTAGAGATGGGACGTTTTTAGTCCAATGGTTGCTTATGGGAAGCAGGAGTGGAGAGAATGCGTGAGTGGTTAGAAATACAGAAGCGACTTCTACCTGAACTCATTGAACTGTTGAAGAAGCGTTACACCATCCTGCATCAAATCATGTTGTCCGACTCCATTGGGAGAAGAACGCTGGCAACGTCATTGCAGATGACCGAGCGTGTGCTCCGTGCAGAGACCGATTTATTGAAGGCGCAAGGCCTGATTGATTCGGATAACACGGGTATGCGAATCACTGATGAAGGCCGGCAACTTGTCCGGAAGCTGGAATCCGTGATGGGCGAATTGCTCGGGATGCGCCAGCTGGAGGAGAGTATCCGCCAAGCATTCGGTTTGAAGCAGGTCATTGTCGTACCCGGCAATTCGGATGTATCGCCTGCCGTGAAGCAAGAACTCGGGCAAGCGGCTTGTAGAGCGCTCAGCAGCGTAATGGACAAGGAAGATGTCGTGGCGGTGACAGGCGGCTCCACATTGGCTGCAATGGCAGATCAATTGACGAGTTCATCACCGTTGAAAGGCAATTGGTTCGTACCTGCACGTGGGGGACTTGGGGAGAGCTTGGAATACCAAGCGAACACAATCGCATCCACGATGGCGAAGCGCGTAGGCGCTCAGTATCGGCTCTTGCATGTGCCGGATTTGCTGAGTGAGGAAGCGTACCAGTCGCTTAAGCAGGAACCGAACATCCAAGACATTTTGCGAGTAATTCGCCAAGCACGCATTGTCGTGCATGGCATTGGAGAAGCTCTCGTTATGGCGAAGCGCCGCCGTGCGGATGAAGAGACGATCCAGCAGCTGTTCGAAGAAGGGGCGCTTGCAGAAGCTTTCGGGTATTATTTTGACCGAGACGGGCATGTCGTTCATACGATGCTAACACTGGGCCTTCGCCTAGAGGACATCTCTCGTATGGAGGTAGTCATAGCCATTGCTGGAGGTCAGAGCAAAGGAGAATCGATTACTGCAGTACTTCGTGCAGGACACGAAGACATTCTCGTTATCGATGAAGCAGCAGCAGTTGAAGTATTGAAACATTGTGGTCTCGATGTGCCTTACAGGCCGTCTTGAGATATATAAAAAAATTGCGAAGGAAATGGGAGGAATCATCAATGGTTAAAGTTGGTATTAACGGCTTTGGTCGTATCGGACGTAACGTATTCCGCGCAGCATTGAACAATTCAGAAGTAGAAATCGTTGCAATCAACGATTTGACAGACGTAAACACTCTGGCTCACCTGTTGAAATATGACACAACTCACGGCAAATTCGAAGCTACTGTAGAAGCTAAAGAGGGCGCTTTGGTTGTTAATGGCCGCGAAGTGAAAGTATTCGCTGAGCGCAACCCTGAGAACTTGCCTTGGGGCGCTAACGGCGTTGAAATCGTTGTTGAGTCCACTGGTATCTTCACAGCGAAAGACAAAGCTGAAATGCACTTGAAAGGCGGCGCGAAGAAAGTTATCATCTCCGCACCTGCTACTAACGAAGATATCACAATCGTTATGGGCGTTAACGAAGATAAGTATGATGCTGCAAGCCATACAATCATTTCCAACGCTTCTTGCACAACAAACTGCTTGGCGCCATTCGCTAAAGTATTGAACGACAAGTTTGGTATCGAAAAAGGTATGATGAACACAATTCACTCCTACACTAACGACCAAAACGTTCTTGACTTGCCGCACAAAGACTTGCGTCGTGCTCGTGCAGCAGCTCAAAACATCATCCCTACTACAACTGGTGCTGCTAAAGCGGTATCCCTTGTATTGCCTGAATTGAAAGGCAAATTGAACGGTATGTCCATGCGCGTTCCTACTCCTAACGTGTCTGTTACAGACTTGGTAGTAGAACTTAAGAAAGACGTTACTGTTGAAGAAGTAAACGCAGCTTTGAAAGAAGCAGCTGAAGGCCCATTGAAAGGCATCTTGAACTACACTGAAGAGCCATTGGTATCCAGCGACTTCAACGGCGACCCAGCTTCCTCCACTATCGATGCTTTGACAACGATGGTAATCGGCGGAAACTTGGTTAAAGTTGTATCCTGGTACGACAACGAGTGGGGCTACTCCAACCGCGTTGTAGACTTGGCAGCTTTCATTGCAAAAAAAGGTCTGTAATCGCATAGCACTTACAATCAAAGAGGAGTGACCGTTCAGGCCTCCTCTTTTGATCCTTATAGTGCCTAGAGCATATCGAGAACCAGTGCGGACACAGATTTTTAGATATACAGAGATAGAGAGTACAGAGAGAAACCAGAACATACTAACGAACGATATACGATATATAGAGAGAAAGATTTAGATGGAACCCATACAGAACAAGAACACAGAACATACCGAACAACACACCAGAGAGAGGCGTGTGCCGGTGTAATCGACGATAGGAGGAACACGGGGATGAACAAGAAAAGTGTGCGTGATGTAGAAGTTAAGGGTAAGCGCGTATTTGTACGTGTAGATTTCAACGTTCCATTGGAAAATGGTGTGATTACGGATGATACACGTGTACGCGAAACGCTACCGACAATTAACTATTTGGTGGAACAAGGTGCGAAAGTTATTTTGGCAAGCCACATGGGTCGTCCGAAGGGCGAAGTTGTGGATTCCATGCGTCTGACACCTGCAGCAGTACGTCTTGGCGAACTGCTTGGTAAGCCCGTTAAGAAGCTTGACGAGTCAATTGGTGAAAACGTAAAAGCTGAAATTGCAAAAATGGAAAACGGCGACGTTGTCGTGCTTGAAAACGTTCGTTTCCACAAAGGCGAAGAGAAGAACGATCCAGAATTGGCTAAAGCCTTCGCAGAACTTGCGGACTTGTTTGTGAACGACGCGTTCGGCGCGGCTCACCGTGCACATGCATCCACTGAAGGCATCGCACATCACTTGCCAGCCGTGTCCGGTCTGTTGATGGAGAAAGAATTGAATGTACTTAGCAAAGCGCTGACAAACCCTGAGCGTCCATTTACGGCAATCGTAGGCGGTTCCAAGGTTAAAGATAAAATCGACGTTATCAACAAAATGTTGGAAATCGCCGACAATATCGTGATCGGTGGCGGCTTGACATACACATTCTTCAAAGCACAAGGCAATGAAATCGGGAAGTCGCTTGTCGACAACGAGAAGCTTGATGTTGCTTTAGGCTTCATCGAGAAAGCCAAAGAACTTGGCAAAAACCTCTACTTGCCAGTAGATATCGTAGTTACAGATGACTTCAGTGCAGATGCAAACACACAAGTGGTAGCGATCGACAGCATTCCTGCAGAATGGGAAGGCATTGACATCGGTCCGAAAACTCGTGAAATCTATGCTGATGTTATCAAGAATTCCAAGCTTGTTGTATGGAACGGGCCTATGGGCGTATTCGAAATCGAGCCGTTCTCTCATGGTACGCGTGCAGTAGCAGAAGCATGTGCGGAAACTGCTGGTTACACAATCATCGGCGGCGGCGACTCTGCAGCAGCGGTTGAGAAGTTCAAGCTGAAAGATAAAATGGACCACATCTCCACAGGCGGCGGCGCTTCCCTTGAATTCATGGAAGGCAAAGCATTGCCAGGCGTGGTTGCATTGAACGATAAGTAAGAGAGCAAGTAAGGGGATGGCGGCTTCGGCCGCTCCCTTATGCGTAAAGGAGTGAATCGTGTGAGACAACCGATTATCGCAGGGAACTGGAAAATGTTCAAAACGGTATCGGAAGCTGTCGCTTTCGTATCCGAAGTGAAAGGCAAAGCAGAAGTGGAGGGCGTAGAGAGCGTACTCTGCGCACCATTTACAAACTTGCCAGCATTGGTTGAAGCAGTGAAAGGCACAAGCATCAAGATTGGTGCGCAAAACCTTCACTTTGAAGATTCCGGTGCATTCACAGGCGAAATTTCCGGCGCTATGTTGAAAGACCTTGGCGTACACTACGTCATTATCGGTCATTCCGAGCGTCGTGCATACTTCGCGGAAACTGATGAAACAGTAAACAAAAAAATGCATGCAGCATTCCGTCATGGCTTGACGCCAATCGTATGCGTGGGTGAGTCGCTTGAAGAGCGTGAATCCGGCAAAACGAACGACGTGTGCAAAGTGCAAACAGAAGCAGCATTCCAAGGATTGTCTGCTGAACAAGCAAAAGAAGCTGTCATCGCTTATGAGCCAATCTGGGCGATCGGTACAGGAAAATCCTCCACAGCGAAAGACGCGAATGAAGTTATCAGCTACATCCGCAGCGTTGTGAAGGGCTTGTACAATGATGAAGTTGCTGCTGCTGTTCGCATTCAATACGGCGGAAGCGTAAAACCGGAAAATGTACGTGAATACATGGCAGAAAGTGATATTGACGGCGCATTGGTAGGTGGCGCAAGCTTGCAACCAGCTTCCTTCATCTCCTTGGTGGAAGGGGCGAAGTAAGATGTCCGCACCTAGACCGGTAGCACTTATCATCATGGACGGATTCGGACTTCGCGATACACTAGTTGGCAACGCAGTCGCGCAAGCGAACAAGCCAAACTACGACCGTTACATGAGCCAATTCCCTCATACGACACTGACAGCTTGCGGCGAAGCAGTAGGCTTGCCAGAAGGTCAAATGGGGAACTCCGAGGTAGGTCACTTGAACATCGGTGCAGGCCGCATCGTATATCAAGACCTGACTCGTATTACGAAATCGATCCGTGAAGGCGACTTCTTCTCGAACGAAACACTGCTTGCAGCAGTGAAGACTGCGAAGGAGAACAATAAGGCGCTTCACATTTACGGATTGTTGTCTGATGGTGGCGTACACAGCCATATCGACCACGCGCTTGCGATGCTCGATCTCTGTGAGCGTGAAGGCTTGAAGGACGTATACATTCACGCATTCTTGGATGGCCGTGACGTTGCGCCTGATAGCTCCCGCGGATATATCGAAAAGCTGCAAGCCAAAATCGCTGAAGTTGGCATAGGCCGTATCGCTACGGTTCAAGGCCGCTACTATGCGATGGATCGCGACAAGCGCTGGGAACGTGTTGAGAAATCGTACCGTGCAATGGTATACGGCGAAGGCCCGAAATACCGCGATCCAATTGCTGCAGTTGAAGAATCTTATTCCCAATCCGTATATGACGAGTTCGTTATGCCTACGGTAATTGTGGATGAGAACGATCAGCCGGTTGGCTTGGTTCAAGAAGGCGACTCCGTCGTATTCATGAACTTCCGCCCAGACCGTGCGATCCAGCTTGGCCAAGTGTTCACCAACGATGATTTCCGCGGCTTCGATCGTGGCGACAAGTTCCCTAAGAACTTGCATTTCGTTGCGCTTACGCTGTTCGCAGAAACAGTTGGCGGATATGTTGCTTACTCTCCTAAAGAGTTGGACAACACGCTTGGTGAAGTGCTCGTGCAGCATGGCAAGAAGCAGCTTCGTATTGCGGAAACTGAGAAGTATCCGCACGTAACGTTCTTCTTCAGCGGCGGCCGTGACGTTGAACTTCCTGGTGAGAAGCGTGTGCTTATCAACTCGCCTAAGGTAGCAACTTACGACCTGCAGCCTGAAATGAGCGCTTACGAAGTTGCAGAAGCAGCAGTGAACGAAATCAACTCTGACCAGTTCGATACGATTATCCTGAACTTCGCGAATCCTGATATGGTTGGTCACTCCGGTATGCTGGAACCAACAATCAAGGCCGTAGAAGCTACGGATGAGTGCATGGGCAAGGTCGTTGAAGCGGTATTGGCGAAAGGCGGCGTCTGCCTCATTACGGCGGATCACGGCAACGCGGATATGGTATTCGACGAGCAAGGCCGTCCATTCACTGCACATACGACGAACCCAGTTCCATTCATCGTTACTTCGAATGACGTGGAATTGCGCGAAGGCGGCATCTTGGCAGACATCGCTCCGACGATTCTTGACTTGATGAACGTTCCTCAGCCAGCAGAGATGACTGGACAAAGCATGATTAAGAAGTAAGTTTTACAACTTACTTAGATATATAGTAATTTATATATAAACAATCAAAAAAGGAGTTGTACACACCATGACAATGATTATGGACGTATACGCACGCGAAGTGCTTGACTCCCGTGGTAACCCTACGGTAGAAGTAGAAGTAAAATTGGAATCCGGCGGCTTCGGCCGTGCAATCGTACCTTCCGGTGCATCCACTGGTGCTCACGAAGCAGTTGAGCTTCGCGATGGCGACAAAGGCCGTTACGTTGGTAAAGGCGTAGAGAACGCTGTTAAAAACGTAAACGAAATTATCGCTCCAGAAATCATCGGTTACGATGCTCTTGATCAAGTTGCAATCGATAAAGCGATGATCGAGCTTGATGGCACGCCTAACAAAGGCAAATTGGGTGCTAACGCAATCTTGGCTGTATCCATGGCTGTAGCTCGCGCTGCTGCACATGCATTGGATATGCCTTTGTACACGTACCTTGGCGGATTCAACGCGAAGCAATTGCCAGTACCAATGATGAACATCATCAACGGTGGTGAGCATGCTGACAACAACATCGACGTTCAAGAGTTCATGGTATTGCCAGTAGGCGCACCTAACTTCAAAGAAGCACTTCGCATGGGTGCTGAAATCTTCCACAACCTGAAGTCCGTATTGAAGGACAAAGGCTTGAACACTGCAGTAGGTGACGAAGGTGGATTCGCTCCTAACCTTGGTTCCAACGAAGAAGCACTTCAAGTTATCATCGAAGCAATCGAAAAAGCTGGCTACAAGCCAGGCGAAGAAGTATTCTTGGGTATGGACGTTGCGTCCACTGAGTTCTACAAAGACGGTAAATACACATTGGCAGGCGAAGGCAAGTCCTACACATCTGCTGAGTATGTTGACCTTCTTGCTTCTTGGGTTGATAAGTACCCAATCATCACAATCGAAGACGGTATGTCCGAAGACGATTGGGATGGCTGGAAGTTGCTCACTGAAAAATTGGGCGGCAAAGTACAACTCGTTGGTGACGACTTGTTCGTTACAAACACGGAGCGTCTTGCTCAAGGTATCGAAAAAGGAATCGGTAACTCCATCTTGGTTAAAGTTAACCAAATCGGTACGCTTACAGAAACATTCGAAGCGATCGAAATGGCAAAACGCGCTGGCTACACAGCTGTTATCTCCCACCGTTCCGGTGAGTCCGAAGACAGCACAATCGCTGACATCGCGGTTGCAACAAACGCTGGCCAAATCAAGACAGGTGCTCCTTCCCGTACAGACCGCGTTGCGAAGTACAACCAATTGCTTCGCATCGAAGACAACTTGGGAAGCACAGCTCGTTACGACGGCTTGAAATCCTTCTACAACTTGAAAAAATAATTAGCTTGCCGCACAAGCGGCCTGCTGATCCGATAGAAGCCAGACTCCCTTGAAGGGGTCTGGCTTCTTTTTTATGACCCCATATCCATATGTGAGGTAGGCATATTGTGCTCTTCCTTTAATCTACCTTTTACTCTTGCTTGCTTTTCGTACTTGACCTTCTTGTCTTCCCTTATTTCTCTTTGTTCTTACCTGTTCTGATCCTTGTGAAATTATGCTTCACTGCTTCATTCCGACTCCAGTTGGGTTTTACCTAGACCTGAGGCTAGTTTTGGAAATAACCTATTGTGGAACACTATTCCAGGGGATATAATCATCGTGTACTACTAATCAATATACAATACTGAATCATAAATTATAATTCATTACGTTATGAGTGGGGGTGACTTAATTGAAGGAAATCGTTCAATTTAAAAAAGGGGTGCTCGGACTGTGTGTCATGGTTCTCATTAACCAGAGAGACCGTTACGGCTTCGAGCTGGCCCAGCAGATATCCAAGCATGTGGAGGTTGCCGAAGGTGCTCTGTACCCAGTTCTGCGGCGGATGGTTGCGGATGGCCACTGTACGACCTATTTGCAAGAATCTACCGAGGGACCGCCACGGAAATATTATAAGCTTACTCCAGTGGGCAAGGATTATATGAATGAGCTCGTGACCGAATGGGATAAATTTGTGTCGGGAGTAGCCAATCTGCTTACCGAGGCGGAAGAAGAAGAATCCAAGGAGAAGTGAGAGGTGAACAACATGCATAAGCAGTTATTTATGCTGCAATTGAAAATGGGCCTACTGTCGCTTCCAGAGGCGGAGCGCAATGAAATATTAGCAGAGTATGATGCACACTTTGAATTCAGCAAGCAGCAGGGACGAACAGAAGAAGAGATTGCTAGAGAGCTTGGCGATCCGGAAGAGCTTGCGGCCGAGCTGCTGTTAGGTGAGCGAGGGGATAAAGAGGTTGAACGGGAGCCGGTGACAGAGCCGGGGTCGTTTATTCCTAGTCATCAAGGTCAAGCGTCACAAGTGCCTCCACTCTTCGAGGATCCTAGCTTCCTGAAGAATGCTGAGCAGCCGTTAGATTTGAATCGACACTATGGGGAACCGAATCGATATTCTCAAGAGTACGGCGGAATACCGAATACTGCTTACCCACCATATCAGCAGTCCGAAGGACGACGTCCCCGTTCAGCTATCGCCTATGCAGGTACGATCTTTATTAGCATTATGGTTGTCCCGGTTATGTTCGGGCTATGGGCAACGTGGTTTGGGCTTGGTGTAGCGGCAATAGCGTTATTGGCAACTCCTCTTTTGTTCGCATTCAAAATTGGGTTTGGCGGAGAGTTTTATCGTGCAGAGTTGTCGATCGTAGCGATTGCGTTCGGCATTGGAATATTTTTAATACAAGCGATAGTTGTTGTAGGACGTGCATATTTGAAATGGAACCGGATCTATTTCCACTGGGTCGCCTATGAAGGAAGGAGCGAGGTTAGATGAATTGGAATCGTGCAACCATGAATATGGTCGGAATTGTGTGTATCGTGGCAGGGGTTGCGGGCTTGATCTATTACGGCCCAAATCAGCTATTTAAGTCACAACTTCCTTCTTATGAGTACCGTATCTCTGCGGAAGGTTCACAGGATGCATCTGGTCAGGAAAAAGGGGCAGATAAGACATCTGATTACGAATCTCGCATTGATGTAAGGGAGCTTGAGAGTATAGTTATCAATGCGGATTATGGGGATGTTAAGGTAAGCTGGATCAATGATAACAAGAATATGATTGAGTTGAAGGGGCAGGCGCCAGAAGCGGTTATTAATCGAATTCGTGATGTTCAGGCGGAGAATGGAACGCTAGAGCTGAATTTTGAAGACAATGATAATGCAGGATGGTTGAATATCAACATTGGCAATACGCAACGCCGTTATCATGAAATTATCATCCATACATCGGAGAATTTTGTGCTCGACAATTTGTCATCAAAGGTGTCTGCTGGGACGTTCGAAATGACAGGTGGACATATTAAGCAACTTGAAGCATTAAGTAATCTGGGAAGGGTAAAAGTAAAGAACGTAACAGGGGATGTCGTTAAGCTTAGGTCGGACTCGGGTCAAGTGGTAGCAGATAATGTCGATGCGGAGATTGAAGCAAGCTCTTCACTGGGAAGTGTTGAATTGAACCAGACGAAGAAGAATGTTCAGGCTTCAGCCAATGCAGGCTCCGTCTCGATTGTTCAAGCTGCGGCACATCCGATCGATGCGGAAAGCCAGCTTGGAAGCGTGAATATTCGTATTGTTCCTGAATACAACGGGAAGTTTGATCTGAAAACAGAGTTGGGAAGCGTCTCTGCACCGAATGAGAAACATGGAAGCGATATGGTTATAAAGGTACGGACAGAAGCGGGCAGTATAAAGATTGTCGAAAAATAGTATTGGCTCCTCGGAAGATTCATGTGAATCGGTTATAATGTACTTATCTTAAATTTAGAGGAACAAGATACTGTAAAGGGGTAAGGACACATGAAACCGATTCATAAAGTGCTGACATTGGCTGGCTCGGATACGAGCGGTGGAGCTGGCATTCAAGCTGACCTAAAAACATTCCAAGAACGCGGTGTGTACGGCATGACCGCATTGACGACCATTGTAACGATGGATCCGGAAGAAGGTTGGGCGCACCGGGTGTTCCCAATCGCGCTCTCTACGATAGAAGAGCAATTGAAGACAATCATGAGTGTCGGTATTTCAGGCATGAAGACCGGTATGCTGGGTTCTATCGATATAATTGAGCTGGCAGCACGCACCATTGAGAAGCATAACATTCCGAACGTCGTTGTTGACCCGGTTATGGTGTGCAAGGGTGCTGACGAGGCACTTCACCCAGAGACGAACGATGCTTTGCGGGACATACTCGTACCGAAGGCCATCGTGGTAACACCGAACTTGTTCGAGGCTTCACAGCTGGCAGGAACAGCGCCAATCCGTACGCTCGAAGATATGAAGGAAGCCGCTGCTCGCATTCAAGAGCAGGGAGCGAAGTACGTATTGGTGAAAGGCGGCTCCAAGATTGGATTGCCTACTTCTGTCGATGTATTGTATGATGGCAAATCCTTCGAAATATTGGATGCTGATCTGATCGATACAACCTATACGCATGGCGCTGGCTGTACGTATTCAGCAGCAGTAGCAGCAGAACTGGCGAAGGGGAATGATGTACGTGAGAGTGTCCATAAGGCGAAGAGCTTCATTACGGAAGCGATCCGTTATTCTTTCCCACTTAATCAGTATGTTGGACCTGTGCGCCATAATGCACTGCGCTTGCTGCAGCATGGCGAAGAATAAGTAAGCGACGTATTCATGTAAGAATGCCTGGTAACTGAGGTAGCTTTCCGGAAGAGAAAGGAAAGGGAGAGAGGATAAGCCTTGCCTGCTTCTTATTCGTGTGATACAATAAAAGTACTGTTTTTGGCTTTTCGAACGTGTATCACGCATTAGGAGGTGTAACTGTGGAAATTTTCTTGAAAATTTTGCTTGTCATTTTTTCTATCGGTTTGATTAGCATTGTGCTTCTGCAGAAAGGGAAAAGTGCCGGCTTGTCAGGTGCCATCTCCGGCGGTGCGGAACATCTATTCGGAAAGCAGAAGGCACGCGGTCTGGACTTGTTCCTGCAACGTGCAACGGTTGTATTGGCAGGAGGATTCTTTATCTTGTCACTGATCGTAGCTTATTTCCTTAAAGGTTAATTCCCATTCGTAAGCAAAGCGAGGACATGCTCCTCGCTTTTTTTGTACCCATTTTTCCGGCGAAGACAAGAAACTTGTTACGATGTGGATCGAACGGAAAAAATGTAGGAAAAGCGCCGGGATGTAACGATTTTATTTCGTGTATACTAGGTTATATATTGTTATACTGTATCATGCAGGTCATGGCAAGGTGAGGTGAAGGAATGGTAACAGAACAACAGTTGTTGGACTTTATGCGTGAAACCGCTTATAAGCCGATGACCTATCAAGAGCTGGAGCAGCATTTCGATATTGAAGGCGCTTCAGAGTTCAAGGCATTTCTGAAAATGTTGAATCAAATGGAAGAAGAGGGTAAGGTGCTGCGCACTCGCACAGACCGCTACGGTGTGCCGGAGCGTATGAACTTGCTGCGCGGACGCTTGCAGGCGCATGCCAAAGGCTTCGCATTCTTGATTCCGGAAGAAACGGGGCACCCCGATGTATACATTCACGCAAATGATTTGAAGACTGCGATGCATGGGGATACCGTGCTTGTACGCGTGACGAATAAAGGCTTTGATGGCGCTCGATTGGAAGGCGAAGTTGTGCGCATTGTGAAGCGTGCAGTGGAGCGTGTTGTCGGCCTTTTTCAAAATTACGAATCGTATGGATTTGTCATTCCAGATGACAAGCGGATCAATCGCGACATCTTCATTCCGAAGGAAGATATGCATGGCGCGGTTACCGGGCAGAAGGTCGTTGTCCATATTGTAAGCTATCCGGAAGGAAGAGCAGCAGCGCAAGGCATGGTGGCCGAAATTCTCGGTCATAAGGATGATCCTGGCGTTGATATTTTGTCCGTCATCCGTAAGCATCAGCTTCCGGAGGCGTTCCCTGATGAAGTGATGGCAGAAGCAGAAGCTGTGCCGGATTCCATAACCGAGGAAGAAATCATCAGTCAGCGACGCCGTGATTTACGGGGCATGAATATCGTCACGATCGATGGAGAAGATGCGAAGGACTTGGATGATGCGGTATATGTAGAGCAGCTACCGAATGGACATTACAAGCTTGGCGTCCACATTGCAGACGTCGGCTATTATGTGAAGGAAGGTTCTGCGCTGGATCGCGAGGCATATGCTCGCGGCTGCAGTGTGTATCTGGTGGATCGAGTTATTCCGATGCTGCCGCATCGATTGTCCAACGGAATATGCTCTCTCCATCCGCGTGTGGATCGTTTGACATTGTCCTGCGAGATGGAGTTCGACGAGAAGGCGAAGCTCGTGAAGCATGATGTATTCCCGAGTGTAATTCGTACTGTTGAGCGTATGACGTACACCAATGTACGGAAAATCGTTGAGGATGAGGATCCAGAGGTATCAGCACGCTACGCTTATTTGGTTGACAGCTTCAAGCTGATGAAGGAATTGGCGCTGAAGCTTCGCCAGAAGCGGATGAACCGTGGAGCAATTGATTTCGATTTTGTGGAATCGAAGGTATTGGTTGATGAGAAGGGTGTACCGACTGATATCATTAAGCGGGAACGTACGATTGCGGAGCAGATTATTGAAGAGTTCATGCTGGCAGCTAACGAGACGGTTGCGGAGCATTTCCACTGGCTCAGAGTTCCGTTCCTATACAGGATTCATGAAGAGCCGAATAGTGAGAAGCTGTTCAACTTCATGTCCTTCGCAGCGAACTTCGGATATGTTGTTCGAGGCAAGGGCAATTCGGTACATCCTCGTTCCTTGCAGATGCTGCTTGAGGAAATTGAGGGAACGCGTGAGCAGACTGTGATCAGCACGATGATGCTTCGCTCAATGAAGCAGGCGAAGTATGATGCGGAGATGACAGGCCACTTCGGACTAGCTGCTGAATTCTATTCGCACTTCACATCGCCTATCCGCCGTTACCCAGACTTGGTCATTCATCGAGTCATGCGGGAAGTGATGGATAATGGAGGAGCGTTGCCTGAGAAGCGCTTGGAGCAGCTACATGCACGCATGCCGGATATTGCGCAGCAATCCTCGGAGCGCGAGCGGGTAGCCGTTGATGCAGAGCGGGATACAACAGCGCTGAAGAAGGCAGAATTCATGCTCGATAAGGTCGGCGAGGAATTTGACGGCATTATTAGCAGTGTGACAAGCTTCGGGATGTTTGTTGAGCTGGATAATACGGTTGAAGGGCTTATTCGACTAAGTGAATTGAATGATGATTATTACCACTTCCATGAGCAGCATATGGTGCTGATCGGGGAACGGACGGCAAATGTATTCCGTATTGGCGATGAAGTTCGTATTCGGGTAGCTCGTGTCAATATGGATGAGCATACGATTGATTTTGAGCTGATTGAGAGCAAGTCTCGCCATAACGGACGTGACTTCGGCTTCGACATCCGGAAGAAACGTGGTCGCGGTGGATTTGGTGCCGAAGGACGCGGTGGAGCTGGACGTAGCGACTATAAGGGCCGTAAGGATGGAAAAGGCGGCCGTCCAGGAGAACGCGACCGTGGTGGACAACCGCGAAATGGCGGCGATACGGATAGAGGAGCAAGAGGCGGTCGTTCGGATCGATTGGGCGGTCGAGATAGTCGTCCGACAGAACGTTTCGATCGTGGTCGTCGTGCAGATCGGCCTGCTGGTCAAGGTACACGTGGAGACGGTCGTGCAGATCGGCACGCTGGTCAAGGCATGCCTGGAGCTGGTCGTGCTGATAGACGTACTGTCACAGGCATTGATCCGGCGGAAAAGCAAGCTTATGAGCAGTATGGTGCTTCTTCGACCCAGCAGTTGCGTGGGGGTTACGGACGAGATCAGCACCAGCATGAGGAGCGATTGGAGCGGGATGCTCGTTATGAGCGTCACAACAATGGTGATGCTGTGGAGCATGAGGCCGACGCATTCGCTGGCGATTGGTATAACCAAGGCGAATTCCGTGAGCAGCAGAGGGGCCGCCGTGGACGCAAAGGACGGCGCGAAGAGCAGGGTCGTGGAGTCAATCCATATGAGAAGTCATCAAGTGCACCTCAGCCACGCGGTAAGGGTGGCATTAACTTTGGCGCAGGCCAAGGGAATGCGGAGCGTCCAGCCCCAGCGAAGAAGGAGTATGATGACTCCAATTGGGTAGATCGTCTCATTTCAGATGCGGAACAAGAAGCTGATCGTCCACGCTCCTTCGACTTTGGCTCTGGCCGAGGCGGTTATGGTCGATCAGGTGGCAATGATCAGGGCGGTAGAAAACCAGGGCGTGATGGAGGCTCCTATCGAGGTAGCGGCACATCTGGCGGCAAGAAGGGGCGGAGAACGACGTCCGAAAGCGGGATCTTCATTGGTGAAGATGCGGCAAAGGCTCGTAATCAAGGCGAATCTGCCCACAAAGCAGCAAGGCAGAAGGGGAAAGCAAACAGCAAGACTGCAAAGTTTGTTCGTAAGAAGCGATAAGTTTTCCGTTTTCAACAAGTAAGAAATAACGGCTTTGGTTCCGCTTAAGAGCGGGACTGGAGCCGTTTATTATTTTCTGTGAGATGGAAGCTGGGGTTTCGATTTCAACGCTTAGGTGGGCATACGGACAATCAAACGGAATACATATGATACAATGTACATATCTTAGGAGACGCTGCTTTTTACTTCGTTAGAGAGGTGAGTAAGATGAGCCCTTCAGATATATCGATGTATCATGTTATGCTGCGTATGGTGCTTGCATTAGTGCTAGGTGGCTGTATTGGATTGGAACGGGAGAAGCGAAGTCAGGCTGCAGGGCTAAGGACGCACATGCTGGTGAGCCTCGGATCTGCGCTTGTCATGCTCATATCGGTATACGGATTCCCAGATTTAAGCGGTGATAATAAAGCCGCTGTGGATGTGGCGCGTATTGCGGCTCAGGTCGTCAGCGGTGTTGGCTTCCTTGGAGCAGGGACGATAATACGCAATGGAACTAGTGTGAAGGGGCTAACGACAGCTGCTTCCTTGTGGGTTTCGGCGGCGATTGGGCTTGCTTGCGGCTCTGGCTTTATTTCTGCGGCCTTATTCGGTTGTGCCTTATCTCTCGTCGCTTTGTGGCTGCTGAATAAGTATGATATTAAAAATCGGGTTGCACATCGAATTCACGAGCTGGAAGTCGTTGTGGAAGAGCGCGATGGATGGCTGTCAGAATTGACAAAGGTTGCAGAGGAGCAGGGGCTTACGGTACGAAGCATTCGTATGCGGCCGGAGCGCAATGCAGGGAAGTCATGGACGAAGTGGCTTGGAGCGGGACAGGGGATAGAACAGAAGGATAGAAGCGATTACTTGTCTGAAAGCGATATGGAAGTCGGCAGGGAGGACGGTCACCCCGAAGACATGGATGACAAAGAGCGGCGAACCTTGGCAAGTGCAAGACAATTGCAGATTGATCTGAAGGTGCTGTCTGAAGATGTAAGATCGGTAGCCGTATGCTGCGAGACGATACTTCGATTACAGGGAGTCTCGGATGTTCATATGTTATCGTAATTGGAGTTACTTTACGATTACGAGATATGAATTGAAGAACACCTTAAGCCAAACATAGTCTGTGCTTATTCTTGCCTAATAACATTTGAATCCGATATGTTTCTTGCTTGAGTCGAGGGTGTTCTTTTTGGTACAATATACTTCTAAGCAACAAGCTATAGTGAAGTGGTTCAAAGCAATTTTGCCTTGTTCACTTGGTGATGATGTCATTGTCATAACGTTGGAGGGCAATCATGGGTAAGAAGAATGATAATAAAGTTTTAGCCCAAAATAAGAAGGCGTCCCATGATTATTTTATTGAGGACACTTATGAAGCGGGCATGGTGCTGACAGGGACAGAAATTAAGTCGCTGCGCATGAGCAAAGCGAACATTAATGACTCCTTTGCTACAATTCGCGGTGGTGAAGCGTTTATTCACAATATGCATATTAGCCCATTCGAGCAGGGAAACCGACACAATCCTACCGATCCGACGCGTGCGCGCAAGCTGCTGCTGCACAAAGAGCAGATTAACAAGCTGATCGGGCAGACGAAGCAGGAAGGGTACACGCTCGTTCCGTTGAAGGTATACGTTCGTAACGGATATGCGAAGCTGCTGATTGGACTCGGTCGAGGCAAGAAGAATTATGATAAGCGTGAAACGGCCGCTAAGCGTGATGCGGATCGTCAAATTCAACGCGCGCTGCGTGAGAAGCAGAAGTATTAAGGTTAGCTTGAGGCATAATGCGATTTTTTGCTACTGTTGCTAGCAGTATTCCTTTTGGATCATTTGTACCAAGGAAATGGCATGTAACACTGGCAACAAGTTGACTAACAACTTTCGTTTGAGTGTGTTATAATAAACGTGTCGGTAACGAACAGTGCTGTACAGCATGGTGTCGCTGCTGACCGAATACGAACATCATTGACAACTGAATAGTGTGGAAGGATACACTATCTGTGTCTTAACTAGATTCTCTTTAATTCAAGACTCTATTCCCCTGATGGGCGAGGTTCGCTTATCACTTATGGGGGCGTTCTTGGATTCGACGGGGATAGTTCGGGCTCGGGTAGCGGGTAGTGGGGACGCGTCCACTTCATCAACGCTAAAGCCATTTAAACGGCAAACAACAAACAAACTACGCTTTCGCAGCTTAATAACCTGTGAGCGTGCTTCTACTCTGCATCGCCCATGTGCCGAGATAGGGGCTCAACTTTTAGTGGGATACGCTGTCACATCTCCGCCTGGGGTGTGCTGAAGAAGACAATCAGGCTGACCCAAAGCATAGCCGGTTACGGGGCGATGCTCGGGTGACATCAAAACTGTGACTACACCCGTAGAAGCTCGTGTTGCGTTATCTTCGGACAGGGGTTCGAATCCCCTCGCCTCCACCAAAAACCTGAAAAAACCGACCGCGTGAGGTCGGTTTTTTGTTTTGGTGGAAGTAGGCGAAGTTACGGGATGAGAACCCCTGGGGTTCGTTCCGCGCGCAGGAAGTGGGGGAATGGCTTCGTAGGAAGACAACAGCGAACGAGCACGGCATCGATTTCAACCACTAAGGTAGTCATCGAAGGATAAGCATCGACAGCAAGTTCAATGAAGAAATCGATTATCCCCTCGCCTCCACCATGAAAAACTCGACCGCATGAGGTCGGGTTTTTGTCATGCTCGGCGAAGTTAGGGATGAGAACCCTTGGGGTTCGCTCCGCGCGCAGGTAGCGGGAGAATTGCTTCGAAGGAAAGGCATCAGCGAACGAGCACGGCATCGATTTCAACCACTAAGGTAGTCATCGAAGGATAAGCATCGACAGCAAGTTCAATAAAGAAATCGATTACCCCCTCGCCTCCACCAAAAACCTGAAAAAACCGACCGCGTGAGGTCGGCTTTTTGCGTTGGAGGCGAAGCATAAGGATGAGAACCCCTGGGGTTCGTTCCGCGCGCAGAAAGTGGGGGAATGGCTTCGTAGGAAGACAACAGCGAACGAGCACGGCATCGATTTCAACCACTAAGGTAGTCATCGAAGGATAAGCATCGACAGCAAGTTCAATGAAGAAAACGATATCCCCTCGCCTCCACCATCATTAAGCCGACCACGTGAGGTTGGCTTTTTGCGTTCGCAGCGTGGGAGAGCCGCTGTCAGGAGTTCAGTCTCACGCGAAGGGAGTGAGTGAGAAGCATTGGAGGGAGACTTTAACGTACAAACAGTTTTTTGCTATTGCTAATAAGCGCGTCCACATACAAAGTTTTCTTGTTATAGTTATTTATATAAGCGAATTCATTAGAAACGCCGTTATCTTCGCTCACACGATAGAATTAAATATATTAAATGTAGATTGGTTGGTGAATCTGAATGAGCGGAAAATTCTGGTTAGTGATACAATATCCACTGAAAAGTGCAAAAGGCAGTCAACGTGATCACTGGTTAAGAGATAAAGTAATGGAATATTTGGAGATATCTCTAGTAGATGCTAACTTAGGCTATGTTGATGGCTCAGATATGGGGAAATGCATGTCCGACTCGAAAAAGTATGCTCTAAATATATTTTGTGTTGTTACGGAAGAAGAACGGAGTATTGCCCTGGTGAAAAGAATTTTAAGAGATAGCAGGCTTGATTATACTCGTATAAAAATTGCTACAATGCCCTATGGAAAAGAAGAAACATACACTCTGAAATATACATATAAGAAGGGAGTTACTAATTTTTCACTATAGTATGAGACACCGACACTCCTGTATGGCACGGCCAATGAATAACTGCCACTTGAACATATATGCTTGCAATTTCTTTCCTCACTGATAAGCGTGAGATACACCAAATGATGAGAGGTAGGGATAACGATGCAGGACATCAACAACGTTGTTTATCGCGTGCTATCTCCTGTTGATATCACATACCTACGCCATTTTCCTCACACAAATTATCGTTGTTTTATATTTTATCGTATACATTATCGACTTAGCTGATATTTTTCCGAAATCATTGGGTATGTCGGTTCATGAGAATGTGAAATATCATCGGCTTATTCAAGTCCAAATGCTTCAACATCTTGATGACTGTGACTACACCCGTAGAAGCCTTTGTTATGCTATTTTCAGAATGGGAAATGAATAAGAAACTAGATTATTTACTCAAAGATGAACAAGGCTTCAGTACGTGCAATCAGAGTACTATTAATTACGTCTCAAATGACGTGATTTTCTAATTGTCGCGTTTCAAATAAATCGGCAGATGAAAATAGGCACTATACCGATTTAAACCCTTTCATAATGAGATCCCAATGATGGTCTGAGCCTCTCCAATTCCTGCCTGGCGGAATTTTGACAGAAGAAACGCGCTGCAGTCCCCAATCGTCATAAATGACGCCTTTTCCCCACTGATTATGGAAATTAACTATGAGTATCCTGAAATCTTTGTGCGAAATGCCAGATAAAGCTTGTTCCAGGAGCCGCGCCTCCGAGCTTGAAGTTTCTGTACGAACGAAACAAACAGGGCCGGTTTTTATTGTTTTCAAAAATCTGGATACCCTACGGTCCATTGTCTCTTTGAACTTGGGGTACAGCTGGTTGGGATTATAAGGAACGGGGAAATCATGATACGAATCTACATGGTATTCCGTATCACGTAAAACATAATGATTATCGACTATGTTTATAAGACGCAATTTGTCTAATTCCATAAATCCATTGAACCTTGTCTTGAGGAGATGTGAAATTTTCGAGGAAGGATAGGATATAAACCAATCAAGTGGGCCACTAAATTTACGGAGTTTTAGTCTTCTTAATTGATGCGCAGTCTGGCACGTTGCTCCAAGGCTGAAAAATGCATGGTAAGCTCCTCTGTTTTGATTCCAATCCAAAGACCGTCACCTCAAATTCATATAATTGGACGGGTACAAGGCATTTCCCCTATTCTATTCCTATTGTATGGGTATCTAGAAATTTAGCCTGTTCAAATGCCTAGATGAACATTTTTCACTATGCCCAAAAAAGGCGAACATCCAATAAAAAAATCAAAAGGGTTGGAAAAGATTCGTACTAAAACATACAGATACGATGGGGCACCGTATAATGCTGAATAGAGTGACGGGAGCTATGGAATTAGGATTATTTCCTGACATTTGCACGGCTTTTCTTGCTCTACAGGGGATAGGAATTAGGGGTGAACGGCTGCAGAAAAAACTAAACAGCTTTAGCCCGATGGAAGTACGAGCTAAAGCTGCTTAATCATTGTATTTTAATGTCTACTGACGGGTTTAGTTCAGACCAGGTGGCTCTATTGTTATTTAAATATTTAGCCTTTTTTAGCTGTTTTAAATGAACTGCGTATTTGATCATACGTATCCGGAGCCGTGTTCTGTAGACTAAAATGCATGTAAACTTTATTTTCGGTAATCAGCGCAATCATTTCTTTATCGTCTGCCGATTGAATGAGTACTAATGATCCTTTTGTGTCTCCGTCATCATAATCAGCAGATTCTACAACCTTCGGATCCTTCAGCTGCTCGTCCTCTGGGAGCGCTCTCTTAGCACCAACACGGAATTTACCTTGCACATCAGGATGTATACTCTCATCAACAAACTTCGTTTTGGCCTCTTTCGTTCCATTGTGGTAGTTTGTGACATAGGATAATGCCAGCTTCTCATCCGCAGATCGATCCTGCGAATCTGCAGCATTATTACTTGAGCATCCAGATAATATAATCACTGCGGCTAATAAAATAGATAGAAATTTTGTGATGTTCTTCATGTTTTCCCCCTTGAAATATAATACTATTCGTTAGTCTATCAGGTATAGGGGGTATTTGGTAGTAAAATCCAGGGTGTTTCCATTAAATTAAGTATTAATTTGTAAAAAATGATAGATTTAGATTCACTTAAAACGCTCCACTGCATCCATAAAACGCCCATCCATCAGTCGAACAATGTGGTTCACGATTACCTCACAGGGTGTTTTCATCCCATCCTCAATCCAATCCAGCAGCGTTCCTGCAAAGGCATGACTGTAAAATTGAACGATGAACGTCCTGTTCTTTTCTGAAATCACACGGGAATCTGATACTTCATTGATGACATTGCTCAGGAGTTCAAACAAAACCTGATTTAAAAACATTTCCAAATGCTCTTTTCCAAGAGAACGACATGTGTTCATGCAAAGCGCCTTGTTGCTTTCCACAAATTCTAAAATGATTAATAGCCCCTGCTGCCAAGTCGCATAGGATTTGTTATTCTGGATAGCACCCAGTGCCTCCGTTTTATATATCCATCCGAGCAGGTCATAAATATCCTGAAAATGATAGTAAAAGGTTTGGCGATTCAACTTGCAGGCTTCCACTAAATCTTTAACCGTTATTTTATCTAAAGTCTTGGTGCCCAGCATATCCTTCAATGCATCAGCTAATGCATGTTTGGTGTACGGATGAATTGGAAACCTCTCCTTAGGATGCAATGTTTCTTATTATTCTACCACAACCTATGGATATTTTAGACATATGGCACTTGAAGTTTACATTTTAGACACAGGGCTTTACTTGTCTATTTTTATTGCATTCATACTCCTATAAAGTGGAGGTGTCAGGACCACTAAAGGAGGTTGTAAGGATGTATTATAGCAATGGTAACTATGAAGCTTTTGCCCGTCCAAAGAAACCACTCGGTGTTGATCAAAAATCCGCCTATCTGATCGGCTCTGGTCTTGCATCACTGTCCGCAGCCGCATTCCTCATACGGGATGGTCAGATGAAGGGGGAAAACATTCATATTCTTGAAGAACTCGATATTGCCGGAGGTGGATTAGACGGCATCTACGATGACGGTCGAGGGTTCATTATCCGCGGTGGCCGGGAAATGGAGAACCACTTCGAATGCCTGTGGGATCTATTCCGTTCTATTCCTTCACTTGAAACAGAGGGCGCATCAGTATTAGATGAATTTTACTGGCTCAACAAGGAGGATCCGAACTTCTCCTTGCAGCGTGCTATCCTCAATCGTGGTGAGGATGCACATACCGATGGCAAATTCACACTTACTCAAACTGCTTCGATGGAAATTATCAAGTTGTTCTTTACGCCAGAAGAAGCGCTTGAAGATATGAAAATTACAGATGTCTTCTCGGAAGATTTCTTTAACTCGAATTTCTGGCTTTACTGGCAGACGATGTTTGCATTTGAGCCTTGGCATAGTGCAATGGAAATGCGCAGATATATCGCTAGATTCATTCATCATATCGGGGGATTGCCAGATTTCTCAGCGTTGAAATTTACAAAATACAATCAGTATGAGTCTCTTGCACTGCCGCTAATGAAGTATTTGCAAGGCCATGGCGTCACCTTCCAATATGCAACGACCGTAACGAATGTTGAGTTTGATATTACGGAGAACAAGAAAGTTGCTAAAAAGCTGGTCTATGTTCAAAACGGACAAGAAAAACACTTTTACCTGACTGAAAATGATCTGGTATTCATCACGAATGGCAGTAATACCGAGAGCTCCACTTTAGGCGACAACAACACTCCTGCCGTTATGAATACCTCCCTCGGGGGAAGCTGGGAGCTTTGGAAGAAGATTGCGGAGCAGGATCCTGCCTTCGGCCGTCCAGACAAATTCTGTGGCAACATAGCGGAAAGCAACTGGGAGTCTGCTACGGTTACAACGTTGGATGACCGAATCCCTCCTTACATCGAGAAAATTTGCAAGCGGGATCCATTCAGTGGCAAGGTCGTTACCGGCGGTATCGTGACAGTAAAAGATTCAAAATGGCTGATGAGCTTTACCTTGAACCGACAGCCTCACTTCAAATCGCAGCCAAAAGATCAGCTCGTCGTATGGGTTTACAGCTTGTATTGCGACGTACCAGGTGACTACATCAAGAAACCGATGAAGGACTGCACGGGTATCGAGATCACGGAAGAATGGCTCTACCACATGGGCGTACCTGAAGCAGAGATTCACGATCTTGCCGTAAACTCCGCAAACTGTGTGCCTTGCATGATGCCTTATGTTACATCTTACTTCATGCCAAGAGCTGCGAGAGACCGTCCGAATGTAGTTCCTGATGGTTGTATCAACGCTGCCTTTATCGGTAACTTTGCCGAAACACCGCGAGACACGGTATTCACCACAGAATATTCGGTACGTACCGCCATGGAAGCTGTATACACGCTTCTTGACATTGATCGCGGCGTGCCAGAAGTATTTGGATCCGCTTATGATGTCCGTGTGTTGTTGGATTCCACAGCGAAAATGATGGACGGCAAGAAGCTAACCGATATGGAACTGCCTCCAGCAATCCAATTAGCAGCAGTGACGGGTGTGCAAAAGGTCTCTCACACCAGAATCATGCAGCTGCTTAAAGAGTATAAGTTGATTTAAACATAGACGAAACGAGGAGTTCTGCCACTGGCAAGACTCCTCGTTTTTTTTGTCCTACGAACATAGCTGATAGTTAGATGAGCTCCCGATTGTTGTCGTTCTCCGTATAGATGGATATTAGAACGATGGCAGTGTCATCACCGATGTTTTTCACCAAATGGGGTGTACATGCGTTCCAACTGAAGGAATCACCTTTTTCAAATTCGGCCGCGTCTTCTCCCTGCTCCGCGTAGATTCTTCCCTCAATGACAATATGAACCTCCTCACCTTCATGCGCATGTGGAGCAATCCCCGTCGAAGCCCCTGGAGGAAATTCAACGACCATCATCCTTACGTTCTTCGTAGAGCTTAAGTGCTGCACTGTTAACTTATCAGAACCGCTTGTCGTAATGCTTCGCTCATCTTTACGAACAATATTCATCCGATCTTCTTTCTTTAATAGCAAGTAAGCTAAAGGTACTTTTAGTGCCTTTGCGATGTTTTCTAGAGTTGATATGGAAGGGGAAGTCTTATTAGTTTCCACTTGACTCATGAATCCTTGAGATAGACCAGTTTCTTCGCAGATTTGAGCAATAGTTATATTTTTTCGTTTTCGGATAGAACGTATTGTGGAGCCAATATCCATAGGACTGCACCTCTTTAATATTAGTGATAACAAATATAATTATATATTAGCAATTTTTTTGTTGACACGCTACTTGCTTTTGATTAATATTACTAATATGAATTTTATTTCTTTATAACTAATAATATTTTGAGGGTGATTTGTGTGACGAAGATAGCTGCAGTAACAATTATTATGCGTGTAGTGCTAGGAATCATATTTATGTTTCATGGTATCGCGAAATTTCAAATGGGCATGACTAATGTTGAGGCGTGGTTCAGTTCTATTGGTATCCCTGGATTTGCGGCTTATATCGTGGCGCTGCTTGAGCTTGTGGGCGGTATCATGCTGATAGCGGGATTGTTTACCCGTTATGTATCGGCGTTATTCGTAGTAATGCTTATTGGTGCAATACTGACTGCAAAACTCTCCGTCGGACTTCTTGGCAATGCTCAAATGGCGGGCTATGAGTTGGATCTTGGATTTATGATGATTTCTTTATACCTTGCAGTGGCCGACCGGTCGCCATTCTCGCTTGACCGCATTATTATGGCAGGAAAAGCGTCTCAAAAAGGGTGGTTCAAATGACTCCGTTTTACCAGTATGACGTTCACCTGCCTGCCAATGTAGTACCGAATAAGAAATACCCGGTTATTTTTACGCTGCACGGTAAAGGTTCTAATGAAGGAAATATGTTTGGCTTGGTAGCACCTATAAGTGATGATTTCATTGTCATTGGGATTCGCGGTAATCTACCGCTTGGTGCAGGATATCAATATTACGAACTGAAAAGTTTGGGCAATCCCATTCGAGAGATGTTTGATGAGGCGGTAAAACAGCTCGAAGCTTTCATTCAATATGCGATGGATAAGTATCCGATCGATCCGGACAAATGTTACTTGCTCGGCTTCAGTCAAGGCGCCATTCTATCCATGACGCTTGCACTTACAATGGGAGATCAACTAAAGGGAATCGTTGCGTTGAATGGATACATTCCTGACTTTGTAAAGACGGAATATTCACTTCGAAGTCTGAATAATGTATCGGTATTTGTCTCGCACGGTGAGTATGATTCCATATTCCCAGTCAGGATCGTGCATGAAACGGCGACATATTTAAAGGAACACACGCAACGAATCACATTAAAGATATACCCGACCGAACATGGCGTTTCGGAAGAAAATCAACGTGATGTTCTGGATTGGCTTAGGCAGGATGCTGGTTTAACTATATAACAGGGTATAAAAGTTGTTTCGTTCACAATAAGACATAAACATTGGTTAAAAGAGGAGTTGTGTTAATGCCTGCTGTTAAGGAGTTTGATCCGAAAGTCATTTCTCTTCTACAAGAGAGAATTAAAATGATCAACACGGAAAACGGAGCCATTTATCTAGTCGGACCAATAAATCTTCCGATTAATTTGCGGGGGGAGACCGTTCAGTTTAAATGGTATTGCTGGTTGAATTGCAGCGAGGTAACGGAAGATTTTGAACATATTGTTGCCAAATTATCGAATGTAAATTTAGCTGAATTTCAACAATCGAGTGTGCTGGTGCACGGAGACTTCGAGAATGCAGATCATGCTTTAATCCGGTTCCATTCCATTTGCCACACGGGGGATATTTTCGGCAGCAAACGCTGTGATTGCGGATATCAGCTTGAACAGTCATTGGTGCATATTGCCGAACATGGAACTGGCGCGCTGTTTTATCTTGCCAACCACGAAGGCAGAGGGATCGGGCTTTTCAGTAAAGCGCTGGCTTATATCCTTCAGCAAAATGGTTACGATACCGTAGATGCCAATCTTAAACTTGGATTTGTTGACGATGCCCGTGACTATAGTGATGCGATACAAGTACTAAATGTCCTTCGGACCAAACCGGTTACACTGATAACCAATAACCCTAAAAAGATTGATGCGCTTCGAAACGCAGGCATGGCAGTGGAAGATCGGGTACAGCTTTGGGGGGATGTATCGGAATATAATGAAAAATACTTAAAAACCAAAATCGAGCGGTCGGGACATATAAACGAAGGGAATGGCTCCTGCAACAATGATGAATAACCATGAATTCTATATGCGGCTGGCCATACAGAATGCAAAGGCCATGAAGGGGCAGACAGATCCCAACCCGCTTGTAGGGTCTGTGATTGTCAACGAAAACCGCATCGTGGGCATCGGGGTTCATATGAAGGCAGGCGAACCCCATGCAGAAATCCATGCGATCCGCATGGCTGGAGAGCTTACGCGGGGAGCGACCATCTATGTGACGCTTGAGCCTTGTTCCCATTACGGTAGAACAGGGCCATGCGCAGTTGCAATTGTTGAAGCAGGCATTAAAAAAGTGGTGATCGCAGCACTTGACCCTAACCCGCTCGTTTCGGGGAGAGGGGTGGATATACTCCGGGAAGCAGGAATCGAAGTCATCACGGGAGTATGTGAAGAAGAATCTTACCAAATGAATGAGGTTTTCAATAAATTCATTGTCCAGCATATTCCGTTTGTAACTTTAAAAACAGCTATCACGATGGATGGGAAAATCAATAGCTACTCTTCCGATAGCAAATGGATTACTTCAGAAGCGGCTCGGGAAGATGTCCACGTTCTCCGCAATCAGAATGCCGCGATCTTAGTTGGCGTCAACACGGTGCTTGCAGATGACCCCGAGCTTACAACAAGGTTGCCTAACGGTAGGAATCCGATACGCGTGGTTTTGGATTCCTCTTTACGGTTACCTTTGGATGCTAAGGTGGTTATAGATGAAAAAGCTCCCACTTGGGTGTTTACAACAACTTCCCACGACGTCGAGAAGAGGGCAGCCTTAGAAAAGGCAGGTGTTAAAGTCTTTGTTACGGAACAGACGGGCAGGGTCAATCCAACCGAAGTTATTCAGCTTTTGGGCAGGGAGATGATCTCTTCCGTTTTGATAGAAGGCGGGGGTGAAATCAATGCAGCCTTTTTTGAGAATAAACTCATCGACAAAGTCATTATTTACATGGCTCCGAAGTTGATAGGTGGTCGGAATGCTTCGTCCTTTCTCGGCGGGACAGGGATCGAAAAGATGAGTGGTGCTGTAGAGCTTCACGATGTCAGTGTGCAGCCATTAGGTAAAGATTTTAAATTTGTGGGTTACCCATATGCAAAAGCCCAGTACCGATAAGGGACTGGGCCGCTATTTTCTTCTCTAAAAACATGTAAATGACACAATGCTTCTTAGATCGACTCCCGTAAACATCCATCCAAAACCGGTCCATCTAAAACCTGCAACGGATCTACGTCCTACAAAGGTTGGGAAGAACCAGAACGAGTTCCCATTTCTTAACCACACATACGTGTTGCGGAATAAACAACCGGAAATAGCTCCGGGGTCGATGGCGAACGCTGTAGCAGCGGGTTGTGGTGGTGCAAATTGTGGAGGAGGGGAGGATGGTGCCTGCTGTATTCCTTGTGGTCCTTGAGGCGATACAAATGCCATAAGATTTCACTCCTTAGATTAGGTTTGATCAGGCCTATATTAATGAAATGGCGAGTAAATTGAACAGCACTAGGGGCAAGACGAAATCATTTTGGAAACCAGGTACAAAAGCGCGACTAGTTCCATGGCTTGGAAGTCGTAAGTATAAAATTCCTCTTTCACAGTGGATAAGTACCCCTTCAAAAACATCGCCATCCATCGTCTCCACTAGAACAAGTTTATTCATATGGTTGCGGCATATATTTCCTATGTGATCTTGAATGGATCTTACGTTATGCATAGTCGTTGGATCCATTCGATACAGTGTTTGTTCTTGTTGCCCCTGTTGTTGCAAGCTCATGGTCATGACCTCCAATTTAGATTTGTTCATTTTCTCCATCGTATGCAGATGCCTATAGGGGAGTGACGATATATGCATGGAATTAATAATATTTGTCGATTTCAAACTCAAAGGTAGTCATCGAATGATAAGCTTCGGCAGCAAGTCCAATGAAGAAATCAATATTTCCCTCGCCTCCATGAAGTCAATCCACAACCTTATGCGGTTGTGGATTTTTTGTTGTAGTACAAACCTCCTAATAAAATTCAGAAGATGACAGAAGAAAATAGTGTCAAACTAGTAAAATGGACATATGTTCATGTGTCCAAAAAGGGGTTTGGTCTGTTTTAGCACACACCATTGATAAAGGGGCAGAGAAAATGAAAGTTAGAATGATGGTTTTTCTATTGATTAGCTTTGTCTTGCTGTTCGGAGGAACGGCAAGCGCAAGTGAGAGGCTTGATTATAGGGAGGGGGATTATCTCGTTCATCTTCTTGAAGATGGGGATGGGATAAGGAAAACGTTCCCATTCCAGACAAGTAATCAGATTACAGCGTCCAATACGGAGATCCGATTGTTTATCAATGCACGAGAGATAGATTCTACAGCGTATACGATTGATTATGGAAACCATACGATAACGATGCGTAAGGCGCCCGATAGCGGAGCCGAGATTTCAATGAAATATGCCATTGCTCCTACCTTTGAATGGGAAGAAGGGGTGTCAGGTAAAGCCAGCATCGGTAATGCCCTGACTGGGGGGGACGGCTCCACTCGAACGTTCCAAGTGTCATCCCGTTATATACTGAACTCGAGCAAAAATGTCAGTCTGCATATTGATGGTCATAAACTTAGTTCTTCAGAGTTTACGTTTAACCATGAGAATCTCACCATCACGATATCAGAGAAACGGAAGGCACCAGGCAGACAGTCGAAAATTTATTTTTACTTCCCAAAAACATCGATATCTTCAACTAGACCATCCGGTGAAGCGACCGAGCCGAAGTGGCCATCAGAAGTGATCGAGCCAAAGTCGCCTTCAGAAGTGACCGAGCCGAAGCCGCCATCAGGTTCGGTTACAACTACGGTACCTGAAGCTGAAACTGTCGTTGTGCCTGAATTTAACGTGCCCAGCGGAAAGAACTTCCCAGGTGCGATTACACTAAAATCGAATTATACATTTACGGTGTCTACAACAGCGGAAATGAGGAAGTCGGGTTATTATACATACGTCATGATTAAAAATTCAAATGGGGAACTGGTTAGGCGTATTCAGGTGGAAGCTAACAGTTCTTCTACCTATTCCTTGCGCGCGTTGGGGTTGCCAGCAGGGGGATATTATATTTATGTAAAAGTTATGACTCAGTATGGAGGAGTTGCAGTCTCTAGCCCTCAATTCTATCCTGTCCGTCATGAGACGCAACAGATCGGGGTATTTATCGGAGGGAAGCAGCAGACTTATAAACAGCCCCCTGTCAATCGAAAAGGGAATGTATTGGTTCCGCTTCGTGGGATCTTTGAGTCATTAGGTGCAACCGTAAAATGGAAGTCCTCTACACAAACGATCACGGCAACAAGGGGAAGTACAACCATTGTGTTAACAATTGGTTCATCTACAGCTTATGTCAACGGTGTGGCTGTCAAACTGAATGCAGCTGCGCAATTAGTAAACGGTTCTACAATGGTTCCGATTCAATTTATTAGTGAAGCGCTTGGTGCAGAAGTGAAGTGGGAAGGAACGTCAAGAACGGTTATTGTTTTTCAGTATGAGCCCGATATTCCAACCTCCATCGAGAGCGAGAGGACTCCAACCAATGGGGGATCTGGATCTGAGAGTTCATCACCAATTTTGCAAAATATCTCGAAAGAGATTAACGAGGCTTCGGATATTGTGTTTGTCATCGACGTTACGGGCAGTATGGCAGAGGTCATTGATTACGTGAAAGAATCCATCAGCAAGTTCGTGGATTCAGTTCCTTCCGGATCTAATCTTGCCATCCTTGCGTATCGCGATATCAATTATATCGATAGCAAATATCCTGCATTGGAATTTTTCAATTTTACGAATCAAAAGGGAGTATTGAAGAACCAGCTAAGCAGTCTGGTGGCGACTGGCGGTATGGATGTGGATGAATCGGGTTTAGAGGCGGTTCAAATGGCGATGGAGAAAATGTCAGGCAGCAAAAATGCAAAGAGAATTATTTTTATAACGGATGCACCTGTTCATGATAAAGAAATATCGCCGAAAAAAACAAAGTATTCTCTTAAAGAAGTAATCAACAATGTAAAAGCGAATAAGGTAACGCTGGATGCAATCGCACCGAAAGAAGGATTTGCTTATCAGCAAATTATTCAGCTTGTTGAAAGCAATAAAGGTACCTTGTACGATATTAATGAAGCATCTCTCACGTATATAAAATAAGGTGTACTTGAAAAACCCGACCTCAAGCGGCCGGGTTTTTCTATGTGTAAAGGAAATAATCCTATTTTGCATTCTTATCTGGCTGATGAATCCCAAAAGTATTCCCCTCGGTGTCAATATAATACCCCTGCCATGCCATTCCGGGTAGTGCATGCTTCGGCAATGCGACTTTGCCTCCAAGATTCAGGATTTTTGTCTCAGTAGAATCGTAGTCTTCCACTCCCATTGTACATGCATAGCCATTCAAAGGCTGACCTGATTCAGGGGTAGTGCCTTTACGTTGCATCAAAGCCCCGTTAATGCCCAGTTCATTTGCATCCCCAGTCGTAGCTCCGAAATAGGGCATTCCAGCATAATCGCTCCAATCCTCAAATGTCCATCCAAATACCTCTCCATAAAATTTCTTAGCACGTTCCATGTCATCTACATGAATTTCGAAATGAACGATTCTGCCCATGATTACCTCCTACGTTTTGGTTTTCTAAAATCCTATCATGCATGCTTTTTGATTCCCCTAGATCATTATTGTAAATACGCAAAAAAATAATACATTTCATAATATGATCAGTTAAAGGAGAAGATTTACACATTACAGGTGTATAAAGAGGATCTAAGGTTGGTTTCTGTTCACTTTGTTATTAATAAAATAGGTGTCATAAGATTCCTTGAACGTGTATCCCAGCTTTTTTGCTAGCTCAACAGACTCAGCATTCGCCGCATCCCAACTCGGGTATTTCCCTCTATCCAGACAATCTAAAATCAGTACAGAGGCAACAGTTGCTGCAAGTCCCTTCCTTCTATGGTTAGGGTGACTCGCAATTTCGATCTCGATTCCGTCATCATAGATGCTAAATGATGTTGCCGCAGAAACAATCTGCCCTTTATGTAAAATAGCATACCCGATTCCTCTTTCCATAAAATCATCAATCGAATCAAACTGACTGACAAAGTCTTCTGAGAGCTCATGGAAGGAAGGGGCGCTAGCTATCTCTTTATCAATTTTTTTAATTTCATATTCTTCAGGTAATGCAGACAGTAGATTCTGTATGTGTGCTCTATCCAAATCCCCAGAATCTTTTTTAAATCTAAATCGCTGAAATTTCTCATAGGATCCTTTGTAAACCGTTTCTATCCGCTTTTTCCACCCATCCGAATCAACAATTGCAAGCGTAAATTCAGGAAGATTGTAAAGTAATTCTTCAGCTTCTTCTGCGCTGGGGTTCCCCGCATAAAACACAAAAATCCCCACAGTGATTTGAGCAACAGTTGGATTCTCAAGGTTGTCTACCCAAGCGTCACCCATATGTCCTTGGAGATAAGAGAGAACAATCGTGCTATCCATATGTTCGAACATAGGCACCAATTTTTCTCTTACATTGTGATCTGCTTTATAAATCATTCAATTCCTTCTTTCTAATAATAGTTTCCTGTATTACCATATCATGCACCCACAGATATTACTATATTAGGATTCCGGCCATGGCCAGTTAAGCAGCTGCAAAAATGCGAAAAGGGGATATACAGGTCATTTCACATGACTTGTATATCCCCTTTGTATGAGAACTGTTCAACTTGTTATGTACAAATTAGAACAGCTTCTTGATCGAATCAAAAACACCGCTGGCTTTATCTACGGTCAATTTCGCTTTTACACCCTCGATTAATGCATTGATCTGATCATTTGGCAGGTCAATCCCTATTACAGATTCGATCGCCGAGACAGGATCACTCATAAATTTAGATGAGAAGTCCGGATCGTTTTTGACTTTTGCAACGACTTCTTCAATTTTTGCTTTGATATCCATGTGCAATCCCTCCTTTGGATTTGTACTATTTTCATTCTTCGCTATTATACTAGAACTTATTCGTTAAGTAAAAAGCGGGGGATTGTTTGGAAAAAGATATGGCGCCAACTTCGCTGCAATCACTTGGTGACCCCTGTTGTTCGGGTGTATCGGCAAAAATCCGCCCAGTGCATCTTCAATCTTTCCATGTTGAAATCCATAGATAAGCTCGGCCTTCTTCCCTTCAAACCACTTATGAGCGGGAGCTACCGTAACATCAAAATGACGGGAAATTTCACTGATTAGAAGATTTAATTTGCTTACCGCATCAACGGCAAGAGGGCTTTTGGGAAATGGATTGTATTGGGTGCAGCAAACGATTCGAGCACAGCTTCCTGCTTGAATTTGAGTGAAAATGGAACTTAAATTGCGTTCATAGTTTGCAATCATATGTCGTACTTCCGGTGCTGTCTTAGATCTAAGCGCGGCTAGTGCCGTGTTCGCTAAGTCCACCCCGCCAATCCATACCGAAACGACAGAGGAATGACTGATTCCAGGGGCCCCGCGCCAAATCAAAGCATCCAATAGATCATAGCTGTTCCAACCAGGCTGAGCCAGAACAAAGCCTTGGGCTCTGCATGATTTTGAATGTAACGCAGAGACGATCAATCGGGGATAAGACTTTGCCAGTGAAGATGCATTTTCCCCAAATGTGATGGAGTCCCCAAGAGCTGTATAGATCATTATGATATCACCCGTTCCACTCTTTATCATAAAGACAACGTAAACCATCAGATGAAAGAACAATAACAATGATAACGTTTGACTGAATGCTCGTGTATTTTCGTCACATACAGCCTAGAAACATTATATTGCGGCTGCGTATTAGTTGTGAATCAGGAATGTATGATTCGGAATGTAGAGGTAAAGGTGAAAGTGGTCTGTACCTTTCTAAAAATTAGTAGAGCGGAATGACCATTTTATGGTATCTTATTTTTGTGATTGATGTCATTAACTGGGGGATACCTAAGGATGATCGGGAACGCGACGGAGAAAGAACGTACTATTTTTGATCATGTCGGAAGCACTATCAAGACAGAAGATCGAGAGATTCGAATCCTTGCCAAATATGAGGAGCCCTTGGTTATGGTACTAGGAAATGTCCTTAGTAATGAAGAGTGCGATGAACTGATTGAACACTCAAGAGATCGGCTGCAGCGCTCCAAAATCGGAGAAGACCGTTCAGTCAATCAAATTAGAACGAGCAGTGGAGTATTTTGTGAAGACAGTGAGTCGGTCGCAAGGATTGAGAAGCGAATCGCTCATATCATGAATATTCCGATCGAGCATGGTGATGGTTTGCAAGTGCTGCTCTATACCCCCGGTCAGGAGTATAAACCGCATTATGATTACTTCGCTGAGACGAGTCGGGCAAGTGGCAATAATCGAATTAGTACACTAGTTATGTATCTGAATGATGTGGAGGAAGGCGGAGAAACGACCTTCCCTAAGCTTAATTTATCCGTGTTTCCTAATAAAGGCATGGCGGTCTACTTCGAATATTTTTACAGTAATCCTGAATTAAACGAACTTACCTTGCATGCAGGTACACCTGTAAGCAAAGGCGAAAAGTGGGTCGCCACGATGTGGATGAGAAGACAAACCTTTCGAATTTCATAGGTTTGGAAGGAATGCCCTTGCCCTTTGCCGAAATACTCCTTGATTATATACAAATCATTGGATTCGGAGGGATAGGTTATGTCAGTAATCATCACAACAGGTGATTTGAAAAGAAATTATGAAGTGATTGATACCATATTCGCGATGGATTCTCACAAAGAAGGCTATTATAAATCTGCAGACCCTAATTTAGCCTTTGAGGGAGTTAAAAATCAGTTAAAGAAAAAATGTGAGCAATTGCGTGGGGATGCTGTGATAAGTTGTCAATTTGAATATCGTGTAGCTGTTTCTGATAGTTTGATTGGCAAAAAGCAGGTTATGGAGATTTTTTCTTACGGTACAGTAATCCGGTTTTTGGATAGATGATGATGAAGACGAAATAGTGGTTGCTTTACAAAAGGCTCGACCTGATTAGGTCTGAGCTTTTTTAATACCCAACAAAAGCGTTAAGGGATACTTATTAAACCCTTCCATGTATTCAAATTTTTTAGGGCAAAAGTCCTTTTTTAATAGATTGGTTTATGTTAACATCTAACAGACAGGCAGTCGGTCTACTAAAGAAAGAGGTATATGGATGAGAATTGTAAAAGAAGCCGAAGAGCGTAGAAATGAAATTCTTGACGCAGCGGATGAGCTTTTTGGCCTGAAAGGCTTTGACGGTGCAAGTACAAACGATATCCTCGATAAGGTCGGGATTGCACGTGGAACCTTATATCACCACTTTAAATCGAAGGAGGATATATTAGACGCGTTGATCGAGCGGTACAATGTCCGTCTATTAGGTGCGGCGCAGGATATTGCTGCTGACAAGAGCATCCCTGTAGTCAAGCGAATTATCCGTGTAGTCATGGCACTGAACATAAGCGGCGGGAGCAGCAAGGAGATAATGGAGCATATTCACAAGCCGCAGAACGCACTTATGCATCAGAAAATACAGAAGGTCATCATTAACGGCGTTACGCCGATACTGGCGGAAATTATCCGCGAAGGCATCCAGGTGGGCATGTTCCATACGCCGTTCCCATATGAATGCATGGAGATGATCGTGATCTATGCAAATACCGTGTTGGATGATGATGTGGTTGAATTGACGGACGAAGAGCGGATGTTACGTATGCAGGCATTTGTTTATAACATAGAGAGACTGCTTGGGGCTGCAGAGGGAAGTCTCATTCACACGATGAGGATGTTCGGAAACATAAACGGAAAACATGCCGAGTAGTTAAACAGAACTACATCATTCGGAAAAAATGTGAATTTTTTCATGAGATCATGAAGGTTTCGTATCCGACCAAAACGTCCTAGTTTCAAACGGAGCCGGAACATATAAGTTCTCGTTCTATCATCAGGGAAGATAGCCATATGACTAGTGACAGATAACAGGGAAGGGTTGCTTAGGTTACTTATGAACATCGCTGACTTATTGCTGCAATTTTGTTCTGCATGGCTTTTGTGATTCTGTACGACTTGAAATCGGCTAAGAAGTTCGAGGAACAGAGGTGACGTATGCATTTCAGGATAATCCGTAATGACATGTTGAAGAGCAAGGCAATTACCCTGACAACGATGATATTTGTTGCCGCTGCGGCAATGCTTGTCTCACTGGCGGCAATTCTCATCGTCAATCTAACAGGTGCGCTAGACACACTTATGATTCAGGCGAAAACGCCGCATTTTATGCAGATGCATTCTGGTGCACTTAACACAGCACGGCTGAATGCTTTTGCAGAGCAAGATGCTAATGTTGAAGACTTTCAGGTGCTTGAGTTTTTGAATATGGACGGCTCGCAAATCCGCTTTGGCAATGGTTCACTTGCTAATAGTGTGCAGGACAATGGTCTTACTGTCCAGAGCGAGAAGTTTGACTTCCTCTTGAATCTTGACGGCAGTCCTATCCAAGCATCCGATGGAGAACTGTACGTTCCGATCAGCTACATCAAGGACGGAATCACGAAGATTGGCGACAAGGCGAACATAAGCGGGAAGGAGTTCACGGTTGCGGGCATGCTTCGAGATTCGCAAATGAATTCCTCGTTAGCTTCTTCGAAGCGAATGCTGGTCAGCAAGCATGATTATGAGGAGTTAAAACATGCAGGGAACGTCGAGTATTTGATCGAGTTTAGACTCAAGGATTTGTCTAAGACCAGTGAATTCGAAACGGCTTATACCTCTTCTGGACTCGAAGCGAACGGGCCAGCGATTACATACTCTCTCTTCAAAACACTTAACGCGATTTCCGACGGGATGATGATAGGGGTGATCCTTCTAGTCAGCGTACTTGTTGTAGCAATCGCATTGATGTGCATCCGCTTTACACTCCTGGCGAAGATCGAAGACGATTACCGCGAGATTGGCGTGATGAAGGCCATAGGGCTCCGCATTTCCGATATCAAGGGAATTTATCTGGTGAAGTATGCGGCGATTGCAGCGGCAGGCTGTGTGCTCGGTTATGCACTTTCTTTTGTATTCAAAGGGTTGCTCCTTGAAAATATCCGCATGTATATGGGAGAAAGCGAGAACACTTCTGTTGCTATGCTGTTCGGAGTAATCGGCGTACTGCTTGTATTTGGGGCAATTATTGCTTTTGTAAATGGAGTGCTAAGGCGCTTCCGGAAAATATCCGCTGCCGAAGCCATTCGCTATGGAACTTCTCAGGAAAAGGCCTCGGGCGCAAAACGCTTCAATCTGAGTAACAACAAACTGTTCCATACCAATGCTTTTCTTGGTATCAAAGATGTGCTTGCGAGGAAGAAGCTATACGTCACCATGCTTGCCGTGTTGGTGATTTCGGCATTTATCATCATCGTTCCTCAGAACCTCTACAACACCATTTCCTCAAAAAGCTTCATCAAATATATGGGGATAGGCAACAGCGATATGCGCATCGATATACAGCAGACTGACCATATGTCTGAGAAGGCAGCTGAAATGCTCAAAACAATGAGCAGCGATAGCGCGATCTCCAAGTATGCGGTACTCACAACCAAAACATTTAAAGCTAAGATGGAGAATGGCTCGGAGGAAAGGGTAAAGATCGAGCTCGGAGACCATTCCGTATTCCCAGTGCAATATTCGGAAGGTACGGCTCCACGTGCAGAAGATGAAGTGGCGCTGTCGGTCATGAACGCCAAAGAGCTCGACAAAAAAGTCGGCGATACCATGACTCTGGTGATAGAGGGGAAAGAAAAAAATCTCAAGGTCAGCGGCATTTATTCTGACATTACCAATGGAGGCAAAACCGCAAAGGCGGTGTTTACCGATCAGTCGGCAGAGATGATGTGGGTTGTGATCAGTGCGGTAATTGCTGACAAATCGCTTATCGGTAGTAAAATTTCAGAATATGCGGATAAATTCCCTTTTGCAAAGGTGTCAGACATCGATGAGTTTATGGCACAGACATTTGGCTCGACAATCAGTGCTGTTGGCAAGGCATCCTATTCCGCAATTGCCGTTGCGTTGTTGATAGCGGTACTGGTTACCTTGTTGTTTATGAAACTGCTTGTTGCAAAGGATAGATACTCCATTGCCGTTATGAAGGCATTCGGTTTTACAAATTCGGATATTCAGGCGCAGTATGTGACGCGTTCCGTGTTCGTGCTGATTGTGGGCATTGTCCTTGGAACGCTTCTAGCCAATACGCTCGGAGAGATGCTTGCGGGGGCAATGGTCTCTTACTTTGGGGCGTCGGCGTTCCAATTTACGGTCAATCCACTGTCAGCATATCTGCTTAGCCCACTAATGATGATCGGTACTGTGCTTATCGCAACCATCATCGGTACATCGAGAGCAGGGAAAATCAAAATTTCCGAAAGTATAAAGGAGTAGGCATATGAAGAAGATCATTATCGGCGATCAACTCGTAAAATCTTTCGGCGAGGGTGATGAGAAGCGCAATGTTCTCGACGGTGTATCCGTTGAAATCAATGAAGGCGAATTCGTCGCGGTCATGGGGCCTTCAGGATCGGGAAAATCAACACTGATGTTCGCACTGAGCGGAACAGATGGCGTAAATGGCGGTAAAGTCATCATGGACGATAAGAATTTAGCGGAGATTGGCGAGAACGAGTTGTCTGATATACGCAGAACAAAAATGGGGTTTGTCTTCCAACAGCCGACGATGTTGAAAAACTTGAATATCCTCGATAATATCATTCTTCCCTCTATGAGGGACAATCGAAAGAATGCTGCACAAATTACGGAAAAGGCAAGGGCACTCATGAAGAGGGTAGGTATTGCGGAGCTAGAAAAGCGCGACATTACACAGGTGTCGGGTGGTCAGCTTCAGCGTGCAGGGATATGCCGTGCGCTTATGAACAGTCCCAAAATTATTTTTGGCGATGAACCCACGGGTGCGCTTAATTCGAAGTCGGCACAGGAGATTATGGACATCTTTTCTAAAATCAACGAAGCAGGTACTGCTGTCATGCTTGTTACTCACGACGCCAAGGTTGCGGCACGGACGGAACGGATCATGTTTATGCGTGACGGAGCGATTGTGAGCGAGTTGAGTCTCCCTAAGTTTACGGGGATAGATATGGACGGCAGGATTGAGCAAATTACAGTGAAGATGAGGGAAGTTGGCATCTAGTAATTGCAAAAGCGAGACATGGGGATGGAGATTTAAATCCTGTGCATAATTGAAGTTTGTAGGATTGGTAAATATACTATTATTGTAAATTAAAACAGCCGGCTGGGGAGGTCGGCTGTTTATTGTTGTTGGAATTCTCTATATGTTGTTACCTGAATTCATCCAAGTCATTACTATTAATCTTATGTAGTATTTTGTCGATAGTATATACAAGGTGACAAGTCTAGTAGCATGAAAATACGAGCATAACCCCATGGGATTTTTGTAGTGCCTTGTAGATGGTGAAGGGGTAAAATAATGACGGAATCTGTGGGCACGTATTTCAAATATTGACCTTAATTTGGTCACTAAGGTGTCTGTAGTATGCACGTTGATGGAGTGAAGAAAAGTATGCGCTTAAATCAGAAAAAACAAATTTTAGAGTTGATTACTACGATAGAAGAAGGCACTGATTATGTAATAAATAGAGGTGCTAGCAATACGACTGAAATGATGCAAGATTGCATTAATAGTTTGGTGTTCTTCGCTGATCTAATGAAAGAGGAGCAAAAAGTTCGCAGTTTAATTGAAAATGCAATTCATAATTTTGAATTATTTATAGATGGAAAAGGGACAGACTTATTATTAAAAAAAGTAAAAAAGGCCATAAAAGATATAAGACTTTATATCATAAACGATGTAAAAACGGAAATAGAAATTGCGTTCATGCCTTATAAGTCATCAATGTGGGATTCGTTAGAAAGTATATATAGAGAAGCAAAAAACGATCCGAATTGCACTTGTTACGTAGTTCCTATTCCATACTATGAAAAAAATGAGCAGGGTGAATTCATTAAGTTTTGCTATGAAGGGAACGAATTCCCAGAAGATATAGATATCACGTTATTTGAAATGTATGATTTTGAAAATAGACGTCCAGATATTATTTATATCCACAATCCGTTTGATAATTACAATAAACTTACTATGGTTAACCCTCGTTTTTTTTCAGAGAATCTAGCACAGTATACAGATATGCTAGCTTACGTACCATATTATGTGGCTGGAAGTTCTGAGAATAAAAAAATGAACTTACTTCCTGCGTACAAAAATGCAACAAAGATCATTGTACAATCAAACAACACAAAAGAGGGGTATATCTCCAATGGAATAGAGCCCCATAAAATAATGAATTTAGGCTCCCCTAAACTTGACGCAATGATTATTGCAAAAAGCGAGCAAAAAGAAATTCCTTTCTATTGGGAACAAGTCATAAAAGGTAAACATGTAATTTTATTTAATACAGGAATTGCCGATCTTCTGTCCGTTGATACTTGGTTTGAACAAACAGAGCAAGTATTAAATTCCTTCATGGACTATGAACAATGTGCCTTCATTTGGCGTCCGCATCCACTTACTGAAATTACAATAAAGACAATGCGTCCACATCTATGGGCTACTTTTGAAAAACTTGTAAGCAAATTAAAACGGTCACCCAACATTATAATTGATAATAGTAGTGATATTTATCCCGCTGTCACTGTTTCTGATGGTATCATAAGTGATTACAGTTCAGTTATGCTGCAGTATATTATTACGGGAAAACCCGTTCTAGGATTATTAAGTGAAGACATGAGTAAACAAGATAGATATTATTATTCTGATTATCTTGGTTGCTATTTTGTAAATCAAGATGTAACAGTATCCCAATTCGTAGATATGGTAGAACGTAACGAAGATTTAAAAAAAGAAGACCGTGTTTCTAGATTTAAAAAGAGCATATCTAATGCGGATGGAACGTGCGGAAAAAAGATTCACCATAGCATCAAGAGTGAGGTAATGCAACAGCTTTCAAACGTTTGATGCAGAGAGGTGCTATAACATGTACTACGTAAACCCCAATATAAAAAACTTATATAGAACATCATATAACGAAAGTCGTAAAGATTACATTCGTTTGGATATGAACGAAAACCCGGAAGGGCTACCGGTACAGTTTTTTGAACAAGTAATGGGAAGTATAACTCCTGAATATGTTGCGATGTATCCTGAGATGACATCATTAGTTGAACAATTAGCTGGATATTTGGATTGTGAACCATCAAGTATTTGTTTGACAAATGGATCTGACGATGCAATACGATTGCTATTCGAAGTCTTTGGAGAGTCAGGTAAGAAAGTAGTATCAGTTAGCCCCAGTTTTGAGATGTACTCCGTCTATATGAAAATGTATGGAATGATACATGCGCCTGTTATTTTTAATGATGATTTTGAAGTGTCCTTGGACAGTGTACTGGATTCTATTGATAGGGATACCGGTATTGTGGTCTTACTTAACCCCAATAGTCCTATTGGATCACCTTGGCAAGAACATGAAGTCAGAGAGATTATAAAAAAAGCTCGTGAAAATTGTGCTTTGGTTGTAATTGATGAAGCGTATCATTATTTTTCTCCCAAGACTTTTATACATTGTACAAACGAATACGATAACGTGTTGATATTTCGAACATTTTCAAAGATGCTTTCTATCGCCGGATGTCGAATCGGCTACATCATTTCAAATGAAGAACTAGTTAGTGAAATAAAAAAAGCATGTTCAACATACCCAGTGAATTGTTTTGCGATTAAATTTGCAGAAAAAATATTAGGAAATCCCCAAATTATTGATGCATTGACAGAGATAGAGAGACAGGGGAGAGAGTATTTACTAGATAAACTTAAGAAACACAGTTATGAATATCACTTTAATTCTGGGAACTATGTGCTTATCAAAAGTAAAAAGGATCCAAAGCAGATTTTTTCATTGTTAAAGGAAAAGAATATTTTAATCAAAACCTATAACCAGCCTGTTTTAGCTGACTGGATTCGAGTAACAACCGGGAGTATTGATGTTATGCATATCTTTTGGGAGCAATTCGAAAGCGTGGAGAATGGTTGAGAGGAGGACAGGTAGAATATGAAGGCTATTTTGTTAGCTGCGGGAAGAGGAACTAGAATTTCAAGAATGATTGAGGAAATTCCCAAATGCGTATTGCCGGTAGATGGGATACCGTTAATTAGAAGAAGTGTGATGATGTTTTTAGAAAGAAATATTCAACCCATTGTATGTGTAGGATACTGTGAAACCAAAATTTATGAAGCGTTAGAGGGGTTAGATGTTACCTATTATTACAATCCATTCTACGATGTAACAAATAGTATCGCTTCTTTCTGGTTTGCCAAAGAAGAATTGACGGATGACACTATTATTATGAATGGTGACGTTTATATCGATGATGACATTTTAAATTTAATTATAGAGACAGAAAAAGAATGTGCTCTAATGGTAGACACCGGTAGAACAGAAGTCGGCGATTATTTTTTAAACTTAGAAAATGGATATATAAAAAAATACGGGAAGAATCTTCCCCTAAGAGAACGAACTTGTGAATATGTAGGGATAGGTAAGATTAAAGGGAAATTCCTGGTGGAATTTAAAGAGAAACTAGATAGTTTGATTGGAAGCCAACAGCACCAATTATGGTGGGAGAATATATTATATTCATTTGTAGAAGAAAAAAATATCGAAACCATTGATGTTAAGGGAATGTTTTGGTCAGAAATAGATTACTTTGATGACTATGAGAGAATACTATCTCACACGAATAGAGATAACGCAACGGGCAACACTCGAGGTGCAGTAATGTGAAAAAGAAAATTAACTATTTGCAACTAAACGATGAGCAGCTAAAAAAGTTGCAAAATGATATGTTATCAATGCTGTTAGAAGTTGATCGAATATGCAGAAAATATAATATTACATATTTCTTGTCATACGGTACTTTAATAGGAGCCATAAGGCATAATGGCTATATTCCTTGGGATGATGATATAGATATACAAATGTTCAGGGAAGATTATGAGAAATTCTGCGAAGTGTGCAAAGGAGAACTGAACACGGAAAAGTTCTTCTTGCAAAACCAAACAACGGATAGACACTATAATTGGGTGTATGGAAAGCTGAGATTGAAAAATACGTCATATGTTCGTGCCGGTCAGGAACATATGAAGCAACATGATGGAATGTTTTTGGATATTCTTCCACTAGATTATATCTCGCGTAATAAGTATAGACAGAATGTGTCTTTTTTTATTTGTAAATTATGCAGAAAGGTACTATGGTCGCGAGTTGGAAAAAAAAGTGAAAGTAATATGTTCAGTAGATTGCTGTACTATGCAGTTTCTTTCATTCCGCGAAGGCTTGCTATTTTAATATTTGAGCATTTTGCTAAACGCGACAATAAAAAAGAATCGAGTTTATTGGCGAGCCATAATACATTTGCCCAAATCTACAAGCGTGAATGGTATGCTGAGTCGATAAGAGTCGAATTTGAAGGTCATACTTTCTTTGCACCGAAAGGCTATGATTATATATTGTCTTTAATATATGGAAATTATATGGAATTGCCGTCGGCAGAAAAGCGGCATGGGCATTGCTATGCGTCGTCTATTAAGTTTTTGGACGGAACGGAATTGAAGATTTGAAAAGATGGTCTAGGAAGAGGATGAAGGCTATTGAAAAGGATATATGCTGAAAATGTCCATATTGATTATGATAGCATGATGAATTTTTACAAAAAAAGAGCAGCGGATAAAATCTCTATCGATATAGATGCGCCGGTCGTGTTGTGCGGGGATAAAGATACAAGCAAGATCGAAGCATGGACCAGCTTTGAAGTAGAGCACAGATTGCCATTACTAAATTTGGATCGTAACAGTGTTGTGCTTGAAGTCGGGTGCGGTACGGGGCGCATATCGAAATATATCACTCCTGTTGCGGATACTTATGTGGGCGTAGATTATGTAAAGGAATTTATCGATATTATACAGTCGCGCGAAGATATACAGAAGAAAGAAAGTACGCGATTCCTTCATTCGTCGATTCAAGGGATCGCCAATGAAGAGGTAGACATTCCAACCCATAAGCAATTTAATCGGTTCGTTATATCGGGCGGAGTCCTCATGTACATAAATGATGAAGACGTAAAGCCTGTACTTAGAAAATTAATTGATAAATTCGATGAAGAGTGCATCATTTATCTATCTGAGCCCGTCGCTTTAGCAGAAAGATTAACGCTAAATAAATTTTATTCTGAAAATCTAGAGAGCGAATATAGCGCAATTTACCGAACGGAAAAAGAGTATCACGATATTTTTAAAGTTTTTTATAGTAATCGATTTACATTGAAGGTAAGTGAAGAATTCTTTTATGAAGACATTAAAGCACAAAAAGAAACGAAGCAATGGATTTTCGTTCTGCAAAGAACTAAAGATGCTTGACTGACTTCAATGGGTGGAGGACAAAGATGAGTACGAGCTGGAGCTTTTTATTCGATTTAGATGGTACGATTACGAAAAAAGAGATACTTCCGATTATCGCTAAAGAGGTAGGACTATACGAGGAAATAAGAAAGCTGACGGAAGATACCATTAAAGGCGTCATTCCCTTCCATGAAAGCTTTTTGAAAAGAGTTGAATTACTGAAGGAAATACCGGTAAAAACAGTTCAGGACATTGTGTCGAGCGTACCCCTAAATGAAAAAATCGTTCAATTTATCGAAGATAATCGAGATAATAGTTATGTAGTGACTGGCAATTTAGATGTTTGGGTGGGGTCTCTATGTGAACGTATTGGAGTTAAGAGCTACACATCCCGGGCTGAGGTTGAAGATGGTTACATTACGAAAGTAACAGCCGTCCTCGAAAAAGGAAAAGTAGCAAAGGATTTCGTCGGCAAGATCGTAGCTATCGGGGAAGGAAACAACGATGCGGAAATGATAAAGGAAGCAACAATCGGCCTAGCTTACGGAGGCGTTCATTCACCTGCCAACTCAGTCCTTGCTTGTGCTAGTCATGCTGTGTATGAGGAGGAACAATTATGTCGTTTTCTAAGACAGTTGTCATAAATTGTGCAGGAGTAGGGTCGCGGTTGGGGTTAGGGATAACTAAGGCACTAATTGAGCTTGAAGGCAAACCTCTTATTGCATGGCAATTACAGATGCTGGAGAAGGTCGAAGATGTCCGTGTAGTGGTAGGTTATCAAGCCGAGCAAGTAATAGAGCAGGTATTAAAAATAAGAAAAAACGTGACTTTTGTTTTTAACCATAATTATTTGACAACTGGGACTGCCGCCAGTTTATCTTTAGGATCTCGCCATGCGAAGGGGATGATTATTTCTTTGGATGGCGATTTATTAATACATCCGGATGACTTCCAATCATTCTTAGATTCTAATGAAGAAGGTATAGGATATTGTGAACCTACGACGGAAGATCCCGTCTTAGTAAATATTGAGCATAGTGGATTAAAAGAGTCGGTAACCAAATTTTCAAGAGACAACGGAAATTACGAATGGTCCGGACTTGTGCAAGTAGATGCAACTAAATTAAAATCGGGCACCCGACATGTATATGAAGTTTTGGAGAAATTTCTTCCATTAAACGCTGTGCCTATCCGCTGTCAAGAAATTGATACACCTTCGGATTATGATGCTGCGATAATGTGGGTTAGAAATAATTTGGTTACTCGCAAAGTTCATGCATAAAGTAATTTACGGTGGAAGAGGCAGCTCTTGTTATTTAGAGAATCATTAACTCTTTTTGCGGAAGAAATCGGGGGTACAAGTCATGTTGGATAAAAATAAAATAGATAATTTCTTTACTAGACGAGCTAAAATATCAGATCCGAATTTAGCTACGCATTATAAGGAAGACGATACCATCCTGTTCGATATGGGCTTAATCGATAACTATATCGATTCGTCATCTGTTGTATTGGATTTAGGCTGCGGTCCCGGTAGAACAACAAATATTTTAGAGTCTAAAGTCTCTTATATCAAGGCTGTTGATAAACAACGGTTATTTTTAGAGTTTTGTGCCAACTCCCCTAAAATTGAAACTGTTGAATCCGATTTAACGGAATTCATCGATAATAAAAAGTATGATGCTATATTACTATTTGGCGTTATTACTTATTTTAATGATGAGGAAGTAAAATCAATTTATAATAACTGCTTTCATATGCTGAAGGATAATGGGGTAATGCTTGTAAAGCATGCTTGCGGCGTGGAGGAAGATGTTATTATTGATCATTATTCTGAACAAATTGACGATTGGTATCATGTTTTGTACAGACATACAAGTAAAGATGAATCATTGTTGCAGCAATCCGGATTTGAAACTACAATGATAGACATTTATCCAGAAAGATTAAATCCATGGAAAAACACACATTATTATGCTTTTGTGGCGAAAAAGGACCTTTCCTAAATAAAAACTAAAAGAGAGCCATTCCTTTCATCTCCAAATAAGAAAGCCGATTGCGTAAAGTCGCTTCTGATGGTGGAGTTGAAAGGATAATTTTTTCCTACTAAAATGTCCGAATGCTTGGATAATCAAACCCTTGTATAATAATGGAATTGATTGATGTATTCCTAACTTGCTAAAGGAGGAGGGAATTCAATGTCCAAGCATGAGGCGACCTCGGTAAATCGCAAGTTCCCTGCAGCAATTATATCGTAGGACTAATTGCCTGATAAATGGCGTGTATTTTTATCGGCTCAATTAACCGTTCTTATTTACCTCCGAATTCGGAATTTCTGCTGTGCAAAAGGCATCAATAGCAAATTGCCGAACTTCCCTCCCCGCACCCATTACGCATCGTTTCCCAAATCGTTTGAGCCTGCATTTGAAGAAGTATCCCTTGGTACGGGTTTGTATAAAAAGCGCACACGACTAATATCATAGCCTGTGATGGACATATTCGAATGCATGGTAATATATATTAGTTAATATGTCTTCTATTATGAAAAAAGGAGATCAAATGCTTTGGCAGTTCTTGAGACGAATCGATTAATTCACCGTAAGTTAACAGATGATGATGCGGAATTCATGTTAAGGCTCTTGAATGATGAAGCATGGCACCGCTATATCGGCGATAAAGGAATTCGAACGGTTGAGGGTGCGCGTGACTATATTGTGAATGGCCCCATAGAGAACTACAAGCGGCTAGGTTTTGGCTTGTTTTTGACGGAATTGAAGGAAGATTCGACTCCTATCGGATTGTGCGGACTTATCAAGAGGGACTCCCTGACAGATGTGGACATCGGCTTTGCCTTCCTCCCTGAGTTCCGTGGGCGGGGATACGCCTACGAAGCGGCTGCCGCAACATTGGAATACGGGCGATCGACGCTTGGTTTAGAACGCATAGTAGCAATCACCACGATAGACAACGAACGATCCGGTCATCTGCTAGAGAAAATCGGAATGAAGTTAGAGGGTCACGTAGCTACAAATAAAGAGGAACTGAAATTGTATGCTTCTTGCTTCTCGAGGAAGTCGGAGCAAGAACAGTAGACCTATTACGATTTAGGTAGATCAGAGTCTTTATACATTTAAAAGGAGCTCTTCCAAATGGACGAAGCTCCTTTTTGCATAGGAAGGTATTAATTTCATTTGTCCTTACTTGGATCTGATCGCTTCGGGACTCGATGAATTATCATCCACTCTACAATGATGATGTTGATGACTAATCCGATCCAAATATTGACCTCAAGTATCTGTCTCAGAATGGGCTCGATGCCTTGGAATGGCATATCACGATTCCTGTAAGATAAATAAGGATGCATAAGGCAGTAATGAGCCGTGCGGTTGCGGCGACAAGGGTTACCCATAGTTGCAGATCATCCATATGCGATGGCTTCGAATCTCTTCTGCCGGGCAGTTTTATATCCCCCGTATTTTTGAGCCGTTCTATCGAAGCGATAGGTCTCCCGAAATCTGGGATATGGAGGGACAGGGCTCGGATTGACGATAGCACAGCGGATAGTAAGAGCACATCAAGGCGATCTCTCCGTTAGGAATCGCAGTCAATTGGGTGTGCTATATTTACGGGGTGGATCCTGGCAAAATCAAATAAAATGATGTCTTGATAGAGTAGGTAAACAAAAGTATACAAAAGTAATGATTAATCTATTTGAATAGGACAGAAAGTCTCTTATTTTAAAAGTAAGCGCTATCATATACGTGGGTTTTATCAGTTGAAAAGGGAGGGGGATATGAAACCGCAATAATATTCAATCAAATTACATGCTTACCGAATTTGATGACATTCTTAATCTTACATATAGAAAGGGAGTTCAATTAATGAAAAAGAAATGGTTATCCATCGTAATGTCTACGGTGTTAGCCCTCTCAATGATGGTTCCATTAGTACAGGCGGAGGAGGCGAATACGTCGTTGCCAGCGAGTGAGCAATATACGGCGCAGCAAGCTGCTGAATCTCAGCAAGGGGAGCGCAATCTGGCTCTAGGTCTCCCTTATGAATGGTCGCAAGCACCAGAACCGGAGTTTGCTGATGATGGCTATAAGCTGACAGATGGCAAGTACGGCAAGGTCACGAAGTCAGACCCGGCATGGGTTGGACATTTGAAGAAGAGAACGCGTGAAGTGGTATTTGATCTCGGCGAGAACAAATCAATCTCATCCGTTAAGGCTCATTTCTTGCAGGATTGGCCGAACAACAATGTCCTTCTGCCGTTAACCGTGTCCATTTATGTATCGGACGATAAGGAAAATTGGGGTTTGTTATCTCATAATGCACTCCAAACGTTATGGATAGACGGACAGCATGAAGAGACGTTTGAATGGAAGGGCAACAAAGAGGGAATCAAGGATCCGAACAAAGAAGGATTGGCGTACGGTGGCATCGCTTATGCACGTTATGTGAAGGTAAGCTTCATGATGCATAACAGGGCGATGACGTTAGTCGATGAAATTGAAATTCTAGGCGAAGACGGCAAGGTGCAAGGTGCAGATACTGTTCCTACGCAGATACCAGCCTTCCAAGCACCAGGAGAAGCGACTGCCGGAATTAGCGATCTTGGGCTGCTGTACAACGGGCACTATGCGAATGGCAAGGGTGATTGGTCGAAGGAGCGCATCATTCCGAATATTAGCTACGTAGATGAGGCAGGCAATCCGAAGGATTGGCTGTTCGATGGAGTTCTCTATCTTGGTTTAGATACGCCAATGGGCCGTAATTTGGGACTGAACAGCAAGCTGGACGACTGGAAATGGTACTTGGAAAAGACATTTGCAACGCAAGGCGATATGTATCAATTAAATGAAGCGACCAAAGAAGTCGGGGCGAAGCTGAACGATCCTAACCGTAAAACGAAAGTCGTGTATATGATCCCATATCCAGCAGAAGGCATCGCTGACTTCGGTGATATTGGCGATGGCAACTTGAGCTTCAGCGACTCGATCGGTGTGGAACAGGCACTTGCTAACCGGGTGAAGGCTGTTCACTGGTGGCTGGATCAAGTGAAGCAGAAGTGGGCAGCTGCCAACTACTCCAATTTGGAGCTTGTCGGCATGTACTGGTTAGATGAGCAGATCAGCACACACAGCAAGGGACCAGATCTGCTTCGTGCAACAAGTGCCAAGGTACATGACATGGGCATGAGGCTGTTCTGGGTTCCGTTCTTCTCAGGATACAAGTCATTCCTGTGGAAGGATGTTGGCATCGATAATGTGGCTTACCAGCCAAATTACTTCTTCGAGGATGACATCGACCCTGAGCGCCTGCCGGACGCAGCGTACTTAGCGAAACAGCACGGCATGGGCATGGAGTTGGAGTTTGATGACCGGATGCTGACGGATAACCATTTCCGTGAGAAGTATATCGAGTACTTGAACAATGGTGCAGAAACTGGGTTTATGCAAAACGGATATAATGCTTACTATCAGGGCAATGACGCCGTATATAATACGGCTGTAAGTAAGGATCCATCCAATCGAATCTTGTATGATTGGCTGTACCAATTCGTGAAGGGCACATACAGCGTGAATAGCGGCGTTCCTTCCGATGCTGACGTACAAATGAACGGAAAACTGCTGGAGAGCCATACAACAGTGCCGGCCACAGAGACGGTGCAATTTACATGGCAGCTCAAGGATGACGACGGAAGCGGCATTACTAAAGTTACTGCGACATTCGACGGCAAGCCGTACACAGCAGGTACGCCAATCAACTTTGCGGGCAAGCTTGGCAAGCATGAACTTACGGTTACGGTGACTGCAGGCAAATCAAAGAAGACAACTTATATCATTGATGCAGGAACAAATGTGGATCTCATCAAAACATTAGTTGATCAATTCGAGCAAGAGAACCAGTTCAAAAATCCGGGGGCGGCTCGCTCCTTGCAGGCTCATTTGGATAATGCGAAGAGATTCGAAGGTAATGATGAAAAGTTCAATAAGTTTATCAAGATGTTCAATGCGATGCTGGAGTTCCAGAAGATCAAAGGCCACATTGCAGATGGTGCTTACAACACGCTGAAGGATAATGCTTACTACCTTCTTGGCAACTTGGCGGAAAATAAGGCGGTTGAAGCTTCCTCGGTAGAGAGCAATAGCCCGAATTACATGCCGCAAAAAGCAGTGGACGGATCGCCTGCTACGAGATGGGCAAGCAATTATGTAGATAATTCATGGTTCACGGTTGATCTTGGTGAGGTGAAGGAGTTCGATACGATCCGCATTGATTGGGAATACGCTCGCGCCAAAACATACAGAATCCTCGTGTCTAACGATAAGAAAGAATGGATAAATGTCACGACGAAGAACGATGGAATCATTACGGCTCAAGATGGGCGGGACACGATTCACTTCACGCCGACAGAAGCAAGATATGTGAAGTTCGAAGGAATTCAAAGAAACACGGACTATGGCTACTCCTTCTATGAATTTGGAGTATACAATATTTTTGGAGCCGATGGCATGAAGACGCTGGAAAGCTTCGAACCTACAATGTAAAACCATAACAGACAGAGAGGGCGAGTATCTCCTCACTGACTGTATACCATTTAGCAAAAGCCACTTGGCTCATAAGAAAATAAGCCGCTCGAATGGCAGATGCATCTCTGCCATTCGAGCGGCTTCTTCACGTTAATTCCATTCGCTCGTCAAGTATTTCTCTGTCAGCACGGACAGCATATGAATGCCTACCTCGTTCTGACCGCCTTCTGGAATAATCAGGTCAGCGTACTTCTTAGAAGGCTCGATAAATGCATCGTGCATCGGCTTGACCGAAGTCAGATATTGGTTGTAGACCGAATGAATCGTCCGACCGCGCTCTTCAATGTCGCGAAGTACACGGCGTAGAATCCGTACATCTGGATCGGTGTCCACAAATACTTTAATGTCGAGCAATTGACGTAAATTTTCATCGAACAGCACATGAAGCCCTTCGATGATGATGATATTATTCGGCTTCAGCTCTACCGTCTCATCCGTGGAACGGGCATGAACGGTAAAGTCGTATACCGGTGCATAAGCAGTTTTGCCTTGCTTGAGCAGGTTCACATGCTCAAGCAGCAGCTCGTTGTCGAATACGAGCGGGTGGTCGAAGTTAATCACTTCGCGTTCAGCCATGCTGAGGTGAGAATGATCTTTGTAATAGTTGTCTTGGGAAATGAAGGTAACTTTATCTGATCCAAGACGGTCAATGACGGACTTGGCAACCGTTGTTTTGCCGGATCCGGTGCCTCCGGTGATACCGATAATGAGCATGGTGATTCACTAAACCTCCCTAACAAAATAGCGGGTGCAATTACAGTATTTTAACACAGCTTTCTGTTTTTTACACCTTTGTACGAATTAACAGTGTGAACGGATACCCTACTTGCTAGAAATGTCTGAATTTTACCGGAAAAATCGCCAATATAACTAGCTAAGAATTGAAATTCAAAAGTTTTCATATTTGCCCAAGCTCTCTCGAAAAGATATAATTATATGGAGTATGCATACTTTATGCGGAAAGAGAGCGAGATACAGTATGGGGCGTAAATGGAATAATATTAAGGAAAAAAAAGCATCTAAGGACACGAATACGAGTCGTATATATGCGCGTTTCGGCAGAGAGATCTACGTTGCAGCGAAGCAAGGCGAGCCTGATCCCGAGCTGAACCAATCATTGCGATTCGTGGTTGAACGTGCCAAAACATACAATGTACCAAAGGCGATCATTGATCGCGCGATCGAGAAAGCAAAGGGCGGCTCCGATGAGAACTATGATGAGCTTCGTTATGAGGGCTTTGGTCCAAGCGGTTCCATGGTGATCGTAGACGCTTTGACCAATAACGTGAATCGCACTGCTTCGGAGGTTCGTTCCACATTTAACAAAAATGGCGGAAGTCTCGGCGTAAGCGGCTCTGTAACGTATATGTTCAGTCCGACGGCCGTTATCGGTCTGGAAGGCAAGAGTGCAGACGATGTTCTGGAAATCTTGATGAACGCCGATGTAGACGCACGCGACATCTTGGAAGAGGACGAAGCGGTAATCATCTACGCGGAGCCGGATCAATTCCATGTTGTTCAGCAAGCGCTGAAGAATGAGGGCATTACGGAATTCAGCGTAGCTGAAATTACGATGCTGCCCCAGACCGAAGTAGTCTTGGACGACGATCAGAAGGCACAGTTCGAGAAGCTGATTGATGCGCTCGAAGACCTTGATGATGTGCAGCAAGTCTACCACAACGTGGATCTGGAAGGATAGTCGAGCCGCAATACGATATGAATCATGAAAAAAGACACCCGAATGGTGTCTTTTTTCATTTCTGTTGAGAGAAAAACAGCCACCTACGTCGAGGTACCAATGGTCAATAAGTTATAACGCTTAAATTTTTGGCCGACACGAAATACGAGGTTACTGGTAAAAATGCTACTAGCTGCGTCACTTGATTGGGCAAAATGCCGGTATTTTACTCACTTGTGCTGCTTGCGTCGCAGGATCAGGTACAGTAAATCCGCTGCTAGGCTGCCCCATCCATATGTACACGGTCATCATACTGAAGATCATAATGGTGAAGTGCAGCACCACGAAGAAGCTGCGTAGTTTGGGAGCGCGTCTGGAGAGCAGAAATGTCGTATAGCCGTCCCGGCCAACAATAAGGAAGATGAGCAGTATCGTATGCATAATCATATGGCCGATGATTTCGGTAAATCCGAATACAGTGGTTGTGACGAGGAATAATCCGGTTAATAGCAGAGCTGTGAATCGATTCATAATACCGACGATAAATGCCCACGCAAGGCCAAGCTCAATAAAGGCGCTAATCAGTACGAAGTCTTCAACGGTAAAGCCTAGTGACGGAATTCCGTATTCGTGCATCAGGGAGCACGCCAGCTTGGCGAGGGTCAGCTTCTCCATCGCAAGCCAAGCAAGAGACAAGCCGGTCCATATATAGAGGACAGGGATGCCAGAACGGCTCCATCTCGTGTTCGAGACAAGCAAATAATAAATGATGCCGAGGTAGAACATATAGTCGAGCATGTGGAACATTCCATAATTAGCGAGTGCCTTCACATATAAGACGCCTAACGCTATACCGCTTATAAACAAGGTCTTGCGATGAAGCAGACCAAGCAAGCTAGTAATAAGAAGTGCATAGACCCACCATGTCTCGATTCGCAATGTGGGGGCCAGGTAGGAACCGGTGCTTATCTGCATCAGTAATGCAATGCCAACACCTACTCGCATAATCAGTAGGTGAAAGCGTTTTAACTTATTGAGAAACGAATGTACCTTCACAACGATAGGGATGCGCTCCAAAGCTGCGTTATACCTCGAAACAAGCAACAATACAACAATCGTGAAGCTAAACCAGAACAGAAAGGTAGGGGTGAGCACCTTGCTCATTGCTTGAGGTGTCCACTCGTGATCGGCTGCGAACCATTTAACATGCAAATATAGCCCACTCCCAGGCTGTATTCCAACATTCATCAATACTCCTCCTTCATTATCAGAACATTCCGTCTTCTAATCATGCGTAGAGCCAAGCTGGTTAGCTAAGATCCCTCCTTTTAGACACAGGTTGTAAGCCATCTATGTATTAACGGCGGTATCTCATACGTCCATATTCCGTGCATCAGGCAGTCGAGAGCACCTATCCGATTCTTTTATCCGATCTTCACAATAAGGAATTTGAATGCCGTGTGGATGAAACAAACAAGGGAAGAAGAAAGACTGAAGGTAGAGGTTAACTTGCAGGTACTGATGATAACCACTATTGTAGCGGATTTCTTCCCTGATTTCCATATTGTAGTATAAGTCTTAAGCCCTGTAATTTTATGAAGATTTCACGCTTATCGGATGTAGATCCCATCTTCTGACATGAACCCGAGTAGATGGGGGCGCATAGAGTACTGTAGGTTACACCTAATTAATCAGGAGTACGATCCGCTTCATGTATTCCGATTCCCACAAAGCTTTCGGTAATCAGAGGATCTTAGGAGGAGAGTAAGGATGATCGAGATTGCAGGTGTTAGCACAGGGCAGCTCAATACATTGGGATTATCGGAGTTGGAGAGGAATGTAATTGCGGCTAAGCAGAGGAGTCCTGTCGTTTATCGATATAATTCCCCTGATGACTTGAAATTAGAATTGAGAATGCGCTCCAATATCGTGAATGCTGCGAAGACACTGCACGATAGTGGGGTGGACTTTGCTGGATTCGACGATTCCAGATGCAACGAGAGGTATTGGATACGTACGGACAGAGGGGGATTTCAATTAAGAAGAGGTGTCTCGCCTTCTGCTGCCATAAACGATATTTTTCATAATGGGGGACAGTATGCATTTGAATGTGCGACAGCTATTATTATTGTTCTGTACAAGGCAATTATAGATACGCTGGGTGAAGCCGTTTTTGACCGTTACTTTCAGGATTTGCTTCTATGGGATTGGAATTATGACCGAAATCTTCGATTGGTGTCGAACTCGAACCTCGCTGAGACATTTTTAGGGGATATTCTTTATTTTAGAAATCCAGACTTCAATCCACGTACGCCGGAGTGGCAAGGAGAAAATGTCGTGAAGCTAGGCAACGATCTCTATTACGGGCATGGAATTGGTATTACCTCTTCACAGGGTATGATCACAGCCTTGAATGGAGCGAGGAAGCCTGGAAGCAAGACCTCGGCTTATTTATCCAATGAGGTCATTCATCCGGATTTCGATGCCCTACAGCAACTTCAATATGGTCGCGACAATCGAATTGTGGCTATCTCCGAGCATCGTGGATGGGGTGTTCATGCTAGAATTGGTGCGAAGACATACAGAGATCCTAGCAGGGAGACTTAGTTTCGAAGGAAGGCGGCGGTATTGAAGTCTTGAAGTTCCGCTAAAATGAAGTGCTCTACTGCCGTCATTCGCCGTTAGGTTCGTTGTGTAATTTAGATTGTTGCTATAGAATGGTAGAGATTATGGACGAATATGGATGGATGACCATGGTGTGTGATGAATGATGCAAGCCATGAGCGAAGCTGGATAGAAAAATGGGGGACATCAATTTCATGAAAACAAAAGTAAGTATTCTGTTCAGCATCATGATGATGCTAGGAATGGCTGTTTCCGTTCAGGCTGCAGACAAATCCGTAATGGCACGGCCGACTCAGGCCAATGTGAGCATTAATGGACAACCGATGAATCAGATGGATGCCTACAATATTGGGGGCAGCAACTACTTCAAGTTGAGAGATGTTGCAATGGCATTGAAGGGGACGAAGAGCAGCTTCGATGTAGCCGTTGATACCACGAGTAATGCGATTCGTGTGCATACAGGACAAGCCTATACCCCAATCGGAGGGGAGCTAGAGCCTGCCAAGAAGTCTGCACAGTCAGGCAAGGCAGCTGAACGACAGGCGATACCGACTTCCTCCAAAGTATATGTAGATGGCACAGAAATTCAATTGACGTCTTATAATATCGGGGGCAGCAATTATTTTCAACTGCGGGAATTAGGAGAGCAGCTGCATGTTCCCGTTCTGTGGCGGGCGTTAAGCAGTTCAATTCATATCATTGCCCAACCAGAGATGGCGATCCGCTCTATTGAAGGGGTTACCCAACTGCGTACAACCAATGATTATCATTATGGAAATTGGTTCGAGCCAGCTGCCCGCTATTTGTTCCTAAAGGATGGACAGCTAAATTTGCTGCAATGGGACTCGGACAAGCAGAAGATACATATTCAGCAATTCAATAAGGACTATACCGCAGCGGGAAGTAAGACGCTGAACATGGAGCTGCCCAAATTCGGAGGCTTCCATCAAGGTGAGGACGGCAATTATTATCTCGTATTCGGACAAGACAACATGGAGGAATCCAGCACAAAGGCAGTATATCGCGTAGTGAAATATAATGCTTCGTGGGACAAGCTTGGTCAGGTAGATGTATCAGATGTGTACGTATCAGAACCGTTCAGATCTGGGAATGTTACGATGGACAGTGCCAATGGCAAACTCGTAGTTCAATCGACTCGTCTTCGCTATAAGACCGCTAAGGATGGTTTGCGGCATCAGTCGAATATGACCTTTACCATTGATATGGCTGCGATGAAGGTGCTTAGTAAGAGTGGTCAGTTCCCGTCTAACCATGTGAGCCATTCCTTTGCCACATATGTTCGCATGGATGGAGATCGAATCGTATACGCTGACCATGGCGATGCGTATCCGCGCTCTATTGTACTGCAGGTGGAGCAGGGTGGTAAGATTACGAAAAAAATTGACCTCATTAATATACCGGGCAAGATCGGTGATAATTACACAGGCGCCAACTTGGGCGGACTAGAAGTATCTGCATCCAGCTATCTTGCCATTGGCGCCAACAGTACCGCCGGTTCACAAGATGGGAAAGGCAAAAATGTATTCCTTAGTGTCGTGCCGAAGAATGCGCAAGATCAATCAATCATCAAGCCGATATGGCTGACACAGCATACGTCTGAGGACGGCGTGTTCATCAGGGATACATATATTAGCAAGATCAATGATAATAAGTTTGTCTTGTTATGGACGGAGTCGAGCCGACTCGGGGAAGGAATGAAGTATGCGGTCGTGGATGGCCAGGGAACGATGCTTAAGCAGCCGACATATCTCGGAGGCGTTCCATCCCCTGGGAACATGATGCCGCTTGTACAGGATCAGTCGATTACGTGGTACTATGCCAACCCGATGGCGGGTCAGATCACGAGCAAGCCTTCGGCAATCGAATGGTATACGCTGCGTGTCGAATAGCAGATGAGTGATAGGCGATCGTGTATAGATAGAGAATGAATAGATAGAGTAACATGAGGTAGAAGAATAATAGATACTGGCAGAACGATGACAGGTAGGTTAACTTGTATGAGGCGAGGGGCGAGGAGCTCCTCGCCTTTTTTAGTGAATATAAAAATGGGCAAAGATGCCAAAATGCAGGAAAAAGAAGATTGCTGTAGAAAACCTCATAATATGATGAACAAGAAAAAAATCATTGTGAGCACGTTATTGTTCGTGCTCCTTCTTGCTGGCATCCACGTAACGTGGCTTATGACCTTGGAGGCATCTCAGCATGTCAAGGTGGCCAATGGGGTTGCTGATCTGCGCGGAATGGAATTGGACGACAAGCATACCGTATATTTGGATGGTCAGTGGGAGTTCTATCCAGATGCATTGATATCGAATGAGGATGAGCTGCGTCAGTTCCAAGGTCAATCCAGCTATGTTCAGGTTCCTGGAGATTGGAGAGAGGGCTGGCGGCAGCATAAAAGGAATTCATATGGCTATGGGACGTACCGGCTTCGTGTATTGGTCGATCAGCCGATAAATCAGCCTTACCATTTTTGGATAAGAGAAATTCAAGCGGCCAACGTCTTTCTAATCAATGGACAAATCAATGCGAAATCGGGGGTAGTGTCCACCGATGCGGAGTCATATCGTCCCGTTCAGTCATCCTTTACCACTTCCTACGAGGTCGAGGCAGAGGATCAAGGCGTCATCGAGGTTCTGCTACAAGTCTCCAACTTCGACAACCCCTATAAAGGAGGCATCGCTCGCTCTATAAGATTCGGAACGCAGGCGGCGGTTGAATTTCAACGTTGGTATTCCATCGGTTTTCAATTAGTTACCTTTATCATTTTGATGCTGCATGGCCTATATGCTGTCATTTTGTATTGCTTTAATCCGCGAGAGAAGACTTTTATTATTTTCGGGTTATTAATGACAATGACAGGCACATTAGTCATAGCAGACAATGATTCGATCCTGCTGTTATGGCTTCCAATCAATTATACCTGGGCGCTTCGAATCAAGATTCTTGCTTATTTGTGGCATGCCTGCTTCATGATGATTATGGGAAGGAACTTTTCTGGATTTACACGGCGTGGGAAGCTATTCTACGGGTATACGGGCTTCTTAGTCTTGTTTACAGTATTTGTACTTGTTGCCCCTGCACCGTTTGTTTTCTTCACGACGACCTATAGGATTTTCAGCGTGCTCTATCTCTTCCCGATTATTTGGTTATCATCCCTGATTATGCAGATGGTCTATCAAAACCGTAGGGAAGCCTATATTTTGCTGCTTGCGGCTGTCAGTGTTATGTCAGGGATCACCTGGAGCGTTTTTATTTATAACGGAACGAAAAATATGATTTACTATCCGATCAACATCATCGCCTCGATCGTCGGATTTTCAGCGTATTGGTTCAAAATGTATTTCCGCAATGCTGAAGAGAATGCAAAATTGAACGATCAGCTGCGGGAGGCTGACGAGAAGAAGGATCTATTCTTGGCAAATACGTCGCATGAATTGCGCACGCCGCTGCACGGTGTCATCAATATTGCGCAGTCTGTTGTCACACGCGAGAAGGAACTGATGGATGAGAAGAGCAGGGCAGATATGGAACTGCTTATTACGATCAGTCGCCGCATGTCGCATACAATTAATGATTTACTTGACTTGGCACAGCTCCGGGAAGGAAAAGTCATTTTATATTGCACTCCGCTTCATGTGCAATCGGTGGCGTCTGGCGTGCTGGACATGCTGCGCTTCATGATGGAGGGCAAGCCAATCCAGCTGGTTATGGCGATACCCGAGACATTTCCGCCTGTTATAGCGGACGAGAAGCGATTAGTTCAAGTTTTGTCCAATCTTGTTCATAATGCAATCAAGTTCACGGATGAGGGTTCAATAATGATTTCCGCAGAGGTTCGAGAAGGACGGGCCTGTATCTCTGTTGCTGACACAGGCATTGGCATGAATAAGGAACTGCAGGAGCGGGCATTCCATGCTTACGAACAAGGAACTGCGGATACGGATACAAGTGCCGGGGGAATCGGACTTGGACTTCGCATTTGTGAACAAATGGTGCAGCTGCATGGCGGAAGACTGGAAGTGGAATCGGAACTTGGAAAGGGATCTGTATTTTCCTTCACCCTGCACCTGGCCGAACCGGATACAATTCTGCTTGTGCAGGAGGAGAACCCGATAGAGGCGCTTGTGTCTGCTAAGGCTGCAAGAGATGTGAGCATGATCTCTGACGAGCTTCATGTGGTGCAGCAGCAGACGGCCTCTGCTCTGTATAAGCCAATGATATTGATTGTTGATGATGATCGCGTGAATTTAAAAATACTTGGGGACATCTTGTCCACCGATCGATATGAGGTTGTGAGAGCAACGAGCGGCAAAGAGGCCTTAAGCAAGCTGGATACAGCCAAGTGGGACTTGATCATTACGGATGTCATGATGCCCCATATGTCCGGTTACGAGTTAACTCGTCTCATTCGCGAACGCTTTACGATTCTGGAATTGCCTATTCTGCTCCTAACTGCGCGAAGCAACGCGGAGGATGTGCACTCGGGATTTTTGGCGGGTGCAAATGATTATGTAACGAAGCCTGTTGATGCTATGGAACTGCGCTCCCGCGTACAGGCGCTGACGGAGTTGAAGCAGGCAGTGAATGAACGCTTGCGTATGGAGGCTGCTTACTTGCAGGCGCAGATTCAGCCTCACTTCTTATTTAATACATTGAACACAATTACGGCGCTCAGTGATTTCGACACGAACAAGATGAATGACCTTATTGAGGCATTCAGCTCTTACTTGAGAATCAGCTTCGACTTCTTGAACTCGTCGAAGCTGGTACCGATTGAACATGAGCTTGATCTCGTTCGTTCCTACTTATTTATCGAGTATGCTCGCTTCGAGGACAGACTGAATGTCATTTGGGAGCTGGAGCAGCACATTCGGGTGATGATTCCGCCACTGACAATCCAGCCGCTTGTGGAGAATGCCATTCGGCACGGGGTGCTAAGCCGTGCTCGTGGGGGAACAGTGTGGATCAGGATTACGCAGGATGAACGGTATGTTCATGTGGAGATTCGCGACGACGGTGTAGGTATGGATGCTCATCGAGTTGATACTCTGCTTGAATTCCATGGGATTGAGAAGCGGGGAATTGGGCTGCTCAATACAGACCGACGATTGAAGCAGCTATATGGAGCGGGTCTCGTTATTCGCAGTAAGGTGAATGAGGGGACGAGTGTGTCCTTTGCTATGACGAAATTATGATATTGATAGATGTACTCTAAAATGAGTTCTAGGGTTGCCCTAGGTCACCTTACTGACCTTTAGGCAGCCCTCCCTTATGAATATACAGGTGATTGCTGCAGAAATTGAAGAACAAGGGAATTGAACTGTTGTGACTCCTCGATGAAGGGCAGATGTCCGTAGATTACCATTTTTCCATAAAAAGCGGTAGACGTTCACATGCTTATGAACGAAATAAGGCGGGGGATTACCCCTCGCCTTAAGATGTATTGTTTACTATCTTAGCTTGCGACTTGTACGGACAATTACAAGTTCTTGCTTGCATAAATACGAATCGATATCATCATCGACACGATGCCAATGGCAAGCGCAATGATACCTGGAATCCACTGCTGAATCTCGTGTGGAAGTGGAAGCGAGATCGAAATGGAAACAGGCCGAGACTGGTACCACTTCATGATCACTGGAGTGATGAAGGGGGTCACGAATATGATCATCATAGATATGAACTTCGTTTTTTCATAACCATATTTATACTGCAACGGAATCAACACGCCCAAGTACAGGCTGACGAGCAGCAAGGCCGTCCCTACGCCCAAGACACTCAAGCGGCTTAATAGTTGTGGAACGACAAGGGATGTGATTGTATAAAGGCCGAGACTCACAATAAAGATGGTGAGAACGAGCAGATACTTAGCCTTGACTAGCGCATTGCGTGTATAGGGAGTGGCACACAGCAGCGAGGCCCCCTTATACTTTTCCTCCGACACAGACACGGTATTGAATAGAATAAACTCCATAAAGAGTACGGTAATAAGAAAGCTGATGTTTCCATTTCCGCTCAGCGGCATCCGATAAGATATAAATAGAGGTCCACCGATGGCGAATAGCAGCATGACCAGCAAATACTTTTTCGTAAGGATGAGATCTTTTTTGACCAGATTAATGAGCATGTCGATTACCTCCTATGTAAGCCAGCATAATGGACTCGATGGACGGCTTCTCCATATGCACGTTGCCCATCAACTGCCGCACTTCGGGAATGCTGCGCGTAATGCCTTCGAATCCGTATGCGGTAACCTGTAGAGATAAGAAGAGGGATTCTGTGCGCTCATTCAGCAGCTTCTTGTCTCCCTTCACAAGGGCATGTGAATCCAGCAATGCATCCTTGTCTTCGTGAAATAAGATGTCCCCATGATCGATCATCAACAGGGTATCTGCGATCTTCTCTAAATCAGACGTAATATGTGTGGAGAAAAAGACACTCTTTCCTTCCTCGTTCATGAACTCCAATAGAAGCTCCATCAGTTCACACCGGATGAGGGGATCAAGACCACTCGTGGGCTCATCCATAATGAGTAAATCGGCATGATGGGACATGGCGAGTGCAATGGCATATTTCATGCGCATGCCCTTGGATAAGGTCGATATCTTCTGATTCAGCTGCAGGTTGAAGCGCTGGATATAGTGCTGGAAGATGGCTTCATCCCAGTTCGTATAGGCGGGGGCGATGATGCTCTTCATTTCCGACAGCGTCATATCATCATAGAAATAGCCTTCATCAAATACGATGCCGATGCGGTTTTTCAAATCGCGCTCATGCTTGTCCATTTCCTTCCCCAGAAACGAAACGCTGCCCGCGTTCTTCTGAATGAGTCCTAGAATGGCTTTAATGGTCGTCGTCTTCCCTGAACCGTTCGTTCCAATAAATCCAGTAATACAGCCTTCTTGTAGGGCGAAGCTAATATTGTTCAGACGAAAGTGTTCAAATTGGACGTTAACATTCGTTACTTCCAATAGATTGCTCATTGCTCATCCTCCTCTACAAATAGTAGTTCCATCATTTCACGTAGTTCTTCCTTCGGAATATCTAGTGTCCGGGCTAGCTGCCATGCCTCCGCGAGCTTCGATTCCACGAGATGACGCTTGGACTCTGCCAGCAGCTCTTGGCTCTCTGGCGCCACATACGAGCCCTTCCCAGCCCTCGTCATGATAAATCCTTCTTCCTCCAACTCAGCGTATACGCGCTTGGTCGTTAGTACGCTGACATGCAGATCGTTCGCAAGTGAGCGAATGGAGGGGAGCAGTTCGCCTTCCTTCAGATCGCCACGCAGAATCGCGTCCTTGATCTGATCCTTGATCTGTCGATATAAGGGAACGTCGGACACGTTCTTAATAATAATGTTCATAAAATACCCTCTTTGTTCGAAACTGTGCATACTGTATATTAGATAGATACACAGTATGCACAGTTACTACTTTACTCGATCATGCCCGAAATATCAATCCTCTTTTGGGTGGAAGGGGATAGAAAAACCGACCCCATAAGTTGGGGTCGGTCTGGAATAGCTGCTATTAAGATTTCATCCATCTCTTGCGAATGGCGAACAATACGGATCCGAGCATGACAAGTGCCAGTCCAGCAAGCTGCATAGGCAGCGGGCTGTCTTCGCCTGTTTTCGGCAGCACTTTGTCGGATTTATCTTGCTTCCGGTTTTGTTCACGGTTGGTGATGTTATCGCTTGTGCTCTTATCTTTTACTTTATCCGATGTTCCGTTATTTTCGGACTTCTCGTTCGACCCATTGTCAGTGGCGGTGTCATCCTTGCCATCGCCGGAGTCTTTGCCATCCGTTTTATCGGACTCTTTACCAGAGTCACCAGTCTCGTTGCCTGAATCCGTTTCTTTATTTGGCTTGTCGCCTGTTTCATTGCCCGTTTCTTTCTCAGGCTCTTTATTAGATCCTTCTTCTGTGATGTGGCCAGGAATGCTGCCATCATCTTCAGGTTTTTCTGGCTTGTTTGGTTCTTCCGGATTGATAGGTTTGCTCGGTTCCTTATTGCCGTTTTCGGTCGGTTCCTTCGAATTGTCACCAGGATGTGATGGATCGACCGGATTAACCGGATCAACTGGATTGATTGGGTCAACCGGATCGACTGGATCAACAGGATCAATAGGATCAACTGGATCAACCGGGGCAATTGGCTCGATTGGTTTCAGCGTATTCTCGACAGTAACAAGTGTTTCTTTCTCACTCGTAATCGTGAACATCGTCAGCTTTTTATCAATGAGATAGCCATCAGGAGCTTTAGTCTCTTCGACAAAGTAAGTGCCCGCCTTCAGATTCGGAATCAGAATAAGTCCATCCTTATCCGTAGTCTGAATTGGGTACGGCTTACCGTTCTTATCCAAAAGAGGCTGCTGGTTCTCGTCAAGGAGACGGAACTGAGCGCCTTCAAGCCCTTTACCTTTCTTGCCCGTTTCAATCTTCAAGAGCTTCAAGGATCCCGGAAGAGGTTCAAGAGTATTCTCGACAGTAACGAGCGTTTCTTTCTCACTCGTAATTGTGAACTCAGTTAGCTTGTTGTCGATGAGATAGCCATCAGGAGCTTTAGTCTCTTCGACAAAGTAAGTGCCCACCTTCAGATTCGGAATCAGAATAAGTCCATCCTTATCCGTAGTCTGAATTGGATACGGCTTACCGTTCTTATCCAAGAGAGGCTGCTGGTTCTCGTCAAGGAGACGGAACTGAGCGCCTTCAAGACTTTTATCTTTCTTGCCCGTTTCAATCTTCAAGAGCTTCAAGGAGCCCGGAAGAGGTTCACGAGTATTCTCGACAGTAACGAGCGTTTCTTTCTCACTCGTAATCGTGAACTCGGTCAGCTTTTTATCAATGAGATAGCCATTTGGAGCTTTAGTCTCTTCAACAAAGTAAGTGCCCGGCTTCAGATCAGGAATGATAATGAGACCATCTTGATCAGTTGTTTGAATCGGGAATGGCTTGCCGTCCTTATTAAGGAGAGGCTGTTGGTTCTCATCAAGGATACGGAACTGCGCACCTTTCAACCCTTTGGTCGCTTTACCTGTTTCAATCTTCAAGAGCTTCAAGGAGCCCGGAAGCTTTTCATTTACAAATGTAAGTTCAATCTTGCTCTCATCTGTAATATCAAATTTCAATGGAGTCGTAATGAGCTTGTACCCCTTAGGTGCAGCCTTCTCGACAAATTGATAGCTTCCGATATCCAAGTTGCCCGTGCTCACCTTACCGTCTGTTCCGGTAATCAGCTTGCTGCGCACGACTTTACCTGTCTTAGCATCTTGAATCTCGAACTCAGCCCCAGCAAGAGGTGAAGCAGGCTTGCCGTCATCTACCTTTGTCAGTTCAACAGAGCCTTTGATTCGGTTATTTGTCACAGTCCCCGTTTTTTGTACGGTTTGGTTTTCATCAATTGTAAATGGAATTTCTTTAGCTTCCTGCATATACCCAACGGGAGCCTGAACCTCGACCAGTTTATATTGACCTGGAGGGAGATCCGTCAGTTTCACCTTACCGTTCTTTTTCGTAGGAAGGTTCGTATATCCATTGACATCTGTATATCCGACCCCATCAAACCGCTGAAGCTTGAACACAGCGTCTTTAAGAAGCTTAGATCTATTTTCAGCATCTACTTTCGTGAGCTCAAAATCTCTTACGATTTTGATGTTCTTAATGGTAACGACCTGGCCATCCTTGCTCAGTGTAATGACCTGCTCCGGCTTTTGCGGCAGCAAGTAGCCTGGAGGAGGGGCCAGCTCTTTTATCTTGTATTGTCTAAATCGCAAATCAGTAAAAGTTGCGATTCCATCCTTGCCCGTCTCTGCCTCTTGCAGCAGGATCGTTCCCGATTTATCGTACAGTCCGAATTTCGCGCCTTCCAGCAGCGCTGCTGTAGCAGCATCGACCTTTTTGATTTTCAAATCTCCGCGGCTGGAGGTGCTTGCTCCGCCTCCGGCTCCCGCGAATTCAACTTTGATGCTAGATGATTCATTGCCGTTTACCGTTCCGGAGGACTGACCTTCAAAAGATACCTTGTTGCTTAAATTCGCACCATTATCGGCATCAATAAAGGATTGATACTCTAAAACGTAAGCTTTATCCAGTTCTGTCTTGAAGGTAAGCGTAAGCTTGTTGCCATCGACCTTCAATTCCGCAACTTGCTCCAAATCCATTGGCGTGGAAGTCTTAGTCAAGGTTCCGTTCTGTGACACGGTCGTTTCGTACAGCTTAATCGATTCTGGCACAAGCTTTTGGCTGGCAGACAACGTATCTGTCAGAACCGAACCGGCCTTGATGTGCGATTGGCTGCGATTAATGTTGACGGTCCAGAACGCGATGTCCGATTGTTCACCTTTACCTTGGACACCTGTCTTGGATACATACTCATCGCCGTATTGCGGTGATACAGAAGCCGAGCCGTCGAATACTTTGTTTGATGTCGATTTATCCTCTAATGTTGCTCCATTGCTGTAGGATTTGACGACAGACTGATTGTTAAGGCTTGTCTTGTACGAAATTCGATAGGCCTTGTCAATTGGGTTGTTGAACGTTAATTCGAAACCCGATTTATTATTTTCCGTTTTCTTTTCGAATGTATAATCGTTTGTAATTCTGCCTTCTGTAACACCATTTGCGCCACCCGACAAGATCAGCTCGTGTACCGTCAAAGATCCGTCAACGAATGTCTGCTCGCCGGTATAGAAGTCGCGAAGTACGGCTTTATCGATGTGGTGAAGGTTGTAGTTGATATCGATAGTCCACGTAATTTCCTTCGTGCGGGCATCGTACGTACCTGTTTTATTCCCGTTGTTCTTCGTGTAGCCATCTGGCGTAACGGTATCTTCTTTCGTGATAGGCTTTTGAGCAATATTATTTTCTTTCCAATTCAGAGTCGCACTATTTGTGTAGCTGGCGTTATTTAGAACTGGATCGAATGTAGTCTGATACCGAATAACTAGACTGGAAGTAATTTTCGTTGTAAATGTAATCTTGAATCCGCTATGATAGCGGGGATTTGTAGGATCTACTACATAATTGAGCGTATAATCCTTATCTTTGATGAATCCAGCAGCCGTCAAGCTATCCTCTAGGCTTTTCTGATCAATGGTCAAACCTTTCGTCTTGAATGTATCTTCAATGACGACATTTTCCATCACCTTGTTGTCTTGATTCAGGGTGAGGTACCAACCAATCGTTTTGTTGGCATAGTTAACATCATCATGGCCCTTGAAGAAGATGACAGGGTAAATGTCTCTCGATGCCTCTTTAGAGGTGTTGTCATGCATCGTGACTTTATTGTTGACTTTTCCATTTTCATAAACTCGGTCAATGGATTTGGTCGAATACTCGATGGAATAAGCTTTCGTTACTTTATTTTTGAATTGCAGCTTAAATCCGTCGATTGTTTTTACGACCGTATATTCATCTTTGCCCAGTTGTCTGACAACGATTGCTTTTCCGTTATCGTCAATAGACATTTCGTTCACTACGAATGAATTCACATTGAGTTCTTGAACCTTCGTGTCAAAAACATCCGCAATCCAAGCCTTCGCTTGGTCGATTTCACGCTCGTTGTAATTGTATTCAATCTTCCAATTGATCGTTTGCGTGTAAGGATCGTAGCCGGTCGATTGTTTCTCTAGCGGCTTGCTGAATCGTACATCCACACTCGAAGAGATCGTTAGAGGGTTATGATTATCTCCTGTGACCTGAACAGCATTGGTATAGCGTTTGTCATCTGTCTTGGTAATTTTCGTTTTGTATTTCACTCGATAGGCATTTTGAATATTGCCCAGCTCGATTTTGAAGCCATTGGCTTCGCGTGCGGGTAGGTAAGCTACTTGTTCAGCTTCCTTAACAGTTCCGTTCAATTGAACGTCAAGCTTATGTACCGTAATCGAACTCATATCGATTTCCAAGCCGTCTGGCAGCATGTCGGTGAAGATAGCGTTATTGATGTTGTCTTCACTTGTATTGAAGTCTACAACCCATTCGATTTCGGTAGGATTGATCGTTCGATTGGCCGTGCCACGCTTCGTAATCTCTTTGCTGTTTGGATTTTTGTTGAAATGAATTGGGATTTCGAAGCTGGAGTTCCCTTGAATATCAAAAGATATTTCTTGCTGGGTTCCACCTTCAAACTTTTTCTCGTCGAAATATCTCCATACGAAGAAATCACCGATTAGCTCTTGGCCATCCTCAATTTCTTCATTGAACGTGAAGGTTACTTGACCGTCCGCTGTAATGTCAAAAGTGCCGTATTCGATTCCACCTTTATTCAAAGGTTGATTCTTAATTGGAGCCGATAACTGGAACTTGTCTGGAAGTCGGAATGTAAAGGTCGAGCCAGCGCCGTAATGATGACCGGCCGGAAGCTTCCAAGTATAGTCTATATTCACATATTCATTCAGATTTGGACGAATAGATGAAATATTATTCCCCTTCGCATCCGTTATAGAGACGGAAGTAAGAATATTGTCTGTAATTGCCCCGTAAGTAACCTTCGTCACGCTGCTGGGATCCTGGCCATTGTTCGGATCCTTGCCATAGGTGAGGTCGGTAACGCTTGTGGCATTACGATCTCCGGTATTGAACAATGCATTCGGCAACCCATCATACGCTTGAACAAGCGTGGGAGGCAGAACAAGATTCAACATAATAGCGACTACTAAGAGACCGTATAATGTCTTTCTAAGGTTGTTCATTCTTAGAATCTCCTATTTTTTAAATTTTTTTGCAACTGAATCATTGTCTACTAAAAGATTCAGTTTTGTCAAACCAAATGAAAGTTTCAGAAAACATTTCCTGACATGTGAAATTACCCAACGAAATGGTATGTTAAACAGATTTGCTTGACATTTTTTTGTGCGAAAATGAGAAAGGTGGAGGGGCGTACGATGATTATATGGTGACTATATTAAGATGAAGAAACACAATGTACACAAAAAAATCCCGATAGATTATCGGGATGGGTAAGGCGCTGGTCGGTGTATGTGCTGAGCAGCTGCTAGATTACAGATCCATTAGCTTGCGCTGATTCCATCATCCATTGATAGTACCAGTCGGTAATTTCCTTGCTAGGAGCCGTATCATATTCCTCTGCGAGCTTGCTTGTCAGAAGATTGTACAGTTTGCGTACTTCGGCTGAGTGATTCAGAGAGGCATAAATGTTCATTAGCGCGAAGTAACCATGCTCCATATGAGGGAACTTGTCAATAATTTGGCGATAAATCAGAGTAGCTTCTGAGTACATTTCATCCGAAAGGTAGTATTGAGCAACTGCCTCCGCATGGTTCAACCAGATCGATCGTATGCGCTCCCATTCGTATTCGGCCCAGCCATATCTGTGCTCTTCTAGGAAGTCTCCTGTGTATGCATTCAAGATGGCAAGATGCTGCGCTAAGGTACCTGTCTGCAGTAAGGGAGCCTCGCGAACAGAGTTCTCCCATTCTTCCACGTCAAGTCGCAATGCGCCCCAAGCCAGACGATATCCTTCGTCTTTATATTTGACTTCTATATCGAGTTCTGCGGTTTTGATCATTTTTCGAATTTGATAAATGGCCGTGTGCAGCTGCGTCGTAGCGCGTTCCGTATCATAATTCGGCCACAGCAGATCCATCAGTACCTGCTTATTCACGGTTTTCCCTCGGTAATAGAGCAGATACGCGAATAGCTCTTGAGCTTTCAACGTCTTCCAAGGGAATCGTTGTGCAGCGCCGTTCGCATCGATATAGTGCAAGCTTTGCAGACAGCATAATGTCAGCTGGGGTGTTCGCTCATGACTGATTGCAGGAGTTGTTCCATTATGCGGATTCGTTGAGGTAAGCCGCTGCAAGGTCAATGCCAGCCGATTGTGGTGGACCGGCTTTAGTAGGTAATCAAGTGCATTAAGCTCGAATGCTTTGACCGCATATTCTTGATAGGCCGTCACAAAAATAATATGTAGCTTTGGATGAATTTGCAGCAGACGTTCGGCTAATTCGAACCCGTTAATCTCCGGCATTTCAATATCTAGAAATGCTACGTGGAGCTGCTCCCGCTGTGCAATTTCAATTGCATCATAGGGATTATAGCAAGCCATTAATCGCTCAATTTTATTTCTTCCGGTTTGTTCCGTCAGCAATTTTTCCATTTTCTTTAGAGCGAGTCGCTCATCATCAACAATTATGGCATGCAGTCCCATTGTTAAGATAGCCCCCATTCTATTTCTATTCCTGAATACGTAGGGAGAATGTATGCTGCATATAAGCTGATTCTACAAGTAGTGAATAGCCGTGTTACGATTTCAAGTGCCTATGTTCCAGAATAGCCCGCATATTAATAGACTTCAAGCTTGGGAGTGATTCAACAAGTGTACAGCTCCGCCAGTCTTCCATCAACAGGTAACCGCGCCGTACCAAGGCGAAGATCGTATTGGTGGTGCAATGCCATTCGGGGAATGCTTTGCTATGATCATCTTCTTCTAAAATAGCAGCTCCCTCATATGTCCAACATCCTCCACTCCAGCGAATGAGCCGTCCTCCATGTCGTCTTGCCTGCTCAAGTGCCTCTTGTTGAATGATGGATAATAGCATGTTCGCATTCCTCCAGCAGTCATAGTCGTACTCGTTAGTTCTATTCAATCATATTTGGCTGAACAAAATCTGAATTCGACTGCTGAAATAGAATGAGACGTCCCAGCTTGTCAGACCAGTAGGAAAAAGACCGACTCCTAGAGACCGGCCTTCCCTTCTTATTTAGCTGCTGGCAGCTGGATAACTGTCATGTCATGCCAAGGGTTAGAAATGCAGCATTAATCAAGATTCACCCATACCGTCTTCACTTCGGTGTAATTGTCTAGCGCATAGGAGCCCATTTCACGTCCGATTCCTGACTGCTTGTAGCCACCGAATGGAGCGGCTGCGTCGAATACGTTGTAGCAGTTGATCCATACGGTTCCTGCTCTAAGCTTGCTTGCAAGATAGTGGGCGCTCTTCAAGTCCTGTGTCCATACGCCAGACGCAAGGCCGTAGTCGGACTGGTTAGCCTGTTCAATCAAGTCATCCAGCGTATCATACGGCAATGCTGCAATAACTGGGCCGAAGATCTCTTCGCGAGCAATGGTCATCTGCGGATCAACCTGTGCAAACACCGTTGGCTCGACGAAGTAGCCTTGATTGTAGGGTACGCTTCCGCCCGTCACCAATTCAGCGCCAGCTGCTCTGCCTGCTTCGATGTAGCGCTGGACGACATCATGCTGCTCGGAGGACACGAGAGGCCCCATCTCCGTGTCTAAGTCCAAGCCAGCTCCAACACGAATGCGCTTCGCCTTGGAAGCGAGGTCAGCAACAACGTTATCATAGAGCTTCTTCTGCACGTACAGCCGTGAGCCTGCTGAGCACACTTGCCCTTGGTTGAAGGTAATGCCGCTGAGCGCTCCAGGGACTGCGCGGGACAGATCAGCATCAGGAAGAATAATGTTCGGCGACTTGCCCCCAAGTTCAAGGGTAACCTTCTTCAGGGAGTGGGCAGCTTCCTGCATGATGGATTTGCCTACTACTGTTGATCCTGTGAAGGCAATCTTATCAACATGTGGATGCTGGACAAGCGGAGCACCAGCTGTCTCGCCGAAGCCTGGAATGACGTTCACGACACCCGGCGGGAAGCCGGCTTCCTGAATAAGCTGTGCGAGATAGAGTGCTGACAGCGGCGTCTGCTCAGCTGGCTTCAGGACAACCGTACAGCCAGTGGCCAGCGCGGCGCCCAGCTTCCAAGCAGCCATCAGCAGTGGGAAGTTCCACGGAATGATTTGTCCTACTACACCTACAGGCTCATGTCTCGTATAGGTGAGGAAATTGCCGGCCGTCGGGATCGTTTGTCCAACATTTTTGGTTGCCCAGCCAGCATAGTATCGGAAATGCTCGATGGTGAGAGGAAGATCGGCAGCAAGTGTTTCACGGAGCGGCTTGCCGTTGTCCAGCGTTTCCAGCTCCGCAAGCTCTCGCTTATTCGATTCAATTAAGTCTGCCAGCTTGTAAATAAGGCGGCTGCGATCAGCCCCGCTCATGCGGGACCATTCACCATGATCGAAGGCATCGCGAGCAGCTTGTACGGCTCTGTCGACGTCTTCTTCCTGCGCTTCGGCAACAACAGCCAGCACTTCACCAGTTGCGGGATTCATAGAGGAGAATACGTTATTCTTCACGGATTCTGTCCATTCTCCATTGATGAACAGCTTTTTCGTACCTTGCAAGAATGCTTCTACCTTAGGACTGAACTGAATCTGTGACAAGATGCAATCACTCCTTCTATTTGGAATTGGTACAGTGGTTAATAACTTGTACATCTCATATGTATTCTTGCGATCAGCGAATCATTCCCATTGAGATATCTTTGATGTAAATAGAGACTGATTTGCAGATGAGGTGCGACAGGCCTGTGAATAAACTGGAACATTAAGGAATTGCAGGAATTCTATTGAGAAATAAGTTAAAATAGATCCGAATGAGAGAATAATAGAGCAATCGCTCTCATAATCTTGTAAGAAATGAGGGAGCTTTCTTGAAAAAGCGATTTCTTATCTGTTCGCTGTTGTCTATGCTATTGACCTCTACGCTGCTACTTCCGCAGCAAGCAGGCATCGCAGAGGCGGCTGGGAACAGTCAATCTATGAAGACGAAGATTATGCTGGATAACTATCCGCTAGATTTTCAGGCAGAGCCCATTATTGTACAGGGGAATACGATGGTTCCATTCCGTGGAATCGCAGAAGCGCTCGGCATCGAAGTGCTGTGGAATGCGAAAGATAAGACGGTAACGGCGAATCAAATGGCTGCAGATGGGAAGAAGGTAGTAGTTCTGCAATTGAACCAGAAGATAGCCAAAGTGAATGGACAGGCCGTGCAGTTGAGTGCAGCGCCGTTTGCCCGTACCGGAACGACCTATATTCCGCTCAGCTTTTTCAGTAAGCAGTTCGGTGCACAAGTATCCTGGAATCAGAAAACGAAAGTCGTCTCCTTGCAGTCACCGCCGAAGAAGATGTACAGTATGGCCTTTTATGCGGTAAAAGCTTTCGGCGAGCGCCAGTATATCCCTCAATTTGATACTGTGGGATTTGGCTGGGCAAGGCTTCAAGAAGATGGAACGATCACAACGAGCGGCAAAGACTTCTATTGGCCCCAAGCTGCAGGAGAAATAACACCTGAGGGGATAGTGGATCAGGCAAAGCAGGAAGGAACTAGTCCGTATCTCATGGTGTTTGCTTCAGATCGGAAGAACGAGCTGACGAAAATGCTAGAGGATTCGGCGCTTCGCGATAAGGCGATTGCGGATATTGTGCAGCTTGCAACGGACAAAAATTTCTCCGGCATCGTGCTTGATTTTGAAGGGTTGGGCTTGTCTGGAGATATTGGGAAGGCAAAGCGGGACTTTAATGAGTTCGTTACACGTTTGGCCCAGAAGACTAAGGCATCTGATCTCAAGCTCTCTCTTGCGCTTCATCCATTGAATGGAGCCTATCAAGGATATGACTATAAGACATTGGCAACAGTGGCGGATGATCTCATTATTATGGCGTATGAATATACGAGAGGGAAAGTGCCGGAGCCATTGGACAAAGTGAATGAGGCCATTACGCTTGCTTTGAAGGAAGTATCGAAAGAGAAGCTGGTATTAGGCATTTCGACATGGAGCGAGAACGAGAAGACGATTAGCAGTGTAATTGGGCTTGCGAAGCGCCATCAGTTGAAAGGGACAGCATTGTGGAGATTAGGACTCATTGGGGAATCCTCTAAAGCACAGATCGATAAAAATGTGATTCCATTAAAATCGTAGCTTGGACAGCACTTTTTTATATCATTGAATAAGTTGTGTACGGTGTATGCAATTCCATAAGTAACCACTCTGTAAGGGCAGCAACCATATGAGTCAGTCCCTTAAGAAGGGCGAAGACGCTCCAAAACCACTGAATTGTGTGGGAATAGGGGCGTCTGCCTTTTTTATGTGCGTTCACACCAATGTGGGAGGCAAAAAAGTTCAATCGAATAGCGAAGCGTCTTACGTTATTGACGAAAGAGTTTGATTGTGACATCATCATTATAGATACCAACGGTCGGTATTAAAATGGAGGAGGAAACAGTATGGCAAGAAACAAATATCCAGAACAGACGCTGGAGCAGATTATGGCGGTATCAGCAAAACTCTTCATGGAAAAGGGTTATGACAAAACGAGTATTCAAGACATTATTAATGAAGTAGGAATGTCCAAGGGAGCGATCTATCATCACTTTATGTCCAAGGAAGAGATTTTGGAGGCGGTTATGAACCAGCGCTCAGATCGTACAGCAGACATGTTCCAGACCTTAATACAGAGTACTCAAGCAGCGAATGCCCGCGAGAAGCTCATTTCCCTATTGGAAGCTCTTGCAGTCGATCACGATGCGCACTCTCTTGATGCTCTCCTATGCTCACAGATCCATAATCCACAGTTTGTCGTGAATGGGATCAAGGATTGCGTTCTGCAGGATGCGACGCAGCTTGCTTCTATTATGAAGCAAGGGATGGAAGATGGATCGATTAGGACGGAATATCCCGATGAATGCGCAGAAGTGTTCTTGCTGCTGTTGAACGTATGGATGAACCCGGTACTGTTTATGCGAGACATCGAGGGAACCGTTCGACGTCTCCGATTTCTGCAGCTAATGATGAAGCAATTAGGCGTGGATGTTGTCAGCGACAGCTTGATTCAGAAAGTGATGGAGCAATACAAGAACATGGGGGCTTTCCTGAATGTAGAGTGAAGGAGGAGATGACAATGCAAATGCATGTAGGATTTATCGTTGGATCTGTCATCGCGAGTGTGGTTCTAATAGCGGGAACCATCGGACTCGTGCTGAGCAAGCGGCGTGGCGATACAAGCACTTGGGCAGGCTGGGCGGTTCTGTTTGGCGTATGTGCTTTAGCAAGTGCAGTCATTAACTTAGGAATTGCAAAGTGAGAATGAGAGGGACCTGTGATGAAGATGAGGAAGAACTTGGAGAGGGGGAGCGCATGAATATGAGAAATAAGAGGCTGCTTGAATCTACGAAGAGGCTGTCTGACAGCACCTACAAGAGAGCAATGAATCAGGCTTATCAAGCTGCACATCCATCTCGGAAGGCGGCATACAGAGGTGCTATAATAAGTGGTGGTATCGGACTGCTGCTGCTGACTGTAGGAGGAGTCCTACTTGGGCTTGGTCAGACAGGATGGGGATTAAGCTTGCTCGGCTCCGGAATTGTGGTTGCAGGTATCAATGGATGGAATGTCCGCCGAATTTCAAGTAAGGGGTAGAACAACTTTTTTTTGCACAAATAGATACCAACCGTCGGTATATTACTTATGATTAAATCGATTCCTTACCCTGTAATTGATTTTTTATCTTCATTAGACTGGGGCCGGGAAGGGAAGGAAGACTGCCTTTCCCGGCCTAGTAGCATTACTATTGTGTGTCAACGAAAAGTAACTTCGGGATATTCACTGCTGGTGCTGTTCATCAGCGCTCCGCCAGTACCCTTCAGGTTCTTATTGAAGAAATCCAGAACATAGTGATTGACGACAGATGACCCTCTGTACCCGTCGATTGTTCCTGTAATACCGGCGTATTGCAGGAGATTCGAATAGAGCTGCAGGTCGGTGAAATTATAATGCTTCGCACCTTCCAATTGAATGATGCTTCCACCGTGCTGCTTTACTTTCTCCATTATGGCAAGCTCTTGTGCAATGATGCTGCTCATCTTCGTATCTGTAATAAGCCCCTTACGCTGCTGCTCCTTCATCTCGGTGAACTTATCAGCCTTCAGGAACAGGGCGGGCTTGTCGGCTAGTCTATTGATGTCTAATTCATAGAGAGAGCCATCCATATTAACCGCCGCTTTGACGCGGGGGTTCGTGTTCAAGACGTTAAATGCGGTCGCACCCCCGAAGGAGTGGCCCATGACACCAATCTTGTCCATGTCGATGGCGCCCGTAAGTGGGCTTGGCATGTGACCAGCATTCAAGCCATCCAACTGGCGAATGACGAAATTCACATCTTCCGTCCATACCGTTCCGATGGATTTGCCTACCGTATAGAAATTATCCATGTTGAAAGTAGTTCGATAGTCTGTATTTATGCCATCTGGAAACGCTGTAGCTACTGTGCTGTACGGATGGTCGATGGAAGCGACAATATAACCGTGGCTGGCCAGCTGCTCGGCTTGAGACACATGAAGCAGTCGGGTTGTCCCCATTCCATGATTGATGATTATTAATGGATAGGGAACGGAAGTAGGCTGTACTGCTGCTTCTTCATAGGCATTGCTGCGGATGTACTTCCAATAATCGAATATCGGTTCAGGGAGCCTGATAAATGATGATAATCCCTTTTTATAGGCAGTGAGCATCTTTGGATCCTCAGGAAAGACAGGTACGGTCTTCTGCACATTATCTACTTGTGCGGGGTACCAGAATTGCACAAGGATTTTACGTTTATCTCCACCATTCTCTGTATAGATCTCCTCTCGACCTTCATCCGTTAGCGACATCGTAAATGTGCCTACTTGATAGGGTCCCTCCAGTTTCGGCAGCTGAAAAACAGGCAAGTATGACGACAACAAGACGTTCAATGTGATTACGACGCAGGATAGGCCAAATAAAGTATAGCGCACAGATTTCCACAGATTGAACGTGCTAGATGACCGTATACTTTTCCAACATAGACTCCCCGTTACTACGATAGTTAGGCTGTACACGCCGAACATCTGCCATCGATAACCCTCTTGCCACAAGTGCAGCGTGAGAATGGACATGCTGATTGTACTGGCTACGATGCCGGTTAGCCGGGGCAGTTTGCGTGTAAATAGAGTACTTATCAATAATGCAAAGCAAGAGAAAGCTAGCAATATTTCATAGAGCCGCATAACGTTCCTATTCCTCCCGTTCTTCAGAGCGTACTTGCCTCTGTCTATTGAGCGTAAAGGGTGAAGATTAAGGAGAGGTCGATCGTTCGTTTAAAATTCGTTTAAAGAGTGAACCACGTATGTTTCAGTTTTTGTTCAGAATCATGGATTATTGTGTAAGTAGACTCTCGCCTAACGACGACTGACCCTGATCAGCCTACGGTACCTGGTGAGACGACAGATCCCGATACAGGAAATACGACGGAACCGGGTGGAAGCATGGCATGGGCAATCCAGACGGTGACAAGGATGATGAAGGAAATCCTGATGATGCAGATCTAGGAGGCAAGACGGATTCGAAGAAGCCGAATGCTAAGCGGGGGGTAAGCTGCCGCAAACTGGTGAAGAAGCGCCTGTATCGCCAATCGTCGGTATGATTCTCATTACTGCCGCAGCACTCATGTGGATAGCTCGGAAACGATTATTTGTAAGGCGTTGATATATGAACCGCCAAGGAGAGTTCCTTGGCGGTTAGCCTACTATTCTGTCCACATACAGAAGATTACAATCGTTCAGGAGTGTACAAGCAGTTCTGTTGCATGTTACCATAGACATATAACTGTTACATTTGGATAATGGCAAACCCTCGCGAAAGCAGGGGACGCAAAGCCACGGGTCTAATGCATTTACACAATGCGATGACAGCCGGGTTGCCCTAATTGCGACAATACGAGCGTCTATTTAAGTGCGCCGCCATTAGGGTGGCGCTTTTTTGTATATACAAGAAGCGCCCCTGGTGTTCATCTCATTCGAGCGGATAACGTCAAAGAATGGGAGATGGTAAGGATGCGGACACGTTGTACGGAAACGACTGACAACAACGCAAACTGGCAAGTAGAAGAAAAACAATCATTGGTAGGCAGCAAGCGAAGAATTGCAATAGGGCTTAGTGCTGCATTGCTGTTCGGCATGTTCATGCCACAGCCAACTCTCTATGCAGCGGATGAAACTAGCGGAAGCGGGACTGCTGCATCAGAATTGTTGAATGTGCCACAGGCGGCAGGAGTCAAGGTTCAGGGCATTTCGCTCGGTATGAGTGAGAAGCAGCTCTTCGAGCGACTGGGACAACCAGCACGCAAAGACGTAAGCGAGTACGGGTTCGAGTGGTACATCTATAACAAGGATTATAAGCAGTATGTGCAGGTCGGTGTGCTCAACAAGAAAGTTGTAGCTCTATACTCGAATGCTAAGGCTGATTATGGCAGCATTGGATTTGGTTCGACGAAGCAGGAAGTTACAGCAGCCTACGGGTCTTCCATCAGCCGAATTAAGAAAGGCAATACCATCTATAACTACAAGGATAACGGCGGAACATACAGTATGCACAAGGTAGGCGACGTTTATGCGACGGTGTTCTATGATGTGAGTCAGCGCGGCACGGTAACAGCTGTCCAATTCATTGCTGAAGCTGTGGAGTTGTCGTTCAAGGGTTACTTCGGTACGCCTAGCGAGCAATTGCGGACAAGCTTCGAGCAGCAAATATTCGATCTAGCGAACGCAGTTCGCGTACGCAATGGCAAGAAGCCGCTGCAATGGAACGATAAGATCGCAGGAACAGCACGCAAGCATAGCGGTGATATGGGAGAAAGAAGCTTCTTCGATCATAATAATCCGGATGGTAAGTCGCCGTTCGATCGAATAAAGGCAGACGGAATCATATATAAGTCCGCAGGAGAGAATATTGCCGCTGGCCAGACGAGTGCCATCTTCGTTCATGAGAACTGGATGAACTCGGAAGGGCATCGTGCCAACATATTAGGAGATTATTCGCGAATGGGTGTAGGCGTATTTTTCGGAGGTAAATCGAAAGTCTACTACACGGAAAACTTCTATACGCCACGAAGCTAGCAGGCCGTGTTAAAAAGACGCCTTCAATCCCACAGAAACAGTGGTGTTGGAGGCGTCTTTGATTGATGCGGCGTTATGGGGTCTTCTCCATGACAGCCTTCACAATAAGCCGGTGTGTGGCTGTGTCGATTGGATCACAGGTGATGAGTGTCAGCTCCCGATCCGTTGGATTCTGATCGAGAACGGACAGATCTTCTGGGGTCACGACGGATTTCGATTGCACGGTATACGTGTAGGTCTGATCCGACGTTTCTAATTGAACTTTATCGCCTTGTTTTAACTCATTGAGTCTATTGAAGTGTCTGCCGAATGTCAGACTACGATGGCTCGCCAATACAAAGTTGCCGATCTCGCCCGGCATTCGGCCGGGGACAACGATTCCACTTCCAACCTTGAGAGAGGCAGGTGTGGCTTCTTCTACCATAGGTTCCCGCAGATCGATTTTGTCGATCGATATTGCCCCATATACAAGGAGACCGTCAATGGATTTAGGCTCCTGTTTTTTTGGTGTGGTTGAATCGGTTTGTATCTTGGAGGTTACTTGAATGCTGTCTTGCGGCAAGTTGTCCCACTCCGTAAGGAGCCGAAGCTCTCTTTGTTGTTCGTTGTATTGATTCCACTTCGGATATAGGATAAGGGCTAACCCGGCAAGGAGAAACAATAGAGCCGTGAAACCAAGCAATCTGGACATGATTTGATTCTTTTTCGTAATAAGAGGCACCCCCTTAACGCACTATGTCTGTGCCTCTATTGTACCGTATGTAGCAATATGTTTTCCATAACCCACCATGCTGGTAGGTGCAGTTCGTAGGGGATCGGATAGCAGCAGTGAAGCTCAATTGCAGCAACCGGATGCTGGAAGGAGGCGTTAGCAATCTAAGATGATGAGGATCCTTCCTTAGGGGAAGCCTGCTGAAGGATTGCTTTATGCATCCAAATTGCAGCTTGTGAACCTTCCGCCATCGCAATCGTAACCTGTTCCGAATGCACACATACATCTCCTGCCGCCCATACATTCGGGACATTGGTCATTTTCGTACGTGGATCCACCATAATGTGTTTATTTTCATGCCGCTCTATCCCAATCTGCTCTGCGAGGGAGGACTTCACCTCATTGCCTCCGAAGGCAACAAATCCACGCTCTCCATCGATGATCCTTCCATCGGAAAGTCTCACGCCACGGAAGACACCTTCTTCCTTACATACTACTTCTTCAATCTGTGCATCAATTACTTCAATTTTCTGTGCGTCCAATTGTTGCATTTGATCAGCAGACAAGGGTTTCTGCTCGTGATTCACATAGACGATGTCACGGGTCCAATACAATAGCGTTAGTGCCATATCAGCTCCGGTAGAGCCAGAACCGAGCACAATGGTTCGCCGACCGCTCACTTCATAACCATCGCAATCAGGGCATACATACACCGTAAGGCCTAGGCAGGGCATGAGATTGGGCAAGGATGGAAGCCGATCCATGATTCCAGTGGCGAGCAGGAGTGTACTTGCTGTGAAGAGGCCGTTCTCTGTTGTCGTCACGGTGAAGCCATGCTCGCCATTAGGTGCGAGACTCGTCACGGTATCTTCAAGCAGATGTATGCCTAACGATGTGGCCTGCCGTTTACCCAAAAGACGAAGCTGAGTACCGGACACTCCCTCAGGCCATCCGAGCACATTATGGTAGGAACGGCATATCGTAGATCTGCCATAACCACTATCGATCACCAGCACGCGGTGTCGGTATCTCCCCAGCTGAATGGCAGCTTGCAGCCCGGCAATGCCGCCACCAATAATAATGCTCTCATAGCACATAAGCAGACACTCCTACCGTTTCTGAATGATTATTGCATGAAATAATGTCTGGCATGCCAAGAAAGAGATCTTATCTTACTTCCCCTGCTGCTTCGTTAAATTCTCCTGAGCAAGGCGAATCATCTCCCGCACCATCGAGCCGCCGATTCGTCCGCCAACGCGACCTGCATCTTCCGTTGACAACTGTCCATTGTACCCTTCTTGCAACGGCACACCCAGTTCCTTAGCTACCTCATATTTGACATCATTCGGCCGGTTCGGATCTACTGCAAATCCTTCGCGGCGCATGACCTCGGCTTTAAAAGCATTGACACTGTTCTCGGCACCTGTAACAAGCAACTTTCGACGACTTCTTCGGGACATAACCTTGTTCCTCCTGTGTCTTCAAAATTAATACTCTTCATACATTCCCCCTCCCAATCGAAATTATGTAAGAAGTGAAGAGGAGTAGGAATATACTATGGAGAATTAATCCAGTGAGTAAGTGTCTGTTTGGGTAAGCACACCATTCGAGAGGAGCTTGCAAATGGATTCGGAATATCAAGATGTACAAGTGAAGGAAGCAGAGTTAACGGTGGAGCAGCAGAGGACGAATACATCCGATGTGATCTGGTATTCGCCGCTTGAAGCGCCGTTCGCAATTGCTGGATTACACTGGCTGTCTACGGAGGGGAAATATCGACGGCTCCCCGTATCGCCAGAACACAAAATTCCAGAGGGAGTCGACTGGCTGGCGGATCATACAGCAGGTGGTCAGATCCGCTTCGTGACGGACTCTTCGAAGCTGTTTCTGCGGGTGAAGTTATCTGGCCCACACGACATGTATCATATGTCGGCGACGGGGCAGTGCGGCTTCGATTGCTATGTGGAAGCGGATGGACATCTCCACTACCGAAGTACGACGGCAGGATGGAATCCTAGAGATTCTGAGTATGAGTCTGTCCTATTTTTCCGAGATGAAGCACAGAAAAGGCTTGTCGTTCTGAACTTCCCGCTGTATCAAGGGGTAGAGGAGATTATGGTCGGGTTGAAAAGGGATGCCATCGTGGAGTCCCCGCCTGCCTATGAGGATCCAGGCAAGGTTATTGTTTACGGAACCTCCATCACCCAAGGGGCATGCGCCATGCGTCCTGGAATGTGTTACACGAACATTCTTAGTCGAAGAATCAATCGTGAATTCATTAACTTAGGCTTCTCTGGCCATGGAAAAGGAGAGGCCGAGCTAGCTCATATTATTGCATCTATATCCGATCCAGCTTGTCTTATTCTGGACTACGAAGCGAACAGCGTCTCTCCAGAACGATATGCGGAGACACTGCCGCAATTCGTAAGGATTTATCGTGAAGCGCATCCAGAAGTTCCGATTCTTATATTATCGAGACTTGCATTCTCCTTTACACGCTTCGATGAGGAGGACTCCAGACTGCATCAAGTGCGCAAGCACATGCAGATGACGTTAGTGGAATCCTTGCGGCAAGCAGGGGATCGTCTTATCTACTTCTGTGATGGTGAACAGCTTCTTCCACAGCATGCTCTTGAATGCTTCGTGGACGGCACTCATCCTACCGATCTAGGGTTTGTGCAGATGGCAGATGGACTGGAGCCAGTACTGCGAGAAATACTGGAAAGCAATTCTTAATATAGCCTTACACAATAAGCAGGGAACTAGTTGCATACGGAATGATTCAGAGGTGGCCCAACCAAGGGCCGCCTTTTTTATCGTATTAGCGTTGATGGAAGAAGCAGAACCGGACAATGGCGATGAAAAAAGGTATGTATGTAGGAACGATTATGAGAGGCTTCTATTATTTGAGATTCATATAGTAATAGGAAAAGGAGGTATGGAAACATGAGAACTGTAATCTCTCACTTCTACAATGAGGAATATTTGCTGCCATGGTGGTTGAAGCATCATGCTTCACTTTTTGATCATGGAATTCTCATCAATCGAGGGTCGACGGATCGCTCTGTTGAAATTTGCCGACAATTGGTTCCCCATTGGGAGGTTCGAGATTCCAAAGTCCCTACATTTGACGCAGAACAGGTTGATATAGAGGTCATGGAAATCGAGGAAGAGTGCATGGGCTGGAAAATGGCGTTGAATACAACGGAATTTTTATGCTTCCCTGATAAGAATAAGTTCTTTTCTTCGCTGGATGAGATGGGCAGCAGTATGTATTCTATTCGTACGATTATGCTAGTTGATGACCCTAACTACGGCTATGATGAGCCGGATCCAGCCAAGCCTTTAGTAGAGCAGCGCCACCATGGTTTTATTTTGCCTGATACCGGCCGATTCATTCATAAGTACTCTCGGGGTAATTATGCTCCAGGAAGACACTTCTCTTCCCATCCGTTTATCGATTACCCCTTCAATGATAATCCGTATCCGGCCATTGTTATCAAGTTTTTCTATAGCCCATGGACAGAGGAAACACGGCTTCGAAAGTTACAGATTGGGCCAACCCTTTCAGAAGGCAGTATTTATCGAAGCATGGGGCTACAGCATCTCGTTACCCGCGAAGAATTAGAGCGGAGATATAACAGTTATGTGAACCAAGCGACCGATTTAAGTCGTCATCCTGTTTATCAGCGTCTATGGAGGTGAGCTGTATGAAGGCGGTCATACTTGCAGGCGGATACGGAACGAGAATTGGTGAGGAGACGCAGGTCAAGCCGAAGCCGATGATCGAGATTGGCCCCCAGCCGATACTGTGGCACATTATGAAGCTGTACAGCCATTATGGAATTCGTGAGTTTATCATTTGTCTGGGGTACAAGGGGCACGCCATCAAAGAATATTTCATCCATTACTATATGCGGCATACGGATTTCACGTTAGATATGGGTAGTAACACTGTTGACTATCATGGGGACAATACTGTTCCGTGGAAGGTTACACTAATCGATACTGGTGAGGGGACAGAAACGGGAGGACGGATTAAGCGAGTTCAAGCGTATGTTGGCGACTCTACCTTTTGCCTCACCTATGGAGATGGCGTTAGTAATGTAAATATTGCTGAATTGATTGCGTATCATCAATCCCATGGCAAATATGCGACAGTAACGGCAGTTCAACCTCCAGGGAGATTCGGTTCGCTTGCCTTGGCGCAGCAGCAGGTCATTGATTTTACAGAGAAGCCTGCAGGGGATGGCGGCTGGATAAATGGAGGCTTCTTTGTATTGGAGCCTGACGTGTTCCCATATATTCTAGATGATGCTGCCGTATGGGAGACGGATGTCTTAACCGAACTAGCACGCCAGCGGCAGCTTATGGCTTATGAGCATCATGGCTTCTGGCACCCGATGGACACAATGCGGGATAAGAAGAAATTGGTGGACTTGTGGGAACGGGGACAAGCGCCGTGGAAGGTGTGGCAGGCATGATCAATGAAGCTTTTTGGCAGGGAAAGAAGGTTCTTGTTACGGGACATACGGGCTTCAAGGGATCCTGGTTGACGATATGGCTGTCCTTGATGGGTGCGGAGGTTGTTGGATACGCCTTACCACCGAGTACGAAGCCGAATCTGTATGATGCTGCCGATATTCAAGCAGTGTGTGTGCACTCCGTTATCGATGATGTGAATGATTATTCAGCTCTGCTGAAGGTGATGTCGGAGCACGAGCCGGAGATTGTGTTCCATTTGGCTGCACAGCCGCTCGTACAAGCGTCCTATGAACATCCGGTAAGCACCTTTCACACGAATGCAATGGGAACGGTGTATCTGCTGGAGGCGGTTCGTCATACAGCTAGCGTTCGTGCTGTAGTCAATGTAACGAGCGACAAGTGCTATCGCAATACAGGGGAATCGGTGCTTCCATTTCGCGAAGAAGATCCGCTAGGCGGTCATGATCCTTATAGTGCTAGTAAGGCTTGTGCCGAAATCATTGCAGCAAGCTATCGAGATTCCTATTTTCGCAGCGAGGATGGTCAAGGGCCTAGAATGGCGTCCGTTCGGGCAGGTAACGTCATTGGCGGCGGGGATTGGACAGAATCTCGTCTTCTGCCGGATGTAATAAGAACTTGTTCCGCCTCTGAACCACTACTTGTTCGGAACCCGAACGCGGTACGACCGTGGCAGCATGTGTTGGAACCCGTGCACGGTTATCTTCTTCTCGCGGAGAAGCTGTGGGATCATCCGCAGTACGCAGATGGATGGAACTTCGGGCCGCTGGAACAGCCAGACACAACCGTTCAAGATATCATTCAAATGGCAGCAGAGATCTGGCAGGTAGACATACAAGTGGTGCTAGAACAAGTAGCCTCTCGCTATGAAGCTCCTAGACTATCTCTGGATAGCAACAAGGCTGCACAGCTATTAAACTGGCATCCGAAGTTGTCTATCAAGGAGGCTGTAGCATGGACGATCTCCTGGCATCAGCAGTATCGTGCAGGAATGAACGCTAGAGTGCTATCAGAGCGGCAGATCGTCGACTATGTTCGCAGAGAAGGAGGGAGAGAAGGCAAATGAACTCACATTGTCGGATATGCGGTACACAGCTTGTGCATACCTTTGTCGATTTAGGACAATCTCCACTTGCAAATGCCTTCCAAACACCAGAGGAATTGGGAGATGCCGAACCCTATTATCCGCTCCATTCGTATGTATGTGATACTTGTTGTCTCGTACAGCTTGATCAGTTCGCGAGCCCGGCTAGTATATTCAAGCATTACTTATATTTAAGCTCCTATTCTACGAGTTGGCTGAAGCATGCAGAACAATATACAGACATGGCGATTCGCAGATTTCGACTGAACGGCGATTCACTGGTCATCGAGATTGCGAGCAATGACGGTTATTTACTGCAGTATTTCCATCAGCAGGGTATACGAACACTGGGGATAGAACCAGCAAGCAATGTGGCTCAACTTGCGAGGGATAAGGGAATTCCGACGAAGGCAGAGTTTTTCGGACAACGGCTGGCGGAAGAGCTCGTTAAGGACGAGGGGATTAGCGGGAATCTAATCGTAGCGAACAATGTGCTGGCTCACGTTCCGGACGTGCAGGATTTTGTCGCTGGTCTGAAGCGGCTGCTCCATCCGGAAGGTACCATTACGATTGAATTTCCGCATGTACTCAATCTTATTCGATATAAGCAGTTCGATACGATTTATCATGAGCACTTTTCTTACTTCTCCCTGTTCTCGGCTCAGCAGCTATTCTCCATGCACGGACTCCAAGTAACAGATGTAGAAGAACTTTCTACACATGGGGGGTCATTGCGCTTGTATGTCATGCATGAGGACAAGGACAGATTGGCTGCAGCAGCTGTGCAGAAGGTTCTGGAACAGGAACGGCAGAACGGACTGCACGACTGGCGGGCATACACCGCGTTCGCCCAGCAGGTAGAACAGATGCGGGAGGATATTATCCGATTCATGATGGAAGCTCGCAATCAAGGCAAGCTGGTGGCAGGTTATGGGGCACCGGCGAAGGGCAATACGCTGCTTAATTATTGCGGGTTCCACACGGCATGGCTTCCATTTACTGTGGATCAGAATCCATATAAGCAGGGGCTGTATTTGCCTGGTTCGCGAATTCCTATTCGCAGTCCTGAGGAGCTGAAGCGAGTACGTCCAGATTATGTGCTTATACTGCCTTGGAATTTGAAAGAAGAGATTATGGAGCAGTGCGCTTATATCCGAGAATGGGGCGGTAAGTTTGTCATCTTTGTTCCAGAGATTGAAGTGGTGTGAAGGATGGATAAAATACTGGTTACAGGCGGCAGTGGGTGGATCGGCAGCTTCGTCGTTCAGATCTTGCTCCAGGAAGGGTACGACGTCCATGCTATATATCGGAGAGCGCATAGAGCGGATCTCTTCTGTACGTGGCATCAGATAGATTTGTGGGATGAGGAAGAAGTGAAGGCCCTTATCGAACAGGTAAGACCGACACACCTTATTCACCTTGCCTGGGATGCTATTCCGCCGCAATGCTATACTTCTCTGAGCAACTATAACTGGATGCAATCCAGCAAGACGCTTATTGATCATTTTATTCAAAGTGGAGGACAAAGATTAATCGTTGCTGGCTCTTGTGCTGAATATGAATGGACACCGGGATTATTGTCAGAGGTCAATTCTCCATTATCGGAGAAGACTTTATATGCGGTATGCAAAAATTCGCTGCGTGCTTGGCTGGTGTCTTTTACGGAACAACGAGGGATAAGCAGCGGCTGGGCACGTATTTTTCATTTATATGGCCCTTATGAGCAAGGGAACCGTCTCGTATCTTCGATTATTCGCTCGCTGTTGGCCGAACGGGAGGCAGCCTGCTCACACGGCAAGCAGTATCGCGACTTTCTGTATGTCAAGGATGTGGCGGATGCGCTGGTGTCTTTTCTCTTCAGCAAGGTGGAGGGCGCATTGAATATCGGTTCAGGGAAGCCGGTTCAGGTGAAGCAGATCGCCCTGATGATTGCCAAGAAGTTGGGGCGTGAACGTTTGCTTCGATTCGGGGCACTCCCTGATCCCGTAGATGAACCCTTGTATGTTGGCGCTCATGCTGGGCGCTTGAAGCAGGAATTGCGATGGCAGCCTCAGTATAGTTTGTCGGCAGGAATAGACGAAACGATCGAATGGTATAGGAATATCCAGAAGGATATTCGCTAAATTCACTTGATCGATTTATCGTAGTAGTGAATGGACTCCATGCATTCGCGCAGCCTCAATAAATTTTAAGCGAACGCTCAGCTGCATTTCAGCTAATAATAGGATAATAGAAGGAACAGGGAATATATCGCAGCAGTGAGGGAGAGGCGTGGATGTATCGGAGCAGAGGGATTCGAATTCTCATCGTAGATGATGAGCCGAATATTTTACAATTTCTTGAGCTGGGCTTGGTAAATGAGGGGTTTGATGTGCAGGCTGCACAGGATGGCGTAACTGCCGTAGCCCGATTTACCGAGTTCCAGCCTCATGTCGTTATATTGGATGTGATGATGCCGGGGATGGACGGATATGAAGTGTGCCGTATGCTGAAGAAGTCAGAAGATGTGGCGGTTATTATGCTTACGGCGAAGGATGAGGTGGATGACCGTGTGAAGGGGTTGAATCTGGGGGCAGACGATTACATGGTCAAGCCATTCAGCTTCGCTGAGCTATTGGCACGAATTCAAGCACGGATTCGCAATCAGTTCCCGACGATGTTCGGGGATGTGCAGATAGGGCCATTCGTGATCGATGACAAGCGCAAGGAAATGAAGTATAGCGGCAGTGTGCTGGCGCTCTCGCCAACGGAGTATGATCTGCTCAAGTTCCTCGTGCTGAATCGTGGCGTGGTATTGAGCAAGTCTGTCATCTTGGATCGGGTATGGGGTTATGACTTTGGGGGAGAGGACAATATTGTCGAGGTATATATCCGATCTTTGCGGGAAAAGTTGAACGACAAGGAACATCAGTTAATTAGAACGTTGCGTGGAGCTGGTTATCGGGTAGATATCCCATGAGGAATCGATGGCGTTCCGGTCTAAAGAGGATCGTAAACTTGTATTCACTACGTACCCAATTGCTGTATCGTTCTTTGCTTGTCATTGCTATCTTGCTGGTGATCGTCGGCATGCTGCAGTATATATTTATGCGCGAGGTTGTGTATCAGAATAAAGCAGCGAGTCTTCAAAGTCATGCAATGAGCATTCCTGGATTCGTCTGGAAGCGGGTGGGACAGTATCATCGTCAGCTTGAACAGTCGGGACAGCGTGTACCCGAACCCTCAATGCCGATGCTGCTTATGCCGGATACCCATGTGGCCTTCATTGATCAAGCAGGGGACTATCATTCACTGCCGAATGGGCAAGGTGAACTTGCCACCGTACAATTGAATGCTGAGGAGTATAAGAAGGCAAGAAGGGCTCCTCTGGGCAATCCATCCTACCACATTGCAAATGATTCGAACGGAAAAGAACAGTTGGTTGTACTGCATCCCGTCTTATCAGCTCCTGGCAGGGAAATAGGGACGGTGCAGATTAGTGCGCCAACGGCTCCGCTTAACGACTTGCTCATGGGGCAGACGCTTACTTTTCTCATGATAGCTGCTATAGCGATGTTACTAGGGGTAATTGTGCTGCTTCCAGTCATCCGAAGGACGCTGCGACCGCTGTCTGCAATGGTGAGTACAGCTGAACAAATCGATGCAGGCAATCTGGATAGGCGCTTCTCCACCGCGCAGGGACAATCTGAGGTGGATCGTCTAGCCGATTCTTTCAATAGCATGCTGGAGAGGCTAGAGACTTCCTTCGACGCGGAACGGGAGATGAAGGAGCAGATGCGACGCTTCGTTGCCGATGCATCCCATGAGCTTCGTACACCGTTGACTTCGATCCATGGATTTCTAGAGGTTCTGCTTCGCGGGGCGGCCCAGCATCCCGAACAGCTGCATAAGGCATTAACAAGCATGCATAGCGAGTCGGAGCGACTAAGTAAGCTGATTCATGATTTGCTTCTGCTGGCGAAGCTGGATCGAGATGGGGCGCCCTCCATTGAACTGATCGAAGGATCTCTAGATGGAATCATTCGTAGCATGGAACCGCAGCTAGTAATGCTGGCAGGAAAGAGAACGGTGACGATTACGCTAGAGCCTCAGCTGTTATGCAAGCAAGATCCCGATAAGATGAAGCAGGTTGTGCTCAATCTGGTGCATAATGCGGTTCAACATACGGATGAAGAACTAGGGCACATTCACGTCGAGGGTATGAAAAATAAGAATGGAGTTCAGCTATCCGTCTCTGACAATGGGTTGGGTATTGCTCCTGAGCATCTTCCTTATCTGTTCGATCGATTCTATCGCAGCGAATCTTCGCGGAATCGCAAAAGTGGAGGTTCCGGACTAGGTCTGGCTATTACGAGATCGATCGTTGAAGCGCATGGTGGAACGATAGACGTTGTTAGCCGAATAGGCGAGGGCAGTACATTTCGGATATGGCTGCCTCGGTAAATGGATATTGGACGGGGCTTATTGGTTGATTATCTAACTTGCCCTGCTTATTGAGCAGTAGCGGCAGGATGGACTGATAATGATTAATTCTATGAAAAAAAGAAGCAGAATCCTCCGTGAAGTGCGTAGGAATTCTGCTTCTTGAGTTTGGGGCGCTAAGCTTACTGCTGATTCAGTACACGATACAAAATGATAGCTGCTTGTGCACGAGTGGAAGTTCCAGTCGGATTGAACGTATTGTCATCAGAACCTTTGATGAGCCCTTTGCTGACTGCATATGCAACGGCAGCCTTCGCATCTTGTGAAATACGAGACTCATCCTTGAACCCAAGTGATGCATTCGCTTGGGAGAGATCGGCCTGCAGTGCTTGCGCTAGCAAGACGACCAGCTTCTCGCGTGTGATTGGATTCCGTGCCCCAGGCTCAGCAATTCGCTGCTCCCATGTCTTGCCGCTGTTCGTCAAGCGATCAAGCAAGGAGACGAATTCAGCCTGAGTAATGACATCGTTCGGTTTGAACGTGTCTAAGCTGTCTTTACCATGCAGCAGATCATGGGCGGCGATTACTTCGATTTCATCCTTCGCCCAATGTGCAGCAATATCGCTAAATGGTCTTACATGCTCTGCGATGGTGTAGGTACCGTATTGAGTTGCTTCGAACGTGACCGATTTTTTGTCGGCCGCTTGTGTTCCTGCCAATGTGTATTTCCAAGAGTTAACCGTATCTTGCGCGAGTGCATAGACACCTGCCCTGCGAATATCCTTCGCGGCATCTGTCAGCTTGAGTGTAATTCCAAGCGTCACACTCTTCGCATCTTTAGGGCCGCGGATGGTGAGCTTTGGAGAGGTGTAGGTAGCTTCGCCGCGCTCTTTCGCGAACCCTTTATCCTTGTGGTCAGACAGGGAAAGCACAAGCTCAAGTCCGTTTGAGCCGATAAGATCAGCTGCCGATTTATTCGGGATGACAATGTCAAAATCTGTTCCAGATAGAAGCAAGTCCTTGCCTGATTCCTGTAGCTGCTTCGCAGTCGACTTGTCCAGCGTGAACGCAACTTCACCGTATCCCTTCATATTAACATCGCTAATATCGAGTCGAACTTGCTTGGCGTCTTTGTCCTGCAGCAGCTTTTTCACGGCATCTGCATTTATCGCGAACACCGCGTTTGCAACTCCATCCTTCTTCGTCTCCGTCAGTAATCCCGCCTTCAGTTGCTTGCCTGATGGAACCTGAACAGGCGCAGTTGAAGATGCAGAACCCCCTGATAAAGAAGATGAAACTGGCGGCGTTGGCCCTGGAGTCGGAGCTGGCCCTGGACTTGGATCTGGTCCTGGATCCGGCCCAGGCCCTGGATTCGGCTCGGATGGATTGGCGATTTCTATCTTAGAAGATAAGACCTTGTCTATTGGAATTAATTCGTTGTTCTCATTATACAGCTGCACATTTTCAAGGTTAAACTCATAAGTTCCTTCTTGATTGCCAGAGAAGACGAGCGTTGCAATATCGCCCTCTTTCTCAGACGCCCCCCCACTTAGGCTGACGCTGTAATTCAATCTGATCTTGCCTCCAGGTTCTTCAACTCTATCCTCTTTAATGATCAGAGGCGTACCTGGATAGTGCTTATCTTGATAAGTAGCCATCGTAACGCTTGGTTCCACACCCAACAACGTTACCTGGCTGTCATAAGTAAGACTGAATGAAGCAGAGTATACAGCTTCTGTAACGGAATAATTGATCTTGACGTCAAATGGATTTCTAGTCGGCACTTTAGAGCTGCTGCTTCCCGCATAGACGATATCTTTATTGTCGAACACGATACGCTCAGCAATATACCCAAAACCATTTTTTGCAGCGTCATATATCATTAGAATGAATTCATTGCTGCCTGGATTCAACGGAACCTCAATTGCAAATGTTCCGTCACTGTTCATCTTGCCGATATGCTGCTTGTCCAATTGATCAAATGCAACTGTGGTAATATATTCATTAATCTTGTCAGGGAATAAATCTTTGAATAAGTCCTTCGTAATTTCCCCTCGGATAAATCCCGTGCCTGGATTCTCTTGGTTCCTGATAAGAGGGGGATCATCCAGAGTAAATTCCGGTGCTTCGCGATCAATAACGAAAAATGATTTCTGGTCTTCAAGCTTCTTATCGTTGATAGATGGAGTGAACTCGTACCGCCCATCCGGCAAGGAGACAGCTTTCCCGCCTTTCCATACCGTTCCATTCCAATTCCGATATCCATAGACACCCGGCTTGTGAAGTTTGCCTTGGCTGTCATAAAAATCGCCCATGTATGTTCCATATACCGCGTCTGTTACTGAAATCTTGAAATCAGCCAGTTCTGTTGTTACATCGAAATAAGCATCTGCTGTCTGAGCAGGAGAAAATTTGCCGCCTGGTGAGAAGTACATAGGATCCGCAGTAAGGTTTGTAATTGGTGCAATTCCATAGTTATCCCCAACAAACAGGCTGACAGGAAGGTGCAGCTGGTGATGGGTTGTTTGCTCAGTTAAGATGATGCTGCCTTCATAGCTGCCGGTAGTATTTTCTGGAACCGTTACCTTAATCCCTAGGCTTCCTGAACCATTTGCAGGTACAGTTACCGTATTCGAGGTGAACTGCAGGTTGATACCTTTGCTTGTTCCGCTCCAGGAGCTGCTGATTGTATAGGTTTGATTCGTATTTGCAATATCCTTAACGACAATTTCTTTGGAGTGGGTGCCTTCTGGAACCAATCCAAAAGATACACTCCCTGTCTCATACGGGATACTTTGGCCATCGCTTGTTGCATTGGTTGTTGCTTCAACGAGAGCAATGGCTGTAGCTTGAATAACTTGATTGAGATCCACTCGTCCAGCGCCCTGTTCGGTTACGGAGTATAATTTATGATCGCGGTCTTCTATGGTTTTAGCGTTATTCATCAAGAGAGCTTTCAGTTCGTCTGTTTCTATCTTGTGATGATACTTCTCCAGCAGCAGGGCAGCGGCGCCAGCGATGTGTGGGGCGGCCATACTTGTACCATTATTAGCTTCGTAGCCTTTCGACGCATAGTCTCCATCCCACGCTGGTACGGAAGAACGTATCGCAACACCTGGAGCAGTGATGTCTGGTTTAATCATATAGTCCGGAAGAAGAGGCCCGCGGGAGCTGAAGTCCGCTAATAGATCCTCCTCTGGTACGGTATCAAAGGTAACCGTGGCTATCCCTTTATCAATGTTTCTCTTTAGTGCTTGACCCGCAGCTTGTGAGAGGGTGTAGGTAGGAACGTATTGATCTGGTAATTCAAGAGTTGCTCCCAGCTCCCCAGGTTCGTTGTTGAAAATGATAAGCGCTGCAGCTCCAGCCTTGGCTGCATTTATTGCTTTGTCCCGGAAACTAATATCGCCGCGCGAGACGAGCACAAGCTTGCCGGATGCTTTGATATATTTGTAGTCCTCAGGCTTGCCGAGGTTGGCATATACCGCCTCGAATGATGTGTTCTTATTAGTGATTTCTGGTGCATGCGTAGACAGTTTGGCGTACAGCAATTGTTGAATGCCTGGAGCCTGGAAGAAAGGTGTAATCATTGGAGGTGTAGAAGCTCCTACGGATATTGGAAGGTGAGCTCCGCCAGGCGAGCCAAGCGTTCCAGAATTAGGACCTTCGTTGCCTGCTGCCATTACAACGGTTACACCAGCGCGTACTGCATTGTTGACGGCCACTGAATCAGCCGTATAAGCGTTGTTGAATGTTCCGCCTAGCGACAGGTTGATGACGTCCATCTTATCTTTAATTGCTTTATCAATACCAGCAATAATATTCTCTGTATATCCACTGCCGTAAGGTCCCAGTACCCGGTATGCATATAAGTCAGCGCCAGGAGCGATGCCTCTGACCCATCCAGTCTTTCCGTTCGGATTGTTAGGGTCGCCACGGCCCACAATCGTGCCGGCTACATGAGTTCCATGTGATGTATGGTATGGTTTTCCGTTTCTAGGCAGCTTCGAAAGATCAGGGCGGGTTTCCATCGGATCACTGTCGTTATCAACGAAGTCCCAACCACCCTTAAAGGCATCCTTTAAGCTAGGATGGTTATAATCGACACCTGTGTCTAACACTCCAACCTTAATGCCAGCACCCGTGACGCCGATGTCCCATAATACATTCGTACCAATATAGGGAGCGCTTACATCCATGAGTGGCTTGAATACACTCCCGTCGTCAACAGGTATATTATATTCCAAGTTTGGATAGATGGCTTTCACGTTAGGAAGCTTCGCTAAGCGATCCACTTCATTAGCTGGAATGCTCACGGAATATCCATTGAGTGCGGCCGTATATTCACGGCGGATTACCGCTTTCGAGCTTATCCGGGCTTGCAATTTAAAGGTGTTTTGCTCGAGTTTAATTTTCTGTTCTTGATCGGCAACAGATGGAGCAGAGCTTTGCCCTTGCTCCGCTTGGGACAAGGCTACGGGCTCTGTGTTTAATTCGACGATGACAGTTATCGGCTTATTGCTGTCGGACTGAGGAACAAAGTTGTTGCCTGTTTTGGTTGGTGATTCGGGTTGACCAGGAAGTTGGAGCTGTGGAGACAGGTTGGAATTGACCTTTGGTGTAACCTGTTCTTTCGAAGTAATCTCTTGCGCATAAGTGTGTGATGGGGCCGGGAATAGCATGGCGGCTACCATGGCGATGCTAAGGATTCCCGCTAATTTTCGACGTATCGTATGTAATTTCAAGCTGCAACCTCCCTTTTGAAATGGTTAGTGCTGTGCCTGCGCTCTATCAATGATGCAAACGATCTGAATTCAGACCCCCTTATAAAAGTAATATGACCCATATGTTTCCACTAAGGTTAGTGACTATTTTACCTCACGATTCATAGTTTAAAAATGGGTATTTTGGCCTATTAAAAGAGGTTCAATATAGAAAAATAGTATTATAGAATTTGTTATTGGGCAGAGGATTGTGGTAATTTATCCCAATATACTCTTACTTGATTGGTCTACGGGCCGTACTAGATTATGGTACACTACATAGTATAGTACCATCTAAACTATTGATAGCTAAGCAAGGAGATATAGAAGATGAAGCTTATATCCTGGAACGTGAACGGGTTGCGCGCTTGCGTGAATAAAGGTTTTATGGACTACTTTCAAGAGATGGACGCAGATATTTTCTGTGTCCAAGAGACGAAACTGCAGGAAGGGCAGATTGAGCTTGATCTTGGGGAGGAATATTCGCAGTATTGGAATTATGCGCTCAAGAAGGGATATTCCGGCACAGCTGTATTTACGAAGAAGAAGCCTCTGACGGTTCGCTATGGCATCGAGGAGAATGAGGAGCCGGAAGGCCGCATCATTACACTTGAATTCGAATCTTTCTTCTTAGTCAATGTGTACACGCCGAACTCGAAGCGTGATCTCTCCCGTCTGGAAGAACGACTAGAGTGGGAAGAGCGATTCCGCGGCTATTTGCAGCAGCTGGATGCGTGCAAGCCGGTCATCGTATGTGGCGACTTGAACGTTGCTCATCAAGAGATCGATTTGAAGAATCCGAAGTCAAACCAGGGCAATTCCGGATTCACAGCAGAAGAGCGGGAGAAGATGACCATCTTACAAAACGCAGGCTTCACAGATACGTTCCGGCATTTCTATCCGGATCGGACGGACGCGTACAGCTGGTGGTCGTACATGCCGAAGGTGCGTGAACGGAATATCGGGTGGCGCATTGATTACTTCCTCGTATCTTCGAGATTGAACGATTTCTTGGTAGATGCTCGTATTGACTCGGATATCTTGGGCAGTGATCATTGCCCGGTTCATTTGATAGTAGAGGATATGTAGCTGGATAACAAAAGCTAGGAGCAGGAATGAAATCATTGGAATCATAAATCAATAACAGAAGGCCGGAGACCCATACAGAGAGGGGATCCGGCCTTTTCCTATGTTGCGTGGAGAACACGCTTCGTATATTCCTCTGGGGTAGCGCCGATGATACCCTTGAAATCCTTGATAAAGTGGGATTGATCATAGTAGCCAAGATCTATGGATAGTCTCGTCAAATCTTGATAAGAACCGTAGTCGATTGTTTCTGCGGCATCGTGCAATCGATACAGTCGAATGACCCATTTAGGCGTCACACCCACATATTGCTGGAACAGTCTTTGCAGCTTGCGCTTATTCACCTCAAATTGTTCACATACATGATCGACCTTCGTAATATGGCGATCGCCCTGAATACGGTCAATGATGCGATTGAGATAAGCCACGTTATTGTCTCTAGCGGGAAGATGCGCTAGGAAGAAGGCTTCTGCTGCCGCGACCATATGTTCATCCTCGTCCTCGGATAGGACAGCCTGTTCAAGTAGACGCGGATCAGCTTGGAACACATCTTCAAGACGCATTGAACGGCCCGTAATCTGGGAGATGGGCAGGCCCGCGAACGGATAAAATCCTCCTGGCCTGAATTTGATGCCTAATACCTTTCCCTTGCCCTCCAGACGATGAGAATAGCGGTTCTGCGCAACTCCATAGATAGCCGTGTGACCATGCTCAATGACCATATTAACGCATGGGTTTGGAACAATCCCTTGTTCGTATGGAGGCTGATCGGTTAGATCCCAGCGAATGATCCAGAAGTGCTTAATAACATCACGCAATGGGTCAGAGGGCACATGGCGCGCAAGCGTGAATTTCTGTTCGCCTTGTTTCATGTTCAAAATGCCCATGCTAGGCTTATGGATTGTGGGTTGCATAAGTACGATGCGAATCACTCCCGAAATCAAGATTGAAGGACGATGGACTTGTTGATTGAGCAAGTCCCTGTTATGTGCCAACCGTTACAATGTGCCTAATTCCTGTGGACTGTCGCGTTTTTACAATACAAGCTTACGGGCAATATCTATAATCATAGTAGCAATAGATGGGAGTCACCGCAATGCTGCTTAGTACGGGAGCGAGTAGTCAGTCATTTTGTGAAGGAGTGAAGGCAAATGGAAGCATTAAAGTATGAATTTTATATTGGAGCATCGCCTGAGATCGTATGGAATTCGATCGCGTCTCCAGAAGGAACGCGTAAAATTTTCTTCGGTTGTGTACTGAAATCGACCTTCGAAACTGGAGCTCCTTATGAATATGTAGGTCCAGGCAATGAAGGCGACGAGACGGTGCATGTGTATGGACGCATTTTGGACTATGAACCGAACAAAGTGTTGAGCTATACAGAGCATCCGGGGCCCTCTTATCGTGAGAATCATGCGGAGCTGGAGACTCGAATTACCTTCACGATTGACGAGGTTGGCGGCTGTACACGGTTAACATTGGTCAATGACAACTGGACGGAAGGACATCCATCCTATGAGAGTACGAAGGGACATTGGTGGATGATACTAAGCAACATTAAGACATTGGCTGAAACGGGAAAGACATTGGATTTTGGCTGGTAGAATGGCAAAGAGAGTCGACGTTATGTCGGCTCTCTTTTGCTTTCCATAGGTTAGACGGATTCACTTTCCTGGTAGAGTTTTTCGATGCAATCCCAGCATATTTTCTCTGGCTTCATATTCACTTCGATGATCCATGGCTTTAATTGTTGATCGATGCCGATATCAATACCGAGCATCTTCACTCCGGGATGTCTGGTCTCAATCACTTCACTTGTACGCGCACTGATCCGATTCAATTGCTCTTTCACATTGCGCAGACTGACCCAATTGGTATGCGAGGATAATAACTTCTCAATCGACATGGAGCTTCCGCCGCTGCGAATATTTGTCACAATTTTGTTAGGCTGGGCAACACGGCCGAGAATACCTTCGTTCTTCCAACTATCGTCTTCCTGCTTCCTGACCATAATGCGCAGATCGAAGGGGCGATCTTCCCATTTCATCAAATCAATTCCCTGCTGCACAATATATTTTTTGCTTGTCTTCTTCGCCAGAATGAAGGGATACAATTGTTCTTCCGAATGGAAAGTATGCTGCTTCGTTCCGTGATGGACATGGAACTGTTCTGATCCAGAGGAATCCATTGACTTGCTTACCTTCATGACCCCTTCACCGAAGGCGCCTTGATTCGGCTTCACATAGATTGTTGGATACAGCGATAGCATGAATGATAAAGAGTCCTTATCCATCCTCAATGTCTCTGGCAAATGCCCGCGCAGCTCATGATCCTTCATCAATGCGAGATGATGTTCCCACTTCGGTCCCTTTGGCTCGACTAGAGAATGTGTTTTAGCTGCTGTCTTTCTCGCCTTTCTCTTCATGGAGTCTGATCCTCCTCCTGTAGGTGTTTACCCTATCCTATTCGTCTGACTGGGACCTTGCCCGTATTGTTCGCGTTTTTTTACACATTGTTGGGTAGCTGAATAAACTATGGGCAGGAAGGAGTGAGCGACTTGACGGTAATCAAGATTGCCGCGGTAGGAGATATATTGATGAAGAGTGAAATCATTGGCTCGGCGAAGCAGCCTGACGGCTATCGATTTGAACCGATTTTCGAACAAGTAGCTCCTTATATACAGGAGCATGATTTTGCGATTGGCAATTTAGAGACGACATTCTCGGGTGCAACCTGGCATGATGACGGCATCTTGAAACAGAAGGGGAGCAATCGTTGGAAGGAGCAAAGGCATCCTGTCACACGGTATCCGATCTTTAGCTGTCCAGATGAATTGGCACCTGCACTGAAGCGATCAGGATTTGATTTCTTCTCGACTGCGAACAATCATTGCATGGATGGGGGAGGGAAGGGATTAGTCCGAACACTTGATGTTCTTGATCGTTATGAATTGAAGCACACGGGTACCTATCGTTCGAGGAGAGATGCGCACACATCCATGATCATACCTGTAAAGGGAATCAAGCTAGGCATTGCCGCGTATACGCTGGGTACAAATTCAATCCCTGTCTCGAAAGCGTGGCAGGTCAATCGCCTGAATCCGAGCAGGATGCTTGCTGATGTTAAGGCGTTGAGAGAGCAGGCAGATCTGGTCATTGCCTGTTTGCATTTCGGACAGGAATATCGAACAACGCCGACGGCAAGGCAGCGCAGGCTTATGCAATTGCTGTTCCAACACGGTGTAAATGCGGTGCTGGGTGCTCACCCACATGTCCTTCATCCCGTCATCTCCAAGAAAATGAAGGATAGGTACGGTCGCACTCGGCTCCGGGTGGCGGCTTCTTCGCTAGGAAATTTCCTGACAACGAGATTGAAGAAGAACCCGAAGACGCTGCAAGGGATGATCCTATCGTTAACGATTGAGAAGAACAAACAAGGGATTACGGATATTACTAAGATCGATCAGAGGCTGACAACCGTGCAACGAGTAGAAGATCAGGGACGAACCGTGTTCTCGATCATCCCCGATTAATGGACTGACCCCTAAAGGGTGTGCAGTTGAGGTCGAACAGTAAAATAAGAAGGGGCAATTATTGCTCCTTCATTCGTGTTACTGGGGTCATTAGCAAAGATTCTCCTGTTTTCCTTTTAATACAGCCTCTTCCCGATTGCCTACATTCAGCTTGGAATAGAGGATGGAACAATAGTTTCGTACAGTGCCTTCGCTTAAGAAGAGTTTTTTCGCGATTGACTTGTATCTAAGGCCCAATGATAGATGGTGCAATACTTGGTGTTCACGCTGTGTAAGTCTATATGGATTGTCTTGAATATGACTTGCGCTGTTTTCTATGTTGCTCGTCCTTGATTGCTTCATGCCTGCAAATACTTGCTCCGCAATGCCTTCCGCGATCCACGTCCCGCCATTGTTAATCAATTTAATGGCCTCAATCAGTTCTTTTGGATGGACGGACTTCAGCATATAGCCGTTGGCACCGTGCTTAAGGGCCGTCATCGCTTGCCCGACGTCTGGAAAAGTAGTCAGAAATGCAATCTTTAAGTCAGGCCACCGCTGCTTCATCGTTTGAAGGGCGGTAATCCCGTCCATTTTCGGCATTTTTACATCCATAAGCACAAGATCTGGACGGAAACGCTCGCACTGTTCAAGTGCTGCCCGCCCATTGGAGGCCGCCCCGACTACTTCGAATTCAGGGTGCTTGGTCAATAACACATGCAAGCTATGTAGAATCGATTCCTGATCGTCTACGATAAGAATTCGCACTGCAGCGTTCGGTGCTGGCATGATAAGAGGCGCCTTGCATATGACTACTGTACCTTCTCTAAGAACGGAATGAATAGACAGATTTCCGCCCAATGCGAGCAGGCGATCTTTCATACCCGAAAGTCCATAGCCGTATTGTACCTGCTCCATCCCTTGGCCATTGTCCTCGATATGCAGACGGAGCCATTCTTCATCGAAATATAGCGAAATATCTATGGAGGTGGCTTGTCCGTGTCGTACAGCATTCGTCAGGGCTTCTTGCAAGCATCGGTACAGGCAGTGACTGACGTGCTTCGTTACAGGACACTCTGTTCCCAACACGCGGAGTTTTACCTTGATGCCTGTCGATGTATAGAAGTCGTTGGACAGCTGATCAATCGATTCGCTTAGGGTTCCATCCTTCTGATCGGGGGATAGATCATGCAGATGCGTACGTATACCATCGAGCCCTTTGCGAGCCCGTACTATTATTTCTCCATATTGCTCGCCGTGTGATTTAGGAATGGCGGGACGCATCGATTCCAATCCCATAATGATGGATGTTAACGTGTGCCCGATTGTATCGTGAAGCTCGTGGGACAGCCTGCTCCGCTCCTCGATCAAGGTAAGCTGCTCTACTTGGGTTACATGATGCTCGAGCACGCGATTTTGCTCCTGAATGATAAGACTTTGCTTATGAGTGAGTGCCAGCAATTGAAAAGCAAAGCCTAGAAAGTAGGCTAACCCGTTGTTCGGCAGGTATCGGAGCAAAATCTCATCCATTGCTGAATTAACGGCTATGCCGAGACTAAAGGGAATACAGATCACAACCAGGGGAGCGGTCCACCATAGCGAATTGCGGCTGCTTAAGAAGCCGAATACAAAGGCAGCCATAAGAAATTGCCAAGAAGCTAAAGGCAAGTAGGCACTTATCCAAATACTGAAAACGCCGACAAGCAAGATTTCCACAAGCATGTGCCATTGTCTTCCGAAGCGCAGCAGCAATGGAAGAGGATAGACGAACAAAGCTAGCGTACAGAGCATCCACATCGCGTGAGGGAACTCTTCACGGAACGCTAGTACGATGACCGACGCGCTGAACAGCCAATAGATTCGAGTGACAAGAATCGCCCAATCGTACCACGCCCGCTGCTTCGTCCACGGTATTGCTATATTCAATGCTAGCACCTCATTTCAATAGTTCCGATAGATTCTGTAGTGTATTGATAATAACTATGACGACAGTCAAGAGGCAATTACGTCATCCATGTTACTCAGAACGGGATGATACAGCGCTTGTCACATCATGACATTTTGTCATATGAACCCCAAGTCATGCCCCTTTGCGCGAGCATATTGCCTAGTAATTTGCCATAAGTGACATTTCGTTACTACGAAATATGACATTTTTCAGATAGCTTGAGATTAATTCGCGGGCATTAAGCTTCTGAATCTACCGAGTGCATGATGTATGCCGCGATTCTACAAGAAAAGAAGAGGAGAGGATTCTATGTTATTTCAAAAATGTTTGTTGGCGAGTTTTTCTGTGCTGCTTGCAGGATCCATGCTGCTGAATACTTCGGCAGCTCGGGCACAGGATGTGAGGAACAATTGGGCTTCGACACAAGAAAGTCAAGTAAACCATCTACCAAATGAGAAGCATTCACTTGTCCAACAGACGATGGATGACCTTGTGAAGCGTAAGGAAGTTCCCGGTATCCTAGCACAGGTTGTAAAGGATGGACAGGTGTGGTCGTATGGGGCGGGCCAGGCAAGTATTTATAGTGATCGTAAGATGGATCCGGAATTCCATTACCGTATTGGCAGCATTACGAAAACGTTCGTCGCAACTGTAATGCTTCAATTGGCGGAGGAGAACAAATTGAGTCTGGATGATTCCGTGGAAAAGTGGCTTCCGGGCGTGGTTCAAGGGAATGGATATGATGGAAGCAACATTACGATTCGGCAGCTGCTGAATCATACGAGCGGAATTGCCAATTATACATCAGAAGACTTCATAAAGCGGATCGTAGTAGAGAAGCCTTATCAAACGTATTCCGCGGATGAATTGATTCGGCTTGGCTTGGAGCAGAAGCCGCTGTTCGAGCCCGGCAAGGGATGGAGCTACTCCAATACGAATTATGTATTGGCGGGAGTTATTATCCAAAAGGTTACGGGTAAAACGTACGGCGAAAATATCGAGGCACGCATAATTGCAAAATTGGGGTTGAAAGACACCTCTGTTGCTGGCACGAAGTCCTCTTTGCCAGATCCACATGCACGGGGATATATCACATTGGAAGGCAGAGGATACATCGACATCACGGAGCTCAATCCTTCATGGGGGAACGCAGCGGGCGACATGATTTCAACCGCTAAGGATCTGAATGCGTTTTTCAGTGCACTGCTAGGCGGAAAGGTGTTGTCAAAAGAATCGATGACACAAATGCTGGATGGTGTGGAAACCCCTATCGGTCGGTATGGTTTGGGTATTTATGAAGTAACGAAGCGCGCGGACGGAGAGTCGGTGTGGGGCCATAGCGGTGGCATTCATGGATTCGGTTCGCAAAGCGGGGGGACGCTTGACGGCAAACATGTCATGAGTGCTAACGTCAATATACTTCAGTTTGCAGGATCCCCGGCTAATCCCCATGACGAAATCTTTCGTGCCGAATTCAACGGTGCCGATAAACCGTAAATAATCATTGCCTTGTCCGACAAAGGGACAAAGAATACGGCCGTCTTAAAGACGGCTGTATTCTTTATATTACTATTAGCATTGGTGGAAGAAGGTTAGAATGTTTGACGATGTTAGACGTTAAATGATGGGCTGAAGATTTATGAGATTCTACTTAAGGGTTTTTCTTAATGACAATCGACAGTCTGTAATTCGCATATTGATTCAATTCCACGAGGAATGCATCCAGTTCCTCATTGGAGGAGAAGCGGCACTCCATCATATAGCAGCATTCGCCGCTAATTTTATAATTATGAAGAACATAGGTCTGCTGTGTCTCGACAAAGGACAAGAATGGGCGATGATCCGGCTGCTTTGTATAGATTTGAATAAATGCTTGTACGGGGTACCCAGCCTTAGCTTGATTCAATTGAATCGTATAGTGTTCAATAACGCCTTCGTCTTCCAGCTTCTGTACGCGATTCGCCGTTGCTTGACCTGTCATATGAATCTTCTGTCCCAGTTCCTTCATCGAAACTCGTCCATTGCGGGACAGTTCCTCAATAATGCGTTGATCCGTAGAATCCAGCATCGTAACAACCTCTTTCATTAATCAAGTATTTAACGTTTAACACTTGATTCTGTATATGTCTTCCTATCTTCAATCATATTATCCTATTCATAGGAAGAGCAAAAGAGGCTTGCCACAGGAGGAGTGCAGGATGAACATTACACAGATTCGCAATGCTACGATGATTATAGAGTACGGAGGCCAGAGGCTGCTGGTTGATCCATTTTTGGCCCCTAAGGGGACTTACCCAGCATTCCCAAATACACCGCATGCGGAGCTTCGCAATCCGCTTGTTGAGCTGCCGACTCCTATTGATGAGATCATTCAAGTGGATGCCGTCATTGTGACGCATCTTCATCTTGATCATTTCGACGACACGGCAAAATCGGTGTTGCCTAAGGAGATTCGCATTATTGCCCAAAACGAGCAGGATGCTCAATCGATTCGCGATGCGGGCTTCCATCATGTCGAGGCGATGAATGAACATACCTCCGTAGGAGGAGTTTGTTTGCAGCGCACAGCTGGTCGGCATGGCACTGGAGAAATTGGAGAGCGGATGGGCAGGGTATCCGGCTTCGTCTTGTCGCATCCGACAGAGAAGACCTTGTATGTCGCGGGAGATACGATCTGGTGCGATGAGGTGGACGCTGCAATTCAACAGCACAAGCCTGAAGTGATTGTAGTAAACGGTGGTGCAGCTCAATTCCTTATCGGTGACCCGATTCTCATGACTAAGGAAGATATTTATCGGACGCATCAGGCATCGCCGGAATCCATCATTATTTCATCGCATATGGAGGCGGTGAATCACTGCTTGCTGTCGAGGCAGGAGTTGCGTAGTTATGCTCAAGAGAAAGGGATTGCGGAGCAAATCCTCGTTCCGGAAGATGGCCAGGTCATAACGTTGTGAAGTATATGATGATGTTATCGTGAGAGATTGAGAAATAATAATACTACAGAAGCTGCCGAATGGTTCGGCAGCTTTTTCGATTTTCTATACGTAAAATGGCGGTGGTGGTATCATTTTTATAGTCTATTTAGGTAAAAAGGGAAATTGTAATGATTTGTACCGCTCACGGGAGGGATTACATAAATGTACCGCATCTTAATAGTAGAAGACGATGAGAAGATCGCCTCCGTCATACAAAGGAATTTAGAAAAATATCATTTTGAAGCATTGTGCGCTTCACATTTTCGAGATTTGATGTCCGAACTGACCGCTTTTGATCCTCATTTGGTACTGCTCGATATTAATTTGCCGTATTTTGACGGCTATTATTGGTGCAGGCAGATTCGTGCCCGATCCAATCTACCGATCATGTTCATTTCGGCGAGAGAAGGGGAGATGGATCAAGTAATGGCCATTGAGAATGGCGGTGATGATTATATTACAAAGCCAATCATGCTCGATTTGCTGGTTGCCAAGGTGCGCAGCGTACTGCGCAGAGTATATGGGGATTACGCCGCCGTATCGGAGCTTCCCCCACCGCCGGAACCGGACATAGTCGCGGAAGGATTAACATTAAGCCTTAGTCGCAATGAGCTTATATGGCAGCAGAGGAAAATCGAGCTGACGAAGAACGAGCAGCTATTAGCCGAAAGCCTGCTCGTACATTGTGGTACTGCCGTGACCCGAGATCAGTTGCTGGAAACGCTGTGGGACGATACTCAATTTGTTGACGACAATACATTGACGGTAAACGTGAAGAGACTGCGCAATAAGCTGGGAGAACTCGGTTTGCCGGATGCGATTCGTACGGTCAGAGGGATAGGATATAAGCTGGTGCTCGGCGAGGAAAGCGAGAGTCAGAAGGGGGAGCATGTTTATGAATAAGTCCCCCATAGTGTTTGTTCGGGATCGGCTGCTGTATCTGCTTGCGAGCGCCCTAATTATTGTGCTTGGGATCAGCCTGATGCTTCTGAAGCAGGCGCGTTATCCGGAAGCAATGGATGACGGCACAATCGTTTATTTCATCGTGCTTTCACTATTATTTCTAATCCTATGGATAGTCGTAGATTATTTTCGGCAGAAAAACTATTACAAGGAACTGATGCAAGCATGCACAGATTCCGGAGACGTGAACGTCGCTGTGCTCGTTCAGTCTCCCGTCACAAGGGAGCAGATGCTCGTTGCGGACGTGCTGGAGCGCCAATATCGTATCTATTTGAATGAGCTTGGAAACTACCACCGCCAGCAGGAGATGCATAATCATTTCGTGCTTCAATGGGTGCATCAGATGAAAACTCCGATATCGGCGGCGGACATGCTGTGCCAGGAGGCAATACAGCAGATTCCGGTATCCACGGGGGAGCAGAAGCAGTTCGCTGCCAGCATTCAGGAGGAGACAGATCGCATGTCCCGCAGCTTGGAGCTGCTGTTGTATACAGCACGACTCGATAAGTTCGAAATGGATCTCCATATACGAAGAATATCTCTGCATGATCTTGTTCGTTCGGTGGTGAACGGACATAAGCGTCTATGCATTCGCCATTCTACCTTTCCGCTGATCGAGGGTGAGGCTTGGGTGGAAACGGATGAAAAATGGATGCGAGTTGTATTGAATCAATTCGTCAGCAATGCAATCAAATACAGCAAGGGCAAGCCGGGGGTGAAGCAGCTTCGCTTCCGCATAACGAATGACGATAGCGGCAAGTGCCGCTTAAGCATAACGGATGAGGGAACCGGAATTCCGTCGCACGATCTGCCTCGCATATTCGATCCATTCTTCACGGGGGAGAATGGAAGGGCACTTGGGGAATCGACGGGAATGGGGCTGTATGTAGCCAAGGAAGTATGCGGCCGGTTAGGCCACGGATTGTCGGCGTCTTCAGAGCTTCATGCAGGGACAACGATGACGGTGACGTTTCAAGCAAGGGGCATCCATTTACTTGAACGGCGCTGATGCTGACTGATGCTCAACTAAGCTCTGCAAGGTGACAATCTTGTAAGGTTGCTTAGTACCGCAATGTCACTTAAATCGATGGGATGCGTACGGTGGCAGGGCTATACTTGCGTTGTTGTGATACATCAAGAGATTGTGCAGGGGAGGACCGGAGTGATGAGTACTATCAATCGGCGAGGAAATAAGGAAACCCTCAGGGTGAAGCGGTCATGACGATTCGAGCTCTTGCTTTGCGCAACATTCGCGGCAATTGGCGCTCATGCTGTGCTTTTTTCCTGAGCAGCACATTTTCCGTTATGGTTTTTTACATGTTTGCCGCGTTTCGATTCCATCCTGATGTGATGAACGGCCGTATACTAGGAGCTGACTCAGTGAGGCAGGGCATGATGTTTTGCCAGTATATCATCATTATATTCTCGGTACTGTTCGTGCTGTATTCTAGTTCGGCATTCATCCGGACGCGACGGCAGGAATTCGGCCTGCTTACTTTATTCGGAATGACACGATGGCAGCTGTGCAGATTGATCGTGTACGAGCATGCAAGCATTGCCGTGTCGGCCATTGGGCTGGGCATCGGCTCAGGCATCGCATTCAGTAAGCTGTTCTTCATGACGTTGGAAGTGCTGCTAGATCGGGAGGTATCGATCATATTTACCGTACCTATGGAAGCGCTAGGCTTGACCGTTGTCTGCTTTGCATTGTTGTTCGCGATTATATCTGTATGGGCTGCCTGCAAGACAGGCCATGGCGAGATCGTTGATATGCTTGAGGCTTCAAGAAAACCGGCAGAACAAGCCGACTTTTCTCATGGACTCGCAGCTCTGGCAGTCATCTGCTTAGGAACGGCTTATGGATTGGCACTTAGCATAAATATGAGGAATTTCCCGTTGTTGGCCATGCCGGTTATGATTTCAGTAACGATCGGTACGTACCTGTTCTTCACCCAGTTCAGCTTGTTAGTACTGCACTCTGTACAGAGAAGTCCAAGATTCTATTACCATCGTACCACGATGATTATCGTTGGTCAGCTGAGTTCCAGACTGAAGAGTAATGCAATGATGCTGTTTCTCGTGTCGATGCTGAGTGCGGTCATGGTGACGGCATCGGGTGCAATTTACATGATGAAGCGGGCCGTCCAGTTCGACGGCTATCGGACGCAGTACGAGAATGCGCAGGGTCTGATGGGTTTGACGATGTTCATTGGCCTGTTCATTAGCTTGTTATTTTTTATGGCGGCGGGCAGCGTGATTTATTTTAAGCTTTTTACCGAGCTTCGAGAGGATCAGGCACATTGCAAGGCACTGTCTCGGATCGGCTTGACGGAGGGTGAAATTCGAGGCATTGTTATGGCCCAAATCGGTATTCTCTTCTTTGCTCCCTGTATCGTCGGTACCATTCATGCCCTGATTGCTATGAAGGCATTGGACAATCTCCTGATGCTATCCAACTGGAGCTATTCATTTGCCGTTATCGGCATTTACCTGATCATGCATACGATTTATTTTCTAATCACCTGCCATGACTACATGAATAGCATACTGCGAGGTGCCCTTGGGCAAAGAATGGGGAGAAATTTATGAATACAGCACGAACTGGTTTCTGGGAAATGGCTGCCATTGTTGGTTGTGTGATGTTAGTCGTACTTGTAATGGCAACCTGTACACTGCCTTATGCTGCAGCGGAACAAGCGAAGGTGGAGCACACGTCTAGCACCAAAAAGATTGAGCAATTTATTGAAGAACAACGAGAGCGCAGTCAAATTCCGGGTATGTCCGTTGTTATTGTTGAAAAGGGAAAGACAATGTTTGAAAAAGGATTTGGCTATGCCGATCTAGATTCAAAGAAGCCTGTGACAGAACATACGTTGTTCGAATTAGGGTCTACGACTAAGGCTTTTACGGGACTAGCCATTTTGCAGCTTGAAAAGGCAGGATTGATTAACCGGACGGATGATGTAAGAAAATACCTGCCGTGGTTCACCATGAACAATGAAGGAAAGTCGGCCGCGATTACGATTGGTCAGCTGCTGTATCACACAAGCGGAATATCGGCCCGGACGATAGCCTTAATCCCCGAAGACGATACGGATCGTGCATTGGAGAAAACGGTGCGGATGCTGCTGGGACAACAATTGGATCGTAAGCCGGGCAGCTCACATGAGTATGCGACGATTAACTATGATGTGCTGGGACTAGTTATCGAGCAGGTAACGAAGCAGTCTTATGAAGCGTATATAAAGCAGCATGTGCTTGAGCCACTTGGCATGACAGATTCATTCGTCGGCATCCAGTCAGTTCTGCCTAGCGAGATGGCGACCGGATACCGAGTGGGTTTTCTGAAGCCAAGAGAATATCACCCGCCAATTTATCGTGGCAATAACCCAGCCGGATATCTAGTAAGCAACAGTATTGATATTGCGAAATGGATGAACGCACAGCTCGGATATGGGTTGAATGAGCAGGTAAGCAAGGCATTAGTGCAAGAATCGCATATGCCCGACAAATCCGTAGCACCGATCGATGATACCTACTATGCAAGCGGATGGAGTATCGGGGAGGATCAGAATCTTATTATGCATGCGGGCGCAAACCCTTCCTTCTCCTCTTACATCATTTTGCAGCAGGATCGGCAGCTTGGCGTTGCTGTCATTGCCAATGTGATGAGCGATGCTACGGCTGCTATTGGCCAAAGCGTGCTAACGCTGTGGAAGGGAGATAACCTCAGCAATCCGGTGCCGAATGATCGGATGCAGGCCCTGGATCAAGCAGCAACAATTGCAGCTGGGATTACAGGAGGACTTGCCCTACTGGGATGGCTGGCAGGTGGAAGGCTTGTCTGGAGTATCGCGAGACGGAAGCGTGTTTTGGTTTCGCTTGGTGTTATGCGAGTAATTGGATTTGTAGCCTTGCTGCTTGTGTGTGCAGGCGGGATTTGCCTGGTGCTTGCGCTTCCGAAGTTATTCCTTGAGGGCATGCCATGGTCATTTATCGCCGTATGGTCTCCGCCGACAATTGTCTTTGTTGCATGCTGCTTGGCAGCGATGTTTGCAGGATGGTTTATCTACGGTGCCTTGAAAATCGTTACGAAGAAAACTGGATAACGGATTACGGATAAAGAGTGGGGAAAGCTGTCGGATACCGACGGCTTTTTTATTAGGGAAAATTTGTGGAGCACATTAGGAATATGATGCGGGCTCATTTATAATGAGAACAGGCATGCAAGTATCGATACGAATTAGGAGTGGAATGTTGGTGGAATACACAGCTCAGCAAGTAGCGGAATGGATGATCGATGAAATTAGAACGAAGGGTGTCGCTTATCAGAGCGATGTCATTGAATATGTGAAGGCGCACTTCGGGGAGCATTTCGTATATGTGAATGAGAATGGGAATGCTTCGCTCGACAAGGAAGTGAAGAAGGCGTTCCGTAAGCTGCATCGCGGCAAAGTCGCATGGGACAGAGATGGATTCTGCTGGGGATGGACGTAAGCTTGGAGTAAAGAGATGGAGCAACTAACGCTGGATAACGAGGAACAACATGTTCCTCTGTATTTCTGGTGGAGTGGCAGCTGTCGCTGTCAATAGAGAAGCAGAAGGTGAAGGAGCGGTACGAGTTATGGCGCAGCAGAAATACTATGTGGTATGGGAAGGAAGTAAGCCAGGAGTCTATACGAGCTGGCCGGAATGCCAAGCGCAGGTGAGCAATTACAAGGACGCGAAGTATAAGTCCTATACCTCCCAGAGCGAAGCGGAGAAGGCCTATCGGGAAGGCTGGAAGAAGCATTGGGGTCAAGGCGCTGCGAAGAAGGGGGCTTCTGGGAAGTCCGCTGGGGCTGCTGCTTCCGTATCCAAATCAGAGATTGACTATAACAGCATTTCCGTAGATGTAGGGACGAGAGGGAATCCAGGGCCGATCGAGTATCAGGGAGTAGATACGAAGACAGGAGAAGTGATCTTTGCAAATGGGCCTATTCCCAATGGAACGAACAACCTAGGCGAGTTCCTTGCCATCGTGCATTCTTTGGCTTATCTCAAGCAGCAAGGCAGCAATAAGACGATATACAGTGATTCGCGAACCGCGATGAAGTGGGTACGCGAGAAGAAAGTGGCGACAACGCTTGTTCGCAATGAATCGACGCGGGAAGTGTGGAATTTAGTAGACCGGGCGCTTCATTGGCTGCAGACGAATACCTACAGCAATAAAATTCTGAAGTGGGAAACCGAGCATTGGGGCGAGATAAAGGCCGATTACGGGAGGAAATAGCCACTTCTCAACAGAGCTTTTGTACAGGTTGATTCAGAATTGGAACGGAGATCCACTTTTTACACAGATTAATCTGGAAGTATGGTATAATGGAACCATACTGATTCGGCTGTAGTCGCAATATCGTGCCCCGAACGTGACGTTTGGGGCTTTTATATTTACAGTCGGCGTATCAACATATCATGTGAGGAGAGATGGGGTTTGTACAGCTCGCGGAAGAAATCACAAGAGGATGTGCCGATGGAAATAACATCGGTGTGGATATGTTCGAGTGAAGATTGCAATGGATGGATGCGAGATAATTTCACTTTTTCAAATGAACCGACATGCCCGCAATGCAAGTCTGCTATGGTCAAGGGTGAGAAGAAGATAGCCGTTCTTGCCAACACGAGTCCAGTTCAATCCTCCAAGTAAGGGTTGACGGGGTTACTTGTGCATCAAGTTTATTCGTTATGAAGGGACACGAATTTTCGTGTCCCTTTTTGTATTTTAAAAGTAGATTATTACTTAATAAGCCCTATATTGCTGCCGAGTCATCAGATTACGAACTGCATCCGTAACCGATTCCTCCATGGAATAGAGGGTTTGGAATCCTTGCTGGCGAATTTGCGAATCGTCCCAAATGCGGTTGGTCGTTAATGTGTCCCATGCAAAAGGCGACATAGGATACGCTTTCCGTTGTTCCTCAGTCAGTTCAGCGGGGATATGGAGAAGGGAAGCGCGCTTGCCTGTAGCGGCATCGATGGCCTCTTTCAATTGCATCCAAGTCGTATCGAATCCTTTCAATACATAAACCCCATTATCCTGCCCGACCTCACCATATGTACCAAGCCACTCCATCGCACGGCCGATGTCGCGAGTATCGACGAGAGACACTTTCGTTGAACCATCTCCGATGATTGGATACTGATCGCGGGCATGTGCCGCGAACATTCTGGCGAAGAATGAGGATTGATCGCGTACTCCAATCGTGCTTGCCGGACGTAATATCACCGTCTTCATTCCGCTACGGAGGCCAGCTTCTTGTACGATCTTCTCCCTTGCTAGTCCTAACTGCTGTATCGGGTATATCGGTTGAGTATTATATCGTTCATCAATTGGTTCATTGCTGCGGAAATCATAGACAACAATGGTGCTTAACTGAACGAAGCGGGCTACTCCTTGCGCGGCCGCAGTGTCTGTCAACCATTTCGTCAATTGAATTTCTACGGGTGCGTCTGGGCGTATCGTCGAATTCAGCTTCGCATCTGCTGTGCAGTTGTAGACCACATCATGTCCTTGGATGACAGAAGCCAGTTCTGCACGGTTCTCCATATGGAGTTGGATGACTTGGGCGCCGCTCAGTTTGAGCCATGAGATATTGCTTGTATGCCGTGCGGCGGCGGTAACCTCATGCCCGGCATGCAGGAGTTGCTCCACGACATGGCTTCCAATGAAGCCGGTGCTTCCGAATACAATTGCTCTCATACGGTGTTCCTTCCTCCTAGGCCTTGCTCCATCACATTCCGAAATTATGAATTCAACATGCGCATGCTGTGCTGTTATCATAATCGAACTGCTTTTCTAATAAAAGTACGGTTATTTTATATAGTAACTATCCTGTTGAATAGTAATGGAAGCCATGCGAAAAAAAGGACAAGCCCAAATTTGAATGATTGCAACTTAGAGCGAAACCTTTCTCTAGATTGCCACGTTAAGAAGGCAACAGGAAGACATATATTGGATTATCATGCTTGGTGAACGAGGAGGAGGAACGGGTGAAAAGGATACTGTCAGGGATTGTGGCAGTTGTCATGCTGCTGCTTGTCATTCCTACACAGCTGCAAGCAGCTGCATCCATCAGCATTTACATGGATGGGGTGAAGCTGGTTACGGATCAGCCACCGACAACGCTTCAGGGTCGAACGATGCTTCCGATGCGCGCCATATTCGAAGCGCTTGATTCCAAGGTGTTGTGGGATCAGAGAAAGCAAATGGTGACGGCCATTAAGGACGATACTACCATTGTGCTGAAGATTGGCTCCAAGGCAGCGACCATAAACGGCTCCGCTGTTGTACTTGATGTACCGCCGCAGACATTGCTAGGGAGAACCATGGTGCCTGTACGCTTCGTCAGTGAGGCAATTGGGGCAGAGGTAGGCTGGGATCAGCGATCACAGAGCGTTTATATTCGGACACTCCCTGCAAACAAAACGGTATCCCCAGTAACAAGTGTCAGCGCGCAAACGACTGGCAAGTATGGAGATGGCCGTGATGTGGAGGTCAGCTTCTTGAAATCGGCAATGGAATCAGCGGTGGATCACTATCGCGTATTTGTAGTGAAGGCCGCGAATGTCTATGGATTCACCTTGTCGCAAGCATTGGCTGTTCCTACAGGTCAATATACCGTGGCGTTCCCGATTGGCGGGCCACAACAAGTGTCGCTTACATCCAACACTCGCGATGTAGATGGAGACCTTCTGAAGAAGAGTCAATCCTACGCGGTGTTAGTGCTTGCGGTAGGCAAAGGCACGAACAAGTCGGCGTTATCTTCAGCTTCCCAAACCCTAACATTAACGAACACAACAGTGTCCGCTGTAAGCAATGTGCAAGTACGCGATGTGGCCGACTACGGAGATGGCCGAGATCTACAGGTCAGCTTTACACGTCCGCAGTATGATGATTACATCGCGAATTATCAAATCCACGTTGTGAAGACAAGAGATGCCAATCGGTTTGACACGGCTGCTGCAAATGCTGTGCCCAACTCATTCTACACGACAATCTCCAAATCTGGTTCCAATTCTACGTTAGCGACAACGCTCTCCTCTTCCTCAAGAGATGTATCCGGTGATTATATTCGCAGCGATACTTCATATACCGTATTTGTACTCTCTGTAAGCAGCAATAGCAAGGTGTCTCCGCATGCGTTGTCTGCAGGTTCATCCTCTATTACGCTGGATCGCCCGATCGCGGCGCCGTCCATTACAAAAGTGGATGATGTGGGCAATTACGGGGATGGCCGTGACTTGCAGGTCAGCTTTATTCGTTCCAGCGATGAATCGAAGGTGAGCTATTACCGGATCTTTGTAGTCAGAAACCGAGATGCCGGAAGCTTCGATCTGTCCGATGCGAACCGAGTTCCGTCCGGCAGATATTATGATGTCGCGCGGAATGGATACAACATAACGACGACATTGCCGTCCAATGCCCGAGATGTACAGGGATCTTATATTGGCAATGGGGAGACGTACCGCGTATTCGTAATGGCAGTAGCCAAGGATGGCAATGCTTCTGCACTCTCCGCAGCATCTTCTGCGATCGTACTCAACAATAAAGGGAATGTTCAGGCATCTAAGAATGTAACGGTCAGTGATGTCAGCGATTATAATGATGGCCGTGATTTGCGAGTTAACTTCGAGCGGGCATCGGATGAGTCGGATATTAGCCAGTATCGAATTATGGTCGTAAAGTCCTCAGATGCTAATCGATTTACACTGTCCGGTGCAAATGAAATATCTAGATCAAATTATATCGCTGTCAGTACAACGGGACGACATCAAAGTATTGTGCTGCCTTCCAATGCCCGTGATGTGGATGGCTCTTCTATTCGAAATGGAGTCAGTTATCAGGTATTTGTCTTATCTGTTGGGAAGGGCAGTTACTCCAATGCCTTATCCAATCCGTCTTGGCCGATTACACTGGAGAATCGTGCTGTGGTATACTCCGCTACGAATGTGGGTGTTAAGGATGTTAGCGATTATCGTGATGGCCGAGATCTACAGGTAGCATATACCCGAGCAGTAGATGAGTCGAATATACGACAATATCGAGTGCTGGTCGTAAAATCAGCGAATGCAAGTCAGTTCGGCGTCTCTGCGGCTAGTGAAGTATCGCGATCCAATTACGCAGTTGTCAAAACGAACGGAGCGAATCATACTTTGACGTTGTCCTCGGATGCTCGTGATGTGGATGGTTCGTCCATTAAAAATGGCGTTAGTTATCGAGTCTTTATTTTGTCAGTAGGAGACAATGACAGCGGAGCCAATGCATTGTCTGCACCTTCTCCAAATATCGTCTTGGAGGATAACCTAGGGGCAGACACAGTTACAAATGTTGCTGTGAAAGGAACAAAGAACAGCGGCAATAGTCGGGATGTGGAAGTGAGCTTCTCGGCACCTGCTAATGATTCCACAATTGGCGAGTATCGAATTCTAATCGTTCCTTCGGAGAAGGCGGATGGCTATAAGCTATCTGCTGCAAATACCGTATCGGCAATCAATTATAAGAAGGTATCTAAGCAGGCGGGCGCTGTGAAGGAGATGCTGCCTGATGCTGCACGTGATGTGTACGGCAAGCAGCTCTCAAAAGGGATGGCATACCGAGTATTTATCTTATCTGTATCCGGAGGGAAAGGTGCATCCAATGCTCTCTCTGCTCCTTCCGAGGAGTTTATGCTGCTTGATCCTGCTGTTCCGGCAGCGGCGAATGTAACTGCTGTCCTGGAAGGGGAAGGAGCAATCCTCAAAGTATCATTCGATAAGGCAGCAGATAGCAAGGGCATCGCCTATTACGCGATAATGGCAGTTCCTTCTGGATACGCAGATAGCTTTACATTGACGGAAGCCAATCGGGTACGCAACGGAGGATATCGTGTGGTGAAGGTATCGGAGGAGGGTATCCTGACGCTTACTTCTTCAGATAAGGACATTACAGGATCCGCACTCCGAAGTGGTGTTGCCTATCGTATATTCATTCTGTCGATTGCAGATGGCCGACAAGCAACAGCCAATAATTTGTCCAAGGCATCTAATGAAATCATTCCTGGTGAAGCCTTCTAGAGCATACGAAGTAAATCTATAGGCAGTGATGTAGTAGGTAGATTCATAGAGGAAGGGGCTCCGATTGTATCGGGGCTCTTTGTTATGGGACAATGCGACAAGTTCAGGCATAGGGAGGAAAAAGGACTCGATTTTCTTGTAAAATTTTGCCGTTACCTGCTTGACTTTCGATTCTAGCAGCATTAATCTAGTGATATAGCACTAATAGATTTATTTTCCATTTCAATAGAGTCTATATTGATAAAGGCAAACCCATCGAAAGATGGCGACGCAAAGCTATAGGGGCTACGGCGAATCTCGCTAAGCCAGCCAGTTACCGATTATAGAGGAATAGCGGCAACGTCCATGTACGTTACGATCCCTTCTTATTTCGGTAAGTGGGGATCTTTTTTTTATTGCTTGCAAACTTCATATCATGCACTCCGTATTTCACAAGGGCAAAGCCATTGAAAAATGGTGACGCAAAGCTATAGGGGCTACAGCGAATCTCGCTAAGCCAGCCAGTTACCAATCATGAAGCAGGGCAGTGTTGAATCGGTTATTCAGCTGTTCGCTTCGGGAGGAGAATGTATCGTGAAATGGGACAAGCGTGTTGTCGCACTTATTCTTGCTGTTATCATCGTATGCCCATTATTCGCAGTTCCGGTTCAAGCGCAGGAGCAGACTATTCTGGACAAGCTGGTTGTATTGCCTAACGGCGATTACAATCGAAGTGAGGCAGCTGCAATGAAGCAGCGGCTGGAGAAGTTTCCGACATCGGTCTTGAATGCTCTATATAGTAAAGGAGTTAAGATTAAGCTTACACAAGGAGCCATTACGGACGAGCCAGAACTTGCTTACCTGAAGGGAGTAGTACCAAGAGGGTGGGAAGGCACTGGATTGACATGGGACGATGTTCCTGGAGTGAGCGAGCGAGTTGTGGCGGTTCGCATCGGGTATAGCGAGAAAGGGAAGGGGCACAATTCGTTGAATCTGGAAATTCACGAGACACTGCATGCGGTTGACCGACTCGTTTTCAATGAAATTAGTGGTACTGAGGAATTCAATACCATTTTCAATAAAGAAGCAAGTGTAAAATATAAAGGTGATGGCTATGTCTCGACGTATCCAACGGAGTATTTCGCTGAAGCTGCTAGCTTGTATTTGTTTAGCGATACGACAAGGGACGATTTGAAGAGCAGCATGCCGTTAACTTATGAATTTATGGCTAAGCTATTTGCGAGCTAAGAGCCCTACATAGAAGAAGCGCCTCCTCGACATGCGTCGAAGAGGCGCTTTGCTGCATATTCGTGCTCAGTCGCGATTATGGGTACACGACATCAGCGTTTACTTTCTCCCACGATTCGAATTCATCCTTGTTGCGGTGGTAGTCATGGTAGTTCGTCGCTTCCATCACATCGGAATAGTACCAATCCGTAGGGGCGATATCCGGCCATTTCTTCGCGTCTTTGTGGACATCATCGTTGTGCACTTTTCGGTTCAGTACGCTGTTGATGAACGCCATTGCTTCGGCACGAGTGATGTACTGATTTGGCTTGAACTTGCCATCTGGATAACCCTTAATCCAGCCTTTGTTTGCTGCCGATACGATGTATTTCTCTGCCCAATGACCGCTGATATCGGAGAACAGTGTATTCGTCTGCTCATTCAGCTTATCGAATCTGGAAGCAATTGCGGCGAACTCTGCTCTTGTAATCGGTTTTTCTGGCAGGAAAGTGCCATCTGGGTACCCAGTGATAATCCCTGCACTCTCCATCGTGGAGATGTGTCTGTTCGACCAGCGCTTTTCGGCTACATCCTTGTAAGAGTTGGTGCCCTTCAAGAAGTTGGCCCGTGTGGTATTCTCCATTAAGCGGTAGAAGATAGCAGCCACTTCTTCGCGGCTGATCAGTTTTTTCGGCTTGATTTCCCCATCCGGATATCCATTGATGTAATTGTAATGATATTGCGTTTCTAACTTCGGCACCGGTGGCAATGGTGGAACTGGTGGCAATGGCTTGGAGCTTGGATAATAGGAGGTACTGCTGCCGCCACTGCTGCTGCCTCCGCCACTTGAGCTTTGCGTGTAATAGAAGATGTACTCTTGCCCTTCCTTATCGGTGAAGGTGTAAGTGTCAGTGGATTTCACAGGTGTGTACCCCGATATGGACAGTGCCGTAAGTTCGACCTTCTCCCCCGCTTTGCCGCTCTTAATCGTTGGATTTACGAGCTGCTTGCCTGTTCCTTGTTCCACATATTTAATCGTTACTTGCTGATCTGGCTTGCTGATTGGATTCTTGATGTAGAGGATCCTGAACGTCTGTGAAGCATCTGCAGTGAAGACATAGTTGTAAGTAGACTGCTCTGGATTGTATACAGCGTCTGTCACTGTGATCGGTGTTGGCTTCAGTGTGATGTGCTCTCCGGCTTTGCCTTTCAACGAAGTTGGTTCTGCTACCGGTGCAAGAGTCTCCTTATCCAGATGCAGTACCGTCAGCAGCAATGCCTCTACAGGATCGCCCTTTTTGTAGTAAATCGTGTACTGTTGTTCTGGAGTTCCGTCAATCGTAATGTCATGATTGAACTTTAAAGGCTGATAGACAGCGTCTGCTACGGAGATTGGCTCTGCTGTTACATGAACGACTTCGCCAGACTTGCCGCTGACCGTAGTAGGCTCATGCAGCACTGCGTCAGTGCCTTCTTCAAGGTGATGAACAGTCACGAAATAGGTTGGCAGCTCTTTCTTGCTGTAGAAGAACGTATAGGATTGTTTAGCTTGCTCAGTGATTGTGTATTCATGCTGGTAGGAGTCTGGCACGTAGATTGCACCATCAACTGTAATATCTTCTGCTCTCAGTGTGATGGTTGCTCCAACCTTGCCGCTTGTTGAAGTGGATTCCTTCAGAACTGTGCCAGTAGCTGCATCCTTATAGTGGACGTGCACGGTGCGTTCTTGAGGAGTAACGTCCTTCTTGGTGTAGAAGAAGGTGTGCTCTTGGTTAGCCTCAGCAGTGAACGTGTATTTTACTTCTGGATTGACTGGAGTGTAGCCTGTGACTTCTAGTGCAGTCAGTGTTATTGATTCTCCAGTTTTGCCGTCTTTCGAAGAATCTTTTGCGATAGGAAGCTTGGTGTCTTGGTCAATGTAGTGGATGGTTACTTTTTGTGGATTCGCGGTGTAGAAGAATTTGTACGTGTCGTTTTTATCTGTGAATGTGTAAAGCTCTCTTTCTACCTCAGGCGTATAGCCAGGAATCTTCTTGGCTTCCAACCCAAGCTTCGTGCCGGTAGGCCGGTTATGAGTTTCAGAATCTGCAAGTGTTTCTTTGGTTTCTTTACTCAAATACTCCACTGTCAGTGTCTGTTGGCTTGGCGTATACCAGAATGTGTATACATTGTCCTCGGCCTTGAACGTATAGCTATCTTCAGCCTTGTCAGCTGTAAAGCCTGGAATGCTTAGAGCCTTCAACGTAATCGTCTGGCCAGTGACACCTTGTTCAGATGTTGGGGCAGCGATTTCTCTGTTTGTAAGACTGCTGACATGTTTGATGATTACTTTTTGAGCGTTCGCTTTGTAGAAGAAGGTAACTACGTTATCGGCTGCTTTGACAGTGTAGGTTACTTCCGCCTTCTCAGGCGTGTAGCCTGGGATGTCCAGAGCTTTCAACGTAACGGCCTCGCCAATTTTACCTGAATGAGATGTGTCGTCGTCAGCGATGGACTTGCCGGTATCCTTATCGACGAACTTGATGGTAATAGGGAGATCCGTCTTCTTGTAGAAGAAGGTAACCACATTATCCGCAGCTTTTACAGTGTAGGTTACCTCCGCCTTCTCAGGCGTGTAGCCTGGGATGTCCAGAGCTTTCAACGTAACGGCCTCGCCAATTTTACCTGAATGAGATGTGTCGTCGTCAGCGATGGACTTGCCGGTATCCTTATCGATGAACTTGATCGTGATAGGGAGTGCTGTCTTCTTGTAGAAGAAGGTATATTCGTTGTCCTTGGCCTTAAATGTGTATTGAACTTCGGCGTTCTCAGGCGTGTATCCCGGGATGTCGAGTGCCTTCAACGTAATCGTCTGTCCGTCGGTGCCGGAGAGCGAAGTATCGTCGTCAGCGATGGATGTGCCGGAGTCCTTATCTACATACTTAATCGTTAGCTTTTGTGGAGCTAGCATATATCCGAACCATACTGTTTTGTTAGGTTCCTGCAGTGTTAACGTTTCTTCTGTAGGGTCGGTGCCCTTTTTCAACACATAGTTGTCGAGCTTCGGAGCAGGAACCTTGTACTTCGGCCCTATATCCAGCGCATCCTTCCCATTGACAGTGAAAGACTCGCTGTACAACTGCTCTGCAAGATCCACACGTTCGACAACCTTGCCGTCTGCGTTAATAGGCTCGCCTTGTTCATTAACCTTGTAGCCTTTCACAAGAATGGAGCCTTTGCCGAAGCTGACTTGTGGCACTTCAAAATCTTTTGTTGTACGTTGTCTATTCACATCTGTGTATTCCATGGTGGTACGTCCGTTTGTCGGGTAATTGACATCGGCACTCGGATTTTTAGAAGAGTCCATTTTGATGGTATATGTCAGGGTTGCCGGACTTCCCTCTACAATGTTGCCAACGTCCCATACAAACGTTTCCGAAGCTGCATCCCATTTCACCGTGCCTTGAGATGCTGTATAGTCTTGCTTTTCAACAGGTGCATTGCCCTTGAAATTAAGGTTAAACATTTCACCCATCGGATCCTTGACTACAGCATTTTCAGCCGCGTAGGAAATTTTCCCTGCCAGTTCAGAGAAAACCTTCTCCAGCTCCGCGCTGTCAGATGGGTAATAGTTGTTTGCTGAAGCGCTGTTCTTTAATACATATACAGCGTTAGCATCATTGCCGACCTCAAGCCCAATCGAATAAATGGTGACTCCTGCATCCTTGGATGCTTTGGCTTGAGATATCGTAGGAATTCCATTGTCCTTAACCGTATAGTTATCTACTTTGTATCGATCCCCAAACAAGCCAGAGGATAATTCATAGCTGCTGCCGGATCCGATAGTCTTGGTGTAGTCAAAGTTGGACAGTACAAAGTTATACTTGTTGTTGGGCCATGAATAAGGAGCGGCCTTTTTTGCAGGAGAACTGAACGTTGGCGCACCGTCGCTAAGCAGCACAATAAATTTATTTTTAGCTGAACTCTTTGTAGTTAGTAACTGATGTGCTGTGTTGAGAGCGCCTTGTATGTTTGTCCCTCCGGAAGCCGAGATGCCCTTAATTTTGTTCAGGAGCTGCTGTTTATCATTCTGGCCAAGGAATCCGGATGATGTATCCTCTGCGCTGGTGCTAAACGTGACAAGAGCAATTCTTGTTTTGACGTTGGACAAAAGCAGTGTATTTGCAAATTTCTCCGCAGCTTTTTTGGCATTGTCTAACCGTTTGTAGCTTTTCATACTGTCTGACTTGTCTAAGACAAGTACAACATCGGTGTCACCGGCTTCAACGTTCTTCCCTTCGGCGGTCAGAGTAATCTGCCACTCTCCTGGCGTCCCGGTTGGCTTCGCTGTCTTGCTTAATTTCACAGCACCTGGCTCTGGCCAAATTGGATCACGTGCGGCTGCATCTGCACTTTGCAGTGTGTGAGGAATAAACCCGAAGAACACGGCAAATACGCACAGCCATGTTACGGCCAACTTTACTCTACGTTTCATTCAATTCGCCACCTCATTTTTTCATTTTATTCCTCCCCTACCGAAGTGAGTCCATGCCTCCTCATTCTTATTTATATAGCTCAACGGAAAGTTAATTCCGCCAGAACTTCACATAAATAAAAAAAGTCCAGCTGCAAGTAACAGAATTGTTAGTTGCAGCTGGACTATCATAGGTCGTAGAACCGTTAGACTCCGAAGCTTTGCGGCCTAATCTTTCGATTAGTGTGCCCTATGTGATTGATCAATCATAACACCTCTTATCCAAGCGAAGATGACTGTAATCATAGGCATAGGGAACTATCAAGCTCAATATAGGTTACGAGGAACAATTTGTCAATGATAAGAAAATACTAGTTTGTATACATACTACAAGTATTAACCTACTAGAGTTGATTCATACCTGATAATCCATCTATATGCCTCCAACTTAATAACTATTCATCGCTATCAGAAGGAAATAACGGATTGAAACGCTCCCATGCCCGTACGATAATGAGTAGAGCAGATAATCTAGCAATCGGCTTCATGAATACCAAGGTGTGTCGAGTGAGACTGAATGAAGAGCAAATAGAGCTTAAGATTTTTGTAAGGATTGAGTAAGGAATTAGAGAGGAATGCCTCATACAATAAAGTCATCGGGAAGCACGCATTGAGCGGGAGGAGATACTGGCATGACGTATTTATTACGTACACATCATTTGACAAAGACGTTCCTAGACAAAGAGGTTGTCTCGAATGTGAATATGAACATCCGTCAAGGAGAGATATATGGATTTTTGGGTCCGAATGGGGCCGGTAAGACAACAATTATGAAAATGATTACGAACTTAATTAAGCCTACAATGGGTCAAATTGAAGTATTCGGGGAAGCGCTAGCCCCTAAGTCGTATCATCTGCTGGCTCGGATGGGGACAATTATCGAATACCCTGTATTTTATGACAAGCTGTCGGCACGAGAGAATATGGAGCTGCACTGCGAGTACATGGGATATCACAACATGAAGGCCATAGATGAGGCATTGGAGCTGGTGAAGCTCAACCATGTGGGTGATAAAGCAGTTAAAGATTTCTCGCTTGGAATGAAACAGCGGCTAGGGATCGCCAGAGCGATCGCAACGAAGCCGGAGCTGCTTCTGTTGGATGAACCTATTAATGGGCTGGATCCGATAGGGATTAAGGAGATACGCGATTTGCTTCTCATGCTGAGCAGACAATATGGTACAACGATATTGATATCAAGTCATCTGCTGGGTGAAATTGAGCTTGTTGCAGATACGATTGGTGTCATTAATAAGGGTCGATTAATTGCAGAAGTGTCTATGGATGAGGTTCGTATGAAAAATAGCGAATATATTGAGATTGTGACGAATGATTGCACGCGAGCTGCGTTCCTGCTCGAAGATAAACTAGGCATACACAATCTACGAGTCATGGATGAGCGCATAATTCGAGTATATGATCCGAATATCCAGCAGGGAGTGCTGACGAAGGAACTGGTCGTGAACGATATTTTAATAGAATCGATCCATAAGAAAAACAGCTCTTTAGAGGAATACTTCTTATCTTTGTTGGATGGAGGCGATCATGTTGCGTAATTTGATAGCTTTGGAGCTTCGGAAGCATCACATAGGAGGGTATATTCGAAACGCAATTATTGCAAATATTGTCGCGATTGCCATCTTATTCTTAATGTTATACAGTCCTAACATGATGGAAGAAGTTGTTTTCGCGGATTACACTGCCCTTTTTGTGGGTGTGGATTCATTTGTACGAATGATCTTTATCGTCTTTGCAGCAGTATTGATATCTCGGTTCATTATTGATGAATATAAATCAAAGACAATAAACATCCTATTTATGTATCCAATAAGTCGGAAAAAGATCCTCCTCAGCAAGTTGGCCATTATCGCCATTTTCACATTTAGCAATATTATTGTGTCTGAAATTGTGCTCAACGCGATCTTGTTGACAGCAAATGCAATTGTACCCATTATACAAGAGCCCCTGACTTTGTCGATAATTGGGGGAGGGGCATTGAAGTTGATCATGAATGCAATGGCTGCAAGCATTATGAGCCTCATTCCGCTATATTTCGGCATGAGAAAATATTCGACACCGACGACGATCATGTCTTCCTTGCTCATTGTTTCCATCGTGTGCTCGAATAATGGGGGAGTCTCGCTGAATTCAATCATTATCGTTCCGATCATCTTGGCACTGATCGGTGCATTCGTAATGTACATGACAATAAAGAAGGTTGAGCACGTAGATGTGGTCAATTAGTTGAATACGCTGACGTTGTCTGAGCCTGAGAAGACTTGGACAACGGGAAATTAAAACAAATTAAAAAACAGGAATTGCTATTTGGGTAACCTTGTGGTAAGATGACTATATTCAAATTTGACCTGATTCACATATTGCAGAGGGTTATTTTGAAGATAGAATAACCTTGTCCAATATGTGAATTTTATTTATTTATGTAAATAAGAGGTCATGTAAATTTTAGGAGGTATTTGTTCATGCAAACAGGTACAGTTAAATGGTTCAACGCAGAAAAAGGTTTCGGTTTCATCGAAGTTGAAGGCGGTAACGATGTATTCGTACACTTCTCCGCAATCACTGGCGACGGCTTCAAAACGTTGGACGAAGGCCAACGCGTTGAGTTCAACGTAGTTGAAGGCAACCGTGGACCACAAGCTGAGAACGTTGTAAAGCTGTAAGACACGAAATTACAATGCCCCAGACCTAAGGTTTGGGGCATTTATTAATTTATGCGGCAGGGATGCCGTATGAATAGCAAAGAGCCGTCCTCAGGGGCGGCTCTTTGTGTTTCTGCTTCGCTCTTGTTATATTCGCAGCCACGCCATTTATTTGTCGATCTTTTTTGTTGTGGAAGGCAGTATAGTGGGGACGATGTATGTTATGCTATTGTTCGAAGCGAGCTTATGGCAGCTTCCATCTCGTATGACAATGGCAATCATATTGAGCCATTTTTGGACAGATAAATATAGAGGCTGGTGGATACGTACAACATGGAACTATCCGAGATAACTTCTTATTTTACCGAAGAGCATTTGAAGGCGTTGTTGGAGCAATTCCGTTCCTTCGGGCCGCTGCCGGGCATATTACTGACGTTCATGAAGTCCTTTATCCCGCCGCTGCCTACCCTCGTTATTGTAGGTGTGAATGCTGCAGTATATGGGTTGTGGCTCGGATTTCTCTATTCATGGATTGGAATCGTGAGCGGCTGCATGCTGACGTTCCTCATTGTGCGCAAGGCAGCAGGCCACCCGTTGCTCGCTCGCTGGGCTGAGAAGCCGAAGGTGAAGAAGAGCATGCTGTGGGTGCGTCATAATGCATTCAGTTATGTCTTCTTGCTTAGTATTTTCCCAGTAGGTCCCTTCGTTCTTATTAATATGGTCGCGGCTGTTGCGCGCATGCGAATCCGCTCCTTCTTCATTGCGATTCTCTTTGGCAAGGCGCTCATGGTATTCTCCGTATCCTATATTGGTCACGATATACAACGATTTATTGATCATCCGTTGCAGCTTATTTTTGTCGTCCTATTTATAGGCCTGTCTCTGTTGATTAGCAAAAAAATTGAAGCACGCTTCACACGGCATACTTCTGATGAAGAAGGGCATATAGACGCTGCCTTAGAACAGCATAAGCAGTCAGTGTAGAACGGCGATTAGGGTCTCGGCTGGAGGTAGAATGATTGCGCCCTTCCGTCTAGTCAACGTCGCAGCTGCATGTGAATGATGATCCCCGGATAACTCCGGGGATTTTTATTTGCGACCATCTACAGTTGGCGTGAACCGTAGAGCCTGTATTATGTCATGAAGTAAAGGTGCCTTTTGCTTTGTTTACAATTTCCGTAATACGTGACTCGTGCTGCTCCAGCTTCTTTTTGGACTGATCGATTTGACGAATTAGGGAGACGAGTGATGTTAGCGACTGAAGTGAATTTTTGGCGTCTCCCTTCTTAATTGCTTGATTGAGCAATGACCATAGTGGCGTAGTGCGTTTCTGTAACTCACTAACCGTGCTTCGTTCTGATTTCATTTGGGTATTCACGGTATTGATGCCTGCCAGAATATCACGTACGCGTTTTACGAATTTTGATTTGCTCTCACGTGCCTTCTTTACTGCTTCTACCTTTGTTTTAATGTCCATTCTTGCTAATTGGACTGCAGCCTTCACAATATCGCGCTGCTTGCGCAGGATTTCTTTTTTGTCGTCTTTCTTGGAGCCCATGCGGGATAGCTGATCGTTCAGGAGCTGATATGAAGCGAATAGCGGCTCGTAGCGTTGTCTTGTTTGCTTCAGAGAGGCTTCTAGTTTATTAATCTTGTCGGTATCCCAGTGTTGGAGCTTACTGCGTACATTAGTCAGGGTTTCTTTATTTTTGGCTTGCATCTGCTTCAGGGTGCTGTCTCGCTGCAGGCTCTGATTTTGCAAGGAAATGAGCTCGCTGTACATGGAGTCTATGGAGCTGGCTTGGGTGGAAGCTGCGGATTCAGCCATCTTCGTCAATGCACTCTTCGCTGTGGGGGACAATTCCTTGCTTGCTGCTTGCGTTGCAGTTGATAGCAATGGCTGTAGAAGCAACACGGCGAGCAGCACTGCTGAGACTTGCCAACCTCTCTGTTTCATTTGTAAACCTCCTCTTGGTCGTTAACTTCAGGACAACAAAAAAACCCGCAAGAAGGGCATGATTGCCCATTCCTACGGGTGCTTCCGTCGCAAGAAATTACGATATATTATTCACATGTAAAATATAACCAAATGAATAGAGTCTTGTCAAGGTAGTCTGGATATCTGATTGGACAGAGTAGAGACATCAACAGATGCATGTTGCAAAAATGTAAGTAAATAAGGGCGGATTGTCATATTAATCAATAGGTACTGTGAATGGCTCGTTGTATACTGGATACTATAGAAAACAGTGAATGTATGAAGAACTTCAAGTTACCCTACCCTTAGGAGGAATGAAATGATGATCGTAACGACAACACCATCGATTCAAGGCAGAGAAATTGTAGAATATATAGATATTGTAACGGGAGAGACAATCATGGGAGCCAACGTCGTACGGGACTTCCTTGCCTCTGTGCGTGATGTAGTAGGCGGTCGCTCTGGTGCATATGAGAGCAAATTGAAGGAAGCGCGTGTCATTGCGATGGAAGAAATGAAGGATGCGGCAAGACGACTTGGCGCCAACGCAATTGTCGGCATTGACGTGGATTATGAAGTGGTGCGAGAAGGCATGTTGATGGTTGCAGTAAGCGGTACGGCAGTCGTTGTTCGTTAGTACAAGCGCTAGAACAAAATAAGAATAAATAAGAGGTCTGTGTCTCATTGTGAGCGCACAGACCTTTCGCTGTAAAAAAAATGCGGCCAGCCTCAGTCCATAGACGGATGAAGCCAGCCGCGGACGTCGAAGCTGAGCGATTCTACTTCGTGTGGGCATAATTGGTGTTGTTCGTTAGTGTAGGGAGCATACGCGACGATTCAACCATTGTAGACTGGCAGATCGGGCAAATGGGGGTGTCGTCGAATGTGAAGTTCTCCCGCATCCAACAGGAGCAGCCGTCCTGACTGCATTGCCAGATGGATGTTTGCTCCTCGGGAACTGGCTCGGGTTGTTTTTTTGCATAGTACATGGTAGAACCCTCCTTTTATTTGTGCGCGCTGATGAGATGGGATAAATAAAAGCGCGGGCTGAATGAAAAGAACTGCCCCTATGGACAGCCCTTCTATTCACGGTTGACTCGGCAAGTTCCAAGTATGTCTGCAAGCGCAGTCGGTACAGTGAAAACGAATGTTATGCAGCTCACAAGCGTTTTCGCAAGTTGCCGCTCTTCTATTATGTGAGGCAACTTAGAAAAATATGCGAAATTTTCTAATTTCTCATGATGTTGTAAATAAGTGAAGGAGGTCATGTCGATGGATTCCATTCCCGATCATCTTGCCCCGCATCTGCGTATTGTGTTCGTTGGTTTCAATCCAAGCTTGAGATCAGGGGCAACCGGGCATCATTATGCGAATCCACGCAATCGATTCTGGCAGATCATTTATCGAGCAGGTCTGACTCCGAGGTTGTTCCGGGCAGAGGAAGATGGCGATCTGATTGAATTAGGCTATGGATTTACGAATATTGTTGCCCGTCCGACTCGAGCGGCTGCGGAGATAACGGCAGAGGAGTACGCGGAAGGGCGCCAGCAGCTTCGTCAGAAAATTGAGATGTATAAGCCGAGGGCTGTATGCTTTGTCGGTAAGGGTGTGTATGAGAAGTACAGTGGGCGTACGGGCATCAATTGGGGTGTACAGGCAGATCCGGTTGTAGAGGGCGTATATGAGTTCGTCGCCCCTTCCTCCAGTGGACTTGTCCGTATGAAGCTGGACGAGATTGTAAGCATCTATGCAAGAATAACAGAGGCACTTGATCCCGGCGGCGAATGATGAAGAATGGGCTTATATTTGATGCAGGGGACTAACAGGGAGTAAAAGCGAGCATTATTACAAGCGAACCGTTCTGTTTCATGAAGATGATGCTTCTTGCGGTCAGATGCGGCAGGAAGAGGGAACACCACATTTTTCTAACAGGAGTCTACTCCTTATACTTAAATAGGCTTAAATTGTGCACGTACAACAAGCGAGGAGTGACTTCTGTTTGAGTTACGAACAAATGTTAGATAGACGAAATGAACTGTTAAAGCGGAATATCCAGCAATACATTGCACAGGACAATCAGCACGGACTGAATTCACAAGAGCAATACTTGATGAATCATATGATTAAGGAGCTTCATCAGAACATGCATGATCTGCATGCTAGCCATAAATAAGGCAGTATGTAGGACTGTTGATGATATACGGGAATCGGGAAGAGAGCGTCTGCGTGAGCAGATGCTTTTTTTTTTGTGCAGGTTACGTACGGTTGAGGGGGTTGTCTGCTGCTTGAATCCGATTCAGCTCTGTGGTAGACTACTGTCACAAAATAAGTAGTCGGCTAAATAAATGGATGGGAGTTTATAAGCAATGGAAGATACGTATTTAGATTCGTTAGAGGTGTTGCTGTCACAGGTTGTGCGGGCATACAACAATGAAATGATGAAGAAGGTGCAGGATGTGGGCATCCATCCTGGGCAGCTGCCAATGCTGTTTCTGCTTAGTGATCAAGATGGGCGGAGCCAGAAGGAATTAGTGGAGAAGGCGAAGATTAAGCCAGCAACGGTTACGGTGATGCTGAATCGTCTGGAGAAAGCGGGGCTCATCGAACGCCGTGCGGATGAGGAGGACTTGCGGGTTTCCCGCGTATATTTGCTGCCAAGAGGCAAGGATGCCGTAGGGCATGTGCAGGAGGCCGTGAAGGAAGTGGAACAGCAATGCTTCCAAGGATTCCGCGAGGAGGAGAAAATCCTGCTGCGTCGTTTCTTGCTGCATATGCATCACAATCTGTCTGCTCATGATGAAGAGAGGGTAGGCGAATAGAATAGCAGCCGCTGTTTGCTGTTAAAGGGTTTCTGCAATAAGGCTACGAGCCGTCCCCTCCTGCGGTTTGTATCATTAGTTGCCAAACTAACGTGAAAGGTGCGCTGTATTCATGAAACAGTTATTTGCTTATATCTTGCCTTATCGAAAAGCGGCTTTATGCGCGATGCTCCTCATGCTCGTTGAGGTCATATGTGATCTGATGCAGCCGACGCTAATGTCCCATATTGTAGATTATGGTGTAGTGAATCGGGATATGGGATATATCGCAAGAACAGGGCTCATGATGGTCGGCATCGCCTTTGTCGGTATTGCGGGTGGAATGGGATGCGTTTATTTTGCGAGTATTGCTTCACAGCATGTTGGCGCAGATATCCGCTTAGCCATGTTCAAGAACATTCAGACCTTTTCCTTCGACAAGTTGGATCAATTCCATACTTCCTCTCTGATTACGCGCTTAACGAATGATGTCGTACAGGTGCAGAACGTCGTGCTGATGATGCTGCGCATGATGACTCGCTTTCCGCTATTGTTCATGGGTGGGATCGCGATGGCGTTCGCGCTGAACGCGCAGATGGCTCTTATATTCGTTGTAACGGTTCCTTTGTTGTTCGGGGCACTTATTCTTATTTTCCGCAAAGGTATTCCTCTATTCAAAAACGTCCAAACCAAACTCGATCGATTAAATGGTGTAGTGCGCGAAAATTTAGCAGGCATCCGTGTTATTAAAGCGTTTGTTCGTTCTTCGTATGAGCAGGAACGATTTGAAAAGAGGAACGCTGACTTGTCAGAAGTAACGGTGAAGGCTACTCGAATTATGGCGCTTATGATGCCTGTTATGATGCTGGTTATGAATTTCAGTATTGTAGCTGTTCTATGGTTCGGTGGAATCAAGGTGGACGGCGGCAGTATGCAGGTGGGAGAAGTCATCGCCTTTACGAACTATATGATGCAAATTCTGTTCGCGCTTATGATGGTGGGGATGATGCTTATGATGCTGTCTCGGGCTAAGGTGTCTGCAGACAGAATATCTGAAGTGCTGAATACACAGACGGATATTTCAGATATCGCTGCTGTTCGTAACGTTGGACTGGAAGTGGAGCATGGGTCAGAGCATGCAATGGAACATCTAACAGAACATGAATCAGAACTAGCAACGGATTCAGCGGAGCACACCACAGCTTATCCTAAGGCACATGGTCAGCTTGTCTTCGATCAAGTTTCTTTCAGCTATACAGGTGGAGGAGGGCAGCCTGTCCTGAAGCGGATTTCTTTCACGGCGATGCCAGGGGAACGGATTGCGATTCTTGGCTCCACCGGTGCAGGCAAATCAACACTGGTGAACTTAATTCCACGATTTTATGATGTAACAGAAGGGCATATTCTGCTGGGTGAGACAGATATTCGAAATATCCCACTGCGCAAGCTGCGGCAGCGGGTTGGTATGGTGCTTCAGGAATCGATCCTGTTCTCCGGGACAATTCGGGATAATATTCGCTGGGGGAATGCAGCAGCTTCCGATCAGGAAGTGCAGGCAGCTGCTGAAGCTGCACAAGCGGCTGAGTTCATTCAGAAGCTGCCAGAAGGTTACGACACGATGATTGGACAACGAGGCGTCAATCTGTCCGGTGGGCAAAAGCAACGCCTGTCCATTGCGCGAGCGTTGTTGAAGCGGCCGTCCATACTTATTCTGGATGACAGTACAAGTGCAGTGGATACAGGTACGGAGGCTCGCATGCAGAAGGCGTTTCGAGAGCAGTTGGAGGGCACGACCTGCCTTATAGTAGCCCAGCGAATCAGTTCCGTGCTGGACGCGGATCGCATCATGGTGCTCGATGATGGATATGTGGTTGGCATAGGTACCCATGCAGAGCTGCTGGATAGCTGTGAAGTGTATCAGGATATTTATCGTTCCCAAGTCGGAGAGGAGGCGGTCTAGCGTGTCAGAGCAGAATTCCCGTATAGGACGGGAGCAAGAACGCAGTTCCGCTGACCATTCTGTCAAAATGATGGGTCACAAAGGGCCTGGATCAGGGGGCATGCACCTTATGGGCCCTCCTAAGAAGGCTAAGCAATCCAAGGCGACTATCATTCGACTGTGGCAGTATTTGCGTGCGGAACGCATACCGCTGCTGGGAGTCTTCCTGCTTGTCGTCGCCAGCTCCGTGTGTGCACTGATTGGTCCTTATTTGATCGGCAAGTCTATTGACAGTCTAGGCATCGACTTAGGGACAACCGACTTCGCCTTGCTCGGATCACTTGTGTCTTGGCTGCTTATTGTGTATGCCCTAGGTGCATTAGCCTCATGGATGCACACATATATGATGGCAAGCATCTCGCAGCGAACCGTTCAGGCGATTCGCAAGGATGTGTTCGTCAAGGTGCAGACACTTCCGCTCAAGTTCTTTGATGAGCGGCCGCGCGGAGATGTGATGAGTCGCCTGACCAATGATGTCGAGAATATCAACAACTCTCTGTCACAGAGTACGATTCAGATTTTCACCAGTGTCATAACGGTAACTGGTGCTATCGGCATGATGATCGCACTAAGTCCTGTACTGACATTGATTAGCTTAATTGTCGTACCGCTGGGGCTGTTTGTGACCCGCAGCATAGCGAAGCGAACGCGTCGATTTTTTACGGATCAACAGCGTGAACTGGGAGAATTGAATGGATATATTGAAGAGATGATTTCAGGTCAGCGGGTCATCAAGGCATTTGGCCGCGAGGAAGAAGCAATTGCAGCGTTTGAGAAGAAGAATATTCAGCTGAGACATGTGGGTATCCACGCACAAGCCTTCTCTGGCTTCGTTCCTCCCCTTATGAATGCAATTAACAATATTAGCTTCGCATTAGTTGCGGCGGTTGGTGGCTATATGGCAGTTCAAGGCGTCATTACGATTGGAATTATTACAGCATTTCTCAATTATTCGAAGCAGTTTGCCCGCCCGATTAACGAATTGGCGAATCAGTATAACATGCTGCAGGCGGCGATTGCTGGCGCAGAGCGTATTTTTGAGATCATGGATGAACAGCCGGAGTATGCTGATCAGCAGACGATATTGCCATTAGAAGGCATGAAGGGGGAAGTCGTCTTCCAAGATGTATCCTTCGGATATAAGCAGGATGTGCCGGTGTTGAAGGAGGTTGTGCTAACTGCACGACCCGGTCAGACAATTGCACTTGTTGGTCCAACCGGGTCTGGGAAGACAACGGTCGTAAACTTGCTCATGCGCTTCTATGATGTTGATCAAGGCTCAATCCTTATTGATGGGCAAGATATTAGAGACATGGACAAGGAGGAGCTGCGTACCTCGATTGGCATGGTGCTGCAGGATACCTATTTGTTTGCCGGAACGGTTAGGGACAATATTCGTTATGGAAGATTAGAGGCAACGGATGAAGAGGTGGAGCAGGCCGCCAAACTTGCCAATGCACATTCATTTATCGTGCGCCTACCTGATGGATATGACGCTGTGCTGACGGAGGACGGAAGCAACCTGAGTCAAGGGCAGCGTCAGCTGCTGACGATTGCACGGGCTATCTTGGCGAACCCAGCTATTCTCATATTGGATGAAGCGACGAGCAGTATTGATACGAGAACAGAGATGCATATTCAGAAGGCGCTTCAGACCTTGATGAAGGGACGTACGAGCTTCGTTATCGCTCATCGGTTAAGCACGATTCGAGAGGCAGATCAAATTCTCGTTATCGAGCAAGGTCGTATTATTGAGCGTGGAACCCATGCAGAATTGCTGAAGCGGGAAGGGTTCTACTATCGATTGTATATGAACCCCCTTATTCAAGAAGTATCCTGATGCCCGTAATATCGAATGGGTGACATAAAATGGAAACTAAAGTGAATTATAATAGAAGGTTTAGTAAATACAGTACAGATAGTCAAGATAGCTTAATCATTTGGGAGGGCTTCCTGATCCATCCAGGAGGCTCTTATTTGTGTACATATATATGGAAAATCGATTCGCCTATCTTCGGTAGCAGGTTGATCGAGGGCTCTAAGGATGATACGATCATACTTCCGAATCCATGCGAGGTGTGCATAATGAGCAAGGTTCAAGATAAAGAAGAGGTGAGAAAGGTATGTTTACACATAGATTTGCACCCTATCAATATACAGGGTGGGGATCAGCAGCCCAACTGCTGTCCGAAGTGGAGCGTCACGCACCGAAGCGGATATTGTGCGTGACGAGCAAGTCGGTATTTCGCAACGGTACGGTGGAGCGTGTACTTCAGCCGCTTCGTGAGGCAGGCTATGATATTGATATCTATACGGATACGATGCCGGAGCCGCCGCTTGCGGCAGGAGAGGCACTCGTTCGCTATACACGTGAAGGCAAGTTCGATCTTGTCATTGGCTTAGGTGGGGGAAGTGCGCTGGATTTGGCTAAGCTTGCGGCAGTTCTATCGCAGCATGAGGGAGCAGTTGCGGATTACTTGAATTTGAGCGGGACTCGTCCATTATCTGTACGCGGCCTGCCGAAGATTCTAATCCCGACGACATCAGGCACAGGCTCGGAAGTAACGGATATATCCGTGCTGTCATTGGAGACAACCAAGGACGTTGTTGCTCATGATTACTTGCTGGCTGATGCGGCGATTATTGATCCAGAACTGACCGTGAGTGTACCACCGAGAGTCACTGCAGCGTCGGGCATGGATGCATTAACCCATGCAATAGAGGCTTATGTATCTGTACATGCAAGTCCGACAACGGATGGGGTGGCGCTGCATGCAATTCGCTTAATTAGCCGTTCGCTCGTTCGGGCAGTGAAGGATGGAACGAACAAGGAAGCACGGACTGAAATGAGCTATGGCAGCTATTTGGCTGGCCTCGCCTTCTTCAACGCGGGCGTGGGTGGTGTTCATGCGCTTGCTTATCCGCTCGGCGGACAATTCCATTTATCGCATGGCGAGTCCAATGCAGTTCTGCTGCCGTATGTGATGAATTATATTCGTGGTGCCTGTATGACGCGGCTTCGCCATATCGCAGAGGCAATGGGCGCGGATGTTCGTGAATTGTCCGATGCAGAGGCGTCCTGCCTTGCCATTGAGCGGATGAAGCAGTTGATCGAAGAAACGGGAATCCCGCAGACGTTGGATGCCTTCGAGATTCCTCGTGACGCACTGGAGTCACTTGTGCAGGATGGCATACAACAGAGGCGGCTTCTTGCACGCAGTCCGCTGCTGCTAACAGAAGATGATATTCGTCGTGTGTACCTGTCTGCCTTCGAAGGTGTGCTGGCCGAGGCGGCACCGCTTCAGCAGAGTCATGATTCGTAGGTAATTCATATTGGAATTTATAGGGTCTGCTTGTGAAGCTCACGCATATTGCGGGGGCTGCGCAAGCAGGCCTTTTTGCGATGTGCTTTTGCGATGCACTTTTGTCATGTACTTTTGCTGCCTTTATTTCCGTTGTGAGGAACGTACATGTACGCAACAGGCTGGACGTGTATAATAAAGATGATATGTTTACCAGGAATGGACACTAACTATTCTCAAGGTGGAACACGACCGGATACAGGGGGAGAGGGCATGACGATGAAGCGAATCGTAGATGTTGCAGCGCAATTGGGCATTCCGCAAGAAGATGTAGAGCAGTACGGGAAGTATAAGGCCAAGCTTGGACAGGATGTATGGAATCGCGTAGCCGATCGGCCGAACGGGAAGCTCATTCTCGTAACAGCAATGAATCCGACACCGGCTGGTGAAGGGAAGACATTGACGACGATTGGATTGACCCAAGGTCTGAATCGAGTTGGACATAAGGCAGTTGCGGCATTGCGGGAGCCTTCACTTGGCCCTTGTATGGGAATGAAGGGTGGCGCCACGGGAAGCGGCAAGGCGCAGCTCGTGCCGGCTGAGGATATTAACTTGCATTTTACCGGTGACATTCACGCGGTGTCATCTGCACATAGTGTGCTTGCGGCATTATTAGACAACCATATCCATCAAGGGAATGCTCTGCGAATACACCCTTCCCGAATCATATGGAAGCGGGCGGTCGATATGAATGATCGTGCCCTTAGAAGTATTGTCGTTGGTCTTGGAGATGGCAATGGAGTTGTTCGTGAGGATGGATTCATGATTACGACTGCCTCAGAAGTTATGGCGGTTCTATGCCTGGCGGAAGATATGGATGATCTTCGCAGTCGCCTAGGACGCATTGTAGTGGCATTCAACGAAGAGGATGAGCCAGTTACCGCTGCGGACTTGAATGCAGTTGAAGCGATGTGTGCATTGCTGAAGGATGCCATTCATCCGAATCTGGTGCAGACAGGCGAAGGGGATCCAGTGTTGGTTCATGGCGGCCCATTTGCGAATATTGCGCACGGCTGCAGCAGTGTTCGTGCTACTCGCCTTGCGTTGAAGCTAGCGGATTATGTAGTGACGGAAGCGGGTTTCGGCGCTGATCTTGGTGCGGAGAAATTCATGGATATTAAGTGCCGCCAGACAGGCTTGTTCCCGTCGGCAGCCGTGCTTGTTGTTACGGTGAAGGCAATGAAATATAACGGTGGCGTATCCAAGCAGGAGCTGGCCGCTGAAAATGTGGAAGCGGTTCGTGCTGGCTTCGTGAACGTACAGCGTCATATTGAAAATATAAAGCAGTTCGGCGTGCCTCTGGTTGTCGCTGTGAATCGATTTGCGACAGATTCGCCTGCCGAGCTGGATGCGGTTATCGAATTGTGTACACAATCGGGAGTGCGCGCGATCCTGTCTGAGGCATGGGAGAATGGTGGCGAAGGATGCCGCGCATTGGCGCAGTATGTTGCCGAATTGGCCGATTCCTCTGATGCTGAATCGCAATTCCAGCTGCTGTACCCGGATGAGTATACCATTGAGGAGAAGATAGAAGCCGTCGTTACGCGTATATATCGCGGTGCGGGTGTGTATTATCAGCCTGCGGCGAAGCGTGCTCTGCGCAAGCTGGAGCAGCTTGGAGCAAGCCGCCTGCCTGTATGCATGGCGAAGACGCCTTATTCCTTCTCCGATCGAGCAGGCCTGCTTGGTGCACCAGAGGCGTTCACTGTTGAAGTGAAGGATGTTCGCTTATCTGCTGGAGCTGGATTTGTCGTGGTGCACACGGGGCAAGTGCTTACGATGCCGGGAATGCCGGCACGGCCTGCTGCTGAGCGCATCCATGTGGACGCAAATGGGTCTATTTCGGGATTGAGCTAGGTTGGATGGGAACGAACCTTCGAATGTTCTCCTCTATCCATAGGAGAAGGTAGTTGGAGATAATTATTGTAGGAATCGTATTGAGCTCCCTTTCGTGAAGGGATATGATGGGGATAGGTTCAAGAAAGGGATGAACGTATATGGCGATAGCTGAGATTACTGTAATTCCAGTCGGCACAGGCTCTACAAGCTTGAGCAGTTACGTGGCGGGAATGCAGAAGGCGCTGGAGAGTGTTGAGGGCATAACCTATGAGCTAACTGCGATGGGAACCATTATTGAGGGGCCATTGGATCGATTGCTCGCAGCGGTGCAGGCACTTCATGAAAGTCCATTCGAGGCAGGAGCACAGCGTGTGTCAACTGTGTTAAAAATCGATGACCGCAGAGACAAGCCATCCTCGGTTGCTCAGAAACTGCAGTCCGTACGAGAGAAGCTGCAGGTCTGATAGGCAAATCGTTCAAATAGAGATAAGAACAACACCCGGTAGGTAAGCGGATTTCGCTTCTATACCGGGTGTTTGTGTGTAGATGGGAATGGAGCTTTCTTGTTCTTGTTATTGCTCCTCGCTCTCTACCATGTGCAGTACATTAACGGTCTCTTTTGCATCAGTAGCAATGTCTGTAATGATACCGTCAGCTCCAAGGGTATAGAATCGCTCTACACTCTCTGTATCATTGACCGTCCAGACGTAAATGGGCTTGCCGCTCATTTTCGCTGAGCGAATGAGTCTTGGTCGGGCAAATGATTCTTCGACAACGAAGAAATCTGCTTCGAAGCGATTAAGCGGAGCAAAGGTGGCGAATATGACATACCCGACCGTCAGATCCGGTGCTGCCTTCTTCACCTTCTGAACCAGTTCGTAATCTAGGCTTTGCACAATAATTTGTTGTTCTGCCTTATGTTTGCGTATCGTGTTGACAAAGGTAGAGACCAAGTTCGTCTCATGACCATGTGTCTTGAGTTCCACGTTGAGCTTGATTTTCCCTTTCGTTCGCTCGAGTACCTCGTCGAGGGAAGGCACGAAGTCACGGAACTCCCCTGCGCGCAGCGGAATTTGCTGCAACTGAGCGAGTGTAAGATCGAACACATTCACATTTTTTCCGGATAACCGCTTCAAGTTCTCATCATGGATAACTGCCAGCTTGCCATCCTTCGTCTGAAGAATGTCAAGCTCGATATAGTCAGCCCCTGTTCGAATGGCGCCTTCGAAAGCGCCCATTGTATTTTCCACACCGGCAGTCACATCGCCGCGATGAGCCATGATGATGAATTTATCATTAGCCTCTCCCCAATCGGTCAATAAGGTCGTTGCCCCCCAGCCGATGGCGATAAGAATAAGAAGTCCGAATGTCGCCAGTGCAGGGCGGTAACGCCGCACAAGTGAACGCTGCATATCGCGACCTTCCCAGACAGTGGCATCGACTCCGTCTGTATCCAGGTTCACCTGGTCTTGGCCTTGATAACGCACATAGAGCAGTGTAATGACGGTAATGAACAATGGTGTCATAACTAGCGTTGCAATATACAGGCCTAGGCTGAGTGTGATGCCGAGCGTAATAGCTATGGCAGCCCCCTCGCTATCTACATCAGGAAGCAGAAGCCCCACTAGGATGAGAATACAGATCAGGAGAATGAATAGGAGTAAGAAGATAATGACCCATTCAATCACGGCTCTAACTAATGACCACTTGCTGCGCCAGAACAATCGGCCGCTCTCGCGGACAGCATTCCAGAAATGATTCTTGCCTTCCAATACCATAATCGGCAGGGCATAAATGCAAATCAAATTGAGAATGAGAACGACCAGCGCGACAATGACTAGGACGATGGTTCCGATACTTGTCTTCATTAACTCACCGGTAATAAAGTTCGGTATCGCAACACTTGGCAGCAGTGATCCTCCAATACCAGCATCAAGAAGTGGGAACAACAGCAGCAAATAAAGAGCCAGACCGAATATCCCGATGCGCCATAAGCCTGGCAAGCGAGAGATGGCTTTGAACAACACAGGCCTAATTCGTGCGCGCTTCTTTTGAATACCGTAATAGGCAATATAGACGAGAGCAGCAAATTCCGTGTAAATGAGCATCATGGCAATGGGGGCCATGAGCAGCAGGCTGATCAGGCCGTATCTGCTGAACACGAAGCGGAGCAGATCGTGATTCGCGGCCGCATTGAAGCCCCCGACATCTAGTATTTTGTTGAAAAGTATCGATAGAAGCGGGATGAATACGCCAATCGTCAGTAGTTTGTAAACCAATTCAAATAGAAGAAAAGGACGGTGAGCATATTTCCACACCCCTATAATATCCCTTGTCATTCGAAAAGGAATGAATCGAGAACGGCGCTTATTGGTACGCTTAGCATTCATGATTTATGTTTTCCTTTTATGTCAGTATCGTGATACACGTTACATTATAGACCATGATCCCGTTCTTACCAACAATACGGCTAGATGGGGAGTGCTGACAGTTAGAAAATATAGTTGATAGTGTATGTGTAATGAATATACACAATTCATGAAAATGGAGTTTTTATGTGTCCAATATACAGAATCAGCCCTCCCGTGCTTCCGGCTGGAAGTGGAGAGGGCTGAACTTATGTTGAAGGGTGAGGATATATTTGACCTTTAGCGCTTGGAATGGCTTATACCCAGCCTCTTGCACGCATAGCTTCAGTAACGCGTTGAAGTGAAATCATAAAGGCTGCTGTACGAAGATCTGTAGCGTATTCTTTTGCCAGATCACGAACGGCATTATACGATTTCACCATGTTCACTTGGAGCTTCTCCAGAACTTCTTCTTCGCTCCAGTAGTAGTTCATCAGGTTTTGTACCCACTCGAAGTAGGATACGGTAACACCGCCGGCATTTGCCAAAATGTCAGGAATAACAATCGTTCCGTTCTTGTTCAGGATTGCGTCCGCTTCAGGAGTTGTTGGTCCGTTTGCTGCTTCCGCAACGATGCGTGCTTTGACGCGTGGAGCGTTCTCCTGTGTAATGACATTTTCCAATGCTGCCGGGATCAAGATATCTACATCCAGCTCAAGCAGCTGCTCGTTACTGATATGGTAGCTTGCGCCGTAATCGAGGATCGTTGCTTCGTCCTTCAACTGCTCTACACGATCCAGATCAAGACCGTTTGCATCATAGATACCGCCACGGGAATCGCTGACTGCCACTACTGTTGCACCGAGGTCTGTGAGCAGGCGAGCTGCAATACGTCCAGCATTACCGAAGCCTTGAACGGCTACCTTTGCGTTCTCCATCGGAAGTTTAATGTCTTCCAATGCAGATTGGATTGCATATACGCAACCTTGAGCAGTCGCCGCGTTCCGTCCAAGGGAACCACCGATGATGATTGGCTTGCCTGTAATAACGCCTGGCGAGTTGTGTCCACGCAAGCGGCTGTATGTGTCCATCATCCAACCCATAATTTGAGGTGTTGTATATACGTCTGGAGCTGGAATATCGCGCTCTGGTCCTACGATGTCGGCAATTGCCTCCATGAATGCGCGGCTGAGACGCTCAAGCTCGCCTTTGCTGAGTGTGCGTGGGTCAACGATAACGCCGCCCTTGCCGCCGCCGTATGGCAAGCCAACAACACCGCACTTGAATGTCATCCACATGGAGAGTGCTTTAACTTCGTCAAGTGTTACATCCGGATGGAAGCGAATGCCGCCCTTTGTTGGTCCTACTGCATCGTTATGCTGTGAGCGATAGCCTTCGAAGATACGAATAGAGCCGTCGTCCATTCGAACTGGGAAGTTTACGGAAAGAACACGCTTTGGTCTCTTCAGTAATTCGGTGACATGCTCGGGCAATTGCAATTTAGCTGCAGCTGCATCAATTTGCTTCTTAACGATTTCGTATGGGTTAAGTACTTCTGTTTGTTCGCGTTGTATGGTTTCCATGGGATTACACCTAACCTCTCTGCAATATAGGAACACTTTTCACACATTATACTGACAATGTGCGCTTTTTGAAATACGATTTGTCGCAAAAACGCCCACATCCGTAAAAGAAGATTTTACACAGGGTGATAAATTTTATTACATTAATATAATCTTTTATGGCCATAAAACCTTTTTATAGAAAAATTTTAACAATTTGAAGTGGATGGTATGTATTTCAAGAGAGGACATTTTTCGTGCTCTATACGGGCGTATTTCAAATAAATATGATAATAACTAGGGAATTGTGCTTGGGGTGTCATCGGAAAATGTCTATATGAAGAGGACAAGCTATAAGGTGCTTAAAAGTTACGTTGGTTAATTAAACCATATTCTGATGGGTTCGATCTGCCAAAATGGGATTGGATAATGGAAATGGTACAAATTTGTGATTGTTCGTCTTTTGGATAAATTACGTGGTTCCGGATAAAAAAGGAGGTGCCTGCTCGTCTGATTATTTCCGATCCGACGAAGAGACACCCCATAAATGTATAAAAAAAGAGGATAGAGACCTAAGGTTTACGCATTACGATACATGTTCAGTAGTGGGAAACGAGCCAATGTACTTGGCATCGGGACGGTAGATGACATTGTCTTTTGCCTGTTCGATCATATGGGAGGTCCAGCCGACGGTACGGCTTGCCGAGAAGGTTGGTGTGAACAACTCACTAGGCAATCCAATTGCACGCATAATGGCAGCTGCATAAAATTCGACGTTCGCATACAGCTTGCGCCCAGGCTTATATTCAGCGAGTAGTCGTACAGCAGTATCCTCGACAAACTGAGCCAAATCGAGCCAATGGTCACTTTCCTCCATCTGCGCAATGCGCATTTTCAATGCTTCTGCTCTTGGATCGCGTGTTCGATATATACGGTGCCCGAAGCCCATTAACAAATTCCGATTCTCCAACTGTTCACGCAGCCAGTCTTCCGCTCGATCAGCCGTACCGATCGCCTCCAGCATTTCCGTTACACCTGAAGGAGCACCGCCATGAAGCTGCCCCTTCATCGCCCCAAGCGCCCCCGTCAAAGCGGAAACCATATCCGACTCTGTGGATGTGATAACGCGAGCGGTGAAGGTGGAAGCGTTCAGTCCATGCTCCATGGTAAGGATCATGTACGTTTCCAACGCGCTGGCATGGATATCGGTCGGAACCTCACCTGTCAGCAAATATAGATAATGGGCTGCATGGCCTAGAGATTCGTTACTCGGTATCGAGTCCCATATAGGCAGCCCTTGCTGCTTGCGATACAAGTTCGCGATGATAGCAGGCATCATCGCCGTTAACGCCATCGCTTGTTCGATGTGTGGAGCCCCTTCGTATACGGTCGTTCCTAGTACAGAGACTGCGGTGCGCAGCTGGCTCATCAAGTTCATGTCTGAAGGAAGCTGGTTCAAGCAATGGATGACAGGCTCAGGCAGCTGTCTGCAGCGCACCCAGGCCGCTTTGAAGGATTGCAATTCTGCTGAGCTCGGCAACGTGCCGTACCAGAGTAGGTAAGCAACTTCCTCGAAGGAATGCCGAATGGCAAGTTCTTTAGCATCATATCCGCGATAAAGCAATATACCGGCATTGCCGTCAATGAAGCTCAATTCGGTTTCTGCTGCAACAACACCTTTTAACCCCTTGTCAACCATCATTTCCCTCCTCCTTTAATATGTATTATTATATACATGGTGTTTGATTAAAAATATTGAAACGTTTTTATTGATTTAATAGGGAATCATAATCAATAAGGAGCCGATGACGATGGATTTGAAATGGATACAAACATTTGTGCACGCTGCTGCGCATGAGAATTTCCGTCGCACTTCGGAGGAATTGTTCATTTCGCAGCCGACGGTAACGATCCAGATCAAGCAGTTGGAGCAATACTTGGGCTCGCCTTTATTTAAACGAGTAGGACGAAGAGTAGAATTGACCGAGGAAGGACGGCGATTCCTTCCGCACGCGAAACATCTGTTGTCCGTCCACGAGGAAGGCCTGCAGGAGCTGCATCGCTTCAAGCAGGGCTATACCCGAAGATTGAATCTGGCGGTATCGCCGCTTGTAGCGGCATATCTCATCCCACATGTCTTGAATCGCTATGTGCATGCTAATCCTGATGTAGAGGTTCAAGTTCAGGTGTTGGAATCGAAGCAAATTGCCGATGCGGTGCTGCAGGATCAGGTGGATCTAGGGTTATCTCGAATGTGGGCAAGTGATGCGCGGCTCACCTGTGATATATTGGGGGAGGACGAGGTGGTGCTTGTTGCGCCGCATGATGGGCATGATGCAGAGACTGCTTCTCCGCTCCAGCTCGGAGATTTGCTGGCGAATCATATGCTGCTCACTTATAATCATCCTGAATATTGGGAGCCGCTTGTGCAGGAGCTGCAGACGAGGTATCGATACATTCGCACAATGCTTGTTACCCAAGTTCATGTAACGAAGCGGTTCATTGAAGAAGGGCTTGGCATTTCGTTCTTGCCTGAGATTACGATTCGCCGTGAACGTACGGAAGGAAGATTGCTTCAGGTGGATTGCTCGGAATTGATGCTGCCTACCGCAAGAACGTATGCGGTTATGAAGCACAATGTTACTGAAGGGCAGCGTTTTCTGGAATTTTTCCGTGGATTCATGTAAACAGGAGAGCAGGCTGCTAGTGATTGCCGTTGAACCGGGACGGTATTTAACGGTATGCTAGTGCCAACAATGTTGATAGTGGAAGCAGGAGGGTAATGGGTGTGACAAATATATTAATTGTCGACGATGATAAAGAGATCGCTGGCTTAATCGATATTTACTTGAAAAATGAAGGATATTGCACGCATAAGGCATACGATGGTGTGGAAGCATTGGACATCCTTCAGCATGAACCTATCGAACTGGTCATTCTCGATGTGATGATGCCGAGACTGGATGGGCTTGCGGTATGCCGCAAAATTCGGGAGAACCAAGCGACGCCAGTTATGATGCTGAGCGCAAAGTCGGAAGATATGGATAAGATCATGGGCCTTATGACAGGTGCGGATGATTATATGACGAAGCCGTTCAATCCATTGGAGCTGGTAGCACGTGTGAAATCACTGCTCCGCCGTGCTTACTTATTGAACTCGCAGCTTCAGTCTCAAGCGCAGCCTGTGGATGTCATTCGCATTCAAACGATGGATATTAATAAGTCGACCCATTCGGTGAAGGTGGATGGACAAGCAGTACATTTAACGAGTGTGGAATTCGATATTCTCTACTTAATGGCGAGCAACCCAGGAAGAGTATTCAGTGCGGAAGAGCTGTACGAACGAGTATGGAAAGAGAACTTCAATGGATCGCACAATACGGTGGCGGTTCATATCAGCAAGCTGCGGGACAAGCTGGAATCAAGCGGTGGCAAACTCATTCAGACCGTATGGGGAGTAGGGTATAAGATTGAAGACACCATGGTATAGCAGCCTTCGATGGAAGATGCTGTTCACCTTCGTGCTGAGCATTATATTGGCATTAATAACAGCCTACCTCATGCTCGGTCTTGCTCTGTTTATGTACAGTTACTTGCAAATTGATCTGCTTAATGTCTTGTTTCGGGCATTGGAGCGAATGTTTGGAGTTGTTGTACCGCTCATTGTCGTTGGGTTGGCGCTGTTCGTCGGTATCTATTTTTTACTGAATCGCAAATTAATCAAAAGTATGGAGCAAATTACAGCAACGGTTCAGCGTATGGCGGATGGCAATCTGGATGCCCGCTGCACCGTCTCCACGGATGATGAAATTGGCAAGCTTGCGGATAACATTAATCGTATGGCCGAACAGATTAAGCTGTCGCTGGAAGAGGAGCGCCTTGCCGAACGTACCAAAAATGAACTGGTTACAAGCGTATCACATGATCTTCGCACACCGCTTACCTCCATCATGGGCTATTTAGGGTTGGTTGAGCAGGATCGATATAGGGATGAAGTAGAGCTGCGGCATTATACGAATATTGCTTATGAGAAGGCTCAGCGCCTGAACGTCATGATTAACGACTTGTTCGAATATACCCGCATGAATGGCGGGATGACGCTGCATACGAAGCCGCTCAATATTGTGGAAATGGCAGGTCAGCTGTGTGTACACTATCGTTACCCGATGGAGCAGGAGGGTCTGGCCATCTCGATGCACAGCGATGAGGATCAGTATTGGGTCGAGGCGGATCCAGATAAGCTGGTGCGTGTATTCGACAACCTGCTTACCAATGCGATGCGCTATGCGCCGCGTGGATCTGCAGTGGGGATATTCCTTCGCAAACGGGGGACTCGAATTATGATCTCTGTGCACAATAGCGGCGAGCCTATACCAGCTCATGATCTTCCGCATATTTTTGATCGCTTTTACCGTGTGGAGAAATCAAGATCCGAGCATTCGGGCGGTTCTGGGCTAGGTCTCGCGATATCCAAGACGATTGTAGAGCTGCATGGGGGAACAATTGAAGCGATAAGCAATCAGGAAGGCACTTACTTTGTCGTTGAGATTCCAAGTTGTTCGGTACCCCTAGAGGGGCCGTCTGATAGGATGACCTGATATTGATATGTGCTGACGAGATAGGCCTAGCTGGAACGAATACTGCACATTACGCAGCACGAACCGGTAATGTGCAGTATTACGCCCTATGTATCCCAAATTCTGTATGTTACATAACATACTTAGTTTAAACGATGCAATTTCGATTTGACTGCTGCAAAAATGAAACTAGTAATCCCATTCTTAATTTCCTTTTCTTGTAGTATGTTCCAATATTTTCGTAATTACATCTTTACTAGTTGCTCTTGCTGTTACAGATGTTTCTTTCTTAACAACTTCAAGATTAATTATGAGCAATTAAAGCGCTGCGCGAGTTGTGTGTAACATTAACTTACTCGAATTTCAGCGCCATTATGTACTAAACATACGAAAATCGCCACTCATTTTCGTCAACAGAAGTGAGTGGCGACAGGATAATTACCATAAAGTAGAGTAATTCTATTTTTTATTCTTAAAAACAGTAAAAGCAATAATAGCCATCAAGATAAGATTTCCTATTATTGTAATATCAAATGGGCGATTCTTATTTGAAATAATCAAGTATCCCGTTGAAACAACAGCTAATGCAAGTATAAATAATGCACTAAGCAAATTAGGTCTTTTTGAGCGTTTAAAAATCAGTAGAATAACTCCTACAGCAATAAGCGCGTAAAATAGGAGTAGCATAGTAACACTTAGAAACGGCAACCAATTGTTGAACAAAGGGATCACTGCAAAAAAAATGTTACCTTAATTATAGATAATTTTAGTACGGTTTGTTACGGTTGGCTGTTACTTCATAGTACTGAAGTCGTAACAGTGTATATTTAATGTGACACCTGACACTGCACAAAAGTATTGGCTAAGATCCACTACATACTTCACAAAATGACCAATCCCCTTATTTCGCTATTATCCATGTTCACATATAAGTGGATTCTCCTTGAAAATCTTAAAAAGTAATGTAGTGTCGCCGAATATTTCACTCCGGTTTCCAGTTTCCAGTTGATAGGGGTCAGATTAATCTCGCCATTTTCAAGCAAATAATTATTATACAAATAGTTCCACAATGAATGATCCTCAATCTCAATCTTCGACATATATTGTTCTATCACAGTTGGATCAATTTCAAAAATTTTAATATTAAATTTGAATGGAGCCATTTTAAAATGTTCTTCTGTTTTAACCTTATGACTAGTTTGGTAGAAATCTTTTATCATGGGATGTAGTTTTTGCTCTTCGAAAATTAATCTATTATAATGTTTGATCGATGCTGATTTCATATCACTGTATCGGATGGAATCCACAACATTGTTTTTGTATATGATCGTTATCTGGTTGAAATGAATGCTGACATGTTGTTTGAAGTATTTGTAATCTTCAGAAGAAGATATTTTTAATTCAAATGATCTTTCAGATGAATTATTAATTACAAATGGAACCACTATCCATTGGCTAAGTAAACTAGTATCAAATTGAAAAGGTGTGCTATTATTGCATTCTATTTTTTCAATTCTGTAAATTTCTTCTTTTTCAGGTCTGAATTCTTTAATACTATTATCTTTCACAATTGGTTTAAGCCAATCCACTTCACTCACCTCAGTCATAGAATAGAAGGAAGAGTGACTCACTCTTACTTCTATTTTTATACTTTTATAAATTATTTAATAGCAACTGTTGCTGAAATTACAGGTGCAATTGCATATATTGCTTCTCTTCCTGCTACAGAACCGTATTTGGTTACTTTGAATTTTCCGGAACTATAGAGTTTATGTTCGAATTGATCCCTATATGTTTTTTTGATTTCCGCCAATTGGATTTTTATAAAACTGATCTGATCCCCATTGTAAATCATCTTCATCATGAATCTCGAATTCAATGTAGACAGCTTGTATATAGTCTTTTAATAATGTTACGTCCCAATTACACAAAATCGTTTGTGCTCCACCGTCTTGTTTGGAAATTCCCATTCTCATCAAGCTGCATCAATTGAAAGTCTTGTATGTACAGTTCCTCGTAACCTGATGAATTAGCCTCTGCTGAAACAGGAATTGCTACAGTAAACATCAAAAGCAAAGAGAAAAATAACGACAATACTTTCTTCACTGGGACTACCTCCTTAAATATTGATTTCGTTTATAATTATACCATTATTAACCAATATATATGGAATACATATTTTTAATAATCTAGTAATTTTATTCTCTAAATTAGGCCTGTTGATTATCCAATAAAACACAAAAATATCACAGCAAAAAGGCTACATTTTCATTTGCAGCTTCTATCATTTTCTGTCGAGTAATCTCAATTTGTTCAATTAAACAGGTAGACTTCTCGTAGGCAAAATAAAAAGGCTCAAGAGTAGCAGTGCCTAAGTGCCTTCGAATCATTTCACACCTCATCCATAAATTTTATATTAATTTTGATTATAGATGGAGTTGGTAAATTCGACCCATTTCTGGTTTATTTCGCAACAATTTCATGCCTAAAAATAAATATATCGGGTTCTCCAAAAGGGAGAAAACCGAGACCTATCACTTTCCTAGCACATATCGGTTTGGTGGAATAGGAAGGGGCTGTCTCATAAGTGTAATGACTTATGGGACAGCCCCTTCTTCAAAGACCATATATTACTGGCAATTGTCCGATTTTGTAAATGCCCGCATATTCATATGCGAACCATCCATGGAATCCTGCATGTGTGTACGTTGCATATGCGAATGCGGCATGCGGGAATCGTTTAAATTGTGCATGTCATTAGCTGATGCTGTACCGGATTCTGTCTCTCCCGCACCTGCGAGTCCCTCGTATACGGTATTGCCAAGCAAGAGGCTTCCTCCCAAGATGAGAACAGCGGCTAAGATGTTGCGTTTCATAAGGTATACCTCCTCGATATGTTACATATTTCACAATCATATGTTCTATTATACCTGTTTGAGCGAATTAATCCCCCCTACTAAGGTCTAGAATTAATAAGATTTGTACATAGGGTATAAATTCCACATAACCTTTATACCGTCTTCTTCATATTTTCTTCATCTTTCATTCACTTTTCTTCATTTCTGCTTAGCACATTATTAAGTCCATTCGGTTATCCTGATACCTACCAGGGGAAGACATGCGAATGCATGATAACAGGATAAGGGTGGATAATCGTGAGATTGAATAGGAAAAGATGGCTGTTCGCAGGCTGCATCGCCGCTGCCGGTATTTGGTTCATACTGCAGCCTTACTCAGGACAAATCAAACAAAAGATATATAAAGTAGTGTCTAATAGCGTGCACACTGTAACTGGGCAGAATGTATTTGCTTCAGGAAGCCTGGATGCCCAGGCAGCGATCGTCATCAATCAAGATTCAGGTGAAGTTCTATACGGGATGAATGCAGATGATCGGCTCGCACCGGCCAGCACGACCAAAGTGATGACCGCGCTCCTCGCCATCGAGATGGCAGACATGAAGGAACAGGTGACCGTAGGGCAGGAGGTGCTGCTTGCCAATCCGGGGGAGAGCTTGGCAGGGCTGCGCTTCGGGCAGCAATTGTCGTGGAAAGACTTGCTGGAAGCGATGATGCTGCCGTCCGGGAACGACGCGGCGAGAACGGTTGCCGTTCAATTGGGACGTCAGGTACGCGCCGATGCATCCTTGGATGCGGAAGAAGCGATCCGCGTGTTCGTTCAATGCATGAATGATCGGGCAGAGCAGCTCGGCCTTCGCAACACGCACTTTATGAATCCGCATGGATTGCACGATGCGAACCATTATAGTTCAGCACATGACTTGGCTGTTATTGCGAAGGAAGCGATGAAGAGCAAACTCTTCCGTGCCATTGTAGGCCAATCCACTGCAGATGTGAAGCTCGTGTCCGAGAACATGGAGAAGATCATGAAGTCGTATACGAATCGGAACCGACTGCTGCAGCAGGAGAGCGAATATTATTATGAAGGATCAACAGGCATTAAGACAGGATTCACCGATCAAGCCGGATACTGTCTAGTCTCCGCTGCAGAGCGCAATGATCACCGAATGATTACAGTTGTACTGCATTCCGGTTCGAATAGCGTCTGGACAGATGCGAGGGAACTGCTCGATTATGGCTTTGGACAATATGCAGGATGAATATAGGAATCTTGTGAATAGGAGTGGAATTGAAGATGACAATGGTAGAAGTGAGGAACTTAAGTAAGACCTATGAAGGGAAGGTAGCCTATCAGGCATTATCCAATATAAATCTAGGCATTGAGCAGGGGGAATTCGTAGGCATCATGGGGCCATCCGGAAGTGGGAAAACAACTTTGATGAATATGATTGCAACCATTGACGCGCCTTCGTCTGGCCAAGTGTTGATTCATGGCAATAATCCCTTCCAATTATCACAGGAGAAGCTGGCTCTATTCCGCCGGCGTGAGCTCGGATTTGTTTTCCAATCCTTTAATCTATTAAATACGTTGACCGTTAAGGAAAATATCGTACTTCCCTTAACACTGGACGGGGTAGAAGTGGAGAAATTGCACCGCAAGGCGAATGCGCTGGCAGAGAGGCTTGGCATTACTGCATTGCTGAACAAGCGAATTTACGAGATTTCTGGAGGGCAAGCACAGCGCGCAGCTATCGCTCGCGCCATTATTCATCAGCCGAAGCTGCTGCTGGCGGATGAGCCGACTGGAAACCTGGATTCGAAGTCATCGCGAGCTGTGATGGATACGATGTATCAGCTGAACAAGGAGGAGGGGACGACGATGCTGCTTGTTACGCATGATGCGATGGCCGCAAGCTATTGTGATCGCGTTGTCTTCATTAAGGATGGTCAGCTGCATCATGAAATTACTCGCAGAGGCAGTCAGTCCATGTTTATGCGCAGCATAATGGACGTGCTGTCCGTGATGGGAGGCAATCCGAATGACGTTCTCACAACTAGCTATTCATAATATCACTCGCAACAAGCGCATGTACGCCGCTCATTTCTGGAGCAGTACCTTCTCGGTGCTGATGTTCTTTACCTATTCCTTGCTCTTGTTCCATCCCGACTTGAATGGAAAGATCCAATCTTCCAGTGAGACACTTAGCGAACTCGGGATGATGGGACTGCGGGTGTCGCAGGTGCTGTTGATCGTGTTTTCTTTCTTCTTCATCTTATATTCGGTAGGCTCGTTTTTGAAGACACGGAACAAGGAATTCGGCATTCTCATCATACATGGAATGTCGCCTAAGCAATTCCGCAAGCTGGTGTTCATGGAAAATATGCTGATTGGCTGCGCCTCCATTGTGGCAGGCGTAATGCTGGGTGTCATTTTCTCGAAATTGATCCTCTCCGGGATATCTGAACTTCTGGCGATTGATAAAGGTTTAACGTTTTATGTACCATTGAAGGCGATAGGGACAACGTTTATCGCATTCTTGATCCTCTTCCTGCTGATATCGATCGTGACTACTCGGATGGTAAGGGTGCATCAACTCATTAATCTGCTCAAGGGATCGGACAAGCCGAAGCCTGAACCTAAGGCGTCGATAGGACTGTCGGTGCTAGCCGTCTTGCTCGTCGGAGCGGGCTATGCGACGGTGTTTTCCTTTGCAACAGGCATCACGTATTCGTTCCTTGTACTCCTGTCAGGGGTGGTGCTGACTGTAGTCGGGACGTATTTTCTGTTCACGCAATTCGCGGTATTTGCACTGCGAATGTTGAAGCGGAGCGAGCGGCTGTATTTCAAGAAGACGAATCTCTTGACGCTCTCTGAACTGGGATATCGGTTGAAGGATAATTCACGCTTGTTCTTTATCGTTGCTGTAATCTCGGCGGTTGCATTTACTGCGATTGGCACGTGTACGGCAATCGGCAATCAAGGGTTAGCGGAGATGACGAACCCGTTTGCATTTACGTATTATTCGTATCAAGGAAATAAGCAGGAACAGGCCGATGTAAGTTTGATTAAACAAAAACTGGAACAATCACAATTGCCTTATCGAGTTGGCGCAGCTACCTTGAAATTTGCAGGTAATGATGTCACGGTCATGAAGTTGTCCGATTATAACAAGCTGGCGATAGCCCTTGGATATGAGCAAGAAGCGATTACTGCTGATAATGAAGCATTCCTTGTGCCGACTTCAGTCATGGGGGAGCGAGTATATAGTAAAGAAGGCTTCGAAGAAGTTGTCCAACTGATAGAAGACACTACTCGATTTGCCTTTCAAGTTATGAAAGCTGTACCCCATCAAGTGCTGCCGCAGGATTATGGGATCATTCGGCTTGTTGTGGTAACGGATGATGCTTATGAGCAGATACCTGATCGGGATGAGTCAGGCCAGGGATCCTATACGGTATATGGATTTGCGGTAGAGCATTGGAGTAAGCTTGGGGATACAACACAACAGCTAATGAAGCAACTGAACACAGATCAAGAAGGAGAACAGAGCGAATCCATGAAGTTTCAGTTCAGAGCGCTGTACCCGCAGTGGGTAGCGGCCAAGCAGGCAAATGGATTACTGCTGCTCGTGAGCGTACTCATTGGTGTGGTGTTCTTCACCTTTGCCGCAAGCTTCTTATACTTCCGATTATATACGGATCGCAGTCGGGACCAGCAGCAGACCGAGATGCTGTCCAAGATGGGGTTGACTCGCAAGGAACTGAATCGCGTCGTGACACGACAGCTGCTGGTTATGTTCTTTTTGCCGCTTCTCATCGCAATTTTGCATAGTGGGGTTGCATTTGCAGCGCTGCAGCAGTTGGTTCACTTCTCTGTGGGGGAAAGTACAATTAAAGTGCTCGTTAGCTTCACAGTAGTTCAAATTATTTACTTCTTCGTCATTCGATGGCGCTACGTGCAGCAATTGCACAATGCGATGGTGTAAGACTGTACATTCTAAATAATCGTAGACTTCCTTATTGCACATTTATTGCACAAAACCCCCTTGCGCTGGCCGCTATTGCGATCAGATGCAAGGGGGTTTTGATCATAGGTATAGGGGTTGCAAAGAAAGGAAGAGCCCTGTAAGTCGGTGCTGCTCCCCAGCAGTCTTTGCTTACAGTATATCTTACTTCACGCGAGAATTATTCTTCACGAATTCAATAATCTCATCAACATAACCGAATGCAAGAGCAGTAACCGTGTCAGCTGCGCCATAGTAAATCGCGATGCGTCCTGTTGCTGCGTCCACAAGCGATGCACAAGGGAATGCAACGTTAGGCACGTCACCTACGCACTCGTACAATGTGGAAGGCTGCAGCAAGTATGGTTCGCTGCGGTATTTTACTTTCCAAGGCTCATCCAGGTCGAGGATCGCTGCGCCGAATGCGTATACGAATCCGTTACAGGAGTTCAGGACGCCATGATAGATCATGAGCCAGCCTTCGCTTGTTTCGATTGGAATTGGACCTGCGCCAACTTTCTTGCTCTGCCAGCCGCCCATTGGAGCCATTACGTGACGGTGACGACCCCAGAATTCCATATCAGGGCTCTCACTGTAGAAGATATCGCCGAATGGTGTATGGCCTGTATCGGACGGACGGCTCACCATTGCATAGTTGCCGTTAATTTTGCGCGGGAACATAACTCCGTTGCGGTTGTAAGGCAAGAATGCATTTTCGAGCTGATGGAATGTCTTGAAGTCATATGTGTATGCCACGCCGATTGTTGGGCCGTGGTAGATGTTGCACCAAGTTACATAGTAGCGGTCTTCGATCCAGCATACGCGTGGGTCGTAGCCTTCGATGAAATTGCCGATTTCCGGATCGTCACATTCAAATGTGAGCGGCTCATGGTTGATGTCCCAGTTAATGCCGTCTTTACTGAAGCCAGCATGCAAGCGCATGTAGCGATTGCGATCGTCGCAGCGGAATACGCCAGCGAATCCGCCTTCGAACGGAACAACAGCACTATTGAAGATACTGTTCGAGTTAGGCAGCAAATCGCGTGGAATTACTGGGTTCTGGCTGTAGCGCCACAATACGTCGCGATGTCCTTCAGGACGTTCTTCCCAAGGCATGTTCGGAATATCTGGACCGATGATCTTAATTTGGCTCATGATGCAAACCTCGCTTTGCGTAGTAAGTATGAAACCTGTGCTGTTCAAGTGCAGGTGACAGATGTTGAGACCAAAAGAATAGGTGAGAGCCTTGTTCTTTATTGATGTCGTGTGCAATGTCAACTGAACTTGTAACACAGCATGTGTCAATTGTCTCTCGAAACGCAATGACAGCGTTTCCGAATAACTAAAGAGTAAAACACTAAGGTTACAATGTCAAGTAAATATTGTGCATTTACCGTGCAAATAATGTGCAAAAACGTGTTACATATCGAATGTAGATGTGCAAATGTAAACTATATCAGACTGTGTACTGAATCGCGCCATTCTACCTCCACGCCGATGCGAATAAGCTCCTTCGGACGATGCGGGTGGTCAATACGCCATACGATCTGTTCTCCGGCGCGCATGCCGAGCTCTTCCTTCGGTACATGCACGGTCGTGATGGCGGGATGAACAAGCACCGATTCGGCGATGTTGTCGAATCCGGTAATGGAGATATCCTCAGGTACGCGCATGCCGCTTGCCTTCACAATTTGCATGAAGTCGACAGCAATATTGTCATTCACACATACGAAGGCCGTTGGCTTATCCTCCATCCGGGAATAGGCTGCAGACAGTTCCTCTTCATTAAAATAATGACGCTTCATGGAGTTGATGATGCACCAAGATTCATTGACACTGAGCCTTGCTTCAGACAGCGCACGATTGAAGCCTTCCCACCGTTCGCGGTAGCTGAGGCAGGAGCCGATATCGCCTACAAAGCCGATCTTCTTATGTCCACGTGCAATTAGTTGTTGCGTTAGGGCATATACGCTATGGGCATTGTCTACGAGCATAATATCGCTGCCTAGCATGCCGAAGTTGAAGTCCGCATACGTATCGATGAACATCGAGGCAATGCCTGAACGTTCGATTAGCTCATAGTACTCCCTCAAGAAGGGGCCGATCATAATAACGCCAGCAGGCCGCTGCTGCACGAATAGAGAAGGCAGCTTCTGTTCGCGCTCTTCTTCCATGTCAACAATCGTCATCGCCAGGGAGTAGCCAGCTTCCTTCAAGGTTGTATTCAGCCCTTTGATGAAGCTAGACCAATAGTGGTTGCCCATATAGTCAGAATGAGTAAGCAGGGACACGATACGATTGGCCGAGATGATTCCTTCCGCAGCTTCGAGTTGATGGAATTTGGTATAGCCGAGCTCGACGGCCTTCTTCATGATGCGGCGTTTCGTGTCATCGCGCATGTCAGGATCGTTGTTCAACGCCTTCGATATGGTATTGCGGGACAAGTTCAGCGCGTCGGCAATATGTTGTTGAGTTACTTTGGATTGTGACATCTATAAATCGCTCCGATTACGAATGGATTGTGTCTAAATTAACGTTGTTACAAGTATATAGGAGGTTTACATTTATGACAAATGTAAAGTTGCAGCTGTGAGGATGGTTGGATAGCGGCATAGACTGCAACCAAACCGACAGAATATGAGTATATATTCATATATAATTGGGTCGTTGGAACGAATTTTGAAATGGGGAGTTGGCATTACATGCGATCGTTTTTACAATGAGACAGAGAAGTGTGATTTCAGAAAATAACTCTCTGTTTTCAAGGTTTTTTGAAAAAAGATTTGTGTAATCATTCCTTTACCTGTGACCGATAACAAATTATATAAATATTTACATAAAGGAGTTACAGGGAAATGCATATTTCGGTGAAAAGCGAACAACAGGTGCAGCTGTATCGATCCATTTGGACAACCGTCTGGAAGGAGATGGGCTTTGAACTGGAATCCGCTGCACATCCGTTGGAACAGGTCATCGTATTTAACGAGGAAGGGGTTGCTGTAGGAACATTCGAACTGAAACTGTACAGTGAGAGTGCGTGTATGTTGAACGAGGTCGCGCCATTCGCGGAGCAGCCGGAGGTGATGAACGCCCCGGAGCAAGTGGCTGAAGTGGACAAGGTAGCTTTGCTGAAGGAACATCGCGGTCATAATATCGATCGGCTGCTATCTTCAATCGTTCATTACTCGCGCAAGCATGGGATCTTGCAATGCGCTTGTCTGCTGGAACCGGTATTCGCGCGTGCGCTGCGCGTATCATTCCATGTACCAATGCGCAAGGTTGGGAAGAAGATGTTCTATAAGGGAGACGATGTCATTCCTACTCTTATTCATGTCGGTGCAATCTGGCAGAATCCAGCCAAGTTCGACTGGTTAATCCCAGAACAGGAACAAGTGGAAGTTCACTCAATTCCTATCACCTGTTAGCCGATATAATAAGGTGTTGAAGTTAACGGAAATGCAGAAATGTTAAGGAATGGTTAACGAACTGACTAGACAAGCTGTTAACGACGATCACTCGATACATAGAAAGTTGGTAGATGACGTGAATGAACTAACGATTCTTGACAGGCGCAACCGCCTGTTTGTCAAGATCATATGGACAATGCTTGCGATTGGAATCATCGGGGATTTGGCTGCAGGTATTGTCGGGACCATGCTGTATGTGCTGATTGGTTTTGGCGCGGTAGCTTGTGGATTAGCAACGTTCTTAACCTATAAGCGCATTGGCGTAAAGTATGTGATGTACTTAATTCCGGTGTTTCTGTGTTCGCTTGTCCTGCTGCTGATGAAGTCGGATCCGAATCCGATCTTCAGCACGTATTTGTTATTCTATGTCGTAATCAGCTTGATGACTTTATATCAGAATTATCGTCCTATCGTCTTTACCGGCGTTGTCAGTATGATAATGACGGTGTACGTATTCTATGATCCATTCCTCAATGAGAAGCTGTTCACGCGAGAGCCGCTCCTCTATTTGCTTATGTATCTGCTCTTCGTGACGATTGCACTTAGTGCTTCTGCGGTGTTCAGTCAGAACTTGCAGCGGCAAGTGGCGGAACGGGGAACGGAAGCGCTGAAATCGAAGGAGCAGGCGATAGCATTGCTTGGACAAATTCAATCTTCGGTTACGATGCTTAATGAATTCAGTCATGAGCAGAAGCTGCGTGCAGAATCGACAGGAACGATCTCGCGTGAAGTTACAGAGACATTCGCGCAAATATCTACAGGCTTCGAACAGCAGACGATTAGCCTGCAGCATATCGGAAGCTCTGTGGAATCCGTGGAGCGCTCCGTTAGTCACGTTGCGAACGGGACGAATCAATTGGAGCAGGTTGCATCAACTACACTGCAATTGGCCGAACAGGGCAGTGGTCAGATTGACACCCTTGTCGGTGAGATTGACCGTGTGAAACGTACAGTGGAACAGACTGTGCAAGTGATGGACGCACTGAATGCGCAGACGGAGCAGGTCGGCGATATTGTCAGTACCATTAGTGATATTTCCGCACAGACGAACTTGCTGTCCTTGAATGCGGCGATTGAAGCTGCGCGAGCAGGCGAGCATGGCAAGGGCTTCGCAGTGGTGTCGGGAGAGGTTCGCAAGCTGGCTGACCATGCGAAGAAAGCGACTGAGGATATTGCAACTATATTGGAAACGATACGAACTCAGATCAGTGCCGCAGCTGAGCAGGTACAGCGTGGACAATCTGCCGTCGTATCCAGTGTAGAGGCTACTGGGCAAGTGGAGCGGATTATGCGTACGATTACAGATAACACCGACCAGGTGAACCGTCAGTCGGAAGCGATGCATGAAGCCGTTCGCGACCTTCAGACACAGTACTCCAATATGGCACACGGTGTTGTGACGATTACGAACAGCACGGAGGAGCATATGGCTTCTGTAGAAGAAGTATTGGCGAATATGGAGCAGCAGCATATGGATATTCAGGTGCTTGTTGATGGATACAGCCGATTAGACAAGCATGTCAGTGATTTGAAGCGTCTGTCCGAAGAAGAATAAATAGATAAAAAAAAGGGTCTATCAGAGAGTACAATCTGATAGGCCCTTTCTGTATGATTAAGGGAAAGCAGGTAGGTATAATCTTCCGCCCAGATTGATGGAGGTCAGGTATGGAGAGGGGAATGCAAGTATGTGGATGAAGCATCGGGGAGAGGCGAGCAGGATTAGAGTCATGCTGCTCAAAATGTATGCGCTTACAACTAGTGGGTTCGCTGTTGTGCTGCGACCGATTCTTGGGTACAAGAAAGGCGGGATGATGGCAGGAGCTGTATGCTTATTGCTGCTGATTGGATGCAGTGGGCAGGTAGGGCAGTCGAAGGTGGCGGAACAGCGTTCCTTGCTGCCTAAGGTTACGGTTGTATTGAATAGTCTTGGCATAGGGTTCCCAGAACCGTTGACGGAGAATGACAATCCGTATGTAACCGACATCGAGGTGAAGACGGGTCTTCAAGTAGAAGTGATCATCCCCCCATCACATCGGTATGAGGATCGCGTCGGTGTCATGATGATGTCGAACCATATACCAGACCTGATCAGCATTACGGATGCGAATTGGGTCTCCTTCTACGCACGGAAGCAGATGCTGACACCGCTCGACCACTTGCTTGCCCGATACGCGCCAAAGCTGAAGGAACGGATTCCTCCTGAAGTGTGGGAGCAGGTGTCCTTTAACGGCCAAATATATGCGATTCCGAGCCTGCATGAGGGAAGGGGGCAGGAGATGATGTATATTCGCAAGGATTGGCTGGAACAGCTCGGACTTGAACCACCAACTACTCTTGCGGAGATGGTAAATGTGATGCGTGCCTTTACTTCGCTCCGTTCGGACGAAAATGGGTTGCACGATATTTATGGTACCAGCTTCATTGAAGAGTTGGGCCGCACCTCGCCGTGGTTCGGTGCATATGGTGTGCAGCTCAATCAATGGATGGAACGGGATGGCCAGCTCGTATATTCCAATGTGCAGCCAGAGATGAAGGAGGCCCTTGCCTTCATGCGCATGATGGTTCAGGAGGGGCTCGTAGATCCATTGTTCCCGATTCAAACACAGCGTGGACTGGAGAGGCAGGTTGTGGATGGGAAGCTGGGTCTGTTCACGGGAACATGGTACGATACCCGTGGTGTGCTGGAGAGGAGCAAGGCGCGGGATCCGCGTGCAGAATGGATCCCCCTACCTTTCCCGAAGGGGCCTGGAGGAAGTGGAACCTTTGCGCTGCCTCAAGTACGAAGCTATCAAGTAATCCCTGCTACCAGCTCTCACGCGGTGGAGGTGCTGAAGCTGCTTAACTATATCGGCGAGGAGGGGAGGGATACCCTCAAGCTTGGATTCGAGGGAGACGTGTGGGCTTGGAAGGAGGGGAAGAGGGTGACCAATATGGAGCGCCATAATCAGGATCATTATCGCGGACTTTATGCTAATTTGGCAGATATGCCTGATGAGGATTACACTCGATCTCGGCTGGATTCGTTAGGAATTCAATACCAGTTGTACGATAATCTTCGATTTACATCCATGCATGCACGTCCGAGCGCTTTCCGTTCTCTGCCGACACCAGCGATGACAAGATATGCACCGTTATTGTTGAAGAAGAATGATATGCTCATCGACATTATTCTTGGCAATCGACCACTTGAGGACTTCGACAGATACGTGTCGGAATGGATGAATGAAGGCGGGCGTGATATGACGAAGGAGGCCAATGACTGGTATCACTTCAGTCGCAACCAGATTGGAAGTGAGCCGCCATTCATTCAGTCTGAACGCAGTTCGAAGCACGGAGGATGAGTGCTAATATGCTGAAAATGATACGTGACCAAATTCGCCAACGGATTCAGTGGCGATTAACCATCTATTTTGTACTTATTCTGATCCCTCTGTTATTGACCGGCTGGTTCTCCAACAAGCGCTCTCAGGAGCTGCTTCTGTCAGAGACGACCGCTCGTACCGAAAGTGCAATGCATGCCCTCATGGACAATATTGAGCTCGTGCTTCAGAACGTGGAAGAGCTGTCCGCGGTGCTATCAACCGATACGGAGATGAACGATGCGCTTGCACATGCGAAGCGGAAGCTGGAGCCGAAGAATGTCATGGCATTCGCCGATCTGAAGCATAAGCTGGCCAACTTTCTATCGATTCATCCAATGTTCTCGCAAATTGCTGTATATCACGATCATTCCAACTCCGTGATTTCTACGCTCCATGGCGTGCTTCCGGTTGATCGTGCGGATGAACGCATTTGGCTTCGACAGCTGCTTAATGGACTGGGGACAGGCATTGTATTCATTCAGCCGGACGAACGAATAGGGGCGGGGAAGCCGTTCGGCCAAGCGTTTGGAGCGGATAGTCTGGCAGTCGTTCGAGCGATGGATATTTACAACCCGAATCGAGAACGTCATGCGCTTATTATTAGCCTGAACATGGGGCGCTTGCAGCAATATATCCGTTCTGTTACACCATCGCCACAGGCAGAGCTGCATCTATATACGGCAGATGGGAAATGGGTCACAGGCACGGCTAAGCAGCCTGAATCGTATCAGGATTACTTGACACGTGCAGAAGCGAATGATCAGGTGTTAATTCAAGCAGCCTCGCCTTATTACGGCTGGACACTGACACTGGCTCAGCCGAAGAGGGAGCTGTTCGCCCAGTCCTACCAGCTGGAGTATTACGCGGTGTTTATGATTGCGCTGAGCATTGTCATTGCTCTCGTTATGGCTTATAGCATCTACACGAGCATTGCTGCTCCTATGCGGAAGTTAGCTCGGGGCATGAGGGCGATGACGAGCGGCAACTTGGATGTGAGGCTGACTTCGACGCGGCAGGACGAATTCGGTATCGTGACCCACCTATTTAACCACATGGCATCGCAGCAGCAGCACCTCATTCACGATCACTATGAACAGAGCTTGCGGCTTGCCAATACAGAGCTGAAGCTGCTCCAATCCCAGATCCATCCCCATTTCTTATATAACACCCTAGATTCGATCTATTGGATGGCACAGCATGCTGAAGCTGAGGATATTTCCGAGATGGTACTTCACTTATCCCGATTCTTCAGGCTAAGTCTAAGTAAGGGCAAGGATGTAATTACCGTGAAGGACTGTCTGGAGCATTTGCACGCTTACATACGAATCCAGCAAATCCGGTTCTTAGACCTATTCCATATGGAGTACGATATTGAATCGTGCGCAGAGGAACTTCCGCTCGTGAAGCTGCTGGTGCAGCCCATTGTCGAGAATGCCATCATACATGGCTTGGAGAAGTCCTCCCAGCAAGCAGAGATGTTGCTGCGCATTGTAGTCCGAGTAGAGGAGGACACAGAAGGGAGAAGACTTATAATTAGGGTTATCGATTCTGGAACGGGTATGACGGAGGACATGCGCGCTCAATTGCAAGCTGAATTGTCTGCTGTATTGCGGCAGCCGACAGAGCATGGTGTGGTGGCGAGCAGCCACACAGGTGCTGGTTATGGACTTCGAAATGTCGCGGCACGAATCCGCTTGAATTATGGTCAGAACGCGAACATTCATATTGATAGTGTATGGGGTGGGGGGACAACGGTAACGCTCGTGCTTCCCTTGTCCGAGCCATACGTGGGGAGACAAATTGAAGATCGGTCGAAGACAGCAGGTTAATGCTTAATAATTAATGCTTAATAATTAATGCTTAATAATTAATGCTTAATGCTTAATGCTAGGCAGCCTTCAGCTGCCCCGCCAGTTGATGAAGTAAAGAATGCCTTCATTTCGAATCGTCACCGAGGAGGAGATTAGATGAACCTATTGATTGTGGAGGATGAGCTGCGGCTCCGTCAAAGCTTAACTGAGCTTATGCCTTGGGAGAGGGCAGGGATTACGGAAGTAACGGCAGCCGCTACCCTAGAAGAAGGGAAGCGGTGGCTGCAGTTGAAGCGTCCGGACATTCTGCTTGTAGACATTCAGCTGCCGGACGGAGATGGCTTATCCCTCGTGAGGCAAGCGTCGGAGTGGAATGTTGAGGTGAAGGTGGTGGTGCTCAGCGGTCATGATCACTTCCCTTATGCTCAAGAGGCGCTATCCATGGGGGTGAAGCAGTATCTATTGAAGCCGGCGGGACAGGATGCCATCCTGCAAGCAGTTGCAGCAGCAGTCTCGGAGCGTCGCCAAGACATTCAGCGGCGGCATGATGCCGATATGCTGCGTCAGCAATGGCACAACTACTTGCCGATACTGCGTCAGCGCATCTTGCGCCAAGGGCTGGATGGCAGCTTGTCGACGGTCTCGCTGCTAAGGAGAATGGCAGAACTCGGTATCGACTTGCAGGAAGACGAGCGCTACGCCGTGATGGTAATCGATCCTGATCCTTACCCGCAGGAGCGGGTGCAGGCATTTGGAGGCGATCAGGGTCTAATGCACTTCGCGGTCGGCCAAGTCGTGGAGGAAACGATGACAGGGATGGAATACGGCTCTATGCTAATATGCCGCGAAGCAGACGGTCCGCTCGCCATCCTATTTCGCTATCCGCCAGCTGCGTTCTCTAGGGGCATGGCTGAGGAGAATGGAAGGGTAGAGGCATCTCAAGCAGCAGAAAGTCATTGTGAGAGATCGGATGGAGAACTGATGATTGGCATTCATGCACTGGCAGGCAAGATGCTGGAGTATATTAAGACTTCATTGAAGCTTACGGCGAGTGCGGGCATCTGCTCGGCGTGCGGGCGGCTGGCTGACGTGCCGCGGTTGTATAAGGAAGCGGACTTCGCGCTCCGTCAGCGGCTCGTTCACGGTGGCGATATTGTCATTCCGTACCGCAATCACGGACTGAGAGCGGCTGAAGATGCTTCGGCCGTAACGATACATACGGAGCAGTGGGAACGGGAACTGGACATTGCCTGGAACACTGCCGAAGAGCAGCAGGCAGCGGAACTGGCCGAAGCTTGGATTCGCGCAGTATGTGCGATTCCAGAGGCAGAGGCATTTAAGGAGCAGATGATGTTCCTGCAATCGTGGATTATTATGTGGCTGCGCAGGCAGGGGTGGTCGATGGCGGAGGTAATGGGAGAGGATGCAAGATGGTTCCGTCACACCGCCGAACTGCGAACGAAGCAGGAGTGGAGTGAGTGGATGCGAAGTGTCATGCGGCGCATTGGCGCGGAAGCAGGCATGGTGCGTCGTCGCGGCGGCAATCGCTTGGTATCGGAAGTGAAGGAGTTAATCGAGAATGAACTTCATACAGAGCTAACCCTGCAGGAGGTGGCGGATCGGCTGTTTATTAATGCCTCGTACTTGAGCAGGCTGTTCAAGCAGGAGATGGATCAGCCCTTCTCGTCTTATCTCCTTATGCGCCGCATGGAGCGAGCCAAGGAGGCACTCTTTCAAGGGGAGCGGGTATATGAGGCAGCACAGGCGGCGGGATTCCGCGATGTCAGCTACTTCACGAAGGTATTCCGCAAATATTGGGGGGTTACGCCGAGTGACTGGAAGCGGGGTTAACGGGCTGCATAGGCTCAGTTGAACCTGACCTCACGATGGAAATCATTTTACCAGAAGAAGTCATGGCTCTCCCGTGTTCGATTGCAGCCAGATGCCGTAGGCTAGTAGCAGATGCAGCAAACAATGAATGCCAAGTGCTCATGCCACGGAAAGGATGGGAGCTATGGATAAGCTGGAATTGGACAATGCTCCACGTTTGTCTTCACGATCATACGGGCGAAAGTTGTGGAGCGACATTCGGAAGGACTGGGACTTATACATTGCACTTTTGCCAGGGATCGCCTTTCTTCTCCTGTTCAAGTATACGCCGATGTATGGGGTCGTAATTGCGTTTCAAGATTTCAACATTTTTAGCGGAATAGAGGACAGTCCTTGGGTAGGGTTCTCGCACTTCGAACGACTATTTCAATCACCGAAGTTCGTTCAAGTGTTTTGGAATACGATTATCATTTCGGTTCTGAAAATTGTACTTCTCTTCCCACTGCCAATTCTGCTGGCTATTCTGTTGAATGAGCTTACGAAAATGTGGTTCAAGCGTCCGGTACAAACGATCATTTACATGCCTCATTTTCTGTCATGGGTTATCGTTAGCGGACTCTTTATGGATCTGCTCTCCATCAATGGGGGGCTTGTGAATCGAATCATTGAGTGGTTCGGCGGAGAGCCGATCAAATTCTTCCTCGACAACAGTGTCTTTCGCTGGCTGCTCGTCGGCACGGCGGGCTGGAAGGAAGCAGGCTGGGGAACCATCGTATACTTGGCCGCCTTAAGCTCTATCGATCCACAGCTGTATGAAGCAGCCAAGATCGATGGGGCAAATAAGTTCAGACAAATTCTGCATATTACACTACCAGGGCTTGTTCCCGTCATTCTCCTTATGTTCATCCTGCGGCTCGGGAATATGCTGGAGGCTGGGACGGAGCAAATTCTCGTCATGTACAATCCCGTCGTCTACAATGTGTCGGATGTTATCGGCACGTATGTATATCGTACGGGTCTAGGCGAGCAGAATTACAGTTTCTCAGCTGCTGTGGGGCTGTTCGAATCCATCGTAGGCTTCGTGCTCATTATTGGTGGAAACGCTCTCAGCCGGCGCTATTTGAATCGGGGGATCTGGTAATGAGAGAAGTTCAGCATACAGCTCTCTTGATGTTGCAAGTCGCCGCTTATTTGGAACCTGAACGTAAGAAGGAAGGAGGTCTGGCATAACATGAGACACCAATTGACTGCTTCGCGGAGAACAAGAACGGCCATTCGAATGTCGGTAGGGGAGCGCATCTTCCATGTGTTGAACTATCTGTTTTTTGCCCTTGTGTCGTGGACGACATTGTTCCCATTTCTCAATTTGATTGCGAAGTCGCTCAGCAGTGAGGAAGCGGTTATGTCAGGGAGCGTGTCCTTGTTCCCGGTTGATATTCAGTTCGGAACGTACTTATATGTGCTGCGCGACTCTCAATTCATGAATGCTTTCCTCGTATCGGTCACAATTACCGTGGCGGGAACGGCTCTCGGTCTGTTCATGACCGCATTAGCCGCATATCCCTTATCCAAGCCGCGTCTGCGCGGACGCAAAATATTCATCTTGATGTATGTGTTCACCATGCTGTTCAGCGGTGGTCTTATTCCTACGTATTTGCTCATGCACCGATTGAATCTGATCGATACACTGTGGGTGCTCTTTCTGCCGAGCATGGTTAGCGTGTTTAATATGCTGATTATTAAAAACTACTTCGAGTCTCTGCCCGATGAGCTGGAGGAATCGGCCAAGATGGACGGAGCATCGAATCTGACAATCTTGTTCCGCATTACGGTTCCATTGTCGCTGCCGGTGTTCGCTACCATTGCACTCTTCTTTGCGGTAGGCTTCTGGAATGATTACTTTGCCTCGATGATCTATATCAATACGGCAGAGTTGAAGCCGCTGCAATTGTACTTGAAGGAACTGCTTGCGCATTCCAATATCACATATCAGGATGGCGGGCATGTAACGAATATTGATGCGGTCATGAACACGACGCCTCAGGCTATACAGGCCGCTTCGATTCTTGTTGCAACCTTGCCCATATTGCTGGTATATCCGTTCCTGCAAAAATACTTCGTGAAAGGGGTGCTGATTGGTTCCGTAAAAGGGTAATGCGGTGAAGATATTTCGGGGGACATCCAAAAGAGCGGAGGTATGTTCATGCAACGTAAACAGGTATGGATATCATTGATTTCGATTGTGATGGTCTTGTCACTTCTCGGTTGCAACAGCGCCGGTTCAGGGCAGGGTGCGTCAGGAGGAGAAGGCGGCAAGCAGCTCCGTCAGCTGATGCAGTTCGATCGCTTCGAGCCGAATAGCGATCCGGTAGCCGTGTACTTGAAGGAGAAGACGGGATATTCCGTGAAGTATGAGATGCTTCCTGCGGAAAATGCCGACGAGAAGCTGAACCTGCTCATGGCGAACAAGGAGTCTTATGATATTATGAAGCTCGCTTCGGCCCAATACTATCAGCTTGTATCGTCTGGTGCGCTGGAGCCGCTGGATGATCTGATTGAGAAGTATGGAACGAATATGAAACAGGTTATCGGCCCAGATTCTTGGAATGGCGCCCGTTATGACGGCAAAATTTACGCTATACCAGAAACGGGCGGAGGCGGAACCTCATCGAATGCGCTCGTCGTCCGCCAAGATTGGCTCGATGAGTTGGGCTTGAAGATGCCGACGAATCTGGATGAGCTGGTGACGGTGCTGAAGACATTCAAGGAGAAGAAGAATGTAATTCCGCTGACGGGAGGCAAGATCCCTGTACATCCGGATATCGCCAGTGTGTTCGGCTTAACGACAGCTTGGTTGGAGCGGGACGGAAAGATCATTCACGCGGTTGAAGCTCCAGAGATGAAGGAATACTTGAAGTTCATGAATACGCTGTACAAAGAGGGACTAATCGACTCCGAGTGGGGCATTAATACGGCGGATAAATCGATTGAGAAGATGGCAAGCGGCAAGGCTGCCATGTATAGTCCAGGGTGGTGGATTGCTCCGAACTTGGAAAATGCACTTGCGAAGAATTTCCCAGATGCGAAGCTTGCGATTGTGCCGGTATTGAAGGACAAATCGGGGAAAGCGCGTGTAGGCACGCCGGGCAATACGATTAATTATTACATTGCAATTCCGAAGTTCGCGAAGAACAAGGAAGAAGCGGTGAAGTGGCTCGACATGAAGTTCGATAAGGATATTTTCAAGGGGATCGCTATCGGTGAAGAAGGTGTACATCACAAGTTTGAAAATGGAGCCTACTCGCCGATTCTGCCGAAGTTCGCAGATGAGCGTACAAATGCAAGCTCATTCTTGACGGGTGTGGACGAGAAGAACTATCCGATCTACTGGCAGGCGAGATTAAAGAAAAACCCAATCGTTGAAAACTACTTCAACACATTCCAGAAAAATGCGGAGGGCCTGTTAATCGCTGATCCACTCGGTTCAGCGCCTCCAATGCCGGATATCTCGAAGAACGTGCAGCGGTTGAACAAGTATCAAGAGGACACGTTCATTAACTATATTAGCGGAACGGAACCGCTCGACAATTATGACCAGTTCCTCGCGGAATGGCATGCACAGGGTGGGGCGGATATGGTGAAGGCAGCGAATGATTGGTATGCGAAGCGTTAAGCATGAAAACTGAGACCTGTGTACACAAGCAAAGGGGATGGCCCGAGATTCAAGGGCCATCCCCTTTTATGGATGATGGGGAAGCTTATTACTGCGTCCTCACGATGTGAACGAGAAATCGATGAGGAAGGAAGTTCATCGACCGAAGAAGTTATTTCATTCATTGAAGGAAAATGGATTAATACATGAATCAAAGAAATACAAAGAAAACGGGAGATCGTAAATGTTGCGATTCGCCCGTTTTTTTTGATGTTCCACGGAAGTGAAATCGCCGCTCAAGGCTGAATTTGGCCGAATATGGCGGCCTAGGGGCTGGACTGTTGAACAAAATCCTAGCTTTGGTACATATAAGAACAAATACCGCCACTAAAAAAGATAGAAACTCTTCCATTTTTTTGTTGGGCAGTGTTACACTTTATTTACTATACTTTGAATTTCTTAAGTGAATCCGAGGTGAAATACAGCTATGAAAAATAGAAATGTTACAGGTATTGTATTGGCCATAATTTATTGTATTGTCCTTTTTGTGATTTTAACTGATGCACCCCCTGGTGAAGCTCCAAATAATCCGCTATGGGTATACTCAATGATTCCACTTGGAGCTGTTGTAATTACCTTCCTCTTTGATTATGTCATCAAGTTCGATTTGTTCGATTTCTTCAAAAAAAGAAAGAATGAAAAAGAATGAATGGAGGAAAAAATGATAGAATCAAAAATTTTCAAAACATTTCTTGCAGGAGTTCTGCTCTCTACATCTATTTCAATTCCAGCCAAAGTAGATGCTAATAAAGAAAAGTATGAAAACCTGCAAACCGGCCAATAAAAGAACCCTCCAAAACTAGAATTCTGGAGGGTTCTTTTATTTATGTCATTAGGTTGATTAAGTCCTGGTTCCTATGCTGCGGGAAGAATCGATGCGATGCTTCCTTGGCTGCTTATACAGGCCTTGTAGAAGGCCATTGCAGTACAATGCCGAGCTGCTGCAGCTGCTTCTGAAAGGCGCTAAGATGCTTCTCGTCACTGCGCACAGCACGCGGCACAATACCTTGATTCAGTGCATATGCAGCCAGTGCGCCAGCTGATTCGCCAATGTTCCATTCTGCTGGATGCACGCGGTAACAGCCATTGGTAATATGCGTTGTTCCGATATTTTTACAGGCGGGAATCAGATTGTCCATGCGAATCGGAAGCAAGCTCCCTAACGGAATTTGGAACGGCAAGGAGGAGATATCGATATAGTTTTTGCCTCCGGTCGACGGATGAAGGTCAATCCGATAGCATCCGATGCCAACGGAATCAGCAAATGTCTCAGCAGGCTGACCAGGACGACAGTCGGTGGCTATGTGCTGCTCAAGCACAGTGAATTCTGCTTGAATCCGTCTTGATTCCCGTACATAAGGATACATGGCGAATCCGTCTGCTGTGCCGGCGACATCCGGCCGCAATCGCAGGCCCGGATAGCCGACGCCTCCGTCGGGACGCGGTGCTTCTGTCTGCAGCCAGTACAGAAGCGATAGGCTGAGCTGCTTGGCATCGAATAGGCTCCGCTGCTTCTCCTCTTCGCTTACATCGATAATCGAACCAAGCCAGTAGTCATTCTGCGGCCAATTGACGACCGACACCGGAGTAGGGAGTACTCCAGACGTTTGATCATACAGAGAAGGGTTCGTAATTTGCCGATAATGGAACAGCGGGAACTTCCCTGTCTCCCAGAAGAGGGAGTAGGTGATGGGCTCCAGCGTCGTTGGCTTAACTGCCGTCCAGCTTAGCAGGCGATCTGGCCAGAACGAAGGCTGATATTGGCTCCAGAAGTCATAGCGTGCAGGCTTCGGAATTGTATGATCGCCTTCCTTGTCATAATCAACGGCGTAGCAATAAGTGAAGCCCTGCATATTCTGCGGTTCAGGGTCGCCCGGCACGGCGTGCGGTTCGCCAGTATCACGCTGCGATTCTGCACCTGTGACATACTCTGTACCCGAGAGGGCAAGCAAGTCTCCGCATTCGGTTGCGTCGAGGAAATACGCCCCAGTTAGGACATATTCGTTGCCAGCTGCATCCTGAGCGGTCACCGCACGGATGCGGTCGCCATCAACCTCGGTATTGGTAGCGCGGCATTGCGTCAGAATGGTAAGCTGTCCGTTGTTCACATAAGGGAATAACATCGACTCCAGCACAGACAGAGCTACGCGTGGATCATGGCAGAGGCGGCTTACAAGGCCGCTTCCAGGGTTCAGCTCTGGGTTCGAGCGAGCATTCATGGCCAATGGGAGATGTTCGCGATAGTAGCGGCGTATTTCATTGCGGAATTGCCTGTATGTCTGCGTGCAGCCGAATTGTTCGATCCACGGATGCTCGTCTGGCGGAACCAGTTGGCTTGTCAATTGGCCGCCGATACGGGCGGTCTCCTCCGTCAGTACCACTGTCTTACCTAATCGACAAGCGGAGAGAGCAGCTGCACAGCCTCCTACACTTCCACCAATAATAACGAGCTCGGCGTTCTTCTCCATATTCGGTGAGGGTGACACTCGATCAGCTCCTTCGCAATATTTTCCAATTAATACTTACCCCAATCAGTATAGGAAAGAATCATACTGCTTCCCATAGAATCTGATTGCTATTGTTGGTAGATTGAATGCTAGTTGACTGAAGTAGGGAGAGTATGCGGATTGGTGTCTAATTTTCCAGGCCGGTTCGTTGCATAAAAAAAGTAGACACGCGAGGCGGAAAGAGGGATGCGCCAATACGTGTCTATGTTCAGAAGGGGGGATTCCTCATGCCATAAGAAATCCGTAATTTCGTTATTGCTTGATACGTTGTTCGATCTTCGCTGTAATGTCTTTCTTCTCTTTCATGTACTGCTCCACGACTTCGTAGAGGGTCACGCCTGTATCAAGTGACTTCTTATCCTTAAACATGGCATAACCGTCGCCACCGGCGATTAAGAAGTCATTTACAGCTACGCGGTACGTTTTGTCGGCTTCCACCGCTTTACCGCCAACCTTCACATCCGATACACGGCTTCCTTTTGGCTTTTTGATGTCGAAGGAGAATGTGATACCAGCAACTTGAGGGAAGCGGCCGGAACCAGCTTCGATCTCGCTAACGCCATTTTCCAAGGCTGCTGTCAAATCACTGCCCTTCGCCTCAACAACAGCAAGTGTATTCGGGAATGGAAGCACATCATACAAGTTGCGCTTCGTAATATCGCCCTTCATGATGGTTGTGCGAATACCGCCTGAGTTCGTTATGGCCAGATCGGCTTCGAATCCAGGCATTGTACGCGTGCGCGCCAGCATGGCATCTGCTACTAAGTTGCCCATAATCGTCTCCTGCTTCCGCACTCTGGCACGATCGCCGTCCAGATCTACGCTTGCAGTAGCAATTTTCTCGTTCAATAGGGAGTCGGTTTCTTTCTTCAGAGATTCAACAATGGCAGCTACTTCTGGATCTGGCTTCGTCGCTTCATCGTACTTGATCAGTCCACCGGAGAAATGAACCAAATCCTTGCCGTGGTAGTATAGATCAACACGGCCAAGCGATTTCGCATATTCCCAGTCCTGCACAATATAAGTACCGTTGACGAGTTCAGGCTGATCCACTGGTGTATGCGTATGTCCGCCTACAATGATGTCGATGCCTGGAACCTGCTTGGCCATTTCACGGTCATAGGATATTCCTGTATGGCAGAGGACGATGACATGGTCAGCTTCCTCGCGCAGCTTCGGTACCCATTCCTTCGCGACTTCGATCGGATCCTTGAACGTCAAGCCCTTGACGTTGTCAGGATGCGTAACGATTGGTGTATCTGCAGTGACCAATCCAAGAATCGCGAATTTCTTACCGCCGACCTCTTTCATGACGTACGGCTGCAGGAGGTTCTTCCCTTGTGCATCGAATACGTTCGCAGCGAGTACAGGGAATTTGAACATCTTCGTCAGTTTCGTAAGCTGCTCGTAGCCGAAGTCATACTCATGGTTGCCGGACGCCATGAAGTCATAACCAAGCGCGTTAGCCAGCTTTGTTGCGGTTTCCCCTTTGGACAGGTTCACATAAATCGTACCTTGAATCATGTCGCCTGCATCCAGCACCATGGAATTCGGGTTCTCTGCACGAAGCTCCTTCATCAACGTAGCGAGCTTAGCGTAGCCCATTTCCTTCGCTTTCTCGTCTTCTAACATATGTCCATGCGTATCGTTCGTATGTCCGAGCGTAATATGTGTCGTAATGGCATCGCCGAGTGCTGTGAAGAACTGCTCGCGTGTCACTGTATCTCCTGTTACTGCTACATCAAGCCCTGCCTTCTTGGCTACAGCTTGCAGTGTCGCAGCAGGAACCGGACGATGGAGTTCCTTCCATTGCGCTGCATCCACGATGTTGTTCTGCTTCGCCCAAGTGAGCGCTTTGGCTGCCCATCCTTGGATGGATGGATCAATGGCTTTCACTTCTTTTTCCTTGTCTTGTACGCGGGCAATCATCGCCACTGCTTCAGCAAGTGTGACTGGGCGATCAAGCGCCAGGCCATCATTGGATCCGGTTATGTAGCTTTTCGATTGCATCCATTCCAGGTGGTTAATTGGGTTCACAGGTGCTGCAAATAATGATCCAGCGAATAGAGTACTAATCAATGTTGTCAGAACTGCGGCAGTACCTAGCTTTTTCTTATTCATAAACGGACCTCCATGCTTGCTTCATATTTGAAATGTATATGTAATAGATATGAGTGATATATGTATCGTAGGACACGGGGGTTGGGAGATTGTTAACTAGAACCTAAGAAATTGTAAATTTCAACTTCGTCGATGTAGGGGGACTTTGGCGTTGTTATGTTGCACGCTGGGCAGCCCGATGGGCTTAATTTCCCCCAAATCAAAACAAATGATTGGATATGCTTGAATAGAATTCATTTCGTTCGAGGAGTGGATGTAGATAGATGCATGCTGAAATCAAATTCATTCATCACGTCGGCCATGTAGTCTCCGATATGGAAGCTGCGCTTGAGCTGTACAGAAAACTGGGATTTGTGTGTTCGCCGCCGTCCTATCCGGTGATGTCCGAAAATGAAGGAGAACCGTCGAAGCCGTTCGGAGCGGCTAATGCGCATGCCGATTTTGCAGGCAGTTTCATCGAAATCGTAACCGTTGCCCAACAAGGCGCGAGGATTCCTGACAATGCCCAGCTCATCCCGCTGCAGGCATCGCCGGACGTGCTGCAAGCAATAGTCGAGAAAATCAGACGGACTGTCGATACCATCTCTAGATGTCTGTCTCGTTATGAAGGAGCGCATATTCTTAGTTTCGGTACCGAGGACGCTGACAAGACAGCGCATCGTTTCAAAATGAGAGGAATCGGGCATAGCGGCGTTAACACCGTGCAGCGGCCTCTTGAGGTATCCAAGGGAGAGGTGATTCAATTGGTTCCCGTTCGTTATTTGGAAATCGACGGGGACAATGTACTTGAAGGGCGTCTGGCCGTAGCGGAAAATCCACCCTCAACCATCATGGAAAAGCAAGTGCACCCCAGCCATCCGAATGGAGCCACGGATCTGGTCGAATCAATCCTATGCGTAGACGATTCCGAACTAGACGAATTAACTCGGCGATATGGCCGGTACTTGGAATGTGAGGCTCAGACAGATGGAGTGGCACATTTTTTTAATTTGGAAAAGGCTCGTATCACGATTGTCCCCGAATCGAGGCTATCAGAGCTTCTGCCGGGAGAGACGGCACCCCCAGTTCCGGGATTTGTCGGGTATGTAGTAGCAGTACGTGATATCTCCCACACCCGATACTATCTTGAAAGGAATGGTGTGCCGGTAGTCGAGATGGCTTCGGGTGACCTCTTCATACCAGCTGCTTCGGCACTTGGTACTGCTATCGTGTTTAGGAAAGTAGCCGCAGAGGGGAAGCAGGATATTCGTTCACGAAAAAACCGCCCCCATCTCATGACAGATAGGGGTGGTTTGTCATAGAACTCAAAGGCATAGGCCATTGAACCTTCAAAAACCTACAGCTCATCGAAGCCGTTGTCATCGCCGACCTTGCCGTAAGTGCGGGACTTCGCTTCGAAGAAGTCGGTCTTCGTTGCATTCAAGGCTTCGTCCGAGAAAGGCTTAATCCACGGCATGCAGTTTACGTCAACGCCTTCATACAGCTTCTCCATACCGATAAGGCTTAACCGGCGATTGGCAATGTGCTTAATGTAATCCGACAATTCATGCAGATCAATGCCGCGTACCTGCTTGAGCGTATAATGGGCCCAGTTGGTTTCCAATTGTACAGCACGGTCAATCGTATCGTACACAAATTGGCGGTTAGTCTCGGTATTCAACTCTGGGAAGTCCACAAGCAGCTGCTTGAACACCTCACCGAAGAAGTAGCAATGCTGGTTCTCATCACGCTGAATGTAGGAGATCATTTGGCTCGTCGCCATCATCTTCTGATCCCGGGCTAAATTGTAGAAGAAAGCGAACGTACTATAGAAGAAGATCCCTTCCAATATCAGATCCGCTACGAGTGCTTCAAAGAACGTCTGAGGTGTTGAATTATCGCGGAATGTCTGATAAATGTCCGCAATGAATCGGTTCCGTTCAAGCAGCACACGATCATGTTTCCAATATTCGAAGATATCCTTCTGCTCTTGCTCGGATACGAGAGAGGACAGTACATAGGAATACGATTGGTTATGCACGACTTCCTGCTGCGCAATGATAGCCGATATGGCTTCTAGCGATGAGTCAGTGAAGTAGTTCTTCACATCACCGACAAACATCGTCTGCATGGAATCGAGCACAGCAAGCAGCGAGATATTGATTTTAAATGCATGCTTCTCTTCTTCGTCTAACAGCGGGAATTGCTGCGCATCCTTCGCCATCGGAATTTCATCCGCAATCCAATGATTTTGAAGGAGTACTTTGTACAATTTATACATATGCGGCATACGAATGTCGTTCCAATTCAATATGCCGGAGCATTCGCCTAGAATAATTCGTGTCGATTGATTCGGTGCTTCTGTATTGAAGATGAGCTGCCGATTCAGCTCACGATCTAACAATGTCATAGAACTCTTCCTCTCTATACACCTTATTCCCCGTGCACAATCATGCACAAATTGGTTGCTGTCAAAGTCAACCAGTAGGAAAGGGCTGTGCTGCTGTATGTAACGTTCAGTAGCCCTTCCCGATCTTATGAACGGATTTCCGTAACAGTGCGTGTTCAAAAAGGCCACTTCATGATTTACTTCGTGATCAAAAGCGGACTTTTTGAACAACCTCTAACAGTGATTCGAGTCCGTCGCTGGACAATGGGTGCGTTACGAGCTGCACGCTTCGCATTCTTCCACGGTTAATGCTTGACTGCGCACGTAATACGTTGACTTCAGCCCAGCCTTCCATGCATGGAGATGGAGAGAAAGAAAGTCTACAGCGCGAATATCCGGACGTACATATAAGTTGAAGCTCTGTGCTTGATCGATATGGCGCTGACGTGCCGCTGCCATACGAATGGACCAGTTCTGGTCGAGACGGAAGGCTGTCTTGTAATACCACATTGTCTTCTCCGATAGATCCGGAGCAGGATTGGCAATCTTGTACGTCGTCTTCTCCTCATAGCTAAGCAGGTCATAGACTGGATCAATGCTTGCCGTTGAGCCCGCAATAATGGAAGTAGAACCGTTCGGAGCTACCGCCATCAGCCATGCATTGCGCATGCCGTTCGCCTGTACCTTATCCGCAAGTTCTTGCCACTGTTCGGTCGTCACGAATTTGCCTTGGTGGGTGCCTGTTGTATATTCTCGATCGGAGAAATAGCGGCCGTTCTCCCATTCCGATTGAGCGAAGAGCGGATATGCTCCTTTTTCCTTAGCAAGCTCCATGCTGGCCTGAATCGCTAGGTAGTTGATCTTCTCATAGAGCGCGTCATTATATTGCACGGCTTCTTCGGACTCCCACGCGATGCCTTCTAGGGCAAGCAGGTGGTGCAGGCCGAAGGTTCCAAGTCCAATTGCGCGATAGCGGCGGTTCGTATGCTGCGCCTGAAGCACCTCAATGCGATTAATGTCGATAACATTGTCGAGCATGCGTACCTGAATTGGAATAAGTCGCTCCAGAATATCGGCACGCACAGCACGTGCTAGATGGACTGAGTTCAGATTGCATACGACAAAATCACCAGGGATCTTGCTAATAATAATGCGAGACTGTCCATCCTGAGTGGTCAGCTCCTCTTGCTCAACGAGGGTAGGCGACATATTCTGCATGATTTCCGTACACAGGTTGGAACTGTAGATCATGCCATGCGCCTTGTTCGGATTCGCGCGGTTCGCGGCATCCTTATAGAACATGTACGGTGTTCCTGTCTCTAGCTGCGACTTCAAGATACGCTTCATAATGTCGATCGCAGGCAGTGTAATGCGCGGCAGGTTTGAATTCGCAACTGCCTCGGCGTATTTATCGCGGAACTGGCCTTGACCACGCTGCTCGTCGTAGAAATCCTCAAGTCCAAGTGGGCGTCCATGGTTATCCTTCCAGCCCATGATCTTCTTCACTTCGTGAGGGCAGAACAGATGCCAATCCTCCCGGTTCTCCACCGCCTCCATGAACAGATCCGGCAAGCTCACCCCGTGGAAAATATCATGCGCCCGCATGCGCTCATCCCCGTTGTTCAGCTTCAAATCGAGGAAGGACAGAATATCCTTGTGGAACACGTCCAAGTACACTGCGATCGCGCCTTTGCGTGTGCCCAATTGGTCGACGCTGACGGCTGTATTGTTAAGCTGGCGAATCCAAGGGATAACACCTGAGCTTGTATTTTTATGTCCGCGAATATCGGAGCCGCGTGCCCTGATCTTGCCGAGGTATACGCCGATACCGCCGCCCATCTTGCTGAGGCGGGCTACATCGGTGTTGGACTCGAAGATACCCTCCAGCGAGTCATCTACTGTGTCGATGAAGCAGCTGGATAATTGTCCGGCCACCTTCTTGCCTGCATTCGCCATCGTCGGTGTAGCAGCGGTCATGTATAGATTAGCCATTGCCCAGTATGCTTCTTTAGCCAGCTCTACTCGGCGCTCTGCCGGCTCCTTGTGCATCAAGTACATAGCAATGATCATATAACGTTCCTGCGGCAGTTCCATCGTGCGGCCTTCGAAGTCAGTGGCGAGATACCGCTCTGCTAATGTCAGAAGTCCAATGTAGTCGAAGATAAGATCGTGCTCCGCTTGAATGGATTGTCCAAGTTCTCGAATTTGTTCAGGTGTGTAAGCTTCCAGCAATTCTTGACGGTAAATCCCAAGATCGCATAGACGAGAGATAAGCTTGTAGAAATCTCCGTAAGGCTTATCCGGATATGCCTTATAGTTGCGATGGAGGGCGGCCTCCTTATATAGCTTCGTTAATAAGGAATGTGCGGCAACGAACTTCCAATCCGGTTCTTCCTTCGTCACTAATTCCAACGCAGTCATCATGCTGGCTTGGGTAATATCTGCAGCCTGTACGCTGCTGCTGCGCAGCTTCGACAGCAAACTGCGGTACCAGCGCTCACGATCAAGCTGAGGGTAGGGAGCCATCATTCGCTCTCCGTAGCGCTTAATGCGATCCGCATCGAACGCAAGGGAGCGATTGTTAGGTTTGTGAACGGTGTGGACGATAGGTGTAGTCGTCTGCATTCGTGAGTATTCCTCCTCGAATATCGAATTGAGATGGAGCTTAGCTATCTATGTCGGAGTCGTTCAGAAGAAATAAAACTTCAAGTTGAGTGCTGGTTATGTATCCAAGATAAAGGGCTGATAATAGGCCTGAATGAAGCACTCTTCTGTCTAAGCGCATAAGAACAGCGCGTGCGCCATGCATGGACGCACACCTTCATCATTCTCGACATTCCGATATGGCTTATACAAGTTGTCATCTACCTAGCGATTGTTACCAAGCTCCAAAAACGAACCTCGAATACAGCGTAAGGGTTATCCGTTGTTGCTGTTCTCGAGGCCATTTGCACTTTATGCGTATTGGTAGTAGTAATTCCTTAACAATCACAACATGTAGATATTCTTTTGTAAATATACTACAACATATAGGGTAAGTAAATAGGCGCAAGGTGATAAATGTCACTGGTTTTGGAGTGTTACATTGGCAAAATTCCTTGCCAGCAGGCTTGTCCGAGGGATGTAAGCGGGGGGCAAAAAATATTTTTTTACTGCGATTCCTTGCTGAGGGAAGGATGGAGGGAGATGTTGTGAACGCATATGGTGAAAACCCTGTTTGTCCACGTACAGTGGACATAATAGATTCCAGTTGATGTCGAATAAAGAGGAAAAAGGACGGCAGCCAGAGTTTGTGCGACATTTCATTTGAATGCATTATCGATGTACTGGCTGCACGTATGTATGGGAAGAGGGTTGAACTGTACTCTCTTTTTCCCGCTGAATCGATCACGGAGTAGAGGCACATTCGATATAAAATACATATAGAAATTTTCTTAGATTTAGTTTGCAGGAAGTGGACTTGCGGGATTCCTCCAGCTCTCGCATTCGCAGGCGTACTTCTTGAAAATCGAACAAACGCGCCGCGAAGTATTCAAAGGTGGGGTTGCCGTAATCGCTCAATCCGATAGAGGACAAGTTAGTAAGCGCTTGCAAAGTTAATCGTCTAATTCGCTGTTCTGTTGCACGCACATCGCGCTTGAGATGATCTCCTGCAGCTTGACCGTGCGATGTTACTTGTTCGTAGATCGTTTTAAGTGGCGGCAAATCTTGAAGCAGTCGTTGTTCCTGTTCTTGTCCCTTCAGCCATTTTACAATCCGAATCATATCAGGGGCACCAGCTTCCCCGACAACCCCTAGTTGCAGGAGCAGTGATCTGGCTTGCTGTTCTATATTCTTCTCCTGTTGCACAGGTGCTTGCCCCTGCCATGCATGCAGGGCTTCCGTTCCAGATACTTCGAAGACGCGAAGTGAATTTCGGATAGATTGCATGGATTTCTCCAATCGCAAATGGTCGGATACACGCCGAAGAACAGACAACACCTCCAAGCGATTGATAGGCTTTTGGATGAATGTGTCCACCCCTTGTTGGTAGGCCTCGCCGATCATTTCCTTGTTTTCGACTTGGGAGATCATGATAAAGCGGCCGTTATAATCATGCTCCCGCAGTGACTTTACCGTCTCAATTCCATCGCGGCCCGGCATAAGCAAGTCAATGATGACAATGTCTGCATGGCTGACAACCTCTGCCGATACATAGGAGCCATCACCGGCTTCGCCAACGACTTCGCCAAGGCCACTTTCGCTAACGATCCGCATAAGCATTTTACGAATAGCAGGGTCGTCCTCGACAAGATAGAATTTTAACAAGTGAACACCCTCCTCTCAAGTTAAATGCTCTACAGGAATCCGAATTTGAAAACATGTATGTCCGGGAGTGCTGGTTACGTCAATGTCGCCCTTGAATAGCTGGACGATGTCAGTGGCATGCGATAAGCCAATGCCTGTTGAAGAGTTACCCTCAGCATCGAATTTAGTTGTATATCCGGGATGGAAGATCAGTTCAAGATCGTCTGCCGAGATGCCAGGCCCGTCATCGATGATAGAGAACAAGAGGAGCCCGTCATGCAAATCAACCTGCAAATCGATTCGACCTTCCTGTGGTATCGCTTCAACAGCATTGGATGCAATGTTGTTCAACACAGAGAGAAGCGGATAGATCTCGGTGGTAGAGAGATTCATGTTGCAGCTGGAATGTAAATGGATCTGCTTTCCGAGCAGCAGGCCGTAGTTGGTATTTGCCCTTACGACCATGGCGCATAATTCAGCAATCTGAATGCGTTTGGAGAGCATGCGTTCCTGATGAATGATTTTGAATAGGCCAGATAGAATGCGCTCGGAGTCTTTCTTCAGCTCATGTACATGCTTGGCAATCTGCAATGCTTGTGCTGCATCTGCATAGAGCCGCTGCTTGAGCGATTGATACAGCCGATAGCTTTCGCGCGTAATTTCTTCAATATGGGACATGGACTTGCGTAAATAGAACGCTTCTTCGAACAGATCGGAATTGATCATCATGAGACGTTCCAATTCCAGACGACGCTGTTCTGCCTGTGCCCGAACTTGTCGAATGGCCAGCATATTGCACAGACCTACGGCGAAGAAGCTGCGCAGCAGGCCAACGAGAATGATGAGCAGGTATTCCTGATAGCTAATGTTGGACGGAGTGCCCGAGGCAATGCGAACGAGCAGCTCCACACCATTGGATGCCATATCGGCAAGTGCGCCGTATATCGCGACCTTCACATGATATTCCACATTCGCTTTCAATTTGAGCAGGGAGATGATGGCGGCGAAGGTGACGTAGTAAAAAAATACAGGCATGTGCTGTGCAAATCCAAGAGGAATGGGGATATCATAGAGCAGCAATCCAAGCGCGATCCGGAATACTACAACGAATGCCCCTACTGAGATACCCGTGGCAAGCACAGGAACCGAGAACCACAGCAGCCCGAAAAAGAAGGCCATGATGCCGAGCGAAAAGCGAAAATCACCGCCGAATGGGGTGATTTTCATCTCACCGAGCAGCCCTGTGGACAATAATATGATGCTCCAAATAAGCAGCCTCTGGTCACGCAATCGAATATGAACACTCCTTTCCGCAAGCTCCGATACTGCACGTGTATGCTGATGCCTCTTCTTATCGTACCGGAAAAGAGGGTATGTTGTCTTGTAGAATTATCCATATTCAGGAATGTTTGTGCTCCAGCCTGCGTGAGGCGAGGGATAACAAGTAATTGACTATGCAATAGAGCAGGGCGGCAAACAAGAATGTTGGAATGACGTAATTGATATTTTGCCCATTAATGATCTGCACATGGTTCATCAATTCCGGCAAGGCAATGACGACGGCGAGTGAGGTATCCTTCAATAGCGAGATAAATTGGCTGACGATGGGCGGAACCATTCGCCGAAGCGCGATGGGAAGAACAATATGTCTTAGCGTCTGAGTCATAGTTAGCCCGGATGAGCGTCCTGCTTCGAGGAGTCCTTTTTCAACTGAGTTCAATCCACCCCGTACGATTTCAGAAATCATGGCCGATTCAAAAATAACAAGCGCGACTATGGCCGCTGTGAATTTATCCAGCTTAATCCCGATCTGCGGCAGGGCGAAATACGTAAAGAAGATGATCAACAATAGGGGCAGGTTACGAATGATCTCCACCACGATGGCAAATAGCTTGCCTAGAATGGGGACTTGGGCATACCGAACGGTTCCGACTATGACGCTGATGATAAAGCTAATGATGATGGACACTATGGCGACTTGTAAGGTGATGAGGGCGCCTTGTAGCAAAAACTGCATATTAACGGGGGACAACGCTCCAATGAAATCCATTATGCTTCGACTCCCTTCACACCTTGATATTTATGTTCCAAATAACGAATACCGAAGCTGAGCGGAATCGTCAGCACCAAATAAAACATCGCGGCAAAAATATAGGTGCTAAACGTGTCGAATGTATCGGAATTGATTAAGTCAGCTTGATACATGATGTCTGTAGCGGACAGAACAGTGAAGATGGATGAGTTTTTGACCAAGTTCAAAAATTGGTTGCCGAGCGGCGGAATAACCAACTTGACGGCCTGTGGCAGGATGATATGCCACATCGCTTGTGTATAGGTCAGTCCGGAAGAGCGAGCAGCCTCCATCTGTCCCTTAGGGATCGCCTGAATTCCAGCACGGATCACTTCCGCAATGAAAGCAGAAGTATATACGGTCAAGGCAGTAAGACCCGCCACAAATGGGATAAGGACGGTGCCAATTACGAGCGGAAGCCCGACCAGCGTAAAAAAGGCAATGAGCATCAGTGGGATGTTGCGAATAAATTCAACATAGATCGTACCAAGCCATTGAAGCGGCTTGACGGGTGTGATGCGAAATACCGCGATGATTGCACCTAGAATAAAGCTTGCCACGAGTGAAATCAGGCTGGCAGCCAGCGTGCCTCCCAGCCCGATCAAGTAGCGATCCAGATGCTCGCTCAGAATCGAAAAGTTGATAAACATCAATGTTCCTCCCTCGTTGGTAGGCTGGATGAACCCGAAAGAGGGGATGAGCGGCCAGCGCTTATCCCCTCACCGGAATCCGTACGGACATGACGGTCTGTTAGTTTGGCTTTTTGCCGATCCATTTCTCGTATATTTTGTCGTATTCACCGTTCTCCTTCAGCTCTTTCAAGGTGTCGTTCACGGCTTTAACTAGTTCTGCTTCTCCCTTGCGAATGCCGATGCCATAAGGCTCTTCTGTAAATGTCTCATCCAAGACACGGAAGTTGTTGTCCTGCTGAGCCATTCCATACAGCAGGGCGTTGTCAGTCGTCAACGCATTGCCCTGCTTAGCCTTCAAGGCTGTAAATGCTTCTGCATAATTTTCAAACTCCAGAATTTGCGCGTCAGGTGCAGATTCGCGAATGTTTTTGGCGGATGTAGAGCCTTTGGCTGTGAGTACCTTGGAATCATTGGTCAAATCCTTAATGGAGTTAATAGGGCTGTCAGCAGGGACAAGCAGGGACTGGCCGGCTGTAAAATATACATCTGAGAAATCAATCTCTTTTTTGCGCTCGTCGGTTATCGTCATGGTTGCGATAATGAAGTCTATGTCGCCATTTTTGAGCATTGGAATCCGTGTCTTCGATGTCACCTCCATGAACTCGATCGCATCCTCATTGCCCAGCACTTTTTTGGCAATTTGTTTCGCAATATCAATGTCCAAGCCTTGCACCTTTCCGGTGGCAGGGTCTTTCAGTCCAAATAGGTTCAGGTCATACTTCACGCCGGCAATAATTTTGCCCCGATTTTTGATTTTTGCAAGGGCGTTTTCTCCTTCAGAGGCTTGATTTCCGCAAGCGGATAAAGCGCTTACAATAAAGGCGGCTACAATTGTCATGCTCATCAATTTCATCCAACGTTTCATGGGATATACACTCCTTTTCATCGCTTATCATTTAGTGATTCAGTATCCGGCTAAGGAATAGCTGGGCACGCTCTTCGCGCGGTTTTGTAAAAAAGGAAACAGGCTCTGCTTCTTCGACAATCCTTCCCTGATCCATGAACACGATGCGATCTGCTACTTCCTTGGCGAAGCCCATCTCATGGGTAACGACGACCATCGTCATGCCTTCCTTCGCAAGCGTCCTCATAACGTCGAGCACTTCTCCGATAGTCTCAGGATCGAGTGCCGATGTAGGCTCATCGAACAGCATAATTTTGGGCTTCATCGCGAGTCCTCGCGCAATGGCAACACGCTGCTGCTGACCACCAGACAGCTGAGAAGGATAGGAGTTCGCCTTATCAGCAATGCCAACTTTGTCCAAATACAGTCTTGCTGCTTCCTCTGCTTCTTGCTTAGACATGCCTGCTACCTTTATCGGGGCGAGTGTAATATTTTGCAGCACCGTTTTATGCGGATACAGGTTGAAGTGCTGGAAGACCATGCCGATATTGCGCCGCAGTCGATTAATGTCAGTAGACTTGTCGTTTACGCGTATCCCGTCGACAATGAGCTCGCCGTCGGTAATCGTTTCGAGCCGGTTAATGCAGCGAACCATCGTGCTTTTCCCCGAACCGCTTGGGCCGATGACGACAACGACTTCCCCTTGCTTGATCGATAAATTAATGTCCTTAAGCACATGAAAGCTGCCGTAATGCTTATTGATTTGATGGAAATGTATCATGGGCCTCCTCCTTTCGCCGATCTATGGATTCGGATGCGGTATAGCACACAGCGTAATGGAAAAACAACTGAAAATGACGGAATCCTACAGCCTGGGTGTAAAAAAAATTTTTGAGTTATGCGGTTGACAAACGAGAAGTGCCGTAATACATTGTATGAGGAAAAACAAACAAGCTTTGTTAGGTGAGGCTCCTATACGAACAGAGGCCACTGCCCAGAAATATCGAGAGATGCCCATGGGTAGAACAGGAATTGTCGGATTAAGGCTCTTCTTAAGGTGGCTAAGGGAATGAATCCCTTTACGTTGTATAGTGCTGAAGCTCGACGAGGAGGGCTGGAACGGGATAGGCAATATCCCAGTTCTTTATTTGCGCATGCGTAACCCTTCGGCGAGCCGAAGGGTTTTTTTCGTATGATGAATCAATTAGACAGGAAAAGGCGGTGATTACGCATGGACGGAAGCCCGAGTCCGAAGACACAATTGCATAGCTTTGTGAAACCTTGGAACGGGAGAACCTTGATTCTCCTTGCTTTCCTATGCGTTATTCACTTGCCGACACCGATACATGGGATGGCTTATTTCGTCATGTAAGGAAATGGAAGTGTCGTTCAGAAGTACTGCACTTCCGTTGCTCCGCGATGAAATTCGTTCAGCCCGACCGTAACCGGCTATATACTTGTGGAGAATGACAGCTTTGATTGGTGATCGAAGATCATGTCATATCGGCAGCAGGGTACTCGTATGTGCGTTTGTACATGGAGTATTCAGACTTTGGATAGTCGAGGTCTGCTGGTATGAACCATATCCACAAGCGAGTGACATCCGTGAAAAGATGAGGAATTTCCCCTCTTGTGCGGAAGAAGTATGCGCATGCAGACAGCAAGGAAATGAAGGTTCGGGTCATGCAGACCTCCCTGTAGGCAGGGAGGTCTTTTTGCGCGTACTTTGGTGCATGAGAAGGAGGAATTCACTATGGAAATGAAGGTTAATCAAACTAAACGTAAATGGCCTAAATATGTGTCGCGCAGAGATGCAGATAAGGAAAATGCGAGGCTGGAACAGCGTCTCATCGAGGCATCGGAGTCTCATGTCGATGATGTGCTGGAAGAGTTGAAGACGAAGCCGTACGGCTTGGACGAGATGGAGGCAATGCGCCGCTTGGAGGAGTACGGCCCTAATCAGGTTGCGTATGAGAAGCCGCCTGCTTGGTACATTCAGCTGCTACGATGCTTCAAGAATCCATTCATTCTTGTTCTGCTCGGTCTGGACGTATTCTCGGTGCTTACGGATGATACAGAGGCCGTTATTATTATTTCGACAATGGTCACGATCAGCATTATCATTACGTTCACGCAGGAATTCCGCTCTTTGCGCACAGCGGAGAAGCTGAAGGCGATGGTGAAGACGACAGCCGCAGTTATTCGCGGCGGGCAGAGCCGTGAGATTGATATGGAGCAGCTCGTTCCTGGGGATATGATAAGGCTCGCGGCAGGCGATCTCATTCCTGCAGATATCCGCCTTCTGTCTGCCAAGGACTTGCTTGTTATGGAGTCGGCGCTGACGGGAGAAGCGATGCCGGTAGAGAAGCGGGATATTGGGGTCCTGCCTGAACAGCGCCGCATTAAGGCGATTAAGACAGCTAAGCAGGCGTTGGAGCTAGATAATATGGCGTACATGGGGACGACGGTTGTCAGCGGATCCGCGACAGCAGTTGTCATTGCGACAGGCTCGCAAACGTACTTTGGCGCTATGGCGCATAGCTTGGTCGGAGCACGGCCCATGACGAGCTTCGAGCGCGGCATCAATAGTGTCAGCTTCGTGCTTATTCGCTTTATGCTGGTGATGGTGCCGATTATCTTTTTCATCAACGGATTCTCGAAGGGCGACTGGTGGGATGCGCTGTTCTTCGGATTGTCAGTCGCAGTAGGGTTAACGCCGGAAATGCTGCCCGTCATTGTGACGTCAAATCTGGCGAAGGGTGCGATGGCGATGTCGCGCCAGAAGGTAGTCGTGAAGCGGCTCAATGCGATTCAGAATTTGGGCGCGATGAATGTGCTGTGCACGGATAAGACAGGAACCTTGACGCAGGACAAAATTATACTGGAGAAGCATTTGAACATCCATGGGGAAGAAAGTGAACAAGTGCTTCGGTACGCGTACTTGAACAGCCGATATCAGACAGGGCTCCGCAATCTGCTCGACCATGCGGTCGTAGAGCGGGCAGAAGAGCAAGGCCTTGCAGGTCTGGATCTGGATTATACGAAGGTTGACGAGATTCCATTCGACTTCAATCGCAGACGGATGTCTGTGGTCTTGTCTAGAAAGCAAGGGGAACATGTTCTGATCTGCAAAGGCGCAATGGAGGAAATGCTCTCAATCAGTGATTCCATGCTAGATGGCAAACAGGTCGTTGGCTTGGAGCAGGATATGAAGCAGCAGTTGCTGCGCAAAGCGAATGAAATGAACGAAGATGGGCTTCGCGTCATTGGTGTAGCGATGAAAGTTCTGCATGATGGAAGTTCCCGTGAATCCTACAGTGCTGCTGATGAGCAAGGGCTTGTATTCGCTGGCTATATCGGCTTCCTGGATCCGCCGAAGGATAGTACGGCCCCTGCAATTGCAGCGCTGCTTGAGCATGGGGTAGCTGTGAAGGTGCTGACTGGAGATAACGATGCGGTGACGCGCAAGGTGTGCCGCGATGTGGGCATCGACACAGGTCGTATTGTGCTAGGCAAGGAAATTGATGAGTTGAGCGATACGGCGCTTGCGGAGCTGGCTGACAAGACGACGGTATTCGCGAAGCTGAATCCGATGCAGAAGGCGCGGATCGTTCGTGCCCTGCAGGCGAAGGGGCATACGGTCGGATTTATGGGTGACGGCATTAACGATGCAATCTCTTTGAAGGAAGCGGATATTGGCATATCGGTTGATACTGCGGTGGATATTGCGAAGGAGTCGGCAGATATTATTCTGCTCGAAAAGTCTCTTATGGTGCTGGAGAAGGGGATCATCGAAGGTCGCCGCACGTTCGGCAACATGATCAAGTACATCAAGATGACGGCCAGCTCGAACTTCGGCAACGTGTTCAGTGTACTCGGCGCGAGCTTGTTCCTGCCGTTTCTGCCGATGCTGCCGCTGCATCTGCTCGTGCAGAACCTGTTCTATGATGTGTCGCAGCTGTCGATTCCGTGGGACAACATGGATAAAGAGTTCTTGAAGAAGCCGCGTACGTGGGACGCGAAGTCGATTGGCCGCTTCATGCTGTTCATTGGGCCAACAAGTTCAATCTTCGACTTCCTCACTTATGGATTGATGATGTTCGTCTTCGCTGCGAATTCACCTGCAGATCAAGCCCTATTCCATTCCGGTTGGTTCATTGAGGGGCTGCTGTCGCAGACCTTGATCGTGCATATGATCCGTACGGAGAAGGTGCCGTTTATCCAGAGTCGGGCGAGCCTTCCTGTCATGCTGCTGACGGGGCTCATTATGCTGGCAGGCATTATGATTCCGTTCTCCGAATTCGGAGAAGGGATTGGCCTAGTGCCGCTACCATTGTCGTATTTCCCTTGGTTGGCTGCTATTCTGCTCGGTTACTGCATTTTGACGCAGTCCGTCAAGAAATGGTATATCCGCCGCTTCAACGACTGGCTGTAAGGATCGAGAATGTAAGGATTGACTGTAAGAACTGGCTGCAATTCAATTATCGATTCAATCTCGAACCTTGCTATCCTTTTCGATAAAAGCAAACAGATCGAGTTCAGCAGCTTCATTGCTCGAACTCGATCTGACATCATACCATCTACGATTTCTACAAGGGAGGCTATCAAAGTAACAGAGCTAACGCTAGCTAACCATGTACGTGATAGCGCCTCCGTCACTTGGTCTAACGCTGTAACATTACTGCATATTGTTTACGGTCTTCACGATATCCGATCCCGTGCCAAGCTTGTAGCCTTGGAGCTGGTAACGGATGCGGTGCTGATGATCCACGACAACAACGAGCGGGTATTCTTGCCCGTTCCATTCCGGCAAGGAAGGAAGCAGAGCTTGCAGAGCCCCTCCATCTTCATCCACGCTGTATGTTGTATGCTCCGGCATGCCCTCAAGCTTGAATTCGCCGCGATTGCGCTGCGTTTCTACCATAAGCGCAATCTGGCCTCCCCATTGATCGAGCTCTGCCTTGAGCTCGCGCAATTCTCGCGCGAGGTGCTTGGAAGGCTCCCGTTCTGGATCGAGCCATGCAAGGACGATTCCTTGCTCGGGAATATTGAGATCCGCCTGCGCGGTCATGAGTTCCCACTGATTGGCCGTCACTGTACCGAGTACCGGAACATGAATCTCTTCCTTACGGAACACGATAGGCACCGATGTTGTTGTCCCGTCTTGCACCGAGAAGAAGGTTTGGCGAACTAGCACCGTTCCGTCGCTAAGGCGAGTTCCCGTTGTCATTCGATAGTCGCCGCTCAGCACCTCGTAAGGCTTGTCGTACATATCTTTTTCACCATATGGGAAGGTCAAGGTACGGTAACTACCCTTCTCGAATCGAGAAATGGTGAAATTCAAGTAATAGGCAGCTTCTTGATCTCCTTCTCCTCGTGTAAATACGACGGAACCAGTAGCGGCAGCTTCCACAGGCGCCTCGACGGCATCCTGATGGAACAGGGCATCTTGCCACGCGCCATCCATCCAGAATTGCGGACGTGTATTCAGCGGCTCAAGTCGCGCTGGGATTCCGATGCTGCGCGCGATTGCCACGAAGCATACATCCCGGCTTACGCGATCAGCCAGCTTCAATTGGAATGCGCCGACTGGCGTAATCATGCCATTGTAGCGATCGATACGGCCTTCAAGTGTTATGTCATTGGCCAAGCGCTCAACCAGCTGCTGCGGATTGGCTGTATAGGCCGCCTTCTCCTCAGCCGTTAGATTGGCTTGGAAGAATGCGCGATAAGGCTTGATCATTTCATAATAGGCACGCGGACAGAGCACATAGGTTGCGAATAGCTCCTCATCCTTCACCTGCTGCAGATAGGGAAGGGCACCCTCCAAATGATCGCGCAGTGTCTCAATCATCGTGTCTTGTGTATCTTTCTCGTGCAGCGATTCGAGCAGTCGGAGCGGCCATTCGCCATGTTCCGGTGTGCAGGATTCGAGGAAAGACGCTATTTCATGACTGTTCCCACGTGCATGACGTAGTACCGTCCATACACGATCTGCAGGCAGGGAGAGCTTGCGCGCCAATTCCCCAGCCTGTTCTTCATTCATAAATGTAGCTTCGTATGCGGCACGTGTTGCTGTACCGTGCTGGACACGGTTATCGTTCGCCTGACGTTCCTCGTCTGTCATCCGATCTTCACTCTTGTCTGGAATCTCTGGCGGCGGCACCATATTGAATTCTAATACTTCGTGCTCCGGTGGCTCAGACTGGAGCGTTACGGTGAAAATATCCGCATCTCCGACCGAAATATCGCGGAAGCCGTAGCCTTGCTCGTTGCGTACGTGGATAAGGAGGTCGCCATATCCCGTTGTGAATGCTACTTGTCCATCCGCGTCGGTTGGCAATGTCGTAACAGAGTAGAATTCAGCGAAATTGTACATTTGGAAATGAACTTCGGCCGGCGTTGCTTCTCCTTGCTCATTCACGACTTGTATTGTAATGGTCTTGCGCGGCGCATAATTGCCGAGCAGGTTGATCTCGGTATACCAAGGGTGGCTGGAACACGTTTCCTCGGGCCCGTTATAATCAGCAGGAACGCGCGTATGCACAAGCATGGCTCGGCGTGAAGGAGCCTTGAACCAGCCTTCGTTCAGGCGTCCCTCCGGCTCACATGCACCGAGGAAGTACCATGTGCCATCCGCCCAAGCTTCCACCCATGCGTGGTTCGAATCACAATGCGCCCAGCGCGGCGTGTAGCATTGGCGCGCCGGAATGCCGACACTGCGCAGTGCGGCGACGGCTAGTGTCGATTGTTCCCCGCAGCGGCCTAGAGCCGTACGCATCAGGGTCAGTGGAGATACGGTACGCTGATTCGTGCCGACATAGGTTGCTTTCTCATGACACCAATAGTTCGTTTCCAAAATCGCATCGATCATGGATTTATCCTTCACACGATTAACGAGCTCGTGATAAATCACTTCGCGATTGTCGTCGATATTCTCATTGTTGACCCGGTAGGGGAGGACAAAGTTCATGAAGATGTAATCTGGAATGTCTTTTCCCCAAGGAAGCGCCTGACGTGTTGCTAGAGTGCGGCGCACATGAGCTAGGAAGAAATCCCCGTTATAGTCAGCCAAGTCGTGAATTGGCATGTAGGCGTACAAGTATTTCAAGAGTAAGCGTTCTTCCCCGGTCAGCTCTTGACTGAATACACCGAACAGCTCTGTTGAACGGTGCTTGGCTAATTCTTGTTTATAATGAAACTTATCTTCGATCTGTTGAAGGAATGTGCTATCTGCGTAGCCAGTTGTACTCGTCATCTTGTTCATCAACTCCGTGTGTGGAATGTCTGTGATGCAGTGATGGTTCATGTATGATTGTTAGTCCGGTCGAACTTGGTCATTGGAACATCGGTTACTGCTACTGGTTACTGGTTACTGGTTACTGGTTACTGGTTACTGGTTACTGGTTACTGGTTATGTTATCGATAACCACAAGAAATGCAGAGAACGGATGTGCCGAAGGCTTGGAGCATGCATGCTGCGCAGCAAACCTATTCGCGCCACACCTTCCCATCCTCTTGAATGCGAATCCACTGCAGTCCGTCCTGTGACTTGGCAGACATGAGGAAGGTTCCGCTTGTTGTCTCAATGACAGGTTCAATGCTGCACACCTCTTCGTTCATTAACGCAGACAAGGTTGGTGCATAATGTCCATGCGCTGCATAATGCTGGCGCTGCCGGTAATAGAGCTTGCGCAGTTCCCACTTAATCAGCTCATCTTGCGTAAGTTTAAAGGAGGGTTCTGGCTGATTCGCCTCGGCGAAGACGACGAAGCCCCATAGCTCTGGATAATGCATATTAATAATGCCTTGCGGGCTCCATACCCAGTTATACTCTGGATAAGGGGCGTTCGTATCCGGATTGATTGTCTTTACGTACTTTCCGTTCTGCACTTCAGCACGCCACTCGACACGGGAGAAGTTAATTCGCCAATACTCCTCATGACGCGGCAAGCGTCCCTCTGGCGCACATTCCTTCAGCGCGCTCCAAGGCATGGCCACTTCAATGCTCCAACCCTTGTTGTCTGCATTTGGATTATTCACTTCGCCATCAATATGTACAGCAGTTCGAATACCGCGAATATCCCAGGAATTAATAGGTGGACCGCCATCACGGTAAGGCTTCGGCAGCAGCAAGTCCCATATCGTGTTGAAGGCGTTCATTTCGAACTCATAGTAGTTATGCGTGTCGCCGTCGGGATCAATGAAAATCTCGAAATCATTATCGTAGAAAATGACGGAATCTCGCTCCGTCAATGTCGCCCATATCTGATCTTCTTCCATTTCGGCACCGAAGTATAAATACTCGTCATCCCAAAGCATTTTGACCCGTGTGCGCTTGAACGGCCGTGGCTTCAAATCTCCCTCAATATCAACAAAGTCGTCTGTCCACGGGGCATTCGCCCAAAAAGGCTTATCCAATCGTCCATCAAGCTGTAACGGTTCTGCTGTGCGGTGGCAAATGTAATGCTTTGGCTCGAATACGATATTCGGTTCAGGAACGCCGCTTCTATCCATCTTCCATCCTCCTCTAGATGAATGCATGTGGTAGGTGTTGGAGAACACACAAATACGCAAATATGGCAATGAAGATAAAACTTATCCTTATACTAGATGGATATAATCGGATATTCAATAGGGAAACGCGATTTTCGGCGAAAAAAAGTTATCGGTATCACAAAATGTCGAACATGTCGGTTTCGCTGTTGTATCTGAAGATAAATAAAGAGAGCATCCATGAAGAATGCCCTCTTCGTAACTGAGTATATTTTCTATCCATAGTAACAACGATTGCTTATGCTTGCTTCATGAAGAAGGCAGCAGGCTGAGTTAGAAAATGCCACCTCTTCTATATCGGGGCACTATCTATGTTATCTTGCGGTTTACCAAGCGCGTTCGTAAGACTTCGGCTTAGGCAGTTCAGCACGAAGTGCTCGTGCAGCCCGCAACGGCCAGTATGGGTCACGCAGCAGTTCACGTCCGAGAAGGACGAGATCCGCACGGTCATTACGGACGATCTCTTCTGCTAGAGCTGGCTCGGTAATAAGGCCGACTGCTCCCGTAGCTATGCCAGCCGACTGACGAATGGCATGCGCATAAGGCACTTGGTAGCCGGGGAATACATCGATTGGATGCGGTACTACCGCGCCGGAACTGCAGTCAACGAGGCTGACGCCTTGATCCTTCATGCGGCGTGCATAGTCGATATAAGCTTCCAGAGAGTTGCCTCCATCTGCATACTCATTGGCCGAAATACGCACGAACACGGGGCCTTCCCAATTGAGGCGCACTGCATCGATTACATCGCTTAAGAAGCGGTATCTTCCTTCTGTGCTTCCACCATACATGTCCATGCGCTGGTTCGTAAGCGGGGAGAGGAATTCATTGATCAGGTAGCCATGAGCACCATGGATTTCTACGATATCGAAGCCTGCTTCCTTCGCTCTACGAGCGGCTTCTGCGAATGCCTTCACCGTCCGGCGAATCTGCTCCTGCGACATTTCTTCAGGCACTGCGTAATCCTCACTAAATGCAATTGCCGATGGAGCAATTGCGCCTGGAACGGTAGCCTTGCGGCCTGCATGGGCAAGCTGGATTGCGATCTTGCTGCCATGGGAATGCACCAGATCAGTAAGCTTGCGCAGACCCGCAATCTGATCGTCGCTCCAAATTCCTAAATCACGAGCACTGATACGACCTTCTGGTGTGACGGCAGTCGCTTCCACGATAATAAGCCCGACTTGCCCAACTGCACGAGAGGCATAATGGACCAAGTGCCATTCCGTTACTTTGCCATCTTCATCATCACATGCATACATGCACATCGGAGACATAGCAATCCGGTTCGGGATTGTAACTCCTCCGATCGTTATCGGTTCAAACAAGCGAGACATGTGTAAGTATCCCTCCATCTCCATTGGAACTAGATCATTGATCATTCACTCATGACTATTATACGCCCGTCCAGACAGCAGGCACAAATGACGGACTGTTGAACCTTTATTTATTGACAAGCTTAGAGGCTTGCTTTATTTGCTTCGTTAGCCATGTCAGGCAATCCGCGGTGATCTCGTCGCGGTTCGTTTCATTGAGCAGCTCATGGCGCGCACCCGCATAGAGCTTGCATTCGACTTGTTCCAGACCAAGTTGTCCATATAGATCCGCCAGCTTGCGGACACCCTTGCCGTAGTTGCCTACCGGATCTTCATCTCCTGCAATAAGCAGCATAGGCAGCTGCTTCGGAATGCGGTTCATGACCTCGGGACGATGGATATTGCGCAGCAGCTTGAAGAAGTCGCGATAGAATCCGACCGTGCTTAGAAATCCACAGTAAGGATCTGCAACATACTTATCGACTTCCTCCAGATCGCGGCTTAACCAGTCTACCTGTGTGCGCGCTGGCTTGAATTTGCGATTGAAGCTGCCGAACGCCATCTTATCGATGAAGGTACTGCGATGGCGAGATCCCTTCACCGAGGCGATCAACTTCGTAACGCCGACACCTGCTAGCAGCTCAGGACCGCGAGGGCCATTGCTTCCGCATAGGATGACGCCGTCTATCAGGCTCGCATGTTCTGTTATATATTGCTGAGCGAGGAAAGAGCCCATGCTATGAGCGAACAGAAACAGAGGAATATCGCCATTCTGCTCTCGAATCATCTTGGTGAGCTGCGCCATATTGCGCACCATCCACGTGAATCCGTCCTCGCCAACATAGCCCAAGTCTTGCTCTGTTGCTGCTGTAAGGCCATGACCGCGATGATCATTGGCATATACGATATAACCGGCAGCCGTAAGCTCTTCGGCAAAGCGCTCATAGCGAATCGCTGTTTCGGTCATCCCATGAGCGATTTGTACCACGCCTCGAACCTCAACTGTGTCCTCGGGCATCCAGTGGTAGACATGAATCCGTACTTGTTCTTCATCTATAAATTGAAAGGTGTTCGTTCTCATCAGATTGCCTCCTCATCGGCATTTGTTCCGTTACCCTTTTCTTACATTATATCGAGAGCTTTGAATCGAAAGCTACGTTATTTTCTAACTGCATCATACACGGAATTCATTCCACTATGGTATGATACATTACAAATAGACTGAGGGAGGCGGTACAGATGTTCACACCGACACTATATACTGGCGATAGAGCCAAGGATTATCTGATTATCAATGGACAGCTGGCCGCATTAATCGAAGGTGAGCCGAATTTCATTGCGAATATGTCTAATGCAGCTGCGCTATTGTGGCATGGGCTTAAGGATATTAACTGGGCTGGATTTTACTTGATGGATGAGGAGAAAGGGGAACTTGTGCTCGGGCCGTTCCAAGGACTGCCTGCATGTGTAAGAATTCCGCTTGGCCGCGGCGTGTGCGGAACGGCGGCGAAGGAACAGCGTACAGTAATTGTGCCGGATGTTCACGCATTTCCCGGACATATTGCCTGTGATGCGGCATCGCGCTCCGAAATTGTTGTCCCACTGATAAAGGAAGGCAAGCTTATCGGGGTACTGGATATCGATAGCCCGATTACAGATCGCTTCAATGAACAGGATCAAGAAGCGTTGGAGAAGCTGGTCAGTGCGCTTTTAGCTGAGAGCCAATTGTAGACGTTTCGATTTGATGCGGAAAATAGAAGATGGTGCTGCATGAAGGGAAGGAACATCGTTCTAGAATACCTCTGCAGCACTATATAGTAAATATAGGTAAATTTATTTTAGTGTTGAAACAATAATTTGACTTCTCTATAATATTTGGTGTCAACAAAATTTGCTGGTGTAGCTCAGGGGTAGAGCAACGCATTCGTAATGCGTGGGTCGGGGGTTCAATTCCCTTCTCCAGCACCATGTAATGTCGATAACGGCGCGGTTTCCGAGCAATCGGAGATCGCGCTTTCCCCTTTTCTAGGGCTGACTTCTAACATTCTTCTAACCTTTATCCAGATAAAGTGGATTTTCAGTATCTATTTTCGTTCCTGTAATCGAATCGCCAATATTGCGTTGAACTGCCTCCTGCATGTTTGGCAACACATGTGAGTAGGTATCAAGTGTTACGTTGATAGACGAATGGCCAAGACGTTCTTGAACGATCTTAGGGTGTATACCTGCTTTCAATAGCAGTGTGGCGTGAGTATGCCGAAGATCATGAAATCGTATCCTAGGGAAATCAGGATGTTCATTTTTTTTCTCAAAATGCTTCTCCAACAATGTCACTGTGTTAGGGAACAGAGAGATATCTCGTTCGCTACTGTCGCTATTCGTGTCGTCAAAATCATAGACGTTAAATTAGAGGACGTTTACGCCCTGAAAACGATGATCGATAAAGATGTAATTTATCAATAAGTGTGATTTCATCATTCTGGGAATTTCGTCCAATAGTATATTTTAGGAGGTTTACAATGAAGAAAAAGCTGGTCATTTTTGTATCACTTGTTTTTGCTCTTACCTCTTTGTTAATTGGTGGAGCATTTGCTAGTGGGAAAATTTCAATTGTTGTAAACGGTCAAACAGTACCTACTGACGTTTCGCCTCGCAATGTTGATGGAAGAGTCATGGTTCCTATTAGTACGATTTCTAAGGCATTAGGTGCTGGTGTGACTTGGGATTCTAAAAAACAAACTGTAATTATTAATCAGAAAAACGGAACTTCGGTTTCTACTCCTGATCTATGGAATGAAAAATTAAATCTGTCTGGGGACAATGGGCAGACATCGTATCTTTAATTAATAAGTATTTCGTTTCATATGATTCGAGGGATGAAGAAGCTTGGAAAAAAACAATAGCCTCCAGTTACTTGGATAACGGATCAATCGAACTACCAGGAGGAGGAGTATATCCTTCCATTTTAGAACTGAAAATAGTAGATGCTAAAAAAATTGTAGATGCTAAAAGAAAAGGAGAAGGTAGGAGCGACGGAGACCAATACAAAGTACGTGTAAAAGTAGTTCATTACATGAACTTATCCACACCATTTGTGGCTGAATGGGACTTTGATGTAGCTCCGTATATGAGCAAGGGATACCTAATAGATTAAGCAAACATAATCAGTGATACCCAATTAAAGAATTATACCGTTTTCCCTGGTTTAACATTCCAGGATGTTTCTGAATAATGGAATTAATTTTGGAACGAGGAGGATTAGAGTAACCTGTCATAGTGGCAGGTTACTTTTGTTCTTTTCAAGGTACAGTTCAAGACAAAATTGATATTTTGAAAATCGACCTACATACAAGATATAGATCTTTACATATCTAAAGTCGATATAAATATCAATATATAGGTTGACTTAAAACAAAAATTTGTTCTATAATCTAATTGGGTAGATTATGTAATGTTCATTTATTGATATATTCAAGGAGGGAATTTGCGATGAATTGGGGATATTCTTCACCATTTGTTTCAGAATTGATCGGCATTCCCTACGCGACACTTGATTCATGGGGAAGAACTGGATTCTTCACCTTCCAAAGGAAGAGCTACACGCCGATTATATTCTGAATTCGATGTCTTGGTTTTGATGGTTATAAACTATTTGAAGAAATCTGGTTTACACAATGATTCAATAACTAAGCTAGTCAATGGGATGAGATACAACGAAAATACAATAATGCTAGGCAATGAAAATCAGTTGCTTTTGTTCGATGTTGAAGGTGGTATTAAACTTTATACCGACAAGTATGACATGGTTGAGGAACTTATTAACGGCAAGGCTCTTTGGGTGATTTCAGTTGGTCAAGTGAAAGTGGAAGTGTTCAAAGAATTGAGAAGTTGGGATGCTGCAATTAAAGTCGAAAATGACATGAAGGTTAGGGTGGGTTAAAAATGGACGAAAAAAAATGCTCCCCATCTTGTCGGGAGCCCACAATTAATTAGTGGTTTCTATTTGTGCGAGAACCACTACAGTGTAATGATAAAAATAACCGTACATACATTGTAGCACACAGGATCACTCCCGACAAGAAATAAACACTTTGGGAGCTGATTTTAAATGGATAATAGTAAAAAAGTATGGAATGAAAGATTACAGTGCTACGGAATTTTCCGGGCATGGAGGAAACACCCTAAGACCCAGCAAGTGTTGTGGGCACGTAATTATGGTAAAAAGGCATGGTTTATTCCTCTTGATGAATTAGAACGAGAAGCATAGGTAACTACAGTCGCTAGTGGTTCAGCGACTGTTTTTTAATAACTTGAAACCGAACAAATGATCTTATACAGTAGGGACAAATGTTCTTGTGTAGATGAGGAGCATGCATCTGGAACATTACATTGGTCGTGAAATCGAGATCATTTATGAGGATAAGCATGGTGAAATTACACAGCGCCATATAGTGATGGAGTGCTGCATGCAACCTGCATGAAGGCTAAGGCGTGGAGGCCGATTAGAATCGAACGTATCTTATCCTGGCGATCTGTAAAGGGGAGGACAGCATGAAGAACTGGAGATAGGAGTTACAGAGTAAACCGGTTCCTATAAAGCAAGGGAAGTCGCTATACCTTTGTAACTGTATGGCCGCAATGCGTGGCCGTTGGATAGACGGGGTATATATGTGTACACGGTGTAAGAAGCCTGTGTATAGTTGAAAAAGAAAAGCCCCGGATTAGTCCGAGGCTTCATAATGTTATTTTATTGCTTCTTCAATTTGTGTCTTTAACCTTTTAATTTCTGTATCATCGTCACGCCCCTGTAATGAAGCGGCATATGCAGTAAGTAACATTTCTAAGTCAGCACATGCAGGGCTCAATACGATCTTATCACTTTGATTGAGTTTAGATTCTTCTATCTCATTTCTTAAATTGCTTACATTCTCTTTAAACTCACGAGCAAATTTAGCCCACTCAACTGCATCTAACGATTTTGAATGGCTCCCATATGTATCCTTAATTGTTTTATACGATCCAATGATTTTATTTTTGTACTCTTTGATCATTGCACTGTGATCAACTTTTGAAGCCTCTTCAACTATAATTGATTTGGAGTAATTAACGGTTTTCCCCAAGTCGCCTTCTTTTACTAAATCACCTTTTAAATTTTCAGAGTTCTCTCCGATGATTTTTTTTACAGCGTCAGGTTGAACAGAAGCAATAGGCATTGTAACATCTACATTGTATGCACCAGATTCCAATGCTTGTCCGTTGTAGGAGAACTCTTCCGTCATAAATTCATTGCTAATGACAACGGCAGATGATTGAGCCCGAAATCCATTTTCATTGGATACTGTGATCATAAGACCTGTCCCATCTGGTAGATTGGTGGTTCCGGTTAATGATACTTTTCCAGCAGCTACATTCTCTTTGACACTCAATTCTACATTAATATCTTTAGTCATATCTTTTTTGTCGCCTTCATCTACAGAGTTTGATGTATTAGTGGATACAGTTGACACTGACGCGACATTTTTCTTACCGTCGTCTAAAGCGGCTCCTATTGCTGCAGGTACAATAATAAGTACAACCAATAAAATAAACCACCAACGTTTATATACTGGTTTCTTGGATTTACTAGTAGTCAAGAAATCCCCTCCCATTAATGATTGTCTGGGGATAGTGTACCATTATTAGGAATTCACAACTATGAAATTACTGTCAAAATAATGATTAGGCATTAGATATAAGAAAACCTCGGATTACTTCCGAGGCTTTTGTTTTATGCAACAGCAAAACCACAATAAAGAAGACAGGGATTATGTCTTATCAAAAGATAGTAGAAGTCCAAGAAGTCCAAGAAGTCCAAGAAGTCCAAGAAGTCCAATATGGTCAATAATTATAAGTGATTAGATATAATGTTTGATATTTATTAGTTAAGAATGGATAGAGCTTTCAGATATATCTGAATCTCTATCCATTTTTTCATTTACAATTACATTATGAGTTTGTAAAAAGTATTAGTTGTTATTAGTGATTGAGCTATAGTTCCCCGTTAGCGTAATGATTTATTAGTTGCTTTAGAATAGATATCGCTATGTAAGAAATACTTTACAATTTGTAAGAAATAAATTACAATTCTTTTAAGAGGTGGTGTTATTGTTACAAAACAAGTTAGTAGTCTACCGAGCAGAAAAGGGATGGACACAAGAACAACTTGCACAGAGGATTGGCGTTAGCCGTCAAACCATTGCGACTCTTGAAAAAAACAAATACAACCCATCCCTTATTCTTGCATTTAAAATCGCAAATGCCTTTGAGAAGCCATTAACCGATGTTTTTGATTATAAGGAGGAGGTGTGGGAATGTTATTGATAAAGATTCTATTTTTTATTTTGATAATTCTTAGTCAGATGTATAAATTGAAGTTTCAATCAAGTGATGAGGCAAAGGATGAAAGAGGCAAGGAAATTATATATAAAACAAATAATAGGCTATTTAATATTTTATATTTAGGAATCATTTTATTAATTGTGCTTCACTTGCTTGAATTTGTTTCAACGAAATATCTCCCTGATATATTATTATATTTCACACTTTCGTTGAGCGTTTTTGGGAGTGCCTTTCTATATATTAACAAGAACAAGAAAAATTATTAAATGAACCGCAATCGACCTCTTAATTGAGGTCTTTCTTTGGGTTAGCCCGTATTAATTTATTGGTTTTAGTGGACTTTGCACATTTTTCATTTTACAGAGTATTCTGGATCTCCCTTTTTTCATCTACCCAATCATCTACCAATCAATCTACCGATATAGAAACCCAACCAGAACCATAGAAGATCATATTTTTAAGAAATCAGCTTACTACAGGCAAAGAAGACCATCGGAGATCATCAAGGATTATCGGGAAACGCATTCGTAATGCGTGGGTTGGGGGTTCATTTCCCTTCTCCAGCACCATGTAATGTCGATAACGGCGCGGTTTCTGAGAAATCGGAGATCACGCTTTTTATAGGAACTTCACATGCTGAATAAAAGATTTCTGTTAAACAAGTGGTGTATTTGTCGCATTAGTGGCAATACGCCTTTTCCATATTCAGTTATTTGTTCATGTAGTAATACTCTATTTGTTATAGTAGATAGGTATTTTAGATGAATATGGAGGAATATAGTGGTATATGTCGAAACAAAGTTGAGGTAATTTATGCTAAAACATGAACAGGGGAGAACTGAATGATGAAAGAGAAACTAAAAGGACTACTAATGGGAGTAGTAATCGGAGGTCTGCTATCTGGTACAGCGGCATTTGCTGCCAGCACGGCAAAAATTGAAGTTTCGTTTGAAAACATCAAGTATATGTTTGATGGTGTTCAGAAAGCTAGCACAGATAATGCGATTGTCTATAAAGGGCAACTATATGCACCGGTGAAATTCATAGCTAACGCTTCTGGGAAAGATTTTACGTATGATGGGAAAAGTAAAACAGCTTGGTTTGGCAAGAAAGAGGGAGAGTTCAAATATTTATCCGATGTAAATTATGCAAGAACTGATGGCCCAAATGGTTCAAGCGTTAGTTTTAATCAAAACCCCTACAGCAATAAGATTGAAATTGCAGGAAATAAGTTTCAAAAAGGGATTGTTTTTAATCTTAGCTTTATGAACACCCAAAGTACCTCTATTGACTATAACTTAAATGGAAAATATAAAAAGCTATCAACTTTTATTGGTGTAGATGATGCAACGAAAAATTCTAATAGAGTGGTTACCTATCGCTTTATTGGCGATGGAACTGAATTGGCTTCAATTGAAAATGTAACAGGCGGAGATAACCCTAAACCTGTAAATATTGATGTTAGCGGGGTACTTAAGCTTCAAATTGTGGCCGAACCAGGAAATGTATTTGAGTCTACGTGGGCAGCACTCGCAGAACCTAAATTGTTTCAGTAACATGCATAAATGATACTTTATCAATCTTAACAGAATTAATAAAAGAGAGGGTCATCGAATAGCATTTCTCGTTGACTCTCTCTTTTTTGAATGACCTGATTTCTCAGTTCAGCGGATTGCAGAAGCTAGCGGTGTTTTACCTAAGCTCAAAGATACTATTTCTTAACAGGCGTAAACACACCATTATGATAGGTTCCAAGATCATAGTTGTGGATCGTAATGGTATGCGTAAGCTCATTCCAATCTGGTGCAACGGCATCCATGCTGTACATTTCCAGACACCACTCATATTGATCTCGCGCTGCTTGCATGAACGTGGTTACAACATTGTTCAATTCTTTATCAGATAGAGTGAACTTCCCAGACCCCGCATATTTAGTGTTAAATTCGGGCTGAGTGCGAACGTCTATGGTCGTGCCGCTCGTTCCTTTGCGATAGACGATATCGTCGAAGTAGATTTTATCCAATATCAAATGATCGGATACGACGTTTTCCTCCATGTCATGTTGAATATTTGCATACAAGAGATTGTTCTGCAGTTGATTGATCGTAAATCCCTGTTTGCTGTTGTCTCTTTTAAGTTCCTCATAGTCCGCTTGCAATTTAGAGAAGGATTGCTGCAGCTTCTCTGTGGCTTCGTTGACTTTATTGCTCTGTACCCATGCGTAGATAGATATGGCGATTGCACAGCAGGTTGCAAGTATAGAGATAACTACAATGCTGGAAGAAAGGAATCTTCCATTGGCTGTAGACTCCGATTGCTCAAGGATCCACTTATCATCCATTTCTGTTTTCTCCTATCATGTAACTTCCTTTGTGAGATGATTGACTTCGATTACAGGAAAAAACCCGTAGGACAGCTACGGGCGCATAAATCGATATCATGATCTATAATTAATTTGGAACTTCATTGGTGACTACTATGAGATGGGTGAACGTCCCGCCAACCTTGTTATCAACTTCCATCCGTCCCGTTACTAGCCCAGAAATCGTAACCTCGTCGCCAACTTCGATATCTCCGCTTGGAACAAGACTCAAAAAGTCAACAATGACTTCATCTTCGGTGACAATAATAATCTCCGAACGAAGAGGAACTTCGTCGCTAGGTGGATAATCGGTGACTAAGCTCACTACACCAGTGAATTTTACCAATTTCCCATAATAATCCCACGGAGTCTTATGTACCTTAGCGGGTACAGCTTTCCCGGATGCTGGAAGCTTCTTGCCAGTCAGCAGCAAGTCCGCTGCAAACTCTATATTGCCATTTGTCTCCGCATCTACATCGGTTACGTTCCAAGTTGTATTGGCCTCAGATTGTTCCGTTTCTGCGGCTTGAGCTGCTTCCTCAGCAGCTTTTTTTTCTGCGGCTTCTTTATCGGACTTTTCTTTTTTTAATTTGTCGGCTTCTGCTTTTAATTTTTCATTCTCTTCTTTTAGTTTCTGCTGCTCAGCAACCGATTCTTTCGGAGCACTTGCGTCTTTTCCACTGCAAGCAGTGAGCATCATGAAGCTGGAGGCGATTAGTAAAATGACAGCTAATTTCTTCAAGCGTGCATCTTCCTTTCGTTATTCCCTTGAAAAGGGAGAGTAGCGCCGAAGCAAGTCGCTAGACTTATTCGATTCTATGAGTCAATTGTACCATCTTCCATTTCTGGGGCGAACTTATTTAATGTTTATTTCACTATAAACTGGGAATATACATTCAATTTCTAACCTATTTTCTATTGATTCGACATTACTATGAAGGAGTGATGATAGGTGAGCAGTGTACCTTAGTACAAATGGCCTTGTCGGCGTTAGCAGCAGAAGAACTTCAAAGCTGTTTATTGTAATGTGTCTTGGACAAGCTACAAACCGCATGTATGAATGAATCAGCAGAAAATTTTATATTGATTATAATTTGTGAACCGAAATAGTAATGTCGTGAACAACTAGCCTAATACATAACAAGAGAAAACAAGCTATATCAGCCGGACAATTGCCAGAGTCAAGCTTCTATGAAAGTACGTATGTTTTACTATAGAAGATTTGCGACGGCACTTCTAACTTAGGGTGATTCTCCTATATACAATCCATATGCGGCAATGATCCAAGCGGCGTTCAACTCCTTTGAACGCTTTTTGGTGATAGATCAGCTCTCGCAGCATGCAGGGCAAGTCTTCTGGGAGCAACACATTATGCAGAAGCGAGATGATGAATCATGAAGATCGTCATTCAACAACGTCTGATTCCAGATGGCAGTCCAAACAAGCCGAGCAAGCCTATGACACCACAGTGGATTACGATCCACAACACGGACAATACAAGCGGAACAGCGGAATCGCACGCGCGCTACTTGTTAGATGGAAGCGGCGGGAGACAAGCATCATGGCACTATACGGTGGATGACAAAGATATCTATCAGCATCTGCGTGATAATGAGCAGGGATGGCACGCGGGCGATGGCAATGGGCCTGGCAATACGACAAGCATTGCTATTGAGGTATGCATGTATACGGGCATGAATCAAGATGTGGCTTGGAATAACGCAGCGTGGCTCGTGGCAACACTGATTTTGCGCTATAAACTAACGATCGATCAAGTTGTGCCGCATCAGAAATGGTCAGGCAAGCAGTGCCCTTCGCAAATTCTCCCGTACTGGAGCCAGTTCATTATTTTAATTAAGGGGCAAGTACAGCAACTTCAGAATGGAATCCGCATTCTAGTCAATGGACAAGAAGCAGCGCAGGGAATAATGAAGGAAAATGTCGTATACGGTCCGATTCGTGATATGGGTTCAGCATTGGGTCTTTCTGTTGGATGGGACAATACGAAGAAGGTCGCGTATCTCAATAATATCTCTCAGCCAAATAGCATCATTCTGAATGGCAGTGCCTATGTACCTGTTCGAGCAATTGCCGAATCCATAGGGGCCAGCGTCACATGGAATGGAACAGAGAGAATTGTCAGCATCCAGCGCTAGGATAAGAAGGAATGGGAGCGTAGAAGATTTGCGTTCGTATCTCGTGTACCATAGGTTAATTTATTGGAGTAAAGTGGTAAAGGGGCGGATGTCGCCCCTTTTTTCTTTCTATATAGTCTCTTAAAAAAAGTTATCAGAAAAATGAAAAATATAATTGCGAATTATAAATATTTTCCATCATTTTACTACCTGTAGGCTGATTCAAATGATACAATGTTTAGGAAAATATATCCTTCACAAAAAAATCGAAAATGAGAGAGGGGAATTATGTGGCAAAAAAGAAATGGATGTCATTTATGCTGCTCTTGGTACTAATGGGATCGCTGTTATCAGCGTGCGGTGGTTCAAGCACAACGACGAATCCGCCTAAGGATGAGCCCAAAAATACCGAACCAGCGAAAACGGAAGAGCCAGCGAAGGAGAATACGGCTCAGACCCCGAAAGATGGAGGTACAATCACGTTAGGTACCTTCTCGGATATCGTTTCGGTGAACCCATTGTACGTAAGTGATACTTCATCCGGGGATGCTGAAATCTTGATCTTCTCCAGCCTGTACGATCTTGACCGTCAAGCGAACGTAGTCGTAGAGCCTTGGTCTCTCGCGGCTGAGCCTCCTCAAATCAGTGAAGACTTGAAGACCTACACGGTCAAATTGAAGCCAGAAGCCAAATGGAGCGACGGCCAACCAGTAACAGCGGATGATTTGATCTTTACCATTAATACGGTACGCAACCCAGAAGTAGGTTCCCCAGGTATTAGCCAATTCGAACATGTTGAATCGGTAACGAAGATCGATGGACACACTGTTCAGATCAAGTTAAAGCAAGTATTTGCCCCATTCCTCTACTCTCTTAGACTTAAACCAGTGCCATATCACATCTTGAAGGATGTTCCGATTACAGAATTGAAGAAGCATCCATACGGTTCCAAACCAGAGCAGACTGTAACGAACGGCCCTTGGAAATGGACTGAATGGAAGCAAAAACAATACTTAAGCTTCGACGCAGACCCGAACTACTGGGGAGCGAAAAAACCTCACATCCAGAAAGTCATCTACAAAATCTACGCAGATCAAAATACAGAAGTGCAAGCTCTCATCAAGGGAGATGTCGACTCTGTATCAGCGATTCCAGTCACCCAACTAGCAGCTGTTCAAGCTCGCGACAACCTCAACGTCATCTTGGCACCAGGACCACTCTACGAATACATGGGCTTCAACTTTAACAAAATGAACTTCGATAATAAAGAAAGCTTCTTTGCTGGACAGAAGACAAGACAAGCGATCGCTCACGCGCTTAACCGCCAAGGCATGGTCGACAATATCCTTAAGGGAACAGGTAAGTTGATGAACTCGCCATTCCTGCCAGGTTCATGGGCAGATCCAGCCGAAACTGCAGTAGTTTATAACTATGATGTGGAATTGGCGAAGAAGCTGCTGGCTGAAGATGGATGGAAGGCTAGCACTGAAGGTGGCATTTTAGAGAAGAACGGCGTGAAGTTCTCCTTCGAACTTCAATACAATACAGGTAATAGCCGCCGCGAACAGGTTGCTGCTGTTATCCAACAGAACTTGAAAGATATCGGCATTGAAGTGAAGCCGAGAGGCGTTGACTTCGCTGCTTGGCAAGAGCAGAACATTGTACCGGGTAAATTCCAAGCTATCTTGGCGGCATGGTCATTAAATGATCCAGATCCGAACGCAGAAAGCATTCTCTCCTCAAAGTTCTTCCCGCCGAACCAAAATTCGGGTTGGTATAAAAACGAAAAACTCGATCAATTGTGGGTAAAAGGTTACTCTGTCGCTGATCAAAACGAGCGTAAGAAAGTGTACGCAGAGATCGGTAAAGAAATCACAACGGATCTTCCTTATGTATTCATGTATCAATATGGTACACCACAGGGCTTGAACCCTCGTGTGAAATATGCGGAAGAAGACAGACCTGAACCAGGACTCGCATATGGATACATGTTCCGCATGATCAACTGGTGGGTAGAATAAAATACCAAGCACAGGTTGAATATGCATGATGAGGGGAGGGGGTTGCTTGCCCCTTCCTCTTTTATATGGATGTGCTAATACATGAATTCACACGATACGATTTAGGAGGATTTCCTATGACGGAGTATCTGATCCGCCGTGTACTACAGTCACTCTTAGTGCTGTTTTTGATCTCCATCGTTACCTTTGGACTCATTCATGCAGCACCAGGAGGTCCGACGCAAATCTTTCTGTCGCCGGGACTGTCTCAGGAAGCGGGTAAAATACAAGCGAAAAATCTCGGCTTGGACAAGCCGATTCATATCCAATATATTCGCTGGGTGGGAGACCTGTTGAAGGGTGATTTGGGGAAAACCTTCAAGAATAATCTCCCAGTAGGTGATATACTCTGGCCGACGGTGAAGAATACGGTTGTTCTGATGAGCGTTGCATGGCTGCTCTCCTTAATCATTGCGATCCCCTGGGGGATATACAATAGTACGAAGGAGTATGGGTTATCCGATCAGACAGCTTCATTTATTTCGTATGTTGGGTTTGCAATGCCGCATTTCTGGTTCGGTATTCTTTTGCAGAGTTATTTTTCTATTAAATTGGACTGGCTTCCCTTATCCGACATGTATTCGATGGGGAAAGAGGGAGATATTCAGGATTTATTCATGCATCTGATTCTGCCTGTAACGGTTCTTACATTAGGTTTCTTGGCTTCTTATGTGAAATATTCCCGATCCAGTATGCTTGAGGTGCTAGGACAGGACTACATTCGAACAGCGAGAGCGAAGGGAATGAAAGAGAGAAGAGTCATTGCCCGTCATGCTCTGAGGAATGCACTTATCCCGATCATCACAATTCTTGGCTTGGATCTGCCAATTCTCATTGCGGGAGCAGCCATTACGGAGAGTGTGTTTAACTGGCCGGGAATGGGGCGGCTGTTCGTCGATATGGCAGTGTCACGCGAGTATTCCGTTCTCATGGCGATTACTCTTATTACAGCGGTTATCGTCGTTATTGGCAACTTGATAGCGGACATTCTGTATGCCATTGTTGATCCGCGTGTTCAATTGGGCAAAGGGGGCATGTCGGCATGAGTACAGCGAGTTTGCAGGATGCTCAGCTCGAACCGGATAAGACCCGTGGGACAGGCCCTCATAAGTCGGAGAAGCCGACAAGTATGACCTTAATGGCATGGAAGAAATTTTTGAGCAATCCATTTGCAGTGGTTGGAGCCATCGTCCTATTGTTCTTTGTCGCCATTGCTGTATTTGCCAAATATATTGCCCCGTATGACCCAGCAGCGATCGATATGTTGAAGTCAAGTTTGCCATCGGGCACTCCTGGTCATCCACTTGGAACGGATGAATTGGGAAGGGACATCTTGTCACGTCTTATCTATAGCAGTCAAGTGTCGTTATCAGTCGGCTTTTCTGTTGCCTTTATCTCGGTTGTCATCGGCACGATCATCGGCTCGATTTCCGGATATTTCGGCGGCTGGATCGATACGATTTTCATGAGATTTGTTGACGTTATGAACTCTACTCCAACCTTGTTCCTGAACATCTTGGTACTCGCCATCTTCGGCGCGAAGTTCAGCTATATGATATTGATTCTGAGCTTTACAAGCTGGATGGGCTCAGCAAGACTTGTAAGAGGAACATTCCTGCAACTGCGGGAGATGCAGTATGTGGAAGCGGCAAGGGCGATCGGTGTGTCCAGTTGGGGGATTATCGGCAGGCATTTGCTTCGCAATGCCACGGCTCCTATTATCGTAAACGCTACCTTAATGGTAGGCGGGGGAATCCTTGCTGAGTCAGGATTATCTTATCTCGGTTTAGGGGTACAGCTTCCTGATACGAGCTGGGGATTGATGCTTAGCAACGCACAGCAATTCATGCTTGTCGATCCGACGCAAGCGCTTTATCCAGGAGCATGTATTTTTATTGTCGTACTGGCGGTCAATTTTATTGGTGACGGAATCCGTGATGCATTTGACCCACGCAAGAAAGAGAAAATTCCACGTAGGAGGGTGCAGCAATGGCGGGAAAACTTCTTGAAGTCCAAAATCTGACCACAGGCTTTGTGACGGAGCAGGGCATTGCGAAGGCAACAGATCGGATATCTCTTAGCGTGGAGAAGGGTAAAACACTCTGTATTGTAGGTGAATCCGGCAGTGGTAAGAGTGTCGCCTCTCTTTCGATTATGCGATTGATCGACTATGCAGGAGGAACTATTTTCGAAGGCAGCATTCGTTTTAATGGCGAGGATCTGTCAACCAAATCGCAAAAGGAAATGATCAACGTTCGTGGGGAAAAGATTTCGATGATCTTCCAAGATCCGATGTCGGCGCTTAACCCGGTATTTACGATTGGCGATCAAATTGCAGAAAGTTTGCAGCTTCACCAGAAGCTAAGCAAGAAGGAATGTTGGGCTCGGGCGATTGACATGCTGCGCATGGTCGGGATTCCGGATCCGGAAATGCGAGCGAAGCAATACCCGCACGAGATGTCCGGAGGTATGCGGCAGCGGGTTGTTATCGCGATGGCACTCGTGTGCAAGCCAGAGCTGCTTATTGCGGATGAGCCGACCACTGCGCTGGATGTTACCGTTCAGGCGCAAATTCTTGATCTGCTGCAGCGTCTTCAGCAAGAACTTGGCATGGCGATTGTGCTGATTACCCATGATATGGGCGTGGCTGCGGAAATGGCTGATCGCATTGCGGTTATGTATGCCGGTAAGATTGTGGAGGAAGGCAGCGTTGAAGAAATATTTGATCATCCTTCCCATCCATATACAGTAGGTCTCTTGAATTCGATTCCGGGTTTGGAAGGAGCAAGAGGCGAGGAGTTATACACGATTCCGGGAACAATCCCGAGTATCAACAACCTGCCTTCGGGCTGCCGCTTCAATCCACGCTGTGCGAAGGTGGAGGAGAAATGTGGGCATCACGAGCCTACGCTAGGGGAAATCCGGAGTAATCACCAGGTGGCATGTTGGCTGTACGACAGCGATAATGACGGACAATCCGAGGTGAAGCGCGCATGATGGATCAATCATTGATTGAAGTTCGCAACCTGAAGAAGTATTTCCCAATCAAGACGGGACTCTTCAACCGGGTGGTTGGTCATGTTAAGGCTGTAGACGATGTTACCTTCAGTATTACTAGAGGGGAAACGTTCGGCCTCGTCGGTGAATCGGGCTGCGGCAAATCAACACTAGGTAGAGCTATTCTTCAATTACAGAAGCCAACAAGCGGTGCTGTATTCTTTGACGGGAAGCAGATACAAGGGATGAATACGAAGCAGCTGCGGTTGATGCGGCAGGATATGCAGATTATATTCCAAGATCCGTTCGGTTCCTTGAATCCCCGTATACACATTCGAGATATTATTGGAGAGCCGCTTCGTGTGCACCATAAGGCATCTTCCAGTGAAATCGATAAGCGTGTAGTGGAGCTGATGGAACTGGTCGGATTGGATCCAGTCCGACGCAACCGTTATCCGCATGAATTCTCAGGTGGTCAGCGCCAACGGATAGGCATAGCTCGGTCGATTGCGCTTAATCCGAGCTTTATCGTAGCAGATGAAGCCGTATCGGCGCTGGATGTGTCCGTTCAATCCCAGGTGCTGAACCTGCTCATGAAGCTGCAGAAGGAACTGGGACTGACCTTCCTCTTTATCGCGCACGGTCTGAATGTAGTACGCCATATTTCCGATCGAATCGGGGTCATGTACCTTGGCAAGTTAGTCGAAGTGGCTCGCACAGAAGATTTGTTTGCGAATCCTAAGCATCCGTATACCGCGGCACTGTTGTCAGCGATTCCTAGACCGAATCCGCACTATAAGAAGGAGCGAATTGTCCTGCAGGGAGATGTGCCATCTCCGGCGAATCCGCCTTCCGGGTGCCGGTTCCATCCACGATGTGCATTCGCTCAAGAGAAGTGCCGGCTCGTAGCGCCGGAGCTGGAGACGGTTGGCGCAGACCGGCAAGTGGCTTGCCACTTCCCATTGGAGGCAGCTCCAGCATCAATCTTGGCATAATAGAATATACCCATTAAGGCCAGCCCAGTGTACCGGGTGTCATTACGGCATTGTGGGGGACTTTTATAATGCTTCTTTCTTGCTGCGATATGAGAACACGCTTCTCTGCAGCAGGAAAGAGGCTTTATTCTTTTTTCGATGCCCGATTTAATCCTGTCAATGTTATGGACGTATGGTCACTCTTGTATGGATGGGGACAAGAGCTGCCAATTGGAGAACATCCTCATTGTACATGCGGATACAGCCGTGAGATACGTAGTGCCCAATGGAGGAAGGATCATTCGTTCCGTGAATGCCGTAATGGGGCTTCGACAAGCCCATCCAGAAGACGCCAAATGGGCCTCCCGGGTTCGGCTCTTTGTTAATGATCGTATATTCCCCTGTAGGGGTTTGGGTTAACATCTTGCCGACGCCCACAGGATATTCCCTTACAACGACATCTCCGTCCAGTAGGTATAACCTGCGATCAGACAGATCGACAATTATTCGATATTGTGGCATACGCCCAACTCCTCTTGATCAGCATATGCGATAGCAGGAATGGGGGTTCATCGAATGAATAAGCGTGCAGTGGAAGTGCCTGTCGGCGGTTCACGGTACGCTTATTCTGATTCATGTCGTCTTATTCTATCGAACTCATTGCTCTATTGAATCCATTGCATTATTGAACGATTCTGGCTTATTTGCCCTGTGTGAGAGAGTTGCATTAGACTAGATATGATGACTGCTATAAGAAAATCATGACGTAGAAGTGCAACTAAGCGGGGGCAACGGTGTTTAACAGAGCAACTATTAATGCGGATCGTATTTCATATCAATCATATTTAACAATGTTCATTATCAATAGAGATCACAATCAATAGAGATCCTAATCTATAGGGTTCATATTTAATAGAGATCATAGTTACTGAAGGAAATTGAGATAGAAAGCGGTGATAAGGCAATGTAGCAATCGTCACTCATTTACATAGTCGAAGAAAAGGAAATCATACAGGATTGGAATTTTGCCACCAAAGGGGAACAAAAGCATGGAACGGGCTAACATATTGCTGGTCGATGATGAGGAAGAAATGACGGTGTTCGTACGTGATTCATTGGAGGATGACGGGTATTCGGTACGCACGGCACACAATGCGGATCAGGCGCAGCGGCTTATTACGGAACAGTCGCCCGACCTAATTGTACTCGACGTTATGATGCCTGGCACGGATGGAGTGGAATGGTGTAAGCAGGTTCGAGAAGCGGTTGCTTGCCCGATTCTATTTGTCAGTGCGAGGGTGAGTGAAGCAGATCGTATATACGGTCTAGCGGCAGGGGGCGATGATTATATTAGCAAGCCATTTAGCATGCGTGAGCTGAAGGCGCGCATTGAAGCGCATCTTCGAAGAGAACGACGCTATGTGCGGCAGCAGGATAATCATGAGCAAGTACTCATATTTGGAGCATTTACAGTGGATGTGAAGGGGATGGAGCTTCGTTATGAAGGCAAGCGATTGCCGTTAACAAGCCGGGAGTTCGCGATCGTAGAACTGCTTGCTCTCCATCCGGGACAGGTGTTTGCACGCGAGCATATTTACGAACAGGTATGGGGTATGGACGCCCTTGGAGATGATACGACAGTTACGGAGCATGTGAAGAATATTCGGGCGAAGATGGCAGCAGTTCACACGCCATCGCGCTGGATTGAAACCGTATGGGGCATCGGCTACAAATGGAAGGTGCAGGAATGAGCATGCACTCCTTTAAACGTCAGTTTATTACATACTTTGTATGGGTAATCGGTACGAGTCTGGCACTGACAATTGTTGTATGGGGAGCCTTCATATGGATGCAATCGTATGACGACGGCGTGCTCAGACCTGCCAATTACTATGAGAAGCAGATTCCGCCCATACGCAAGTTAGTAGAATCAGAAGGGGAACGCTTGCTGGATAAGGAAAATCAATCGCTCATCGAACGATTAGTAGATGAGAAGGGGATACGTTACGCAGTTGTTGATCGAACAGGTCAATATAGATATGGATCGCTGCCTGATCCGAACATACGTGGTGGGCGCGAACTGATTTCCCTACTCAATGCAAGCGGGATGACGGGAATGGGGCGTGCTCGCAACGTATTGCCTATCGTCAATCAGTCAGGCGAACTGCAGGGAGCTGTAGTCATCAACTACACACTTTCTGTTGGCGTTACTGTGCGATCGAAGCTAGGCCCTTACTTCGGACTGTTAGTCATCGCGGTCTTATTTTCACCTTTTCTATTTGTCATTCTATTTGCATGGCTGTTCGGTCGAAGGTTCGGCCGCAAGCTGAGCCGCCCCATCGAGGAATTAATAGAGGGCACGAGACGGGTTCAGCAGCGGGATCTGGATTTTAGCTTCTCCTATGAGGGTACTTCAGAAATAGCTCAACTCATGAAGGCATTCGACGAGATGAGGCGGGAGCTATATTTGTCTCTGCAACGCGAGTGGAAGATGGAGCAGCGGCGGCGCGAGATGGTAGCTGCGCTCGCACATGATCTGCGTACCCCGCTCGCAATCGTGCAAGGTCATGTAGAGGGTTTGCTGGATGGTGGAATGAATCGTCCGGATCGTCTGCAGCGATATTTGACGACGATTGATAAGAATACAAAGCGGGCCATTCGGCTCGTGCAGGAAATGAATCAGGTGTCGGAAATGGAGTCACCGCAGTTCCGTTTGAACCGAAAGCCAGTAGAGATGAATCGATTTATGGAAGAGATCGCACAGGATATGCAGCAGTTGTGCGCGGAACAGCAGATTGAATTCCATTGCATCCCACCTGCAGATCAACAAGCAGAGGGAGCGCTGCTTCTCGATGGGGATCGTCTGAGACAGCTTATGGACAATCTGCTCGCTAATAGCTTACGCTTCACACCTTCGGGCGGCACAATTACGTGGAAGGCGGAATGGAAAGCGCATGAGCTGGAGATGTCGATTACAGATACGGGAACTGGATTCCCAGCACATATGCTGGATTCCGTATTTGATAAGTTCGTTCAAGGCGACGCATCACGTTCGCAATATCAAGGGCATGCCGGACTTGGGTTGTATATGGCGAAGCTCATTATGCGTAAGCATGGGGGAGGCATTCAAGCAGCGAATACGCCTGAAGGAGGGGCACGTATCACACTCAGTTTCCCATTACGTAGATAGCAAAAGAGTTGACAGCTGAAGAGCAGTAGCAACAGAATGCAACAAGTATAGCGAATAATCTATGTCATTTTGTGCAAATCTACTTTATATATTATACTAGTCCATGATTTTAGAAATAGAGAGGAGCAACCTCATGTCATCTATTCGTATAGGTATTGTAGGTTACGGTAACTTAGGCAAGGGCGTAGAGAAATCGATCCGCCAAAATTCAGATATGGAGCTCGTTGGCATTTTCACACGTCGCAGCCCAGAATCCATACAAGCAGAGGTTCCTGTCTTTTCACTCAATGATGCGGAATCTTACAAAGATAAAGTAGATGTAATGATTTTGTGCGGAGGCTCTGCAACGGATCTTCCAGAGCAAGGTCCTGAGCTTGCACGTATGTTCAACACGGTGGATAGCTTTGATACACATGCGCGTATACCTGAATATTTCGCATCTGTCGATGAAGCTGCTCAAGGAAACGGACATGTTGCAGTTATCTCGACAGGTTGGGATCCAGGCTTGTTCTCCTTGAACCGCTTGTTGTTCGAATCTGTTCTTCCAGAGGGCAATGAATACACATTCTGGGGACGTGGCGTGAGCCAAGGTCACTCCGATGCAATTCGCCGTGTAGAGGGCGTTAAGAACGGTGTACAATACACAATTCCTTCCGAGGAAGCTGTTGCGAAGGTACGTCAAGGGGAGAACCCTGAATTGTCCACTCGCGAGAAGCATTTGCGTGAATGCTTCGTTGTAGTAGAAGAAGGGGCAGACAAGGCTCGCATCGAGCAAGAAATCAAGTCCATGCCGAACTACTTCGCAGACTACGACACAATCGTGAACTTCATCAGCGAAGAAGAGCTGAAGACGAATCACTCTGCAATGCCTCACGGCGGTCTTGTATTCCGCAGCGGCGTGACTGGTGAAGGCACATCGCAAATTATGGAGTTCGGTCTGAACTTGGGCAGCAACCCTGAGTTCACAGCGAGCGTTCTCGTTGCTTATGCTCGTGCTGTATATCGTCTGGCACAACGCGGCGAGTCCGGTGCGCGCACAGTATTCGATATTCCATATGGCCTGTTGTCTCCGAAGTCTCCGGAGCAGCTCCGCAAGGAATTGCTGTAATATACAGGAGTCTATATACGAACAGCAGCCTCGGCATTCAATGTGCGGGCTGCTGTTTTTTGTATGCTGTCATAACTATGCAATCCGTTCGTTCTGCTTAATTCAAGACGTAATCTTGGTATGTCTCCATTTCAGCCTCAGTCGTGTTGCCCATTAATGTGTATTGAATTTTCTGCTCAAATCGCGAATGCGTAGCTTGAAATACCTCATAGCTGCAGATGAGATGTTTCAATTTCGGCAGTGTTGTCAATATATCATAGCGGCCATCTTCCGCCTTTTCTAATTTCAACGACACGAGCTTCTTCATATTTGCTAAGAAATCAATGTTTCTGACCGTTCCCTCTATCTCCAACTGCTTCATATTTTTGAGGCGAGAGAGCACTTTATACGCAGATTCAGGGATATCGGAGAGGGACAATTCCTGCAATTTTTTGCACTGGGAGAGTGGTTCCAGCGAATCCAGCTGCAAGCCTTCCAGCCCTACCTTCTTAAGAGCCGGGAATTGCGGAAGGGATTGAATATCCGTTACGCCAGCTTTATACAGGCTGAGCTCCTGTAATGCGGGAAGTGCTGCCAGCGGCGAGATATCCGTAATTGTAGGCATTTGCGCCAGACTGAGCTTTTTCAAATCGACCAGAGTCAAAATGGGACTGATGTCTTGGATCGATTGGCGAAGCAGGCACAATTCTCTGACGTTCTTGAATGTAGAGAGGGGAGACAGGTCAGTAATTTCCTCGTCGCATACAAAAAAGAAACGTACAGCCTCGATTGGTGTGAAGGAGCTTGGTTCTTTGCCAAGGACACGTATGAGCTCCTGTTTCCATCGTTCATCCAAGCGACTCCACCAGTTAGTGAATTCTGCTTCATCCGCACCGTCGGTGGGAAGTAGAAGCTCCTTCAATTCATCGAATAAATGGCCTGTTTTCCATAGAACGTACTGATTCTCCTGATCGTATACGCAGCGTCCTGCCTGAAACTGATCAAGGATAAAGGAATAAAAGGATTCCAGTGAATCGGCTATGACGACCATTTCTTGTTCATCGCGGCCGCAGCTAATGATCTGCCCTTTCGTGCCTTTTGGGCCAGGTGCAAGATCAAGCGCGATAAAATTGCCTGAACCATCGGCAGCAAACGGGATCCAGCCGGGGTTCCAAGTGACTTCCTGGATATAGTCCTTCTGGTACGAGATCGTGTCGAACTCATAGTTGGAGGCAATCTCTAGTTGAAGGCGGATTTCATATTCAATATTTTGCAGACTCAACCAGTAGAACCCTAGTATCAATAGATGCTCGCCAGGTAGTTCTCCATTATGCATGACATATAATTGCTTGAAATTATCGGGCAGCATGCATCCTGTGAGTGCTTCAATATGCTTGAAGTCATCAGCTTGCACTCCCGTGGCTATGGCTTGATGTGGTATCCACTCGGTAAAGGCGTGTACGAATTGTTCCGTTTCGATCGTCTGTCCCTCCGTTTCAGATCATATTGAAAATAAGAAGGATGATTCCACTGCATGACATTACATATCTGTCGTTCTCCAATGCTGAGCGATAAATTCATCGCGCCCTGACTTGGAGCGATCCTCCTTATAATGTTCCGGTTCCTTGCGATAGTAGTCTTGATGATAGTCTTCCGCAGGATAGAAGGGGGCAGCATCGCGTATTGGCGTCACGATAGGCTTGTCGAAGCGTTCACTCTCAGCAAGTGCCAGCTTGGATGCCTCAGCTAGTTGGCGCTGTTCCTCATTGTGCACAAAGATAGCCGCCGTATACGATTCACCGCGATCTTGGAATTGGCCGCCGTCATCGGTTGGATCGATTTGCGCCCAGAACAGTTCAAGCATCGTGCTATACGAGATGATGTCTGGATTGTATGTAATTTGTACGGCCTCCAGATGACCGGTCGTCTGCTTTTTTACTTGCTCGTATGTAGGATTCGGGGTATGCCCACCCGTATAGCCAGATACGACGCGATAGACGCCATCCCATTGGTCAAATGGCTTCACCATACACCAGAAGCATCCCCCCGCGAATGTTGCGGTAGCGGTTCTATTGTTCTGCACTTCAGACGTGCTGGATGTGGATTGATCGGCAGACGTTGTCATCATAGTTGCCCTCCCTGTTCCTAATCATAGATAATGTGGTTGTACTTCTCGCAGCCTTGTCTAACAGTGTACCGCGAGACGATTCACCTGCCAAGGAGGAATGAGCCTATGAATTCCCTATTTGAATCTTCGCCACTCTATTTGCGGCAAATAACGTTATTGCGTGAACAAGTACCTTCCTTCCATCAGTATCCCTTTGATCTTACCGCGATCCGTTCTCTCGACCAGCTTGCATTTCGCAAACCTGTTACCTTTATTGTCGGGGAGAACGGTACAGGGAAGTCTACCTTGCTGGAGGGGCTTGCTGTTGCTTGGGGCTTCAATCCAGAAGGCGGCTCAATGAATTTTTCATTTTCGACATCTGCAACACACTCTGAACTATATCGCTATCTGAGGCTGTCTCGGGGGGTTCAGCGCCCGAGGGACGGTTTCTTCTTGCGTGCGGAGAGTTATTATAATGTGGCGACAAATATTGAAGAACTGGATGCAATCGCATCTCCAGGCCCGAAAATTAAGGAATCGTTCGGGGGGAAATCACTCCATGAGCAGTCGCACGGGGAGTCATTTCTGAATACGTTCCTGCACCGCTTCGGCGGGCGCGGAATGTATATGATGGACGAGCCTGAAGCGGCTCTGTCGCCGCTCCGCCAGATGACGCTCCTTGCACGGATGCACGAGCTTGTGAACAAGCAGTCGCAGTTCATTATCGCAACTCATTCTCCGATCTTGATGTCCTATCCGAATGCGGAGATCTGGCAGCTCAATGAAGATGGGGTTCATCTGGTGGAGCTGGAAGAGACAGATCATTATATCATTACGAAGAGCTTCATGAATGATCGGGGGGCTATGATTCGAACGCTGTTCGAAGCGGATGAGGATTGATTTGTAGAGAGGCATCCATGTGTCGTGTGTGGGATCATCGGGGGGATATAGGGAAGTGAGTGGATAAGAACCGATTCCTGAAGCCGTGAATGAGTAAATGTCCATTGCCGTATGCTATGTATAGTGAAGCCTGCTATAGGTATGGAAAAGGAGATGCAAGAATGGCGCACAGTTCGCGTTATCATGTCTATATTGCGATAAGTCTGGACGGCTATGTGGCACGTGACAATGGTGATGTTGATTGGCTGTTCACCGATCAAGACTACGGTTACGAGGATTTCTACCGTTCGATCGATACGCTTATTATGGGCAGACACACCTATGATCAAGTGTTGACTTTCGGCGCCTATCCTTATGAAGGCAAGGAGACCTATGTGCTAACGACAAGCCGCCAAGGTCGCGATGATTACGTGACATATGTTCCCGATACGGCTTCTTTGTCAGCGAAGCTCGGAGATAAGGAGCGTCAAGTATGGATTGTAGGCGGTGCGCAGATCATCGGCAGAATGCTGGAGGAAAGATGGGTAGACGAACTTCGCCTCTTCATCCATCCTATACTGCTTGGAGGGGGCATCCCTTTATTTCCACAGCATCATACGATGCGTACCTATCATCTGCTTGGCACGCACAGCTATTCTTCGGGGCTCGTAGAGCTGCATTATTCCCGTTCATAACAGGGAATGAATCTTTCATTTCTTGGGATTCAGCCTTACAACAAGAGCGCAGACGCTGTTCATACGAACAGTGTTCTGCGCTCTTGTTGAATCCATCTAAGTACAATCTCGTTTACATATTGCCGATTTTGGTTTAAGAAATAACGTTACGAACGTTCTACAATCGTGTTGTACGTTGTACGGTCAGTATGCTTCACCAGTTGAACAAGCAGTTCTTTGGCTGCGTCGATATCGTCTGTATGAACGATCGAAGCAGGTGTATGGATGTAGCGGCCGCATACGCCGATGACCGTCGAAGGAACACCCTTGTTGCTCAAATGCACTTGGCCAGCATCTGTCCCGCCTGGAGATACAAAGTATTGATACGGAATGCGAAATGTATCCGCAATATCTTGGATGAACTCCACGAGACCGCGATGTGTAATCATCGTAGGATCGAGGATGCGAAGCAATGCACCTTTGCCGAGATGGCCGAAGGAATTCACGTCACCCGTCATATCATTCGCTGCGCTGCAATCCAGTGCATAGAAGATATCGGGCTGAATCAAGTTGGCAGATGTACGGGCTCCGCGAAGACCAACCTCTTCTTGAACAGTTGCACCGCAGAATAATGTATTTGGAAGCTTGAATTGCTCACGATGAAGTTCCTTCATCAATTCAATGGCAAGTCCAACACCATAACGATTGTCCCATGCTTTAGCCATAATTTTCTTCGGATTAAGCAATGGAGTGAATTTGCAGACCGGAACGATTTGTTGTCCAGGGCGAACGCCCGCCTGTTCAGCCTCTTCACGGCTGTCTGCACCGATGTCGATGTACATATGCTTCACGTCTACAGGCTTGTTCGCTGTAGCTTCGTCAAGCAGATGCTTCGGAATGGAGCCTACAACACCTGGAAGTGGGCCGTTTGGCGTAATAACTTCAACCTGCTGGGCGAGTACAACTTGTCCCCACCAGCCGCCAAGCGGTTGGAACTTCAACATCCCGTTTGGTGTAATTTGCGTGATCATGAAGCCAACTTCATCGAGATGGCCGGCTACCATAACGCGAGGGCCTTGCTCGTCGCCGCGCATAACGCCGAAGACACTGCCGAGTGCATCATGCACGAATTCATCTGTATATTTGGATAATTCAGTTTTTACCAAGGCACGCAGTTCCCGTTCGAAGCCGGGAGCGGAAGGGAATTCCGTCAGCGTGCGGAATAATTCTAACGTTTCCTGTTGCATGGGATTGCTCCTTTCATCACTAAAGCCTGTTCATCATTTTAGTATGAACCGATTTGATGCAGGATGCAAGCGTGTATCACGAGGAACATGTCTTGCTGCTGAGGTATGAAATGGAAAGAAAGAGATGAACATTTTCAACACTGTTTCATGATGCCACACTAAGTAAGCGCATGAAGCTAGAGATAAGGAGGAATTGAATTGGATCATCATTCGTTAACATCACTGGTTATCGTACTGATTGTTGCCTTCCTGACGCCAATTGCTCTGCACCGATTCAGGCTGACGATTATTCCGGTCGTCGCTGATTGTTACAGGCTCGGTTGAGTACGTGGAAGAGCTGAAGAGGTAAATTGAGCTTACCGTATAAGGGAAGCATAATGGTGTATCGTGTCAGAGTGTGCAATGGAAACGTATAAAGGCATACCAAATCGGGGTTACGTAACGGAAAAGAATAAAGGGACGCCAAGGCGAAGCAGCGCAACGGATTAGTATATTAGAATACACTGCAAGAATATTTAATCGGAAACGCATACGGATAAAGAAAAACAGCAGCTCCAGAGCATCTGATGCTCCGGAGCTGCTGTTTTTTTGTTCGATGCTGCGTCATGATAACGCCATCCCGCAGAGAAAGCCGAGACGGCGGCGCAAATTACATCTATTTGATAACACAATAATGGATATTAGGATTGCGCTTGAATAAATGCATCAATACGTGACATTACGTCTTCCGATACGCGCTGCAAGCGTGCTGCAGCATCTTCGCCAGTCGAGCCCTTCACGGCGAAGTACATCTTAATCTTCGGTTCGGTTCCGGATGGACGGAGGCAGAACCAGCTGCCATCTTCGAGGTGGAACTTCAGTACATTTTCCTTCGGCAGATCATATAGGCCTTGTGCGAAGTCTTCAGTCAAGGTGATGGCCACACCGCCTGCTGTAGAAGGAGCATCTTCACGCCAATTATTCATAATACCTTGGATGATCGCTACGCCTTCCACACCTTTCAACGTACGTGTTTGCAGGCCTTCGAGATAATGACCGTGCTGCGCATACAAATCTTGCAGCACTTCGTACAATGTCTTGCCTTGTGCTTTGTAATAAGCTCCAGCTTCACTGATGAGCATAGCTGCGATAACAGCGTCCTTATCGCGTGCATAGTTGCCTGCCAAATAGCCATAGCTTTCTTCGTAGCCGAAGATGAAGGTATGCTCACCTGTGCGATCGAATTCTGTCATCTTCTCGCCGATATATTTGAAGCCAGTGAGCGTGTTGAATACCGTCATGCCGAAGGATTGAGCGATTGCTGAACCGAGCTCACTCGTTACGATTGTTTTGATCACAGCTCCATTCGCTGGCAATGTCCCCTTGGTCTTCATCGCGTCCAGCAAATAATGTACCATGATCGCTCCGGACTGATTGCCGGTCAGTACGACATATTCACCGTCCGCATTCTTCACAACAGCACCCATGCGGTCTGCATCCGGGTCTGTACCCATGATGATGTCCGCATCCCAAGATTTAGCCTGCTCAATGGCAATGCTGAATGCCTCACGCTCTTCTGGATTCGGTGACTTCACGGTAGGGAAGCTGCCGTCTGGAAGCTCTTGTTCCGCTACGACGCGAACCTGCTGGAAGCCGATGCGATCCAATACAGCACGTACAGGCTTGTTGCCTGTACCATGAAGCGGTGTGAAGAGTACACGGAATGAATCGTTGGATGCGCGAATGATATCTTCATTTTGGCTGACGGAAGCAACGGCATTTATGTATGCTTCATCCATTTCCTGTCCAAGCCACACGAGGAGTCCTTGTGCTTCTGCTTCCTCACGGGTTAGCTTCTGAATGCTCGCGAATGATTCGATGCCGCGAATTTCAGCAATGACCCGCGATGCTGTATGTGGTGTAATTTGTCCACCATCGTTGCCGTATACTTTGTACCCGTTGTACTCTGGCGGGTTGTGGCTTGCCGTTACCACGATGCCTGCGCTTGCCTTCAGGTTCCGCACAGAGAAAGACAGCTCAGGAGTAGGGCGTAGACTTTCGAATACGTATGCCTTTACCCCATTGCCTGCTAGAACCAAGGCTGCTTCAAGCGCGAACTCTGGAGAGAAGTGGCGAGAGTCGTAAGCAATCGCGACGGAAGGAGCGGCTTCTTCTGACTTCAAGTATTGGGCAAGACCTTGAGTGGCTTTGCCTACTGTATATACATTCATGCGGTTGCTGCCCGCGCCAATAACGCCGCGCAAGCCACCTGTACCAAATTCCAAGTCTTTATAGAAACGGTCTGTAATTTCTCGTTCGTTGTCAGCAATCTGCTGCAATTCTGCCTTCGTCGCCTCATCAATGTGTGCATCGTTCAGCCACGCATCGTAGGCTTGTTGTGCATGCAGTGCAGTGTCCATTCGTGAAATCCTCCTTCAAAAGAATCATTTACCTGACGGTTACTTTCCCTATTGTACTGGATAATGAAGGTTCATGCATGTGTAAAAATCATAGATTCCTTTTTATTCCTAATCATGTAGAGTCTGTTGAACAATGAAACAAATATATGATTTACAAACCAAAATGATGCTTGAAGCAGCTCGTCTGAGGTCGGAAAGCGTGTATCGAAGATGAATATCCCGTTATCTGTGAACAGACTGCAGGAGGCGCTTCTGTGACCAGATTCAATGCAGTTCGTTCTTGGTAATTGTTGTGTCAATTTTACTAGTATAAGAGGCAGCAATAACAATGAAAGCGCTGCTGTAGCCACTTTCTCCAAGAAAGTGGCTTTTTTCTTTACCCGATCTTTATCTCATCTTGATATGAGGCTAGTAAACTAGTTTCATCAACGAGATTGATAGAGAAGGGAAGAGGTAGTCTACGAATGAAAAGATTGACTATGGTATGTTTATCGGCGCTCCTATTCTTGGGGCTCTCGACTTATGTTTATATGCAGGATGTACATGGTTCACAGGAGGAACATGTCCTACTGCACTCACCTGAGGGCGGAGGACAGCAACTAGTAGGGAAGACGATCGTCCTTGACCCCGGCCATGGGGGACAGGATTCAGGTTCGGTTGGCCAGCAGGGCACACTGGAGAAGAATGTGACGCTGCAGACCGTTCAGGCGATTAAGCGCGAACTTCAGCGACGGACAGGCGCACAGGTCGTGGTCACAAGAGAGCAGGACGAGACGGTATCTTTGCAGCAGCGAATTGACGTCGCTGAAGAGAAGTCAGCAGATCTCTATGTGAGCGTTCATTATGATGCTTTCGATACGGGAGAAGCAGAAGGAATGACGACCTACTATTACGATGATAACAATTGGCAGCTTGCCAACACGATGCATGAGCATCTGAAGCAGAGCTTCAATATGCGAGATCGCGGCGTTCATGTAGGAGATTACATGGTGCTGCGGGATAATTCAAGACCGTCGATCCTACTTGAGCTTGGATACATCTCCAATCATGATGATGAGAAGCGAATGAAGTCGCAGGCTTTTCAAGAACAAGCGGCTAAGACAATTGTTGATGGAATCATAGATGTGCTGCGTTAATACGGAATGTAAGAGAGCAGGGTACAAATTGAAATGTAGATATAAAAAGAACAAGGGGTGCACTTCAGTGCATCCCTTGTTCTTTTATTATATATGAATTGGGAAGGGGGCAAAATAGAGAAAAATGATTAAGGCAAATCGATGACCATCACATGAGTGCCTGGTCTGAAGTGGAACTTCATCGTATCGGCATTCTTGATACGAGCTGCATCTCGACGATGTAGTACTTCACCGTCCTCGAAGCCAACTTCGCCTTCCATCACGAATACATACAGGGAGCGGTTCGGTCGTAGTTCGATAGTCGCTTCTTCTCCCTCTGGGAATTGGCCCAAATACATCGTCATATCTTGATGAATATGGGCAGTTCCAAGCTCTTCTGCGTGATTGGATACGACCGGAAGCAGGCGGTTCTGGATAGATTCCAAGCCGTAAGTATGCGTCTCATAGGATGGGTCGATCCCGAGTCGTTCCGGCATAAACCATAATTGCAGCAATTCAAGCGGCTCAGAGCTGGACGCATTCGCTTCACCATGGTAGATCCCTGTTCCGGCGCTCATGCGTTGAATTTGACCAGGCACGATAATTTCGCGGTTGCCTGTGCTGTCCTTATGCTCCAGTGCACCTTTCAAGACGACGGTTACGATTTCCATGTTTTTATGGGGATGTAGACCGAAACCAGTACCCGGCGCAATATGGTCATCATTTAGTACACGCAGTTCGCTGAAGTGCATATTTTCTGGATCATAGTAATCAGCGAAGGAGAAGCTGAAGTATGTCTTCAACCAACCATGGTTGTTATGATAGCGGTCTCCAGCCCGTTGGATGGAACGTTTCATTGTCGTGTTCATTGTAGAGTCCTCCCACTATGGTTCATATTCTGTACGATTAGGTTCGGCAGTTGTATGCCTTGATGAACAGAGTCTTTGATTAATTGCGTTAGTGAACGATTAATAATTGGATAATGCTGAAAAGTTACAGCAATGCGTCCAGAGACAAGGAGCCTGCGCCAATCAGTGCAACACCGATGGCAGCTGCAATCAGCATCACGTTGTATTCAATCCCGTTCGACGTTACCCAGTAGCCGTTCGCCCCATGGACCTTCACAATCGCAACAAGCATTGTACCGACAATAAATGCTGCGCCAAGCCATGTGAGGAAGCCGAGCCCGAACAGTAAGCCACCGGCAAGCTCAGTCAACCCAGCCATCAGCGCCATGAGTGGGCCAGGACGCATTCCGATAGACTCGAACCAGCCGCCTGTACCTTTAATTCCGTAACCGCCAAACCATCCGAACAGCTTCTGTGCTCCGTGTCCCATCATCGTCAATCCAATAACGAGACGAATAATCAATAAACCGTAATCTGCCAACATATAATATTCCTCCTAATAATGTAAGGTAAGAACGTTCTTCTTACCTGTTTATTTGTTAAAGTACTTGACTGAGAATCTCGAATTCGAGATATTAGTTCAAAATGAAACCCTTCTCTGATGAAAAGGGCTATTTCGGTGAAGGGACGCTCTGCCCCAATTTTTTCAATAAGCTAATGAGTTGCTCCTTGTCCTCCGAAGACATTCCATTCACGGCTTCGTGAAGAGCCTCTGCGTGCCTTGGGAATATGTCGCCAATGACGGCTTCTCCTTCAGGTGTCAGTTCAGCGTATATGACGCGACGATCTTTCTCGCAAGGTCTTCGCTGCAGCAGTCCCTTCTTCACGAGCTTGTCGATCACATAGGTCATTGTGCCGCTTGCCAGCAAAATCTTGCCGCCAATCTGCTGGATAGGGGTAGAACCCTTATGATAGAGCAATTCCATGACCGCAAATTCGGACGGATTGAGCTCATAATGCTTCATATCCTGCTGGGCGTAATCCATTAGTGCCCTAGATGCGCGGGATAGGACAACGAACAGCTTCAATGATTGTTGAATCTCGGGATCGAATGCATCCGTACGAGGTCTGGTCATCTGTCATTCACCACCTTTATGGTAAGGAGTTTTGATATCTTGAAAATTAATATCTCCAATTCGAGATAAATATATCATGCCCAAAACTCTTTGTCAACTCATAATTTTCAGTTGAACATGTAATCCTATATTGGGAGAAGACGGAGACTCGGTACAGAGTCAGTATTCAGTGTAGGGAACTTCGAAGGAGGAGGGGTTATATGCCTACAACAGAAGAGCAGCATAACGGAACTGCACAAGCAGGTATGCCGCAAAATGTAGAATGGTCCTCCTATGGAGAGAACAATGTTGTCTTCTTGAAGGATTGCTTTCGGCAGTGTGAAGACATGATTTTTTACACCTTCGAGTTGCAGGGAGGCAAGAAGGCTACCTTATGTTATCTGGATGGGCTGACGGATACGGCGATGCTGGATGAGCATATTATTGAACCGCTAAAGCAGCGTTATCCGGACAAGCCAGACTCCGCTAATGTACTGGCAGAGGATATTCTGCGAACGGTTACGGCTGTGAAGGTGACGCCGACTCATTCAATGGAGGCGGCAATGGAAGCAGTATTAGCAGGCTTGACCTTGCTTATACCTCACCGTTCATCTGCTGGATTTACGATTGATGCGATAAAGTTCGATCAGCGGGGCGTATCAGAGCCGTCTGCGGAATCGGTGGTACGCGGCCCAAGGGATGGATTCGTAGAAACGCTGCAGACAAACGCAGCATTGCTTCGTCGTCGTGTTCGAACACCACGGTTGAAGATGGTGTCGTTAAAGCGTGGTGAATTGACTCTCACAGAAATCCGGTACGTCTATATAGAAGGCATTGTGGACCCCCGATTGCTGGAAGAAGTGCGGAAGCGTCTGGAAGGCATGTCCTTGCAAAGTGTGCTGGACAGCGGTTATGTGGAAGAATGCTTGGAGGATATGCCGGCATCTCCATTTCCCCAGTTACTTACTACAGAGCGTCCAGATGTAGCTTCCTCCCATTTACTTGAGGGACGTATCGTCATATTGGTTGATGGGTCGCCAGTTGCCCTCATTGCGCCAGGACTGTGGGCATCGTTCTTGCAATCTCCTGAGGATTACTATGAGCGCCACCACTTCGGCACCATCATCCGCTGGCTGCGCTACATTTGCCTCGTGATTTCATTAATTGGTCCCTCTCTTTATGTAGCCATTATCACCTACCATCAGGAGATGATTCCAACTGCTCTCATATTAACGATGGCTAAAGCCCGCAGCCAAGTCCCATTTCCAGCGCTTGTAGAGGCGTTCTTGATGGAGATTATGTTCGAGGCGCTTCGTGAAGCGGGCGCGCGGCTGCCACAGCAGGTTGGTTCTGCAATCAGCATCGTCGGTGCTCTCGTTATTGGTCAAGCCGCAATAACTGCAGGGCTCGTCTCTGCTCCAATGGTTATGGTTGTCGCGATTACAGGGGTATCCTCATTTTTAGTGCCGCATTACAACTTGGGAATCGCCGTGCGGCTGCTGCGCTTTCCTATGATGATCCTCTCGGGCATGCTAGGCATGCTGGGATTAATGATGGGGGTCATATTGCTGATGACACATCTGTTTACATTGAGATCGTTCGGTATCCCTTATATGTCAGGAATTGCGCCAATGCGCAAAGAAGAGCTCAAAGATATTTTTCTTCGTGTTCCCGTATGGACGGAGAATACCCAAATGGAGCGCGATGTATCTGCGCGAATGGAAGTCGGGGGTAGCAGAGGCAGAGGGGGAACCTAGAAGGCAGCTTGATAGGCAGAGAATAAGAAACGGGATGCTGTCATGTCAAGAAAGCCTTTAGGGTTGATTATTCTCATGGAGGATAGAGGTGAGTATGCATTTGACTCGGGTGATTCGATATTTAGCAAGCATAATTCTTCTCTGTCTGCTGGTACCCCTGCTTGCAAGCTGCTGGGATCGGACTGAAATTGAGCAGCTCTCCATTATTCTTGCTGCCGGATTGGATCAGGACGGGGATGGGGGGATAAAGACGACATTGCAGGTATATGTCCCTAAGGAAGGAGGAGCTTCGGCTACGTCCAGCGGGGGCAAGGAGGGGGGAGGAGGCTCAACGACAGTATTCTCGGCAAATGGGAAAACACTTGGCGAGGCCGTATTTGAGCTGCAAAATAAGATGCCGAGATATATATTTTGGGGACAAACGGAAGTGTACGTAATTAGCAAAAAGCTGGCACAAGAGGGGCTGCTGAAGCATTTCGACTTCTTCCTGCGATATCAGAATCCGCGTGAACATGCGCTTATATTTATTACAGATGGGGAAGCAAGTGATTTTCTCAAGTCGATGCCTCAGCTCCATCAAAACGTTGCAGAGATGTTTAAGGATCTTGGCAAGTCGCGTTCAATATGGGATGTTACGCTGCTTGATTATATGAAGATGATGGCTGGAGATTCATCGATGGGGTTTGCACCGTATGTGGAATGGAAGACGAGCGAACTTGGTGTCCGTGTCCCTTCGATAGATAAGCTGTCAGTCTTCAAAAAGGATCATTATGTTGGCGAAATAGGCGGTAAAGATGTGGTTGGTGTGATGTGGCTGCGTGGGGAGAAGAAGCGTTTAACGGTCTCTTTGTGCAAGGAAGGGGATGGAAAGGACTGTTTGTCGCTTCGAGTTCGCCGCAATACGTTGACGTTCGATCCGTATTGGGATGGAAAGCAGCTGACAATGCATATGAAGCTGGTTGCCTTCATGGATATGACGCAAAATAGCACGAGGCTGGACGTGTCTGATTCTGATCAAGCGCGTCAAGCGGAAACCCGGATAGAAGCGAACATTGAGCAGCTGATTAAGCAATCTATTAAGACTTCACAGCAGAAGCTGACCGCCGATGTGTTCGATTTCGCAGCACGTGTGCATCGAAAGTATCCTTCACAGTGGAAAGAGCAGATCGGGCCAAATTGGGATCGCATTTATGCCAACATGAAAACCGAAATTGATGTACATGCCCTGATTGAGAGGCCAGGCAGCATCACAAGCACCATTGAGCAGAAGGCGGGTGTGCATTAATGGGGAACTATTTTCTAGCGGGAATGAGCCTGCTGTTGATTGTCAATCTGATCTGGGAATGGAAGATCGGTACTTTTTCCAAGCAGAATGACAGAGAAAAACGTGTGTTTTTTGTGTTGTGGGGGCTCGCCTGGGTCGTTGTTGTTTCTGTAAGCCAGTTCCCGCCGTGGACGTCGCCCCGACAATGGATTGATTTCGTATATAAGCCGCTGTTGTTGTGGTTGAAGCAACCATCATAATCCAATAAAAAGAGGGAGTTGGCAAGGGTATGGAACGAGGGCGAATAACTTGGCCGCAGCTGTGCATGCTGACCTATTTGATGGTGTGCGCTACAGCCGTGCTCGTGATTCCAACGGTAGCTTCCCAAATCGCGGGCCGAGATGCATGGATGACATCGATTATTGGCTCGGTAGCGGGATTTATCACACTATATATTGCCATGCGCCTAAATCGGTACTATCCCGAGATGACGATGGTCGAGTATGCACCCGCACTCATTGGACGCTGGGCCGGGATGATGGCGAACGGAGTGCTCCTATTTTTCCTACTGCATGGAGCAGGGCTCATTGTAAGGGAATATGGAGAGTTTATCGTCGGTTCCCTCCTTATTCGTACGCCTGAGACAGTCATCAATACAGCTCTTATATTCGTAAGTGCAGTAGCTATCCGTGGAGGGATTGAAGTCATTGGCAAGTTTGCCTTGCTCATCGCTCCTTTGTTTATGATTTTATTGGTCTGCATCCCTTTGTTTCTCCTTCCTGAGCTGAGTGCAACAGAGGTGTTCCCGATTTTGAACAATGGATGGAGGCCGGTATTGAAGGGTTCGATTACACCCGCAACTTGGTTTTTGGAATTTTTGTTGATCGGATTTTTCCTTCCTTATGCAATCGGCAACCGCAGCCGACTAAAATGGAGCTTATCACCGCTAATCCTTACGCTGCTTACCATGGTGCTCACGAATTTCGTTTGCTTGTTTTTATTTGGTCCGCTGACATCCATGTTCACGTTCCCTGTATTTGTGGCGTCTCGCTACATCAGCCTTGCAGGTTTCTTTGAACATGTGGAGGCGGTGGTAGTCGTTCTATGGGTAATGGGGGGCTTCGTACAAATTGCCGCCTGGTATTACGTGCTTGTGCTTGGAACCGCGCAGTGGTTGAAGCTCAAGGATTATCGGCCAATCATTTTTCCGATTGGCGTTCTCATCATCGCGATGAGTTTCTGGATTTCCGATAATTTGCAGGATATGGTGGATTTATTTATGACAACGGAGCCTCTTTTTTCTGCAACTGTGCTGCTCGTGTATCCACTGCTTCTGCTTATCATTGCGTGGTGGAAGAAGAGGCGGATCTTACATAAGGAAACACGAGATTAATGCCGTAATTTCTATCTAATAAGCGAATGCTACTCTTTCAGGTGGATCGTACCACTGCTATGTTGAAATTTCGGCGCTGCATCGCAGCAGTCTTGATTGACGATGATAGTGCCAGAGGGTGGAATGACGGTGATTTCGCAAAGTAACCGCTTTCGGGCGGTACCTGACACCTATAAGGAGTGTGCATGATCATTCTTACTACCAAGTCTCGTCATAAGCGCAAATTCTCCGATAGTCGGAAGTATTTGTGGATAGGTACACTGGAGGGAGCTAACGCGGTCGTTACCCTTACTTTGCTGGGCGGCCCTTTCCGCTGATTAGATGCATAGCATAGCTATGCCCCTAGAGAATAGCTTTGTTTTTATAATAAAAGATGGGGCGTTCTATGAGGGTAGCTTTCGCTTCTATTCATGGGACGCCCCTGTTCTGCAATATAGTACGGTTACGGATTCATTTGCTGCTTGCGATATGTGTTTGGTGACATGCCTTGTGTCTTCTTGAATACTTTACTGAAATATTTCTCATCCTGATACCCAACCATCTCGGCCACCTGAGCGATGCGCAGGTGGGGGTTGAGCAGCAGCCGGAGTGCTTTGTCCATGCGAATATTCGTTATATAGTCAGACAGGTTAATGCCGAGCTGCTGCTTGAATTTGCGAGAGATGTATTCGCGGCTTACATAGAAGCGCTGCGCGATATCCTGCAGCGATACCTCCTCATGATAGTGCTGCTCCACGTACTTGGCGATATCATAAATGATGTGCTGTTCTTCCTTCTTTTGCTGCACCAGCAGGCCGGACAGCTGAGTAAGGGAAGACAGCCAGGCCTGCTCCCAGTCGCTCCATGAGAAATCATCCATACATTCGGGACAATGGAAGTGAATAGACATCTGATCTGGTATACCAGCGTGCATTTCCTCAACTGAAGCGGCATCTGGAGCGGCAGCTTGCTCCATCCGAACACGAAAGGCTTCCCACTCCTTCATCCACCCAATAAGCATATCCGGGGTTAGCTGCGACAGCTGCTTCTGTGCTTCGATGAAGGCGTGCACGGCCTGACGGAGCTGTTCTTTATGCCCGCTTAACAGAGCAAGTCTCCATTCCTCCTCGAAGGAGGCAAGTCGGATCTGCTTGGAGACTCCCGTATGCTGAGGGGGAGAAGCGATTCGCGCGGTCTCATCCGCTAATGATTCCGTTGTAACCTTAGACTTATGGATATGCGTTCTGTGCTTGAGCAAATTGCGGTGCATTAACGCATGTTTGGCTTCGGCATATCCGGCGGAGATTCCTGCGGGTAGGGAGAATGAACTCGATACACCGAAGTGCAGTCGGTGCTTGAAGGTCTGTTCCAGCCCGGCATTCAGTTGATCCAGCACAGCCTCCAGCCGCATGGGAGAATCCCACATGAGGATAATAAGCTCGCCTTCCGGGGCGCCATAGCGGAAAGCGGTGCCGCAAGTCGATACGTGATTACGCTGCCCATCCGATGCGTAGGTCTTGCCGTTCAGCAGTTCATCGGCAATATTGACAAGCGAGTAGAATAGCAGATGTCTATTCTCGCCGAATTTCCCGCGCCAATTGACGTGCCCTGCGTGAATTCGAGCTACAGCAAGCCGAGCGCACGTGATGGCTTCGGGGAGATAGAACTCGCGCTGCAATCTGCGCACATTTCCTTCATAGACACAAGGATCGTCCAATAAACCAGACCACAGCTTCTCAGCCAGCATTGGCTTGAATTCGTTGGCTTGCATGCGCTGCTGCTGGCTTGATTGGCGAACGTCCTCCTCTTGCTTCCACGCGGCGACCGCCTTGCCGATGGCGTTATTAACTGCATCGGGGTCGATTGGTTTCAATATATAATCCATGCCACCATGCTGCATAGCATGGCGAACGAGTGAGAAATCATCATGCCCGCTGATGGCAATGATCTTGCTTGAAGGAGCATGGCGGCTCATCCACTCCATAAGCGCTGTTCCGCTCATGGTCGGCATCATCATGTCGGTCATGACCAGCTGAGGCTTGTGCTGTTGAATCAGTTCGACAGCCTGCTCGCCGTCCGCAGCCTCCATAATCGTATCAATTCCGTGTGTATCCCATTCTACAAGCAATCGGATTGCATCCCGTACGTGCTTCTCATCGTCTACGATTAATGCCTTCATCATGTTAGTTATCACGCTCCAATTCCAGCTCTATCACAATACGAGTGCCTTGTGGATCCTGCTCCTCGACTCTCATCGTAGATTTGCCGTCGGTGAACAGCTGCAGCCGGGCGAGCACATTGACCAGTCCAATGCTGGACGGCGAGCCAGAGGAGGAATCCGAGACGAATTCGTCCCGTGACAAGGTATGGCTTGTTCGTGTGCCCAGCAGCTCTGGATGTACCTCCTTCAGCCTCTCGTTCAGTTCGATTCTACGCATCAAGGTCATGCCTCGACCGTTATCTTCAACGATTAGCTGCAGACAGGGGACAACTATGCCTTGTGCTTGTTCTGTTCGCTCAATATATCTGGTGCGAATGGCAAGCTGCCCACTCGGTACGGAACGGTCTATTCCGTGCTTGAAATAGTTCTCGACGAGAGGCTGCAGCGTCATCTTCGGCACTTGAGTGTCCAGCGTTCGCTCGTCAATATCGAATACGGCTTGGAAAGTGTCTTCGAATCGCTGTAATTGCAGCTGCAAATAGGCCTTCACATGTTCGAGCTCTTCTTGCACGGTTGCTGTGCTCTTGTCCGTATACATGCTGTAGCGCATCATCTTACCCAGCGCGGTGACAAGCTTATAAATATGCGGCGCATTATGCTGCAGCGCCAGTGTTCCAATCGATTGCAGCGCATTGTTCATGAAATGCGGGTTAATTTGGGCCTGCAGCGCTTTGAGCTGGTTTGATTTGTTCGCAAGCTCAAGCTGATATTCCCGCAAAATAAGGTTGTTGATCATATCCATCATATTGCGGAATCGCTTCAGGACGACGCCGATCTCATCGTTGCTGACAGGTTGGATATTTACGCGCAAGTTCCCCGTTTGCACTTGGTTGATGTAGCGGACGAGCTGACGTATCGGCTTTGTAATGCGGAACGATACGACGATCGTAGCAATAATGATGACAATCAGCGACAGGGCGATGAGCATCATGTTAATGACTGCGGCCTGATTCGCCTCCTGCAGCAAGTACGATTTCGGTATCTTCTTCACGAGCGTCCAATTCGCCAGCGGCGTCGCAACGCGCTCATGAATGAAAATGGCTCCATTCTGCTCGTAGTGGCCACTTTCTTTCTTGTTGATTTGTTCGCGGTTGTACCAGCTTGCTTCGAGCTGCTGTCCAATGATTTGTCGGTCATCTGCGTAGAAGACGTGTCCGGAATCATCTAGCAGATAGATGCTTTCCTGCTCCTGCGTGTACAGCTGATCCATAATTTGAGCGAGTGATTCAAGCTTCACATCGACTGACAGCATCCCAATGCGATCGTTGGCCGGGATGCGGTAAATCGGCCGGTGCAAGGTGAATACCTGTACACTCGGGAAGTAGAACGGTGACGAGGAGAACCCGTACGTATGGCTTAAATGTGTAGGCTGCATCTGAATGCCGTTCTTCGCATAGCGGGCTGTATCCTCATAGAGCTTCGCATCGTAGATGCGCCGAGGCACGCTCTGAATGACCAGCGAGGCGCGCTTCGTTTCGGTGCGATAGAAGTACACCTGCCATATTCCGTTCATAGACGATGCCATATTTTGCAGCGTGACATAGGTATAGGAATCGAACGTGTAATCGTCATAGCCTCTGTCCAGCTGGCGATAAAATTCATAGTCGGTATAGATCGTTAAGGAGGCACGGTTCAAATTGTCCACGAAATTCGCTAAGTTCGTCTTCCCTTGGAACATTAGCTGATGGCTTTGCTCAATGGCGCGCTTCTCTAGTGAATCCGTCGTATAGCTGTATGAAATGATCATCGTCGCTACAGTCGGGACGATAGTGGCAATGAGCATAAATAAAATAAGTTTGGTACGGATACTGTTCCACCGCATACATTCGCCCCCTCAGATTCACAGTGTAACGCTTACATTGGGAGGGGGTCAATATATTCCACCTTTTCGTTCAAGACCATCTGTGGTAACCGTTTACATTCGCGTGCATACTGAAAGCAACAAGAACGAATAACCTCTATTATTTCTGTTGAAAAGGAGAGAGTCGGATGTCGCGTAAACGATCATCTCAAGCCCTGCAGCAAGTCTTTTTCATCGGACCTGCGGCATTCTTTTTTACCCTTATCGTCGCAATTCCTTTTGTGCTCGGCATGTACTATTCCTTCACCGATTGGAATGGAGTCGCGGGTACTGTGAAGTGGGTAGGGCTCGATAATTTCATTCAAATATTTGCGAAGGACTCGGATTTCTTCCCAGCCTTCTGGTTTACGACACGCTTTACGGTCGTCGGCATTATACTAACGAACTTATTCGGCTTCGCGCTGGCTTATATTTTGACCCGACAACTGAAGCTGCGCAACGTGCTGCGGACGGTATTTTTTATGCCGAATGTCATCGGGGGGCTGCTGCTTGGCTTCATCTGGCAGTTCATTTTCATTAAGGGATTTGCAGCGGTAGGAGAGATGACGGGGATTGAATTTTTCAACCTGCCATGGCTCGGTGACGAGACAACGGCCTTCTGGGGAATCATTATCGTATTTGTCTGGCAGACTGCCGGTTACTTGATGGTTATCTATATTGCAGCAATGATGAATGTGCCCAAAGACGTGCTGGAAGCCGCAGAAATTGACGGGGCAACCCGGGGACAGGTGCTGCGCAACATTATCATCCCGCTGATTATGCCGGCTGTAACGGTATGCTTGTTCTTGGCGATCTCTTGGTCGTTCAAGATGTTCGATCTGAACTTGTCCCTGACGAAGGGCGGCCCGTTCAAATCAACAGAATCGGTTGCGCTTAACATTTACTTAGAAGCATTCCAGAACAATCGGTACGGCCTCGGCACAGCGAAGGCGCTCGTATTCTTCTTGATTGTCTCTGCCATTACGCTCATCCAAGTGCGCATCACGAAGAGCAAGGAGGTTGATATGTAATGGAAGCCATTAAATCATACAATATGCGAGCCTTTATTTTAGAAGTCCTGATGGTTATTGTGGGACTTGTCTTCCTTGTCCCGTTCTACTTCTTGCTCGTGAACTCGGTGAAGTCCTTCGGAGATCTGCTGTCCAACGCGGCAAGCTGGCCGGCATCGTTCGAATGGGCGAACTATCAGAAGGCATGGGAAATGACGAAATTCCCGCAAGCATTCACCAATTCATTGCTTATTACGGTAGTAAGCGTTCTGCTTGTAGGCTTAACGAGCGCTATGGCGGCATATCGGATGGTACGCCATAATACGCGCTTCAACCGAACGTTATTCATGCTGTTCGTCGCGGCGATGGTCATCCCGTTTCAATCGATCATGATTCCCCTCGTGAAGGTAACGGGAACGTTGAAGCTGACCGATAGTATGCTAGGGCTGGTTGTATGTTATCTTGGATTTGGCGCGCCGCTGTCGGTATTCCTGTTCCACGGCTTCATCAAATCCGTTCCGCTTGAAATTGAAGAAGCTGCTGTGGTGGATGGTTGTTCTCCCTATGGCGTATTCTGGAAGGTTGTATTTCCGCTGTTGAAGCCGATGTTCGTTACGGTTGCGATTCTGAACAGCTTATGGATCTGGAATGACTACTTGCTGCCTTCACTTATGCTGCAGAGTGCCAGCCTGCGGACGATTCCGCTCGCAACATATGCATTCTTCGGACAGTTCACGAAGCAGTGGGATCTCGCACTGCCGGCGCTCGTGCTTGGTATAACGCCGATCGTAATCTTCTTCTTGGCGATGCAGAAGTATATTATCGAAGGGATTACTGCCGGATCGGTCAAAGGGTAATTAGTACACGAATCGATCAATGAATTCCACCTGATCGGTCAATTCTCTCTCTGTAACCGTTTGCAAAACAAGAGCTATAATCAAGATGCAGCAAGCGATAAGAGCCACTGGCAGTTCACCTTAGCCACTTATGCTGCTGGGATTGTTGATGGTTCCGACGGATGAGTTGTGGAACATGTGGAAATGGTACAGTGAGGAGATTGGTATAGCAACCGAATGAATGAAAAGGGAAGCAGACAAAGGGAGGTCTTGCAATGAAGCGAGTTGCGAAATGGTCTTTGTTAATGATGTTGGCGGTATCCGTCATGCTGGCGGGCTGCGGATCGAAGGGCGATGGAGGAACAACGAGCTCTGGCGGCGATCAAGGAAAAGGCAATCAAGAAGTAAAGACAGTTAAAATATTTCAGTTCAAAGTCGAAATTGCTGAGGCACTCAACCGCCTAAAGGGCGAGTTCGAGAAGACTCATCCGAATATTAAACTCGATATTCAGACAGTGGGCGGCGGTGCGGATTACGGCGCAGCATTGAAGGCGAAGTTCGCAAGCAACGATGCTCCTGATATATTCAACAATGGCGGCTATCAAGAGATGATTACGTGGGCAGATCATCTGGAAGACTTGTCTGCAGAGCCATGGGTGAAGGATGTCATTCCTCTTGCTAAGGAGCCTATGACGAAGGACGGCAAGCTGTACGGCATGCCGATGAACTTAGAGGGATACGGCTTCATCTACAATAAGGATCTATTCCAGAAGGCAGGCATTGCAGAGATGCCGAAGACGCTGACTCAGCTTGAAGACGCAGCGAAGAAGCTTCAGGCAGCGGGCATTACACCTTTCTCGAATGGTTATCAGGAATGGTGGATTCTCGGTATTCACAACTTGAACGTGCCGTTTGCACAACAAGCAGACCCAAATGCATTTATTAAGGCGCTTAGTGATGGCAGTGCGAAGTTCCAAGGCAACCCGGAATTCGAGAAATGGGTGAAGCTGCTCGATCTGACGGTGAAATACGGAAATAAAAATCCGCTCACTACGGACTACAATACACAAGTAACGCTGTTTGCTAAGGGTGAGACGGCGATGATGCAGCAAGGCAACTGGACACAAGTTCAAATCGACAGCATTGATCCAAAATTGAACTTGGGTGTACTCCCAATGCCAATCGATGATGATGCAGCGAAGAACGATAAGCTCCTCGTCGGTGTACCGAACAACTGGGTAGTGAACAAGAACTCGAAGGTGAAAGAAGAGGCGAAGACATTCTTGAACTGGATGGTATCTTCTGATATCGGCAAGGAATACATTGCGAAGCAGTTCAAGTTCATTCCTGCGATGTCGACGATTCAGGCGACAGCGGATGACCTTGGCGACATTGCCGCAGAAGTGGTGAAGTACAGCCAGGACAACAAAGTGCTGAGCTGGAACTGGTTCAAGTATCCGGACGGCGCAACACAGGAATTCGGCAATGCAATTCAAGCCTATATTGCCGGCAAGTCGGATAAGGACAAAATGTTCGCTGACTTCCAGAAGGCTTGGGATAATCTGAAAAAGTAACAATAAATGCGGCGGCCTCTATCTAGAGGCCGCTTTGTTGTTGCCACAGGTTAGCGTTTTCATCACAGGTTTGACTTAAAAGGCAGTCAATTTGGGGCAGGTGATCTCACAATACTTGCATTTCGAGGTTTGTCACACTGGTGTAACAGAGGGACGATATGATGTGGCATGCATTCAATTCGCTACCTTCGTGCCCGAGGGAATACTTCTGTGTTCTATTGATGGTATGGGGGAGTAGCGGTAATGAAGGAGGCATGCACACAGATGAGAAGAGGATTACTAACAACGATTGCAGCAGCTATGGCTGTAAGCATGTTCACAGGCTGCAGTCAACAAGAGGTAGCCAAGGTGGAAGATAGTGCAGTAGCGGTATCCAACCCTGTTCAAGCCATACAGGCTGCTTATCGTAAATTCACGTACCAGGTTGACCCGGCAACATTTGATATCGTGATCGAGCATGGCGGCGTTAAGGAACACGCTTCTGTCCCGATCAAGCCACGGAATGTACGTGATATGAAGCAGATGATTGACCGTACAGAATGGACGTATCCAGATGATAAGGTCAAGGTAATTCTACAGAAGAAGGAGGGGTATCTGGACATTCGCATTCAATCGATCGGAGCGGAGCAATTCGCATGGCCGACGGTACAAGCAGACAGCTACATGCTGCCGCTATGGGAAGGCAAGCGAATCCCTGCCCAAGATCCGAATTGGAAGAAGTTCCTTCACGAAGAGACGATGACATGGGGCGAGTCCTTCTCGATGAATTTCATGGCGCTCAATAAGAGCAAGTTCGGCCTGCTCTATGTGGTCGAGAATCCCTTTAACAATGAAGTCTCGTTCCATACAGAACCGAGTATTGAGATGGCGTTTACGCATGAGTTCCCATCGATTAATCCAAACAAAGAATATGGATTCCGCTTATATGTAACGGACAATGATCCGGTAGCTGTTGCGAAACTGTACCGGGAATATGTGAAGGAGCAGCATGACTTCAAGACACTTGCGGAGAAGGCGAAGGACAATCCGGACATTGAGAAGCTATATGGCGCTCCGCATATGTATATGTGGAACAGCCAAGCGCTGGATGAGACGAATATCCATTGGCCTGTCATGAAGAAGAAGCTTAATGAACCGATATGGTCATGGATTGCGAAGCTGGCGGATCAATTTACGGAGGATGGTGGTCAAGAGCTGCGAAATGCGCTGTCAGAAGGCAGGCAGGATGGTGTGTATGCATACCAGAAGCGGGTCATGGTCAGAGCCTTGAACCAGGTGATGAAGCTGGAGCAGTTGTATCAAGCGGATCAATTTCCGAAGCTGGATGCCGAATCACAGCAGCTTGTCTCTGCTGGTGTTAGCAAGCTAAGTGAACAGAAGCTGTATGAACTGAACAAGCGCTTATTGAAACATGCATTCGGAGAATCGCTGGACGATCCTTCAGCATGGGGACAGGATAAGTCTAGTGCGATCATTTCTGAGATGAGGCAGTTCGGTATTGCTAAGGCGTGGATTGGATTGCCGAACTGGGCAGATGGATTAATGAATCCAACTTTCGTCGAGAATGCTTCGAAGTTTGGATACTTAATAGGGCCTTATGATTCGTATCATTCGATCCAGAAGGAAGAGAACAAGGACTGGAATACAGCGTACTTCCCAGATGCCTCGCTGTATGAAGAAGCTACGATTACCAATAAGAAGGGGGTCAAGATCGGGGGATTCCTGAATCGCGGACGCAAGTTGAATCCGACCTTATCACTTCCTAGTGTGAAGCAGCGCATGGAGCTGATTCTGCAGGATCACATTCTGTATAATACGTGGTTCATTGATTGTGATGCAACAGGGGAAATTTATGATGACTACACCCCTGGACATATCACGACGCAGGAGCAAGATCGGAAGGCACGCCTTGAGCGCATGAATTATATTGCGAAGGAGAAGCATATGGTCATTGGCTCCGAGGGTGGGAACGACTTTGCCAGCAGCGTGATTGCTTTCGCGCATGGCTTGGAAACCCCGGTTATCAAGTGGATCGATAAGGATATGCGCGAAGATAAGAACAGCCCCTATTATGTAGGAGCCTATTGGTCGCCGGACGGCGGTATTCCGGGCAAATATGCGAAGCAGATCCCGATTAAGGAACTGTACCAGCATATTTATATTGATCCGGTGTACTCCCTGCCTTTATTCAAGCTGGTATACAACGATTCGGTCATTACAACCCATCACTGGGAATGGGGAAGCCTCAAAATAAAGGATGAGGTGACAGCACGCATGCTGTACGAGCTGCTGTACAATGTTCCGCCGCTGTATCATCTTGATAAGCAAGAATGGGACAATCATAAAGGTTCGATCACATCATATCTGAGGGTATGGTCACCTTTCCATGCGAAGGCTGTGCAGAGGGAGATGACCGCATTTGAGGTGCTGTCTTCGGATCGCCTTGTTCAGTCGGCTCAGTATGGGGAGGATTTGAAAGTCGTCGTTAACTTCTCCGATAAGGATATTTCCTATGGTACAGATACAGTGAAGGCAATGTCAGCGCTTATTCTCGATGGGAAGCAGCGCGTTGTCTTCGAGGCAGGTTCAGTTTTTATGGCGAAATAATCTATTAGCAAAGTAACGAAGAAACGTAGCACAGGAGTAGTATGCTTGCTGCCATGCGTAAGTTGTATGCCAACTGCCATGCTCATGCTACTGCTCCTGTGCTATAGGTGCAGGTGAGTTTGGAAGGTTGATGGGGGATGCGGGGAGAATATCTATATGGTCTATTAATTCGTTGGGAGTATGGTTGGCATAAGACTTGGGCGGCAGCTACCGACTTTCAAACGATTGCAACTCGTCGATATAAGGGAGAGATATTCATGAGCGTGTATCCAATCGAACCACTTATTGAAGCCTTGCGCGCAAGTGCCAATCCAGACAGAGCGGCAGCGATGTCCGCTTATATGCGCGATCAGTTCCCGTTTCTTGGTGTCCCTCAGCCTGTACGTAAGATGTTGATTAAAGAGCATTCGCAGTTGTACGGTAAGCCGAAGTCTGCAGAAGAGATATTGCATGCAGCTCAGCATTTGTGGAATCTGGAGGAGCGGGAATTTGCTTATGTTGCAATGGGACTATTAGAAGGTGGAGTGAAGTTTTTCAATTTAGCACATATACATAGAATCGAGCAATTCATTGTAACCCGATCTTGGTGGGATACGGTTGATGGACTGGCAACCTGCACAATGGGAGGGGTGATGAAGCGATACCCTGAGGCTTGGGCGGAATATGCTGATCGCTGGATTCATTCGGATCAGATGTGGCTGAACCGCACAGGGATACTGTTTCAGTTGAAATACAAAGCTCAGACGAATACGGACTTGCTGCATCTTGCGATTCATACGCATATTGCATCGAAGGAATTTTTCTTGCAGAAGGCCATTGGCTGGGCATTGCGTGAGTATGCGAAGACAAATCCAGAATGGGTAAGGGATTATGTAGAGCTGCATGCGCTGATGCCGCTAAGCCGGCGTGAGGCATTGAAGAGATTGGAGAGCAGGTAATACAGCAGTAAGTGCGGCAGTGTGGCAAGCAGCTTGGTCTAGTTGTACAGATCCGTATTGGAGGCAAGCTAGTTCATATCTATCCAGCAAATACATTCATATCCAGTACATCCATTCATATAAAAAGTATTGACGAGTTCCGTCCCTATTTTTATAATACCAATTAAACAACTTGGAATTGTTATAATAAATAGATGAAGGGGTTATGATGATGAAGGAACAGAACTGGATCACCCTGCAAGACTGGAATGTCTATGCGAGCTGGGGGGCTGCATTGCTGCTCGTTATCTTGCTGTGGTGGCTTGCGAAGAAGAAAGTTGGGTTCGGCCTTCGCGTACTGCTGGCCATGGCGCTTGGCTTGACTCTCGGCGCGGTATTCGGAAAGTCTGCGGCAGATGTCAGTATTCTAGGCTCTATCTATGTCAGCTTAATTAAAATGGTTGTCATGCCGCTCGTATTTGCTGCTATTATTTCGAGTATTACCTCTGTGAAGGATCCGAACGTATTGAAGAAGCTTGGAACGAAGACCATTGCGTTGTTCCTGATTACGACTGCTATCGCGGCTGTTATCGGTCTCGGAACAGCTCTGGTTATTGATCCTGGTTCTGGTATTGCTCAGAGCTCGGAAGCGGCGCAGGGGTTCGAACAACGTGAGATCCCAACTTTCAAGCAAGTGCTGCTTGATCTCGTACCTTCCAACCCGATCAATGAGATGGCACAGGGTAAGGTCGTGCCGGTTATCATATTTGCTGCCTTCATTGCAGTGGCGATTACACTAGAGGGGCTGCGCAATCCCGAACGAGTACAGCCGATTCGCGCCTTCTTTCAATCTTTCTCCCATGTTATGTTCCGTGTGACGAAACTTGTTATTAAGCTTACTCCATACGGTGTGTTCGGGCTTATGACCTCGATGGCCGCCAAGTATGGATTATCGACCTTGAAGGAGCTTGCATGGTTTATTATAGCGGTCTATGTGGCGTGCTTGATTCATATGATTGTGACTTTCGGGTCGCTTGTCACCTTCGGTGCGCGTGTAAATCCAATTCGTTTCTTCAAGAAGGCGTATCCGACCATTGCAGTTGCTTTTACGACCCGCAGCAGCTACGCAACACTGCCCGTGAATCTAGAAGTGATTACGAAGCGAATGAAGGTGTCTGATCGAATTGCCAGCTTTGTGGCTCCGCTTGGCGCCACGATTAATATGAACGGGTGCGGTGGAATCTATCCGGCCATAGTTGCTGTGTTCATTGCCCGCGTATACGGTATTGACTTGAATATTGCCGATTACTTGCTCATCATTGGTGCAGCAACGTTAGCTTCTGTTGGCGTAGCGGGTGTTCCGGGTCCAGCGTCCATCTCGACGACTGTCGTGCTCGTTCAGGCAGGCCTGCCGATTGAAGGATTTGCACTTGTTCTTGGTGTAGATGCAATCGTAGATATGGCGCGTACGGCAGTTAATGCGACAGGCACAACGGTTGCGTCCTTGCTGGTTGGCAAAAGTGAAGGCGAGTTCGATCGAGAGGCCTTCAATCGTGATGAGGATGATGATATTGAAGTTGGACGAGAAGCGAAGAACAGTCATAACACTGTAAACGTATAGCATCGAGGAAGAGGAGTGCCTTCTAGTCTGCAGCTAGAAGGCACTCTTTTTTTTAATGAGAGCCTTAGGAAGGTTGGGTTGCGGTCGGTCGTAGTCGTTCCTTCACATCGCCAGTCATCCCACTAATTGGCTTATTGGAAGATGTGCCGCCTGTCATAGGAGTGCCACTAGATGCTTGCGTAATTCCATTCCTAAGTTATACCTGTATGTCACCCCAAAGGAGAAGCTTTATAACCCTCGCAGATGACTTTATAAAGAGCATCTGTATCACATCTGTACTATTCGCAATACCAATTCTATTGCGATATAATAGACTCTCAATCTGCAATTGATAGATTGGGAGAGGGGAAATACCAATGAGTCAGCATAGTATGACTGCGAAGTGTCTTGTATTTGCTCTGGGAACAGCAATTCTGCTCAGCGGCTGCCAAAGCACGGACAAGGCAGCAGTAACATCTGGACAAGAACAAGTTGACCCGGCATTGACACCAGCGCCGGATAATAATAAGCAGGGAGAAGGAAGCGGAGAGGGTCAAGGAGAGAATGGCTCCGCCAATACCGATGACGCATCATCGGTTACAGCCAAGCTGAAATCGGAATACGGACTCAGCTCCACGATTGAACAGCAAGGCGATAAGGCGGTTGTTACGAATCCGGAGTCCATCCTCGTTGTGGTCAATAAGGAGCGTTACTTGCCAGATGGTTATGAGCCGCCGGATCTTGTGGAGCCGAATGTGAAGTTCTCCTTCGAAGAGGCACATGAGAAGCGTCATATGCGCAAGGAAGCGGCAGAGGCGCTTGAGGAGATGTTCAAGCAGGCGAAGGAAGAGGGCGTGACGCTGCATGCCGTATCAGGTTACCGTTCCTTCAAGCGTCAGGAATCCCTATTCAATCATTACGTGAATACGCAAGGGAAGGAATATGCGGCCCGCGTTAGCGCAGTTCCTGGAACGAGCGAGCATCAGACGGGCCTCACGATGGATTTATCGAGTCCAAGTGTAGGCGATGTACTGGAAGAGGTATTCGGTGATTCGAATGAAGGAAAGTGGGTGGCTGAACACGCTCACGAATTCGGATTCATGATTCGCTATCCGAAGGACGGGGAGAGCATTACCGGTTATGTGTACGAGCCATGGCATGTCCGCTATGTTGGCAAGGAAGCAGCGAAGGCAGCTTATGACGAAAAATTGACGTTAGAACAGTTACTGCAATAATACAAATTATATTACTTAATACGAGAGGCTGAGCTTGGATTTCAAGCTCAGCCTCTCTTCATTCGATTCATCTGTCAACGATTGGGTGCACTACGAGGAAGCGTTCGATTGCTCGTCACGCTTCTCAGCCGCAAACCCTTCGATGCTGTGGCGGCGGCGCTCATTCTTGGCTTGCAAGTTATGACGCTCTGTCGCGCTAATCTCTTCAGCATGCTCAGTTAAATACTGCTCAGTTTCATGCAGTTTGCTCGATGTGTTATCAATTGCATTCTGCAGACGAGCTGCGTTGTTAGAGCGATCATCGGGTTTGGCCATGTTCGTGGTCCTCCTTCGTGATGACAGTTATCGGTTGACGCCGGTGAACATGACAGATCAAGTCCTCCGGCGTCATCGTTACGATGTGCAAATGGTGCGTGTTTTATCCAACCATTTCTCATCCCAGAGATGAACATCATCACTGCCCATGGGGAGCATTAGCACTATTGAGCATTCTCCCAAGGCAAGCCCTTCTGAATCGTGTTCGCCCAATCCTCGTGATTGTACGATAATATTTCTTTGCGCAGCTCCAGCATCTTCCGATCCAACTGATCGACTGCTCTTGCGGCCTCGGTTAACTCTTCTGTTACATGAGCCGGAACGTGCTGTTCGAACTTGTAGTAAATAATGTGCTCCAGACTTGCCCAGAAGTCCATGGCAAGCGTACGAAGCTGAATTTCTACATAAATCCAGCGTGTATCCTCGAATAATACGAGCGGCACTTGAACGATGACATGGAGACTCTGGTACCCATTGCTCTTCGGATTTTTAATATAATCCTTGATTTCCACGATACGAATATCTTCACGAGTCTTTAAATGTTCGAGTATGAGATAAATATCCTTAACGAAGGCGCAGACGATACGCATGCCTGCTACGTCATATATTTTGTCAACGATGGAATCGAGCGTCAATGGGAAGCCCTTGCGCTGCAGCTTGCTGAAAATGCTGTTAGGCTCCTTCAGACGCGTCTTAATATGTTCGATGGGCGGATAACCATTGCGTATTTTCCATTCCGCTTGAATGACCTTGATCTTAGTCTCCAGTTCTTCCAATGCAAGCTGATACAAGGTAGGCAACTGCTTTACCTGTTCGTATTGCTTCATAATCATATCGGTTTTGGACATGAAATATCCCCTCAATTTAGCACGGTATAGTAATCGGTTATTCGTCGTTTTTCTTCTTTTCCTAAATAACAACATAGCATCTGATCCTATTGTACTGGATAAAGGGTGTGTATTTCAAAACTCAACTTTCGGGCGCAACCCTATATGACGATGTTCCAAGCATCCAGGAGCAGTTGGCTTATTTCAGCCTTCTGTCCATGCACGATTGCTGGGGAACTGATGTACAACTGCTCGCGTGCCCTCGTTACGGCCACATAAGCAAGCCTGCGTTCCTCTTCAAGGAGCGTATCATTCGTGCTTGCGTTCTCCGCCTCAGGACGGGAGATGTCATGCATCTGTTCTGCTCGTGGTCCTGTTCGCAGTGCCGCCGAGCGGTCTGGCGGGGCTCCCTTGCGAAGCGCTGTGCGGTGAGGGAGAATTCCATCGGCCGCACCGATTAGGAATACTTCAGGGAACTCCAGGCCCTTGGCGCGATGAATGGTCATGCAGGTGACGGCATCCTCCAGATCCCCATCCTCTGCACGTTGCATCGCGGAAGGAGCTCTTGTCCCTGCCTGCATTGGTGCTCGTCCAGAAGACAGAGAGCTGTTTGTTCGATGCTGTGCTCCATACTCGGGGTTCATCGCAACATACTTCTCCTTCAACTCGTCAATATGCTTCAGGAAGGCCTCGACAGTATCGAAGCGCTTGGCTGAGGACTCCAATTCCTCAAGCGTATCCGCTGCCCCTTCTTGATGAGCGGTTGATCGTTCTCCAGAAGATGCAGCCGTGAACTTGTCATAGAATTCGCGTCGCATCTCTCGTAGCGCGATATATGGCTTCATCGCAGCCAGCTTCTTAATAAGCTTAATGCGTGGCTTGACGGCCTCGCGCTGGAAGGAGGGCAGCTTGTCCCAGCTCTGCAGATGGATAAGCGGATATTTCTTGGCCTTGCTCCGCTCTGCTCCCATCAGATATTGCATGCCTGTCTCCCGCGGGATATATAGTGCGGCAACAGCGCTGTCCAGTGCGCTGAACTCACGCGGGGCAAGCGACAGCCGAAGATGGTCGATAAGCGGGCGAACAAGGTTATGGTCATAGAAAAACGGCTCGGCTCCGAACTGGCGAAATGGAATGCCCTGTATCGTCAAGCATTCAATGAGTGCGCGGCTGGTGTTCGCTGTTCGGTACAGGATAGCAAAGTCTCGCCACGTATGCGTACCGGCACTAACAGCTGCTTGAATATGATCGGTGATAATCTGTGCCTCTTCCTCCGCATCGCGGGGGCGAAGATAGCGCGGCGCACTTGGTGCATGCTCCTTATCTGTCACGACATGAACGCCAGTTGGAGTTCTCATCTGCTTCGGCAGCCGCTCTTCATTATGGGCAATGACCGCATTGCCTAGGCCAACAATGGCTGGTGTAGATCGGAAGTTAAAGTCGAGCGTAACCTGCTTCGCTGCAGGGTATTGATTTTTAAATTCCGTGATATAACGATGGCTTGCTCCATTAAAAGTGAATATCGTCTGATCATCATCACCGAATACGGCTAAGTTTTGGTGCCCGCCGGTAATTCGTTGAAGTAGTTCATACTGCACAGGCGTCGTATCTTGAAATTCATCTACAAGCACATATTGGAAACGGTGGCGGAGACGCTCAAGCAAGTTAGCGTCTTCCTCCAGCAGCCGTAGAAGATCGATCAGCAGGTCATCGAAGTCTTTGCACCCTTGCTGCGCTTTCTGTTCTTCGAAGCGAATAAGCGCACGCCGCATATCGAGTTCACTTGCATTTGTTGTTTTCCAATCAGTAGGCATCAGGCGGCGTGATTTGAGCGAGGAGAGCGCAGCGAGCGCCGTCTCGGCTTGCAGGGTATCATGCAGCCCGAGCTCTCGTAGTATACGCTTCATCAAGCCATGCCGTCTGCGTTCCTCTGCCATCAGTTGGAAGGGAGGCGCATAAGCCTGCAGCAGCTTGAGAGCGAAAGAATGAAAGGTGCGTGCCTGAACCCTGCGAGCCATATCGCGTGTAACGCCGGGCAGCTTGGCAAGGCGCACTCGCATCTCTTGCGCAGCTTTATTGGTGAAAGTGACCAGCCATAGCGACTCAGGTGATACTCCACCGACGGTCATCAAATAGGCAGCGCGTGCGGTCAGCACGGATGTCTTGCCAGATCCAGCTCCTGCCAAGCAGAGCAAGGGCCCGTCTATATGGCGTACTGCATCCCGCTGTGCGTCATGCAGACGTATCCCTTGTCGCTCTAACGCAGCGAAGAAGTCTGCAGATGCAGGAAGGGCACCGTTGCCTTCATTGCTCGGTTGAGCGCGATCATGGCGAGAAGCTGTGTATGGGTCTGCCGATCGCGCTGTAGGCACGGGTTGTTCCCTCTTTATACCAAATGGATGAGAACGCCACTGGGCCCTGACCGTTTCTGATGAAGAAGGAGTGGTCATGATGGTGTATCTCCTTTATGATAGAAATAAGCGTTACATGATATTATACATGTTCTAGCAAGGCAGCGGACAGGGATACATGTTTTGCCTGAGTCATGCATACGTTGTTGTTGAAGACGTGTAATGACAAGTTCAAGGCAGAGAATAGCGCATGGTTGTGGCGATGGGTTTCACATCGCTAATACTGCGTTTATTAGTTTAACAGAGGAATTCTGCCGTAATGGCAGTTGAAAGGAGATATTGGGATGAACCGCTTTATACAAGTAATTAAAGATGGTGCTTCCAAAGCATCGGAAAAAGCGCATAACATGATGGAAATGAACCGGGTTCAAGCCCAAATAGTAGCTAAGCGCAAAGAATGGAAGCAGAATGTCTATGATATCGGCGAACTCGTATATGATGCCTATAAAAAGAATGACTTAACACTTGCGGAGGAAGGTTTGAAGGAAATTGCTAAGCTGAATCTGCTCGTTGAAGAAGAAATGAAGCTTCTGGATTGGAAGGTAAGCGAGCTGCGTAAACAGAAGCGATGCGAATGCGGCGAAATTGCCCCATTTTCGGCTAATTATTGTTCGGTATGCGGACGCAAGCTGCCAGAGCCGCCACAAATGGAGGAAGAAGAGATTGATGAGCTCGGCATGGCCTTCCTGAAGGCCAAGCGGGAAGAACAAGAGGAGGCGGCGGCTGCTCAAGAGGCTGTGCGCTATCCGGAACATACCGATTATAAGGAGCATGACTATACGTACGAGGAAGAGGAAGAAGATGATCATGTATTGGAGCCGCATGCGGAAGACTCTCAGAGCAGTGCATCTTCCGATCAAGGCCGGCTTAAACAAGGTGGAGCGGCCGATCGAGATCATGATGACTTGAACGTAACGGTCGGCGGTCGCCGAATTACCATTATGAAAGAAGAAGAAATAGCGGGTCGACGCTGTTCGAACTGCAACAGCACGGCAGACGAGGAAGCCAAATGGTGTGAACGGTGCGGGACGCCATTCGTATAAGCATCTGGTTCCGTTGCACCATTCACTTCGCGTAAGTTGAGGCAGTACAGACTGACAACAACCCAGCTGCAAGAAGTCTAAACTGGGAATGGGGAAATGTGTATCAGTCAGCTTATATGCATGGAATGACAATAGGGGCCTGCCATCTATGGAAATACGGCGGCCTCTTTTTCATTGTACGAGCAATACGAGTAAGGAGACACCTAGAGCAGGAGGAGTACGATGGAAGGTCAAGGTCTAATTACACATTTACGTTCATTGGGATTTACCGAGATGGAAGCTAAAATTATTGTCAGTCTATCCGAACAAGGTGCGATGACGGGGTATGAGGTTGCTAAGAAACTAGGCGTGTCGCGCTCCAATGTATATGCAGCATTACAGCGGCTCGTTGATCATGGAGTCATTCTGCATCGGGATGGAGAACCCTCTCACTATGCGGCATTGCAGCCGGAGGAATTGACGCGCATATTAGCCTCTCGATTAGATTCATCGCTTCACTATATTCGGGAGCACATGCCCGTGACAGAAGCGGATGAGACTTCGTTCTACAGTATCGAAGGTGAGCGGGCGGTTATCGAGACCGTGAAACGCGTACTGCAGGAGGCTAAGCTGGAAATTATCGCAGATGTGTGGCCAGAGGATGCGACCTTAATTCGGGAGCACTTGGCACTTGCTGAGGCGCGGGGAGTGAAGGTGCTGTGGTCCATCGCGGGTTCGGAGGACAATGCAAGTATGCGGGTGCCTTCCTTGTTCGATGCAGATGGCATGCGTCACACGCGTCCTTTTGCATTTATTATTGATCGTAAGGAAGCATTGGTTGGGTCAATGGGGGAAGGTGTGGCAACGAAGGCACTGCTTACAGAGCATGCAGCGATCACCCGGCTTGTCTTAGGGAAGTTCGTACAGGATCTCGTATTGTACGAATGGCAAAGCGAGATGGGGGCTGAAGATGCAGAGGCATTTAACAAGCGGATCCAAGCGGTCATCTCATCGTATTTTGATTAACATCAATCGTGACAGATAAGTGAAAAATGACCAAAACCCGAAACCGGTCAAAGTATCTTTACGTATAGAAACATATCGGAACGACTAGTATACCAGCAAGCCAAATCGGTGTTTGACATAGATACATGTAATGGATGTTGAAAGACTTCATATGCATGTAAAGTATGTGCCGATCTTCTTTCGGAGAAGATACGAGGAAGGACAGCTTCGCTAAGAGACAGCAAGAGGAGGGCATCGTATGGAGTGCATTGTACATTTTGAAGTTGTTCATCACGGAACTGACGAGATCGCGAAGCTTCGCGGCCTAGTTATGACACCGGATAAAGAGAAGCCAACTGTGGATGATGTGCAGGAAATGCTGCGCATGATGGGGTATGAAGTTCATTGTACGGATGAAGCAGCGCTTCGCTTCGAGCCAGATCGCGCGGGTACAGATGTAGAAGAAATTCGGATTAAAAAAGTGGATATGGGCGAGGAAGTATATACGCCAGATATGCAGCTTCGCGCGATTGCGGAGCAGCTTATGAGCAAGCCGAACCGTTCCATATAGCCATGTAGTCTCGCTATATCCGATTGGACAAAAAAGGCCTTCTTCCTACAGACATCATCACGAGGATGGTGTGGTGCAGCAAGAAGGTCTTTTGTTGAATGATCTTAAATGGAGAACTTGCCGTACGTGCTCGTTACGCTTTGGCTTCGGACTCGTTCAGGATAGAAGTACAGTGTCCGCAGCGAGTAGCTTCCTTCGGAATTTCCGACAGGCAGTACGGGCAAGACTTTGTTGTCTCTTCTGCTGGTGCTTCGGGCTTCTTGCGATGAAGCGCATTGATCCCTTTAATAAGCAGGAACACGGAGAAGGCCACAAGGATGAAGTCGATAATAATACTAATAAATTGGCCGTATGCGATAACGGGAATTCCCGCTGCTTGTGCTTGCGCCAATGACGATACGTCTTGATCACTCAAGTTAAGGAACAAATCCTTAAAGTTGACTCCGCCCATCAACAGTCCGAGTGGAGGCATAATGAGATCGTTGACAACCGAAGTCACGATCTTATTGAAGGCACCGCCGAGAATAACACCGACTGCTAGATCGATAACGTTGCCTCGCATTGCAAATTGCTTAAATTCTCCGAAAAATGATTTGACTTTTGATTCTCCCACGAATGGTTCCCCTTTCTCATGTAGGCATTACCATGTAATACTTACCCTTAATCGCGATACAGAAACAGTTTTTTTAGACAATCTTCGATTCGTAATGATGACTTGATGAAGGCTGAAGCATGAGCAGCTTATGTCTACCAATTGCAGCTTGGAGCGGAGTAGTGCCAATCCGTTCCCCATCACCATAAGCAACGCGATCGTTCGATGAAGTGATATGAACATCATGTCCGCGCAGCATCGAGACATAAGGCAGATTCACATGCTTGCCGGAAAATACGGTCGGGAATAGCTTCATTAAGGTCCAACGGGTGCAGCTGTGTACAATGCATATATCCAGCTCTCCGTCATGTGGGTCAGCTTGTGGACTGATACGGATTCCTCCCCCGTAGGAAGAGGAGTTGGCGATAGCCGTTAGCCACACGTTGTCAAAATGATGTATGGTACCGTTGATTGTAATGGAGGCTCTTGCGGGCTTGAACGTGAACATCGCAATGACCGCGCCGATCAAATAGGCAGCGGAGCCTATTCGAAGTTGGTTGCACCAACGCTTATAACGGCTCTGGTTGACGGCTTCTGCTACTTCCGCATCAAATCCTGTCGCCAAAGCGGTCAATGTCCACTTGTCGTTGATCTCGATCAGATCGACAGCATTTCGCTGCCCGTGAAGAATGGTATGCAATGCTTGCAATGGTTCAGTAGGTATATGAAATCCTCGAGCGGTATCATTGCCTGAGCCAGCAGGAATAACTCCTAATGCAGCTTGGGTACCTGCTAGAATTGGCAGTAGTCGATGAATCGTTCCATCTCCGCCGAGTACCACAATCGTAGAACGAGGGTATTTCGTAAGATGAGCACTTACGTGCATCTCTGCTTCTTCGGGTGTTGCTGTCACGCAGGAGGTATATTCGATCTCTAGCTGCTGCATACGCGACTCTATCAATTGCCATGTGCGCAGCCCTTTTCCATTGCCTGCATGTTGATTGATTACAAAGAGCATCAAGATTCCATCTCTCCCATGTTTGCCGAATCCAAGACGTTTCATACGGGCACTATATTAAGATTGCACTGACTATTATTCTGTTTACTGCTATTCCATAATAGCAGAACGTTTTCTGTTTGGGGTGATTTTCGGGCAGGAAGTTTATATCAAATGTAAATGTTTGTGAGAGAGATTCATGAACATCGTTCAAAATTGAGTATTTCTTGCTCGTGTCGAAAAGGGAAAATGGGGAAGCCGTCGAATGGATATAAGAAACATTTTCCATATTTGCTCATGTGAATAGTTCAGGGGAGGGACAAGGTAATGTCCATGTTCAACCGTTTCCTAGGGAGCATTGGTCTTGGCACGGCCCAGATCGATACGCTTCTGGAACGTGGAAGATATGCACCGGGCGAGGAATTGCGTGGAATTGTGAAGCTGCGGGGAGGCCATATCCCACAGTATGTCGAGCGCCTTGAGCTTGTATTAATGACGGAGTATGCGCGCCAATTGGATGGCCGAAGTGAGCGCAGTTATTGTGAGCTTGAGCGCTATACAATCTGTGAATCTTTCACGCTAAGTACGAGTGAGACGAAGGATGAGTCATTCTCCATTGTATTGCCGAGTCGGGTTCCACTTACGATTGATAACACCCCTGTATGGCTGATGATAGAGCTAGGCATAGACCGTACTAGCGACATCGAGCCAAATGACCACGATCGAATCGAAATTATCCCTACGGTCGAGCAGAGCATTGTAATTGACGGTGTGAACCGACTTGGCTTCCGACTGCGGACTGCGGACTGTATTCATGCCCCACGAATCGGCGGTAAATTCCCATTTGTACAGCAATTCGAATTCATTCCTACCTCTTATTTTCGCGGAGAAGTTGAAGAGATGGAGCTCATCTTTTTGGCGGCAGAACACCAGACAGAACTGCTCGTTTATCTCAATGGACGTGCGCGTAATGTGCGGGGGATACTTGTAGATACGGATACGACAGTTGATCATTTCCTTCGCTTTCCGCTTACGAACCTCGAATGGCGCAGCATGGGGGCTGAAGGCTTCGCGGGTGAACTGGCAGAAATGATCCGACAGCACTTGTAATTGTTCCAGATGTGCAAGGTAAGATTGCCTCACGCTTCAACCGATTGGCTATATGAATCGAATATACATAACGAAGGGAGAGATTCGGAGCTGTAGACAGCTTGGAATTTCTCCCTATCATTTTAAGGAAGTATGAACATATGCGGCTTATTTATCGCCACGGTCGGTATGCTTGCGCGGACTGGTTTGCTTGGACTGCTTCTGCCTTGTCTCATCTGATTTGGCAATAAGCCGCTGATCCGTCTCACCTGTGTGGTGATTGTCGAACAAATATTGCTGGAGCTCCCACTCCGAAGCACCAAGCTGAGGATCAGATGGGAAGGTCTGACCGCGGTGCAATACTTCCTCGCGTCCCCATTCATTGGCATAGATGCCGTCCACTTCAACATGCTCCCTCGATATCGGATTCATCTTATGGTCATTTTCAGTCATGCAGGTCATGAGCTCCTTTCGTTTGCTGCGTGCAAGCGTCAAGCTTCAGGTGATGGATCATCACCTCATTGAATGCTCTTATTAAGGTGCCCTGCCTACTTGAAAATATCCTGTGATGAATACAAAGGAAACATTTCAAAGAATGAGCGATTCGATTCCTTAGTAAATGATGTCTACAGCTTCTAGAGTTGATAATGAGCTTCGAGCTTCTTCCCGCCGAGCCAGAGCAGGAACAGAACAGCAACCGCGACTAGAATGCGCCATGGCTGATGGATAAATCCCTGCCAGTCGTGGCCGATGAAGGCCATGATGAATATGACGACCGACTTCCCGGCAAATACGGCACAAATGAATGTACGAAACGGGATCGTGCTAATTCCTGCTGCGATATTGATTAGCGCTGATGGTGTGAATGGGAAACAATATAAGATGAACAACGGTGTGAATCCTTTGGTCTCCAGCCATGAGAAGAATCGCTGCGATGAAGGCATGTTCTTCTGCAGGTAAGCGCTGAACCGGCCGCCGAACTTACGAGCCAACCAGAATACAAGGCAAGCCCCTAGGCTTGCGCCAATCCAGGAATAGAGGAAGCCAAGCCCTAAGCCGTATGCTGCTGCATTTGCCATAACAAATACGATAAGCGGCAAGAAAGGCAGGATGGCCTCCACGAGCGGGAGCAATATGCCAGGTAACGGCCCCAAGTTCGAATATTGCTGCATCCAATGCTCGACTTGATTGATATCCAAATGTTTAAGCCAACTGATTGTGTTATGTATCCACTCCCACAAAACAAGTTCCCCCCGATGTTGAAACTACAGTTCCTTACGCTGTTGCTTAGTACATGTAACGTATGAGCGTTCTAATAGTTTCATTGTCTTGAATCTACTGCGGTTCATGAATTAGATAAAATAGAAACCTCATTACAATTTCCGGAACTCACTGAAACTCGCTGCATAATGGTTCGTTGAAGCTATTGCTCGGCAAACCAGCGTGATGGAAACAGCAAATACACGATGGAGACGATGCCGAACAATGCTGCGCTAATCCATACGACCATGCTGGCAGACGTAGCGCTCGCAATAAAGCCCCCGAGAACGGGGCCAATGAGGACGCCAATGCCCTCCACAGTGGATAACAGACTCCATCCTAGTCCCTTCTGACCAGGTGGGACATAGAGGGCGAGCAGTGCATTCCACGCGGGAAGCACTGCGGAATATGACAGGCCGAGAACCACGGCCAGTCCGTAAGCCATCAATTTCGACGGGTGCAGTGACAATGAGGCAAGCGTCAAGGCGAATATGCCGAATCCAATCACAAGGAATGGCTTGCGGCTGCTCTTATCTGACCATTTGCCCATCGGGACTAGCCCAAGTACTGTACAGCCGCCGCCGAGGAGCAGAAGAAGTGAGTATTCTCTGTGCTCGGTGAATGATAAAGACTCTGCAACAAATGTGGGCAGAATCGGCACGAGCATGCTTGCTCCGAGTGTCTGCAGAATCATGCCGGGCAGCAGCGGCTTGATCGCCTTCAGCTTCTCGCGCAGTGCCTCCCACTGCTCACGAAATGGAACGGAAATACGTTCGGCTTGCTTGCCGCCTGCGACGAAAAAGCTGAGCAGCCAAGCGACAGTGGACAAGGCAACAAGCAGCCAATAAGAGATTGCAGGCTTATAGTCTAGGATAAGGTTCAACACGACAGGGCCGGCGCCCATCCCAACTAGCCATATCATATAGAGGAAGCCCATTTGGGCAGCTCGTTGATCTTCTTTTACCTTCGTTAAGCAGACAATCCATACGGGAGATATTCCAACGCCATATAAGGCAGCTGCCAAGATGAACACCCATGGAATATTTCCGTAATGGAACAGAGCAATCCCTGTCAGTGAAATAAGCAATCCTATATTAATAATCAATCTGGCGGGGAAACGATCCAGCAAATATCCGATAGCTGTCTTAAGCAGCGTATCCGTCAAGTAATGTGCGGTAGTCGCGGCCCCGATAATGGCAAGGCTAATGTACAGTATGTTTTGGCCATAGATAGGGATGAATGAAACGAGCGCTGCTCCTCGCACAAATTCAACGAAGAATAAGATGACGGCTAGCAGCACGATGTCCCTTCCCATGCCTAATGCACGAATTTTTTTCACATACAACGCCCCTTTCCTGATTGTACCATTATATCGTGCGGCACAAGCCCTCGCCAGCAGCGATAGTCGGATTGAATATTAAGAAAATGTAGCAGCAGACAACAGCTGCTCTTCCATCCAACGCTTCGGATGTCTCCACCGGCATACATGTGGATTGCCAGCGAACACGGCAGTAAGGGAGCGCGACGGCACTACATATATAACTTGTCCGCCATGACCAACTGCACAAGCTGCCTCCTTGCTGCCTAATTGGTGGAGCCACCATTGGTAGCCGTAGGCGCCAAAAGCAGGCATGCCAGGTGAATAGGGGCGATGCGATTCCGTAATCCATGTAGAGGGTATGACGTGAAAGCGCTCGTCTGATCCTTCATTACCAGCAGGTTGGATGGAACCACCGTCTAGTATGAGCTGGCCGAATCGAAGCATATCTGGTCCAGTCAGCCAGAGTCCAATATGGCCTGCTGCATGCCCGTCAGGAGATAAGTCCCAGCGGTAATGATCGATGCCTATTGGAGATAGGAGATGCGCTCTTGCATATTCATCTGCACGTATCCCAGTGCAAGAGGTGAGCAGAACCGATAACAGATGGGAATCAATGCTCCGATATTGAAATTGTCCGAACCGTTCGGGATGGACGGGCAGTCGCAGCGCATACTTTACCCAGCTGCTGCTGTTATGGAAGCTGCGTATCCAGCGCTCTCCGAGTCGATTGCCTGTCTCCCATAGCAAGCCTGATGTCATTGTAAGCAAATGCTTGAAGGTAATGCGGTGCCACCAAGTATCTTTCTGGCGTTTGCCCACGATGTCTTGCGGCAAATAGTCAGCAATTGGTTCATGCAGCGAAGGCATGTCCCCACGATGAACGGCAATGCCCACGAGTGTTGAGATAAAGCTTTTGGTAGCGGAACGCAGATCATAGAATTGCCCAGGTCTTACCCCTTCGGCATACACCTCTGCGATTACTTGTCCATGACGCGCACACGCGAAGTAATACATACGGGGGAACAATTTAGGCAGCGTACCCAATGCCTGCTGCAATTTACCATGGTCAAATCCAGCCTGTTCCGCTGCGTAAGCTTGAATTGGACTTGAGGGATGCTGATTCATTTGAGATTGCTCCTGTTTATTGTAGTAGTAATGGAATTTAAGCCTTACGACAGCATGATTACGCGTTGTATGTTAACTCTAATGTTGTTACTAGCATACCCAATGGAGAAATGATTAAGATATGTTGGTGTGATTTTGCAGCTCGGCTGAATATGATATACTAGAACTAAAAGGTTGCAAATTCCAGTAAGTGAAGCGATAGTCCAATTGGTTCTCCGTTGCGGGGCATGATCTACAACGCTTTGGGAGGGAATTTTCATGGCAACAAAAGGTCACAACGAAGTGAAAGAAAGCTTGTTGGAGATGACACGTATTTTCCGTCCGAAGAATCCTCGGAAATTCGTGAAGGAGTACATCCGGAAGTACCGGATTATGGGTGGCTATGAAGATGAATTAACTCAGCTTGTAGAGTTGGAAATGTGCAAAATGGATTCCAGTGTGTCGTAACGTCATAACCGTCTCTGATCAGACATTACGAGGAACTGAAGTGCTAACCTGCGAATGTAAGGAATAACTGAGAATACGTACAGAGTAGGCGCGCCGGTAAATCGGGGCGCCTTGTTTGCGTATGTATGGGTTAAATGAAGGGGTTCCAATAGTGCTTCTATAACAGATGATCCCGTGCATATACTTATCATTGGGACATGTAACGTTGGGGGAGTAAGCGATGGAGAATACGAAGACTGCTGCGCAGCTAGAGCTGATGCAGAAGGCAGGATACTTGGCAGCCCGCTGCCATCGTGAAGTGGCGTCAAGGCTCGCACCTGGCGTTACAACGGTGGAAATTGACCAGTTCGTAGAGAGCTGGTTATTGCAGCAGGGAGCAACTGCTGAGCAGAAAGGGTATTATGGTTATCCGTATGCAACATGCGCATCAGTGAATCAGGTTGTATGCCATGGATTCCCGTCTGCAAAACCTCTTAAATCAGGTGACCTCGTTACGATAGATTTTGTGGTGAATTACAAAGGATGGCTCGCAGATATGGCATGGACCTATGGAATTGGCCACATACAACCTGAGGCCAAGCGTCTTATGCAACAGACACTTCATGCATTACGATACGCAGCGAAGCTGGCGACCCCTGGAAGGGCGGTTGGGGATATAGCGGCTGCGATCGGACGAATGGGGCGTGATGCGGGCTATGGAGTCGTTACTGCGCTTGTGGGGCATGGTATCGGGCAGTCTATTCATGAACCTCCTGAAATTCCGAATGATGGATGGCCTGGACGTGGGCCTAATTTGGAAGAAGGGATGGTCATAACGCTTGAACCGATATTTACGCTAGGTACATCTGGTGATGTGATTCTGGGTGCAGATGGATGGTCTGTTGCTACATGTGACGGTTCCTGGGGAGCGCACTTCGAGCATACCGTAGCGGTGACTGCAGATGGACCGCGTATTTTGACTTGTCTTCCATTTACACCAGGGGGAAAGAATAATTCGTCATGGACTTAGGATAGGGCAGATCAACTATATACCCATAATTATATAGGTAGAAATATGAGGGAGCGATGCGGCCTGCACCCCCCCCTAAAACTAGTGCAAGTAACTCTCATCATTCTCAACGTCAGTTAGAGTTGTTCGACGTCTCATGAGTTGTTAGTGCATTGTGCGGTGTATAAGCTTCATAATATCCGCCTCTGCGAATTGCAGAGAATCTCCAGGATAAGCGTGCATGACATAAGGAGTTAATCCGTTGAATAAGTCCATATTGGCGCTAATTCGAACATGTTTCACCCCAGAGGTCTGACTCCGAACCGTCTTGTCGATGGTGTGAAGGAGCTCATCTGATAATTTGTCGCTCTGCTTCACTGTACGTACCGGACTATCCGATGTAATGAAGCGCGGGGGCCAGCGATTCGCCTCGCGTTCCATATGTCCAGCTGTATTTGGGGCGCCGATTCGGGATTGCTCATGCTTGCCTCCGCTGCCGATTGTACCTAGGCCTGTGCCATCAAGCGTGAGCGCGACATAAGCGGTATCCTTATGCTGCAAGACATAGGCTACACTGACTCCATCCAGGTGTCCGACAGCATCGCTGACAGATTGATTGATGAACAGGGGACGCGGATTAGACAATGCCTGCGGCTGAGATGTGGAATGGGACTGCATTGTGTTCTGTTTCGTACGATGGTTGCTTTCGGTGCCCATTTGGGGCAACGGGGTTCCAGAAGGTGCTGATTGCTCCTTGACCTTCCGATCTGCATAGTTCGCCTTCGTGTTGCCTCCCGGCGACCTTGACTTCTCAGCCTCCATCCCAGCACAGCCGGAAGAGACCAGCATGACAGCGGCGATTATAAATGTGACAATCCAGTGAACGTGATTTGCGTTGTTGTGAACATCATTTGACAACTCCATTCAACCTCCTTATTTACTTCCATTAGTGTTCAAAAATCAACATGTGAGTATGCGGAATATAGATTTTTGTGATCAAAACAGGCAGGAAACTGCCAGAAATTGAGTGGTTTCGACAAAGGAGAGCAGTCTCATTTTGTATTTTGTAACCGTTTACAAATACTGATATAAAGCCGTTTTTCAGAGTATTTGAACACTTTGTGAACTGACCGGGAAACATTGACAAATAAATATATGGAAATTATATTTAGGTAAGTGATTGTAGTAATTGACAGGATTACGACATCCGTGTTTAAACCGGGGCCTGCCTGAAGGCATTCGAGCATGAGAATGACTTCCGAAGAAGGATTCTTACCGGTCTGAATTCGAATATGCATGCGCCTTCATTGCGCAATGGATTCTCTGCGCGATGAATGATTGGTTAATATTGGCTTATCTGGATGGACGGCAGCTTGTACTCACTTCTAAGCCATAGGGGCACTTGCATTGAGATTTCGACACAGCATGCGATGGGGTAATCAGCGAAAACGTACAAAGTGGGGTTGATCAATGATGAATCGGTGGCACGCAGTGAAGCGACTACTTCCACTGTTCGCCGGACTCGTCCTGCTCCTAAGTGCTTGCGGTCGTGCTGATATATCGGCTCTCAATCCGCAGGGGCCCATTGCAGACAAGCAGTTCGGATTAATGCAGTTGGCGATTACGATTATGACGCTAGTCGTTATTGTCGTATTCGGTATTTCCATTTATGTCGTCCTTCGCTATCGCAGACGACCGGGACAGAACGAGATTCCGAAGCAAGTCGAAGGGAACCACAAGCTTGAAGTGATTTGGACGGTCATTCCGATCATCCTCCTCATTATTTTGGCAGTTCCAACGGTGAAGTATGTATTTGCCTTCGCTGAGGACTATAGCCAAGACAAAGATGCAATTAAGGTTAAGGTAACAGGTCATCAATATTGGTGGGAATTCGAATATCCTGAGTACGGGATTACAACAGCACAAGACATGATTGTTCCGAACGGGAAGAAGATTGCGCTTGAGTTGAAGACAGCTGATGTCCTTCACTCCTTCTGGCTTCCATCCATTGCAGGCAAGATGGATACGAACCCATCCGGCAACGTCAACAAGATGTACATTGAGACGTATGTGGAAGGCGTGTATCGAGGGAAGTGCGCTGAGCTATGCGGATACTCCCACGCATTTATGGAATTTAAGGTGAAGGCAGTCAGTGAAGCTACATTCACGGCTTGGGTGAATGAGATGAAGGCCGAACCAAAACCGTTCGTAGGTGACACACAAGTTGCTGAGAGCTTCAAGCAGAACTGCTTGTCTTGCCACGCTATCGATAATAAGCCGTCCATGGGACCTAACCTGAAAGGGATGGGTAGTCGTGAGGCTATAGCCGGCATCATGCTGAACCGTGAAACCGCTGATGAGGTGCTGGATCAGAAGAAGATCGAGGATCATCTCCGTCAATGGATTCAGGATCCGGAGAAGGTGAAGCCTGGCAATAAGATGCCAGCATTCAAAGATAAGTTGTCCGAGCAAGAACTCGATGGCATCGTGAAATACTTGGCAGATTACAAGCTTGATTCCTTGAAAGCAATCAATAAGCAGTAGATTTCAGCATCTTCTAGGGGAGGTAACGACCTTGGCTCACACGGTGAAGCGACATCGCGGCTTGATGGATTGGCTGACGACGGTCGACCATAAGAAGATCGGCATTCTGTACCTTATCGCCGGGGCTTTATTCTTCGGTATTGGCGGTATTGAAGCCATCTTGATCCGGATACAATTAATTCAGCCTATGAATGATTTCGTAGACGCAAAAACTTTTAATGAATTGATTACCATGCACGGCACCACGATGATTTTCCTCGGTGTAATGCCGATTATCTTTGCACTAATGAATGCCATTATTCCGCTGCAGATAGGGGCTCGTGACGTTGCGTTCCCGTTCTTGAACGCACTCGGCTTCTGGACATTCTTCTTCGGCGGCTTGCTGCTGAACTTGAGCTGGCTGATGGGCGGTGTGCCTGATGCAGGCTGGACATCTTACGTACCGTTATCAAATACGGATTATAGCCCAACGCACGGTGTGGATTTCTACACCATCGGCTTGCAGATTTCTGGTTTGGGTACACTCATCGGGGGCATTAACTTCTTGGCAACGATTATTAACATGCGCGCGCCGGGAATGTCCTTCATGCGCATGCCGATGTTTACATGGGCGTCCTTTATTACGTCTGCATTAATTCTGTTCGCTTTCCCTGCTGTAACGGTAGGATTGATCCTGCTCATGTTCGACCGCTTGTTTGGCGGGAACTTCTTCTATGTACCGAATGGAGGAAGTGTAGTGCTCTGGCAGCACATCTTCTGGATCTTCGGTCACCCGGAAGTATACATTCTGATTTTGCCGGCGTTCGGGATTATCTCCGACGTCATCAGTACGTTCTCTCGCAAGCGCCTATTCGGGTACAGCTCCATGGTATTCGCAACGATCCTGATCGGTTTCTTAGGCTTCATGGTATGGGCTCACCATATGTTTGCAGTTGGTCTTGGGCCAGTAGCGAATGCGCTGTTCTCGATTGCAACGATGCTTATCGCAGTACCAACCGGTATTAAGATATTTAACTGGCTATTCACGATGTGGGGCGGTTCGATTAAGTTCACCGCGGCCAATCTCTACGCAGTAGGTTTCATTCCAACATTCGTTATGGGTGGGGTTACAGGCGTCATGCTGGCATCTGCGCCTGCTGACTTCCAGTTCCATGATACGTACTTCGTCGTAGCGCACTTCCACTACGTTATTGTTGGTGGTTTGGTGCTTGGCTTGTTCGCAGGGCTCCATTTCTGGTGGCCAAAGATGTTCGGACGCATGCTTCGTGAAGGACTAGGCAAAGCTACCTTCTGGATGTTCTGGATTGGATTCCAATTGACATTCTTCGTTCAGCATTTCCTTGGTTTGATTGGAATGCAGCGTCGGGTCTTTACGTACTTGCCGAATCAAGGCTTCGACCTCATGAACTTGGTAAGTACGATCGGGGCAATCATGATGGGTATCGGGGTTCTTATGTTCTTGTACAACATTGTAATTACATCAAGAGATCCGAAGAACCTGGGCAACGATCCTTGGGAAGATGGACGTACGCTGGAATGGACAATTCCATCTCCACCGCCAGAGTACAACTTCAAGCAAACTCCGCTTGTGCGCGGCTATGATGCTTGGTGGAAAGAAAAGATGGAGGGCAACACGGAAATGCCGGCTGCAGAGCCGATTGGTTCCATTCATATGCCATCGCCATCTATTCTCCCGTTCATGATGTCTGTTGGCTTGTTCGTGGCAGGTTTCGGCTTTATGTTCGCGAAGGATGATTTCAATAATGCACTGCTGAACGGTTTGTTCAACAATCATATCGTTGCAGGTTTCGGCCTGCTGATTACATTCGGCTGTATGTTCCTGCGTTCGATTAAGGACGACCATGGATATCATATCGAACCGGAAGAGTTGGAGCAGAAGGGGGTTAAAGCATGAGTGCACATGCACATCACGCAGAAGGCGAATGGCCACATGAGCCGGAAAAAGCAACCCTAGAAGGCCGCAATAAGGTCGTCGGCTTCTGGTTGTTCCTTGGCGGAGAGGCAGTATTGTTCGGTACGCTGTTCGCAACATTCCTTGCGCTACGCAACCAAATCGGTGATGGTCCTGCCGCTTCCGAGCTGTTCAAGCTTCCAATGATTGCGGCTGCAACAATGATCTTGCTGACCAGCTCCTTGACGAGCGTGTTCGCTATTCAAGCGATGCATCGCAAAGAAGTCAAAGCCATGCTCAGCTGGCTCGCAGTAACGGTTGCATTGGGACTAGGATTCTTATGTCTTGAAATATACGAGTTCGTAGAATATGTGCATGAAGGTCACACGTTTACGACGAGTGCGTTCAGTTCATCCTTCTACACCCTGGTCGGCTTCCATGGCGCGCACGTTGCCTTTGGTGTCGTATGGATCACACTTGTTATTTTGCAAACAATGAAGAAGGGCTTGAATTTGGTTACAGCACCGAAGATTTACGTCTCCGCACTGTACTGGCACTTTATCGACGTTGTGTGGGTATTCATCTTCACAGTTGTATACCTCATGGGAAAGGTGGGTTAACCAAGTGACAACACACCAAGTAACATCAGACAACTCGAAGCGTCGACATAAGCATGAGGGCAAGCAGAAGCATATTATTGCATTCATCTTCTCTATTGTGCTTACGTTGATCGCATTTGCTACGGTAGGTTCAGCGGGTGAAGTAAACCCAACGTTCACGGTTATCATCCTTCTCGTCATGGCTGTCTTGCAGGTTGTCATTCAGATGGGGTATTGGATGCATATGAAAGATAAAGGACATATGATTCCGATACTGTTCATGATAGGTGGAGCCGTCATTGCTTTCACGGCCATTATAATGGCTGTGTATTGGGTATGGTGGTAAAGTCGGATAAGTGAGAAGAGGGGACGCGAAGAGCGTCGCCTCTTTTTCCGTAATAGGGCTAAATGTGGCGAAATGGTGGCGCCTCGGGTGTTGCAGGATGAGGAGGGCTGAACATTTATGTTCGGATTGACAGAGTACTTTAGTTTCTATGATGTGTGGAGTCCGTTGTTTCTTACAGCAACGGTGCTTATTAATGTGTTATATTTCGGGCTGACAGGGCCTTTTCGCAATCGATTCTCATCTTCTGAGCCAGTGCCAGCGTCGAAGAAGCTAATGTTCGTAATTGGGACAGGCTTGCTCTACCTAGCTCAAGGCGGACCTATTAATATGATGAGTCATATGATGTTCACCTTCCATATGGCGATGATGGCATTATCATACATCATTGTACCGCCGCTTCTATTATTAGCTATTCCGTCCTGGTTATGGCGATATCTATTGGATCGCAAGCCGCTGAAGCGATTGAAGCTGTTAACGAATCCGATTCTTAGCGCTGTTCTATTCAATACCTTGTTCTCTTTCTATCATGTGCCGGCAGTGCATGATTACGTCATGACTCATTATACGGAACATATTATTTACTACATTGTATTGTTCATTGCTGCTATGCTGATGTGGTGGCCAATCGTCGTTCCGGTACCAGAGTGGAACTCGCTGACAGATGTGAAGAAGATGGGCTATGTTTTTTTGAATGGCGTTCTAATTACTCCTGCCTGTGCATTAATCATCTTTGCAAGCGAACCTCTCTATGCTACGTATGTGGACAAGGAAGCCTGGGTGCAGGCAATGGGCTATTGCATATCCGGGGATCCTGTAAAGATGCTCGCCGCATTTGATGGGCCTAGCTTCTTTAATTGGTTCACTCCGATTGAAGATCAACAGCTCGGAGGCATTCTAATGAAGCTGATTCAAGAAACGATGTATGGCTGTATTCTCTTCTACGTATTCGTCCACTGGTTCAGACGTGAAAGTAAAGATGATGACGATTTTGTGGACACCACAGCAGAAGGGCAGTTGAATTCGTAAAAATGCTCTATAATGGGTAGCGTAAGCAGAAGCAGGAGAGTTATTGGCTGCTTCGTTGCCGATGTATATGAGGAGGGCGTTTCATTCGTGGATCTGTACTTTATTATGCCAACTATCAGCACGACGTTCATCGTCGTCAGCGCCATATTGGTGGCTATCGGTTGGGCTCAAATTATTAAGGGCAAGCGGGAACAGCATAAGAAGACGATGCTGGCAGCGGCCGTAGCTGCGACAATCTTCTTCATTATTTATGCGTCTCGCACGGTTTTCGTTGGCAATACCGCATGGGGCGGCCCGGATGACCTTAAGGTATATTATCTGGTCTTCCTGTTGTTCCATATTGTCCTTGCAGCTGTAGCAGCTGTGTTCGGCTTGACGACACTGTATACAGGGTATAAAGGGAGTTATGCGAAGCACCGCAAGCTGGGTAAGTTCACCTCTGTCATCTGGTTCATTACTGCAATAACAGGGGCAACCGTATATCTTTTGCTGTATATCTTGTATCCAGGTGGTCATACAAAGCCAGTAATAGATGCTATATTTGGTCTGTAATCAACTAGTAGACGGCGATCTGTGAAGAGGATTTCCACGAATCGCTGGTTTGTTCTGAGTGCGATGGTTAGTTTAGAAGAAGCTCGTTCTTTCTGCACTTTAAGTGCGAAAGGCGAGCTTTTTTTGCATGCTTAGATTCTTCAGCATAGTAGGCTTTTAACGGTGCAAATAAAGATGAGTCTGGATAGGGTAATGTTTATTTTTCCTAATGATGAATTGACAGGGAAGTAGTCACTCATTATACTGTGTATAAAGATATATACAGTAAGCACAGTGATGAGCGAGCAAGCACACTTGATTTACCGATCTATAGTGTGAATCAGTTTGATATAAAGGGGGTCTTACAGTGCGCAGACCATATAGAGAAGCATGGATGCTTGTAAAGAGCGATCTTGTTCGATTCAAGTGGGGCTTGTTGATGACGGTAGCGTTCAGTGTTTATATGGCCACGATGAGCGGTCTGGTGTTGCGAGAGTTATTTCGTGGCGACGAGGTCTTGACGAGAGCTTTCAAGGGGGTTGCGGATTTTGTGTTTCTTTTTACGATCCCGAATCTTGGCTTCTTTATCTCTCGAAGATCGATGCGATATATGAAGGATGACTCGTATACGAAATGGATGAGGAAGCTGCGCATACTCCCAATCGATGCGAGAACCATAGTGTATTCACGTACGATGCAGATGTGTGTGGCTCTGCTGATTAATATGAGCATTGTTATCGTGGGGCACTACTTACTCAGTGAGACATTGAGAAGTCTTGGCTGGATCAGCATCTTATCCTATGTATTCATGCTGGTAGCGTACGCTGTTGCTGTTAATTGGTTGTATATCTCGTGTGAGCTGAGCATGAGCGGGCGACTATATATGAGGTATACATTTATTCTACTAGGCGTTATAACCATGGTGTCCGTCCTGATAGCGGTAGCGGACGGAAGTATTTTACAGACTGTGGTAGACGTAGCGCGATCGTACCCTTGGATGGGTATCGTGTTGTCCATCGTTATCATCGTCAATTCGATAGTGATCGGAATGAATCGTTTGCATAAGATCGTTCTGAAGCGAGATTGGATGTGAAGAAGAACAGAACGAGTCAGGAGGTGATGAGGAGCGGTGTTTATACCGATTCAAATTAATACGAACAGTTCTGAACCGTTGTACGCCCAGATTAAACATCAGCTTCGCGCACTTATCCTGAGCGGACAGGTCGAAGAGGGGATGCTGCTCCCGTCTATACGCGAATTCGCGAATCAGCTCCAATGCAGCGTCATCACGGTAAGAAGGGTGTATCAAGACTTGGAGAACGAAGGGCTGCTGCGGACGAAGCAGGGCACGGGGACGTTTGTGACACCGGTTCAAGCGGCAGAACGCGACAGGTATCGGAAGGAAGCAATCGAGCAGGCACTTGAGCAAGCCGTTGAAGCTGCAATGCATGTGGATGTATCCACTGATGAACTCATGCAGATGCTTCAGGAAGTCATCCAGCGCAAGCACAGCGGGAGCTAGCATTTGGTGCGTACAAGGGGGGAGAAGCATTGGACAATCAACATATAATTGAGATGAAACAGGTAGTGAAGCAGCGTGACAACTTCCGCATTGGCCCGTTAAATCTATGCATACCACAAGGCTGTGTCACCGCGATCATAGGTACAAATGGGTCAGGCAAGACGACGATGCTCGGAATGAGCCTGGGGCTTGTTCATCCTGATGAAGGGACGATAATCGTGCTGCAGGAGAAGACAGAGCCAGAGCTAAGTACACTTGTGAAGGCGCGTATTGGCTACGTAGCGGAGAACTCCGATTCGGAGATGGACGATATGACAGCGGAACAGCTTGTATCCTTTGTATCACAGTGGTATCCATCATGGGATTGGCAGCTCTACCATCAGCTTATGGCGAAGTATGAGCTGCCGCCGAAGCAGAAGCTGAGCAAGCTGTCGAAGGGAATGCGCCGTAAGCTGGATTTGATCGTTGCGATATGTCCGAAGCCAGAGCTGCTAGTGCTTGATGAACCGTCCTCCGGGTTCGATCCACTATCTTGGCGCATGATGATCAAGGATTTGCATGCGTATTTAAAGGATGGGAAGCGGACCGTCTTAATCGCGACACATATCGTGGATGAGGTAAAGCGGTTGGCTGATTATATTCTGGTCATGCATAAGGGCAAGGTGCTTCATTTTACGGAAAAGGACGCCCTGTTCGATGCGTGGAAGGTGTTCGTCGTGGATGGCGAGGCAGCGGATTACGAAGGTGCACCAGGTCTGATGAAGGCTATGCAGGAGCGCTTCGGGGTAAGACTTATTGCGCATAATGCTACCGGTTTGGAGCGTTTTTTGCACGAAGAAGGGATTGAGGTTGTTCAGACTCACGCATTGGAGCTGGATGACATATTAGCTTATATGATTGAGATGCATATTGAGGGGAGCGTATACGCGCAATGAATCCATTACAGTTGCAGCAAGTCGTGAAGCAGTACGGTGACAAGACAGCCGTGAATGGTCTTAGCTTTAAGGTAGAAGAAGGGGAAATCTACGGATTGCTTGGTGCGAATGGTGCGGGCAAGACGACGACAATGCGGATGGTTCTTGGTCTTATTTATCCAGATGGCGGATCTATTACGTATCATGGGAAGCCGTATCATGAAGGGCTGACTCGCATCCTCGGGTATTTGCCGGAGGAACGGGGAATGTACCCGAAGGTGAAGATTAGCGAGCAGGTAACGTACTTGGCGCAGCTGCGCGGGATGAAGCGTGCGGAAGCAGACAAGAACCTAAAGTATTGGCTGGAACGGTTCAATGTACCGGAAAACTACAACAAGAAAATTGAGGAGCTGTCTAAGGGGAATCAGCAGAAAATCGGCTTCATTGCAGCTATTGTTCACAAGCCGAAGCTGCTCATCTTGGACGAAGCGTTCAGCGGCTTGGATCCCGTTAACGTCGAATTGTTGAAGGAGACGGTTAAGGAGCTGCGCGATCAAGGCACGAGCATTCTGTTCTCTACGCACCGGATGGAGCATGTAGAAGAACTGTGCCAGAACCTGACGATTTTGCAAAAGGGTAATGCGGTGCTGCAAGGGTCGCTGCGTGAATTGAAATCTCAATATCCACGAGAGCATGTCATCCTGCGCACGAGTGGAGATGTGGATGGTTTGGATCGCATCGCAGGCGTCCAATCCGTTTCCCGAACAGGAGACGGTTATAAACTGCACATTACGAATGAAGTGGCCGCACAGGATATCCTGCAGCTGGCGATGGCACAATCGACAGTTCAGCAGTTCGAGCTGAAGGAGCCGACATTGAACGAGATCTTCATTAAAGCAGTTGGAGGCGAATCTAATGCATAACCTGGGGACGGTCATTCGATTCACATTGAAGACGAAGATGATGACGAAGTCGTTCATCATTACGACGATTATTTTAGCACTCATTATGTCAGTTGGGGTTAATATTCCGTATCTGATCTCACAATTTTCGAGCGATGAACCTACATCAATCGGTCTGGTACAGGGTGGAGAGTACGCGGGCATTGTGAAATCATTTGAAGATCAATTGGCGAAGCATGGCGGGAGCGACTTGAAACTTGTTCCGTCCGCTTCAGAAGAGGAGCTGCGCAAGAAAGCGGAGTCCGGCGATCTGGAAGGATACTTGAAGTTCGAGCCGAAGAAGGACGAAGCGGGCAATGTGGAGAAGCAATCGTTCCCGCAGGTTGTGTTCCATGGCAAGGATGAGCTTGGACATGGCGATGAGGCGACGGTTACAGGTGCATTAAGTGCAGTGAAGACAGAGTGGCTCGTGAAGGATTCACTTACCGAACAGCAGAAGGCAGAGCTGAGCAAGCCGGTTATGATTGATACGCAGAAGATCGTGAAGGAAGGCGAGAAAGCGGAGGAAGAAAATCCGACACAAAAAGCGATTTCGATTATCGTCGTTATGATATTGATCGTTCTGTTCTTCATGACGAATACGATGACAGGCAACATGATTGCATCCGAGGTTACGCAAGAGAAGAGCTCGCGCATTATGGAAATTCTCATTACAAGCGTATCGCCGCTCGCGCAAATGTTCGGGAAAATTATCGGCATGTTCATACTTGGGCTGATACAAATTATTGTGTTCTTCGCTGTGGTTGTGATTAATCTGCTGCTGCCGCACAATTCAGCCCCGCTGAAGGCACTCAACTTCGATATCTCGATGATTGATTGGACAGTGGTTGGTGGTGGATTGCTGCTCTATGTGCTTGGCTACTTCCTATATGCAACGCTGTTCGCAGCAGTAGGCTCGCTCGTTAGCCGGACTGAAGACTTGGCACAAGCGATTATGCCGATTACGATGCTATCGTTGGCGGCATTCTACATTGTAATGTTTAGCGTGTCGTCACCGAACACCTTGCTGGTAAAAGCGACATCCTTTGTTCCATTCTTCACACCGACCTCGATGCTGCTGCGGATTGGTACGGGAAATGCTGCATGGTGGGAATTCTGGGTGAGCATTGCGATCTTGATCGTATCCATCCTGTTCTTCGGCTGGCTCGCTGCGAAGATTTACCGCACAGGCGTGCTTATGTACGGCAAGCGCCCATCGTGGAAGGAACTTCGCAAGGCGATGAAGGCGTACAAAATCTAGTCCGAGCTTCAAATCACCTTGTGAGTAACAGTTATAATTGAGACGGATACCACAATATTTGAGACAAATGAAGGCATAGATTTAAAATGATGTATATTGCCTGATAAGCCATACCTTGGTTTATCAGGTTTTTTTCTATTCAACCAGCTTTCTTTGAGTGTGTTTCATTCAATTCATTACCACGTGGGTAGTATGAAAATTGAGCGTATTTGTCGTTCTATCCATGACATTCTCTGATTGAGGTGAAAACATGAAAGGCGCTGCGCGGACAGCGTCTTTTTCTTGGGCTTTAGCGGTTACCGTGTAGTGTGGTGCCCTTCTTTTTAACTGCTGCAGCAATCGTGATATGATAGAGGCAAGCAAGGAAGGTTAGGACGGAAGCATTATTGGGGGTTAGTTATAAAGATGACTACAAATAAGCTGTATATGGCCATTTATGAAGATATTAGGGGGAAGATTGCTTCAGGTGAATACGCACCGGGAACAAAGCTTCCTTCGGAGCATGAATTTTGCGTTATCTATGACACGAGCCGGGGAACGATTCGTAACGCGCTCGATCTGCTTGTCGAAGAAGGGCTTGTCAATCGCCATCCTGGCAAGGGCGTATATGTGTTAGACAATAATGCCATCGCATTCTCGTTCGGCGGATTGGTCAGCTTCAAGGAAGCAAGCGAGAGCAGCGGGCAGAAGTTCGAGACGACCGTACCTTACTTTGAGGAAATAACGATTACGGACAAGCTGCATGAGCGGACTAAGCTGCCATTGGGCGCAACAGCATATTGTTTGCATCGGGTGCGCGAGCTTGGCGGAGAGCGCATTATTTTAGATATCAATTATTTTTTAAAGGAGAAGGTGGAGGGCCTAACAAAGGAAATTGCTGAGCGCTCGATATACGACTATATCGAACAGCAGTTAGGGCACAAAATAGGCTTTGCCCAGCGCGTGATCCAGGTGGAGCCTGCGACGGCCAAGGATCGGGAACACTTGATCATGAAATCGTACGGCTTCGTCGTCGTTGTGAAGAACTATGTATATATGCATGATGGTGAGTTGTTCGAGTACACGGAATCGCGCCATCATCCTGAACGATTTGTGTTTACTGACTTTGCGCGGAGACGATGACGAAGTACTAAGCATCTCGTATTCAATTGATAAAACAAACCGATGTTGCGAATTTTATAGTTGACGTAACTTAACGAAATGAAACAGCGGCAGTCTTGGATGAGAAAAGAAATCCTAGAGTGACCGCTGTTTTTTCACGATCTCCGAAGCAACTTGTCTATACAAGTGTTTACAAACCTGTCTATACAAGTTATAATGGTCTCAACAAACGTGGAAGCGATTCCATTGGGGAGGTACATCGATATGGCAGTTGATCAACGTTCGGTTGAGCAGATTTTAGAAGCCATTGGTGGAAAAGAAAATATTTCTGCGGTTACGCATTGTGTGACGCGACTTCGCTTTGCATTGAACGACGAAAGCATTGTTGATCAGCAAGCTTTGGAGAAGAATGAACTTGTCAAAGGATCATTTGCGACGAACGGGCAGTTCCAAGTCATAATCGGTCCAGGACTTGTACAGAAGGTGTACGAGAAGCTGCTTGAGATTAGCGGTGGGGAACGGGCGTCTACGCAGGACATCAAGAATGTGGCATCCAAGAAACTAAACCCATTGCAGCGTGCAGTGAAGGCGCTTGCAGATATCTTCATTCCGATTTTGCCTGCTATTATTACGGCAGGTCTATTGATGGGGATCAACAATATATTGACTGGCAAGGGCATCTTCTTCGCGGATCAAGCCTTCATTGATGTATATGCTCAGTGGAAGGGTTTCGCGGAGATGATCAATCTGATCGCCAATACCGCCTTCGTCTTCCTGCCGGGGCTGATCGGCTGGTCAGCGGTTAAAAAGTTCGGCGGCAGTGAACTGCTCGGGATTGTACTTGGCTTAATGCTTATCCATCCGGATTTGCTGAATGCTTGGGCATATGGGGATGCAGTTGCGAATGGTACGGTACCGCACTGGAACTTGTTTGGTTTTGAATTTGAGAAGATTGGCTATCAAGGGCAAGTGCTTCCTGTACTTGTATCTGCTTTCTGCTTGGCGAAGATCGAGGGCTTTCTGAACAAGCGTGTGCCGGACGGCTTCAAGCTGCTGTTGGTCGCTCCGACTACGCTGCTTCTTACCGGGTTTTTGTCCTTTATCGTGATTGGACCGTTGACCTTCACAATCGGCAACGCCATCACATCGGCTTTCGTTGGAATTTTCGAGCATGCGGCTGTACTGGGTGGACTTATTTACGGCGGCTTGTATGCGCTGCTTGTCGTAACAGGTATGCATCATACATTCCTGGCAGTCGACCTGCAGCTCATTGCAAGCACGGGCAGCACGTTCCTATGGCCGATTCTCGCCTTGTCCAACATTGCGCAGGGCTCGGCGGCGCTTGCGATGGTGTTCGTTACTAAAGACGAGAAGCTGAAAGGGATGTCCGTGACCTCGGCGATATCTGCTTACTTGGGCATTACTGAGCCTGCGATGTTCGGTGTGAATCTGCGGCTGCGGTACCCGTTCATCTCAGCGATGATCGGCTCTGCATTGGGCGCAGTCGTTATCTCAGCATTTCAGGTAAAGGCCGTGTCTATCGGCGTTGGCGGATTGCCAGGCTTCCTATCTATCTTCCCGCAGCAGTGGGTTCCATTCTTCCTCGGCATGGCGGTGGCGTTGATTGTACCGTTCGTCATTACGCTTATTATCGGGAAGACGAAGCGTCAGGCATAATTAGGGCATTCATAACGATACACAGAGCGATACCTATATCGTACTAAAAATAAGAACTACATGGTGGTGCAAGACAATGACACAACAATTGGAGCAGGAGTGGTGGAAGAAATCTGTCATCTATCAGATTTATCCGAAGAGCTTCAACGACACAAACGGTGACGGAATTGGGGATTTGCAAGGGATTATCGACAAGCTGGACTACTTGAAGGAGCTCGGAATCGATGTCATTTGGTTGACGCCGATTTACGAATCCCCACAGAAAGACAACGGCTATGATATTAGTGATTATTACCGTATTCAGCCGGAATACGGCACGATGGATACATTCGAGAAATTGTTACAGAAAGCGCACGACAAAGATATCCGCATTATTATGGACATCGTCGTTAACCACACCTCGACGGAGCACGTCTGGTTCAAGGAGGCTGCAAGAAGTACGGACAATCCGATTCGCAACTACTATATTTGGAAGGATGGCGTGAACGGAGGGGAGCCGAACAATTGGCAGTCTAAATTTGGCGGCAGCGCCTGGGCGTATGACGAGAAAACGGAGCAATATTATTTGCACTTATATGACGTTACCCAGGCAGATTTGAACTGGGAGAATCCAGTGCTGCGGGATAAAGTGTACGACATGATGCATTATTGGCTGAATAAGGGCGTTGATGGATTCCGGCTGGACGTTATCAATGTGATTTCCAAGGATCAGGACTATCCGAACGATACGCTGGCAACAGCTACGGCTGATGGGCGCAAATATTACACAGACGGGCCGCGCATTCATGAGTTTCTGAAGGAGATGAATGCTCGTGTATTCTCGCAGTATCCGCACATGTTGACGGTTGGCGAAATGTCGTCGACGACGATGGAGAACTGCATCAAGTATACGCACCCGGATGAGTGCGAGCTGAGCATGGTGTTCAACTTCCACCATCTGAAGGTCGATTATCCGAATGGGGAGAAATGGGTTAAAGCCGACTTCGACTTCCTTCAGCTTAAGCAGATCATAAGCGAGTGGCAGGTTGGCATGAATACAGGCGGGGGCTGGAACGCCTTGTTCTGGTGCAACCACGATCAGCCGCGGGTAGTATCTCGCTTCGGCAATGACGGCGCCTATCGTGTGCAATCGGCGAAAATGCTCGCTACGACGCTGCACTTGATGCAGGGCACACCGTACGTGTATCAAGGGGAAGAGCTCGGCATGACGAATCCGCATTTCTCGCATATTAGCGAGTATCGGGACATCGAATCGATCAATGCGCATCGCCTGCTGGAGAAGCAGGGCGTTCCTGAAGCGGATATTATGGCTGCACTGCAGCAGAAGTCGCGCGACAATTCGCGCACGCCAATGCAGTGGGATGCTTCGCATCACGGAGGATTCACGACGGGTATCCCTTGGATCGGCTCGGCTCCGAATTATCAAGACATCAATGCCGAGGCGGCACTGCGCGATCCGGATTCGGTCTTCCACCATTATCGCCAATTGATTGCACTGCGCAAGCAGTATGACATTATCGTGCATGGCGACTACCGCCTGCTGCTGAAGGACGATCCGCGCATATTTGCTTACATGCGCACACACGGATCAGAACGATTGCTCGTCATCAGCAACTTCTATGGCGAAGAGGCGGAGTTCACGCTTCCAGTGGAAGTATCACTACACGGTGAAGCGCATATCCTTATCAGCAATTATAAGGATACACCGAGTACGATCCAACAGCTTACACTCCGACCTTATGAGTCTGTGGCCTTTCTTATCGGGAATCATGACTAGAGAAAATAGAAGCAATGCTTGGCAGAATCCTGCCGGGCATTGCTTTTTTTTAATGGGAGAGACAGAGGGGGAAAAGAAAGCAGACAGCTTCTTCTGACATCTTCTAATGAAGACAGAATCTTGTCAGTCGGCTGTCTGCTTGCTGGCTTGAAAATTAGGTTGGTAACGGCCTATTTTTAATATCCTCTATATCCTGTTTGGGGAGTAGTGTTTACTTGTGAAACGTAATGTTGCGTATCGCTCACCTGTGGATACGTATGAGCCACATACCCCGCTGCATAACTGGTTGGTGCAGTATGTGATTGATGGGCGAGGCTGATAATTTGCTGCAATTGTTGTACAGCTGTTTGATGACCTTGAAGCGCAGTCTGAATCACATGGGCCGCATGCTGTTCGATTTTAGCAAGCTCCTGTAATCGTGCAGCATTTTGCTGCTCTTGATGCAATAGCTGCTGGTATTTTTGCGTTGCTGCATTGGTTTGTTGAATCAATTGTTGCGCTAGTTGTTCGATTTGCACGGTATTCGTATGTGTCATTGGGCAGACTCCTTTTTATCCATAGTTTCGTATGGTTTCATCTTCCTTATATTGTCTAACTTAATTGTTATTTATGCATCGCGGCGCTGACCATAAATCGTTACATGTAAAGTAAGTTATTCGGGATTCGTGAGCGACTAAGCGTTTTGTTCCATAAATGAGGTAATAGGCGGTTTGGTGAACTACAGTACCAGTCTTAAAGATATCAGATATAGCAGATGCGGAGATCTAAGTTATTAATTTTAAGCCTCCTTCATAAACCTTTGTTAGAACGATAAAGGAGGTCATCCCGTTGAATCAACCAGCGTTGTTTGAGCATCGCTTCTGGCTGCAAATTTTAGGCGATCATGCAAGATTCATCTTTAATGCGCTCTCCCCGAAAGAAACGTCAGATATACAGACTGCACAACAATTTATTCAAGCGTTCGATCAGCTTCTGCATCAAGCACGAGAGCTGCAATCGGATACAGAGATCGGAGCACTGAATCAGCAAGCCTACACGCTAACCATCAACCTGCGGCAATTTAAGCTAAGCATTCTTGAGCGTCTGTTGCTTGGGCGTGTTACAATTGCGTTCACTCCAACCTTTATCAATCACATGGTGAATGAACTTGAGGAATACTTACGTATTTTAACCAACCTATTGGAAGGAAAGCCGGTTCCCCAATTTGATGCACTGCACCACGATTTCCTTTGGTTGCCTGACGCAGCGGGTCATGCTGCATCTATTTCCAGCGATTTGGATTTTGTAGAAAAGCGATTGATTCAGAAAAGTAAGGATTTTGAAGAGCATTTTCAACAGTTCTATTTAAAGAGTATCGAAATGGCAGGGTACATGCGGACACAGCTTCGGGATTTTCCAGCGTTCCGCAGATTTCATACTGACGTCGATATGGAGATGAATTTGTTCAGAGCATTTTTGAAGGAACTGGAGGATCTAGAATTGTCAGCCGAAGTGCTTAGTCGCATTTCCCCGCTCATACCAGATCATATGATGAGGGAAGAGTGCTATTATTTAATGAAGCTAGCACAATTAGGCTTAGTACCCGATCCGGAATGCAATCCAGATCATCCGAGGATAGATGAGAAGGTGTAATACGCCGCTGCAAAGCGGTTTTTTTACGTTTCTCGAACTTCATTACGATTAAGCTATGCGCAACTCTTTCGGTTACTGATTCGTCTAACCAAGTAACTAGATAATGTAGGAGGCGATTACATGAAAAAATGTATAGCTTTACTTATGTCTGTTATGCTGGCAATTGGTAGTGGATCGATTGTTTTTGCTCAGGAGTCAGCTCCGTCAGCCCATACAAAGAATGAGACGCTTGATGTAGCCAAGATGTATCGTGTTTCCCATGAGCTTATTATGGATGTTAACAGCGGACAAGCCGTGTTGGATGGGAGAAACTTATCTCTTGATAAGCCAATCATGGAAAACGGGCGTGTTTTTGTGCCTTTGCGCACACTGCGTGCAATTGAAGCTGTTAACCTATTGATGTTTGACGCTTCTACCCAGCAAGTCCAGGTCATCATGAATAGCGAACTGAAGCCCCCCTTTGAACAGCTTTTCTTTCGGGTAGGCTCTGATAAGGTTTATATGGAAGACGGATCTGCCTTGCCTGGAGCAACCATTGCTAAGCCGTTCATTGCCAAAGGCGTCACTTACATACCGATTCAAGCCTTGACTTATGTGGGCATCAGCCCAGCTACTGCGAAACAGAAGGTGACGCTGAAATGGAGCAATAAAGTCATCGAACTTCTACAACCAAAGCGGAAAACGGACAAGGACAGCACAACCTTTACGATGCTTTATCAAAAGGATATGAATACGCCATCAGTCGTGACCGCCTTGAGCGGAGGAGGATGGTTAGGAGGCAATGATCATGCCAAGGTCTTGAAAAAAGACATTTCGCTTGATGGTCGACAGTATAATCGAATCGAGTTTACTCTACCGCTCCGCCCCGGACCAAATGCGTTGAAAATTACAGCCTTGTCAGGTGGTGAGAAGTCTATTTCGGTTATGCGGAAAGTTTCGAGTGAAGGTGCCACCCCTGTTCGTCTGTCTGATGAGGGGAAAAAGTACATCGCTTTTGATCAATCTGCATCGGGTTATGTTCGCACACCGCAGGGAGGTTCGATTGACATTTCCGGTCGGATGGTTGCTGGTAACGAGAAGCTTGGAGCGCTTAGTTTCACCGTGCAGCAATATGATGACGAGCAAGCTGTAAAATCTAATCCTTATAAGGACATCAAGGAAGGAAAGCTGCCTATCCAAGAACAAGCCTTTAAAGGATCGGTGAAGCTTCAGCACAAAGGCTACTATCTGATTACACTGTTTAGCGCCGACAATGTTCCAGCATTTGACCGCGGAGCTTGGGCAGAAATCGTTGTTGAAGTGTATTGATGATAATTGAAAAAACCCTTGATTCGGTTATACTACCGAATCAAGGGTTTTCTGCTTATTCTGCTTTTTCTTTTACTCCGATCCATATTTCGCTGTATACCTGATGAGGATCGGACATATCTCCGGTAAAGCAAATTTCAGGCACATCGATTAACTCATAGGAAGATGAAGGCAGCCACTCGGAGGCGATTTTTGCCCATGTCTGCTGTAGGGTATGAGGGTAGGAACCAACTGAGCTGAATATGGCCCATGTACAGGCTGGCACTTCAACTACTTCAAAGCCGTCAAAATCAGCATCAAGCGTCGTAATCGATCCGATGAGATGATCTAACTCGCCTTTTTCTTCATGACGTTCTTCGCCGAAATGGTAGGACGCATTAACCACAGTGGTGACGTCAGTATTTCGATAGCTTTGGAGTTTTGTTCGCTGTTCTACGGTAATCGATTGAGCTAGCTTCAGAATGTCAGCATTCTCGTCCTCAAATACGATGGGCACGCGGCGCTTCACACCCACAAGCTTGAAGGCGTCTTTCCGTTCGATCCGATAATTCATGTCGATTCCTCCTCGAATAGTGAGCTGGAAGGTCATGCGCGGGAATACCTTCAGATGCTTCAGACCTCTCACTTCCGAAGGAGCAACCCCAAGCCAATCCTTGAATGCTCTCGTGAATCCGTCCACCGAATGGTAGCCATACTTGATCGCGATATCAATTACTTTAACGTTACTCTTGTGTAATTCCTGACCGGCTTGAGACAGCCTGCGGTTGCGAACATACGTGTTCAGAGACATACCGGCCAAATAGGAAAAGAGTCTTCGAAAATGATACTCCGAAGTTCCTGCAAGCCGAGCCACCTGGGCGTAATCGATGTCCTGATCCAAATTGTCTTCGATATAGGCTAAAGCAAGATTCATATCCTTCAGCATATCCATGTCATGCCCTCCTCTCCTCTTCATTGTATCGAGGTTGAATAATCGACATCCGACATTTCGCATATGGAAATGGTCGTTACGTATGATTTAGGATATCCTCAATTATCGAATCATGAAAGCTTGGATGTCAAAATACCTGGTTTACCATGGTAGTCCTCATCATCTTCCACGAAATGCATACTCAGGAAAGAGCGGGGCATATTACGGGAAGGTGATGAAAAATGTGGCAGGCGATTGCGCCTTATATACCAAGCTGGCAAGCGTTCGTGCAAGGGGCGATTGCAGGCATTGTTCCTTTTGTATTATCGAAGATTATGTCTATCACGATGAAGGATGAAAATGATCAGGGGAATCGGAAAGCCGAGACGGCTTACGAGGGGTTTGTAGGCCATTTTGAGGAGGATCTCAATAAGGTCAAGGAAGAAATCGGCCAGATGGAGGATGTGAACATACGTTTGTTCCGTCTCGGCTATACGACACAGCGTGCAGCGCTGGTGTTCGTTGGAGGGATATCGGATCGGGACTTCATCGATAAGCACCTCTTAGAATGCTTGATGGGCGATTTACAGCCGCCATCTGAGGGGGGAGCAATTGCATCTCCTGATTATATGTATGCGAAGGAATATTTGATCGAGCATATCCTCCCTGTCGGATCGATGAAGGAGAATCGAATTGTTAATGACTGTACGTACGATGTGTTGAAGGGCGATACGGCTTTGTTCATTGAAGGGCATATCGGAGCCATTATGTTCAATACGAGGAAGGTGAAGGTGCGCGGCGTGGACGAGCCGCCATCTGAGGTGCTCGTACGCGGACCAAGGCTTGCCTTCAATGAATGCCTCGTTGACAATATGACGCTGCTCAGGCAGCAAGGTGAGAACAAGAAGCTCACTTTCATTCATCGCCGTGTCGGAACCCGGGTACAACGTGAGATGGTTCTCGCATACATCGAGGATATAGCTGATAAGCAGCTCGTTACCGATGTGCTGGATCGCATTAGCAAGATCGATATCGATGATGTTCCGGATTCAAGCTATATCGAACAGCTGATTGAGGATAATTACTTATCTCCTTTTCCGCAGCTGCAGAGTACGGAACGGTTGGATCGAACCTTTTGTGCCTTGATGGAAGGACGGGTGGCGATTTTTCTTGAGGGAAGCCCGTATGCTGTGCTTGCACCGGCGACGTTCACCATGCTGCTTCAATCGCCGGAGGATTATTATGAACGATGGATGGCGGGGACGCTAGTTCGTTGTCTGCGGTATTTTGCGGCATTTGTATCAACTTTTGGCCCTTCCTTGTATATTTCCTTGATCTCGTTCCATCAAGGTCTGATCCCAACGAAGCTGGCATTGTCCATTGCAGGCACCCGTGTTGGCGTTCCGTTCCCTTCAATCATCGAGGTGCTCATTATGGAGGTGGCGCTGGAGATCTTGCGTGAAGCGGGTCTTCGCCTGCCGAAGCCGATTGGGCAGACGGTCGGTATTGTGGGCGGTCTCGTTATCGGAGATGCCGCGGTTAGAGCGGGTATCGTCAGTCCGTTCACGGTTATCGTTGTTGCAGTAACGGCGATAACCTCATTCGCTATTCCGCAATACAGTGCAGGTATTTCTTTGCGCATTTTGCGGTTCATCGCGATATTTTTTGCATCGATCCTTGGCTTGTATGGAGTTGTTCTGTTCTTCTTAGTGCTATGCAGTCATCTCGTTAAGCTGAAGAGCTTCGGTGTGCCATATATGAGCCCTGCTGTGCCTTACCGTTTGTCAGATTGGAAAGACTTCATTTTGCGTGCCCCGCTAAGGCTGATGAAGAAGCGTCCCAAGATGCTGGACACACGTAATCCGACCCGTGAGGAGTAAGCAAATAGGAGGAGCTGTAGAGAACCATGAGTCAATCAATTGGATCGAGTGAGAAAATTACGACACAGCAGGCGGCTGTATTTGTAGCCAATTATATACTGGGAGTGGGGATTCTAACGCTCCCCCGAGCAGCAGCGGAGAAGGTGAAGACACCGGATATATGGCTGACCGTCATTCTCGGCGGCCTTGTTGCTATGATAGCAGGCATTATTGTAGCGAAGCTCAGTCAGCAATTCCCAGGTAAGACCATTTATGAATACAGTCAGCTGATTGTAGGGAAATGGCTAGGGATCGTGCTGAATGTGTCGATCATTATTTATTTCATCGCGACATCCGGTAATATGGTGCGAGCCATGTCGGAAGTAATGAACTTGTATTTGCTTGAAGGTACTCCACGCTGGGTGGTGATTATCTCCTTCCTGTGGGTGGGCATATATATCATGGTCGGTGGGGTAGCCGCAATTGCTCGCTTCTTCGAAATCGTATTTCCGCTGACGATTCTGATTATTACGGGCTTGGCTCTGCTAAGCTTTAAAATATTTGACGTGAATAATTTAAGGCCAGTGCTAGGGCAAGGGATAGGCCCTGTATTGAATGGTGTGAAGACGACAGGACTTTCTTTCTCCGGCTTTGAAATATTGCTCGTACTGCAGGCATATATGTCAACTCCGAAGAAGGCTGTTCGTGCAGTTGTAATTGGCATTCTCATTCCGATGCTTTTTTACGTGGTTACTGTAGTGATGACAGTTGGATCTTTATCCATTGCTGGTGTTATCAGCCGTACCTGGCCTACGATCACGCTGTTCCGCAGCTTCGAATATCCGGGGATCTTATTTGAACGATATGAATCGTTGCTGCTGGTCATTTGGGTTATTCAGATCTTTACTACATATGCGATTACACATTATGCGGCTGCGCTTGGCATGGCACGAATGACAAATAAGAATATTCGTCCGATGCTGTACTTGCTTATTCCGGTTATCTATATTACCTCTATGTCTCCAAGAAATATTAATGATCTCTTCTCTATGGGAGATCGTATAGGTGACGCAGCCATGGTGATGTTCGGGATATTACCTATTATTTTGTTAATGATTGTGAAGTTGAGAAGGAGAATGGCAAGCGATGAGCAGGAACAATAAGTGTCAGAACGTATCCAATCGTTGCTGCAATGTTGTCTTAGATGCTGCACAATCAGGTGGGCATTTGCGGGAGGATAAGCCAAGGAGATGCAAGCTGACAGCTATGCGCATTGCGATCATCTCACTTAGCATCCTGCTGCTCAGTGGGTGCTGGAGCCGAAGAGAAATAGAAGATTTGAACATTACAGTAGCTGCAGCGTTGGACATTGGCCACATCTCGTCAGAGGAGCAAGAATTTGAGAAAAAGGGTGCAGATTATCCGCGTAATCAGAGGATTACATTAACGTATCAAATGGCGAAGCCAGAGCAGTCTTCAGGGCAAGATGCATCAGGAAGCAAGAGAAAATATCGAAATGTGTCCCTGTCTGGGGATTCTTTATATCAGATTTCGAGAGAGACTTCCTTGAAGGAAACGAATCCAATATTCGGACAGCACTACAAAGCGCTGGTCATCGGTTCTGGCTTGGCGCAGCAACTGAATTTGCGAGATGTACTTGACTTCTTTATGAGGGAGCAGGAATTTCGTCCTAGCTGCTTGGTTTATATTAGCCGGGGAACAGGGAAAGAGGTATTAGATGTAAATCTCCCGGGAGACGTTCCAGCCTTTCGCTTGTTAGGGATATCTGATAATCACTATCGAACGAATCGTTTATTGAAGCCCTTGTCTCTCACCAACTTGCTGGAGAAGTTGAATTTGATGACCAGTTTCATGATACAGAATGTCGTCACGGCCAAAGGGGAGCTGAAGCTGTCGGGAGCTTCCATTATATCAGGCAGTACAGGCAAGCAGCTTGGCTATCTTGACGAAGAGGATATGGAAGCGGTGAACTGGGTTCTGGGCGGTAGCAAGGGCGGTGTAGTAAAAAGTAAGGACATCATCACCAACCAAGTAACTGTATATGAAATTACCAACGTGAAAAGTCAAATTACACCGCATGTTGAAAATGGCCGCATTTCTTTCGATGTAAAAGTAAAGTCGGACGGTCGGTTAGGCGAGCAGATGATTAGCGATGGCAATGACTTTGACAATAAGTTTATTCGTCGCTTAGAAGATGATGCTGAGAAGCAGATTAAAGAACTGGTGACCAAATTGCTGGATAAGCTGCAAAAGAAATACCACGCAGACGTGCTAGGGTTTAGCGATAAGCTGCGCATCGCATATCCTCGCCTGTGGGAGAAAGAGAAGAAGACATGGGATGAAACGTTCGCGACGACACCGATACGTTATGATGTCCAAGTAACAATTAGAGAATTTGGAACGACGAATATGAGAGCGCGGCAAGTAGAAGGGCAGGAGGGTTAGTCGGGTTCTATCAATTCGTAGGTTGGGTATTATATACAGTGAAAATCCTGCTCTCCAATTGTTACAATGAATGCACATATAGTCTTTCGGATTCAAAATACATGTTTACACACATGATTTGCCGCAGCACGTGCATTGGGGGAGAGAAGATGCAAATCATTCAAGGGACAGCCTTGCTGTTACTTGTCCTTTCTTTATTTAGTTTGTTCAGCTTCAAAGCACCTAACGGAATGAAGGCGATGGGAGCCTTGGCGAATGCTGCAGTTGCCAGCTTCTTGGTTGAAGCATTCCAGCGCTATGTTGGCGGCGATATGCTGCAGCTGGAATTTTTAAGAGAGGTAGGGGTGACAGCCGGCGGCATGGGAGGCGTGGCTGCCGCTGCACTGGTTTCTCTGGCAATGGGAGTGTCGCCTGTGTATGCGCTTATGCTGGGTGTTGCATGTGGCGGACAGGGGCTGCTTCCTGGCTTTATCGCGGGATACGTCGTCTCGTTCCTGGTTAAAGTATTCGAGCGGAAGGTGCCGGCGGGACTTGATCTTATCGCCTGTATTGTGGTCGCTGCGCCACTGGTGCGTTATTTGGCGAAGTTCATAAGTCCTATCGTAGATGCGACGCTGCTCAACATTGGCAGCATTATTTCGGCTACGGCTACCAATAATCCGATTATTATGGGCATTATTTTGGGTGGTGTGATTACAGTCGTTGCGACTGCACCACTTAGCTCCATGGCCTTAACGGCTATGCTCGGCTTAACAGGATTGCCGATGGCAATCGGAGCCTTGTCCGTAATGGGGTCATCATTTATGAACTTCGTGTTCTTCCATCGCATGAAGTTCGGTGACCGTCGTACAACACTTGCAGTCGCTATTGAACCACTGACACAAGCGGATCTGATCTCAGCCAACCCAATCCCGGTGTATGTCACGAACTTCATCGGGGGTGCAGCCGCTGGGGTGGTCGTGGCGCTCTTCGGGCTGGTCAATGATGCGACAGGGACTGCAACACCGATTGCGGGGCTTATGGTGATGTACGGTTTCAATGATCCTGTTAGGGTTACGATTACAGCCGTGTTATGTGCATTAGCCGGAGCTGGAGCAGGATTTCTTGGCTCGATTCTGTTCCGTCAGTATCCGATTCGTACGGTGGCTGAGGTTCGGGGCACACATCCTATTCAGGTTGATTCAACCAGTGAATCAGCAATATAAATCGGGGAGAAGCAGGATCATGATGACTTGAACACCCCCAATCTACAAGGCATGATATACGTTAATCAGGCGAGGGAGGAACTTGCGGATCTGATCGATTGAGAGTGTTTCCACATGGGAGACGCTCTTTTTCTTCTATATTCCCGTTTTTTTGTGTAAACTGAAAGGATACAGAATTTCGCGGATGCTTGCGATCGGACAGGTCTTGGAAGAGCATTGCCGCAGTAATGGAGGGTATTGACGTTGCAGCAACCGGACGTATCTGTGGACGACATCAACCGCTTAGCCGGTCAAATGAAGGAGCACTATTCGTACGCGACGCTGGAGCAGGGATGGCGCTATTACCGCAAGAATGCAGTATCCCATGTTCATGAGGACGCGGGAAAAGCTCGGGTAATCAGGGCTGAAGTGCATGAGACGGAACGCTATCATGTGAGCCTCCATATGAAACGTGTCGAGGCGAGTACTTGCACTTGCCGAACTGGGAATGAGTGCAAGCATAGGGCGGCGCTGTTCTTTCAATTATGCGAGGCAGCAGGGAAGAAGCCTGAACTGTACCTGTCTGATTTCCGTCAAGCCTTCATTGAGCTTGAGAGACAACGTACGGCTGCTCGCAAGCGTGAAAAACAGAAGGCCGAACGGGAACGCCGCGTTAGAGCGAGTCAGATGACCTTATCAGCAGATGCTTCCGCCAAGGACTGGCATCTCTTATTTCATAGAAAATACGCACGGCCGTTTACAGACTTCCAATCCTCTGTCGTGGATATTACCAAGTGGGTTAAGGAGCAGCTGTATCGTGACAGCGAAGCGATGGCTGAGCCGGTGCGGACGCTGCTGCGCATGCATGTGCAGTTGTTCTTGATTCAGCAATTGGCTGAGCGCTATACGCAAGCTGCACGAGGCTACCATTCTCGCGATATATCCGCGGATGATGCTGTTCGTCCTTGTATGGAGGAGCTTACAGAATTAAGCCGCCGCTTCGCAGGCTCAAAGCTACCAAAGGCCTTTAAGGAGCATCTTCGTCACTTAGGTGTCGTGGCAGAGCAGGTGGCGCTATCTGAAGAGGAGTCCCCTGTAGATAGACTAGCTGCCTTTGCACTCGTGTGGTCGGGGGTATTGAACGATCCCGAAGAGCTGCAGCTTGAGCGTACACGGCTTAAGGAGAGGTTGAAGCCGTTATCCGAGCTTCGTCCCCGCCTGCGTGATTCAATTCGGGTCGCGCTTATCCATATTGAATCGTTGCTTGGCTGTGACGAGGATGCAATCGCTCATGTGCATTCGCTTACTTTCTATAATGAACCTGAGCGCTTTGTACAGTATGCTAACGCTCGGATGCACAGTGGAGATCACGAGAAGCTGCTGATGTGGTTGAAGGCGCTGGCTCCGATGGTCAGCCAATCCCGCCAACGAGAGCATTTGGAACGGTATTGGATGTTGTGGAAACAGGCTTATGATGCACACGTAGGTATGCATCAAGAACTTGATTCGCTGTTGCTGGCACTGCTGCCTGGTATATACCCGTATCTGTCTTCTTTCCTCCTAGAGCAGGGAAGATATCGTGATTGGGCTGATATTCAGATCGCACGCCGCATATCGCCGGAGGAGGCAGATGCTGCTGAATGGAGGCAAGTCGCTGCCGCGGCGCCAGACATGCTGCTGCCGTTATATCATCAGGCCATTGAACGGCATATTGAGGAACGCAATCGCGATCAATACAGGATAGCGGTTACCTTGCTGCATGAGCTGCGTTCGATGTATGAACGCAAGGGCTCTCTTTCGACGTGGGAGCGGTACATGGATAACTTGCTGGAACGGTATTCTCGGTTAAGAGCATTTCAAGAAGAGTTGAGAGGAGGGGCACTGCTTACATGATCGAACAATCGCCTTGGAACGTAGAATGCTTGAGACGAAGCGACGGTACATTCCTGGTATTTCATAGTGGAATGAGGCGGGACGTGCGAACACTGAAGCATCTGTTGTTCGGTTGGCATGCTCCTTCCTTCTACGGTACGATGCTCCCTGTAGAGGGAGAGGGGCGTATTGAAGGGATTGTTGTTACCGCGGCTGAAATGCTGGAGGTGATAGCGATGACGCCGCACGTAGGTTGGACAGAGTTGAAGTCAGGAGACAGCTTCCGCATTCTAAGTGAAACGGCTAAGCTGTATATGGCTCTGCTGCAAGAGGGGCGATATGAGCCGTCTTACGACAAATGGAGAGCGGGTGCATTCGGCTGGGAACTGCTGCTAAGCGAATCCGAGCAGAAGCAGCAGCGCGAATTGCTTCACCAAGCGCAACAGATCGAGCATCCCGAGCTTGTCCATTGGTTCGATGTGTTGATGACAGAACTGCTAACGGATAATCAGGAGCGAGACTCATTGCGCGCTGCCGCTCTGCGTGCACGCCCGGAACTGGAGGAGCTGCGCATTCCCCTGCAATCATCGCAGTGGACGGGGGAGCAAGATTGGCTCGAAATGATAGGCTGGACCCGAGATGAGACACCCTTCCGTGTTGTGCTTCGTATTGATGAGCCGGAACAGGAGCGGATGCCTTGGGCGCTTCGCATCTTGCTGCAGGACAAGATGGATCCGAATGCTCTAATTGGATGCGTATTGAGCGAGTATAGGATTGATGGCGAGATCAGGAGTCAAGTGAAAGCAGCTGCTGGAGATTTCCCGGAAGAATGGAAGCCATTCCTCCAAGAGAGGCTGATTCGAGATATCGGAAAGGTGCTGCAAATCGCCCCTTGGCTTGAGGATTCCGGGGTTAGCCGGAAGCTTCTATTGGAGCAGCCGGAACGCACCAGTATGCATGAGACAGAAAATGGTTTGAAAACAAAGCAAGAAGATCAAGAGGACACAGAGAACCGTTCTCTCCGATTGAAGACGAAGCTTGGCGAAGAGGATGCATGGCGCTTCTTAGCTGAGGGAAGCCTTCAGCTAGCAGAGGCTGGGTTCCGGGTCATTGTGCCTGCTTGGTGGCAGCGTGTGCGCCAGATGAGAACTCGGCTAAAGGCGAGGGTTCCTTCTTCCGCAGGTTCCTTCTCCGCTTCTGCGATGGGATTGAATCAGATGATTCAGTTCGATTGGAGACTCGCGGTAGGTGACGTGAACTTAAGTGAAGCGGAATTCCGTCAGCTCATCGAACAAGATCGCAGGCTGGTTCAACTCCATGGCCAATGGATTCAATTGAATCCGGATGACGTGAAGGAAATTCGCCGCTTGATGAAGCAAGTCGATGGCGGTGGGATGACATTCGGCGAGGTGCTTGAGCATCATATGGCCATGGAACGGAAGCGTCTGGAGGAAGGGCTGCTGGATGAAGATATTGAGCGTGACAATAGCCTACAGCTTGAACTGGAACTGAATGAGCAGTTGCAGCATTGGCTAGGCATGCTTCAGCATCATGAATCGATCCCGCCTAGTGAGTTGCCGGTAGGATTGCAGGGAACACTGCGGAAGTATCAGGCTGATGGATACTCTTGGCTAATGTTCCTTCGTCAATTCGGCCTTGGCGCCTGTCTTGCGGATGATATGGGGCTTGGCAAGACGATACAATGGATAGCCTATGTTCTGAGAGTAAAGGAAATAGAACCGGCGTCGGGAGCTTCTCTATTGATATGTCCAACCTCGCTCATTGGGAACTGGCAGAGAGAGTTGGAACGATTTGCGCCGGATGTTCGAGTGTATTTGCATTATGGTGCTGACCGAATTCGGGATGAGCGATTTGCAGAGGAGATTCGCATGGCTGATGTGGTCATCACAACATACACGTTGGCCTTGATGGATCGTGAGTTATTATGGCAAATCATGTGGAACTCGCTATGCTTGGATGAGGCGCAAAACATTAAGAACCCTTATGCGAAGCAGTCTGCGGCCATTCGGAAGCTGCGCGCGAAGCACCGGATTGCCTTGACCGGTACGCCAATGGAGAATCATTTGACGGAGCTGTGGTCGATCTTTGATTTCGTAAATCCAGGATATTTGGGTACGTTGGCACAATTCCGAAGAACGTACGTGAATCCGATCGAACGCAGTCGAGATGCAGAGTGGACGAAGCTTGTGCAGCGACTAGTGCAGCCATTTCTGCTGCGCAGGCTGAAGCGGGATCCTGAGATTCAGCTTGACTTGCCGGATAAGAATGAATCGAAGGTCTACGTTCCTCTGACCGCGGAGCAAGCTTCGGTGTATGAGCAGACGCTGCAGACACTGTTCGATGATCTGGATCGACTCGATCCAATGGAACGAAGGGGCAGAGTACTCACTGCGTTGACGAAGCTGAAGCAGGTATGCAATCATCCATCACTTGTGCTGCGAGACCGAGTATCTGGACGGGATTCCGCTCGTTCAGGCAAACTGACACGCCTGCTAGAGATGCTGGATGAGCTGCAGTCGACGGGAGAGCGGAGTCTCATCTTCACACAGTATGCTGAGACGGGCAAGCTGTTGCAAGAGGTGCTGGAGCGAAACATGAAGGAGACCGTTCCGTTTCTGCATGGCAGTGTACCGAAGGCAGAACGGGATCGCATGGTTCAGCGCTTTCAGGACGAGTCACTTCCAGCAGAAGAACGTCCGCGCATCTTCATTCTGTCGCTAAAGGCTGGTGGAACGGGACTGAATTTGACAGCTGCCAATCATGTGTTCCATTACGACCGCTGGTGGAACCCAGCGGTGGAGAATCAGGCTTCCGACCGGGCATACCGTATTGGGCAGACGCGGAATGTGCAGGTGTATAAGTTGATTGCACTCGGCACGTTGGAAGAGCGAATTGACGATATGATTGAGCAGAAGCAAACTTTGAATGAGCAGGTAATTGGCGGTGGAGAGAAGTGGATTACAGAGCTGTCCCCAACCGAACTGAGAGAGTTGTTCGCCTTAAGGCGGCATGTCATGGAGTAAGGGATTTGTCCTCATTCTTCTGCGTGGAATGGTCTGCATAATTTTTCTAATTATACAGACAATATTGTCCATGAGGAGGATGATGGACATGTGCAGGAGACTCTCGATTTCCGCTAATCTATCAGAGATTGAATGGGCATTTGGAATTGAGCAGGTGCTCTACCCCTATCAACGGCGCTTCAACATTAGTCCGACGCAGACGGTGCCGGCTATTAGGGAGCTTGAGGGTAGACGTGTGTTGGATGAATACCGGTGGGGGATGGTACCCTTCTGGGGCAAGGATTCACTGAATGCTGATATTTATTCCATTCATAAGAATTCAGCATACTGGAAGCTGACAGAGCGACAGCGGTGCATCATTCCGTGCAGCGGGCTCTATTATTGGCGGCAGGAAGGCAAAAAGAGTTACCCCGTTCATGTGGTGCTTCGCAAGCAAGGGATCTTCGGCGTAGCGGGATTGTACGAAGTATGGCGCGACGCACAAGGGAGAGTGCAGCAGACTTGTACGCTGCTAATGGCGCGTTCCAATGAGCTAATTGCGGAATTCGAGACACGTATGCCAGCTATATTGGATCCAGAGGAGGCCGATGCGTGGCTTCGCCCAGTCTCGACTGAGATTGAGGCGCTTGCCAGACAACTGAGGCCCTATGCTTCGGAACGGATGAGACTGTACCCGGTTACTTCGCTGATTGAGAATGAGCATTATGATCATTCGGACTGCATTCAGGAATTGGATGTAAGGCTTGGTCGAGTTAAGGCCTGACAGCAGGGGGAAATAGGGTGTCTGCTGACGGTTCAGGATGCAGATGAACAATATCGCAAGAAACAACAAGGAACAATGCTCTTTGTTCAGCCTTGACTCGAACAATCGGGTCGAGGCTGTTTTGCTGTACTGCACTTATGGTCAAGTGGTTGCAGCTTGACATAGAGATACAGCTGGTATAGGATAACTTCTCCCTTTTATGTATGGTGAGCATGCTATAATAGCTTTTACAACTGAAGTTCGGTGAGTGAATTGGGGAGAGGGGAGATTTCCATGCAGCGTAAGCCCTACCCGGAATGGTCATGGTCGCCGTCGCGTCATGTGCTGTTCGAAGAGTGCAGACGCAAGTATTTCTATCATTATTATGCCTCGCACAATGGATGGTTTCGAGATGCGCAGCCATTGGCAAGGCAGGCCTATCAGCTGAAGCAAATGACCAACCTGCATCTTGTATTCGGAGAAGCGATGCATAAGATGGCAGAGGCTGTATTGATGCAGATGAACCAATCCAGTCGGGTGATGGACGCTGAGGACATCGTTCGGCGAGTACGAAACTTGTTGAATCAGGCGTATACGGACTCGCTTGACGTGGAGGCATGGAGAGAACTTCCGAAGCAGCGCACAATGCTGCATGAAATGTACTATGGCAAACAACTGCCAGCCCGTACCATTGAAACGATTAAGGCTCGGATCCCGATACTGGCCGACCGTTTTCTGAACAGTCTCAGTGTGCAGCATTTTAGACAAGATTCGGGTGTCCGGCTTATGGAACTGGAACGCTTAAATACAATATTGTTAGCAGATACGAAAGTATATGTGAAGCTGGATGTCATGTTCCGTCAGGATGATCAGTACATTATTGTAGATTGGAAGACGGGGCAGGAGGATGAGCGCAATAAGACGCAGCTGCGCCTGTATGGATTATATGTGCACCGGGTGTACGGGGTTCCCTATGAGAAGCTTGATATTCGTACAGAGTATCTACTCAGCGGCAGCTGTGTAGAAGATCATGTACATGAAGAAGAGATGGAAGAGTTAGAGCGCCACGTCATAGATAGCATGCTGCTCATGCGTGACTACTTGGAGGAGCCGCTCCGCAATCAGCCGCTCTCGATTGAAGCATTCGAGCCGACCGAAGAGACTAGACGTTGTCGTCGTTGCCCTTTTTTGGAGATATGCGAATACGGGAACCGTAATGAGGCCGTATCGTAGCCATATGAATATAGACGCTTCCATCTCCACCAGTATAGTGGTTTTGGAAGCGTCTTTGCATTTTTTGTGGAAGACGTACCTGTTTGCTACTGACGAATACGAATTGGGGCAGTCTGTGAGATGAGTGATTTTAAGGTGTAAATTGGTCTAGAATGTTCTGTTTATTATTGACGAAAAGAGGCAGTTATTCTTGAAATAGAAGCAGCATGTGAGAGGGTTGAGGCTAGGTAGGAGCGTATTTTGGCAGAACATTAAAATAATCGTTTGAATTTATGAATGGAACCGTGTATACTACAACTACAGAAACATTCAAACATTCGTTTGATTATTGTAATGATTACGATTAAGCAGATAAAGCACCTTCAATGCAATCATTCGGAATTAACGTGCTTAATCTTCAAGGAAATTAACAACAATATAGGTAATGAGGTGAATGCAATGGTTGCACAACGTTCAACGGAAGATCTGGAGAACATTCAATCGCATACGCTCGATAAAGAAGATGTATGTGAAATTGTATGTTATGACGCTGTTAAAATTAATGCTTTAAAGGGTCGGGTTGAAGACAACGAGGTACAGGGCATGGCTCAAATGTTCAAGGCGTTATCTGATCCGACACGGATGAAAATGGCATGCTTGCTGGATGAAGGGGAAGAGTTGTGCGTATGCGACATGGCGATATTGACAGGCCAATCGATTGCGACAACTTCACATCACTTGCGAGTGATGAAGAATCTAGGCATCGCGAAATCACGCAAGGATGGTAAAAATGTGTTTTACACCTTGAGTGACCATCATATTCGGTTGCTCGTTCGAATGACACTAGAACACTTGAGAGAGGAGCATTGTCATGACGACGCGGAGCACAGAAAAGGCTGATGAACGAATTGCATATCGGGTGCAGGGATTGTCGTGCGGCAACTGCGCTAGGGAAATGGAAGGCGAGATTCGCCGGTTGAAGCATGGCGAGGATGCCACATTAAGCTATAACAGCGGTACACTCAAGATAAGCAAGGACATTGATGTGGCTGCCGTAAAACGGATATTGCGTACAGATGGCGCCAAGCTGGTCGAATCAGGCGGAAGAGCTGCCGCAAGCGCTGCAAGTGCTCCAGTCCAAGGTCACATACAATGCGCTTGTGACGGTCATGACCATGAGCATTCCCACGAGGGGCATAGCCATGCAGGACATTCGCACAGTCATTCCCATAGCCACTCAGGTGGCAAGGCGCATCAACATGACCATGGGCATGACCACGGAGCCGAGGGTCATGGACACGATCACAGTCATGGGGATATGAATCGAATGAAGTGGCTGCTGGGCATCTCAGGCTTGCTCTATGTTGCAACATTTATTTTAGATAGCTCGCTGCCGAACGGTGTTCTGATAGGCATGTATCTGCTCGCGATGCTGCTTAGTGGATATGGCACCTTCATGAAGGGACTTCGCAATCTGCTGCGGCTGCGCTTCAATATGGACACTTTGATGACCGTGGCGCTTACCGGGGCAGTTGTTATCGGAGAATGGAAGGAAGCAACACTCGTTGCCATCCTGTTCGGATTGAATGAGATGCTGGAAGGCTACGGCATGGAGCGTGCTCGCCAGTCAATGGAAGCTCTGCTGGCGGTAGCTCCGAAGCAGGCAACTGTACTCCGCGATGGGCAAAGTATAACCATTCCGATTGAACAGCTCGTTGCAGGAGACATTGTACTCGTTCGGCCGGGTGAGAAAATTCCTTCAGACGGTACGGTCGTTGAGGGGAACAGCGCTGTTAACGAAGCAGCCATCACTGGTGAATCGCTGCCGGTAGCCAAAGCGGCTAACGATGTTGTGTTCGGGGGCAGTGTGAACACGGACGGCATTTTGAAGGTTCGTATTGATAAAGCCTATGAAGATTCCTCATTGGCAAAGATTTTGCATCTTGTGCAGGAAGCTCAGGATACGAAGACGCCAACAGAGTTGTTCATCGATCGATTCGCTCGTATCTATACGCCAATTATCATGATTATTGCAGCACTAGTAATGCTTGTGCCTCCTCTTCTTATGGGTGGAGAGTGGTATAAATGGTTCTATCAAGGGCTTGCTGTTCTTATCGTCGGATGTCCATGTGCACTTATTCTTTCATCGCCAATTGCAATCGTCAGCGGAATTACACGCAACGCTCGCAACGGAATTCTGATCAAGGGCGGCGTCCATTTGGAGCAGCTCGGCAAGATTGAAGCACTGGCTTTTGACAAGACGGGTACGTTGACGAAGGGAGAACCTGCTGTACAAGATGAGGCAATTTATGATGAAGAACGCTTCTACCGCGTAGCTGGTTCTATTGAACAGGCTTCTCTTCATCCACTTGCGAAAGCTGTTATGCGTCATCTGGAGGCCAAGGGACGCACTTCCTTCGAAGAACCTACGCATAGTGAGACCATACCGGGAGAAGGCATACGGGCTGAAATCAACGGTGCTGTATACTGGGTAGGCAGCGAACGCGTCATTGATAAGCTGCAAGGCGGTTCTGCTGATCGCGTACAGCAGGCGCGAGAGGCTGCAGAGCAGATGAAATCACGTGGATTAACCTTGGTAGTGGTTGTGTCTGAACAAGATGGTGAGCCGCTGGGTGTGTTTGGATTGGCCGATGAGATTCGTGAAGAGAGTAAACGGACGATAGCAGCACTGCATGCCGCTGGGGTGAAGCATACGGTCATGCTGACTGGCGACCACGCTCAATCTGCGGAGCAAGTAGCGAAGAACGTAGGCGTGACAGACTGGTATGCGCAATTGTTGCCACAACAGAAGGTCGACAAGATTAAGGAGCTTGGCAAAAAGTATCCGGTCGCCATGGTGGGTGACGGCATTAACGATGCACCTGCACTTGCTTCAGCTAGTCTAGGTATTGCGATGGGCAAAGGAACGGACAGTGCCGTTGAGACGGCAGATATCGTCCTGATGCAAGATCATCTTGGCAAGCTGCCAAGCGCCATTCGAATCTCGCATAAGGTCAACCGTATCGTACGCTGGAACATCGGACTTGCGCTGGGACTGAAGATCATTGCTCTGCTGCTTACGATTCCAGGTTGGCTGACACTCTGGATTGCCATCCTATCCGATATGGGAGCAACCATTGTAGTTACCTTGCTCGGTATGACGGTACTCCTTGGACGGGATCGTGAGGAATAACGTGAGAGATTGCTTTTATTGAAAAAAGTAAACACCAGAAACCGTATATACCGCCTGTCTTCTCCATTTTCGGAGGGGCAGGCGGTTTTTTGTAATTGAGGGTCTCTCTTACAAGCTTCTGGATGCGCGTGAGGCGAAATTTTTCTCAAATAGAAGATAGTTGTTGTCGGTTCTTCCTTGGTACACAAAGCCTGCCCCTCGATAGAATGATTCCAGTGCGGCAACACCAGCAAGGCAGTCGAGCCGGATGTTGTACTTGTCTGGGAAATCAATACCGCTCTCGACCCAGGCCAATATGTCACGTCCGATCCCTTGACCCGCATAATGGCGGTTCACAGCCAGTCGGTGCACATATACAGCATCCTCCAATGAATCATCCCCCCACAGCGTACGATCCCAAGGACTTGGCGTTGTTAACAGCATCACCATACCAGCAAGCTGCTCTTCCTGTTTGAACAGGAAGACATCGCCGTTCAAAATTGCGTTTGCAGTCTGGTGAGAGTCTTGTCCCTCAAGCAATGGATTCCATTGCGTAGAGCCTTGTTCGTGAAGCCATCGTGCAGTATTATGCAGCAACGCCATCACGGCTTCCGTGTCAGATGGAAGTGCGCGAACGACGCGGAGCCCGTTAGGCAATGACTGATTTCGAATCAACCCTTTATTCACAACAATACCCCTCCATTTTTACGCCCTATGTCCATAATAGTTATTCGTGCTAAGGCGGTAATTATATTGAAGCTATTGTATCGCATCAACCTCGATTTTTGCACTGCTGATACGGAACACGGAAGCAGAAGCATTTCTAGAGTAAGAATGGGATCAGTCGGGCATCCTTACAAGATATGGATGGAGCAACTGGAGGTATATGTTCATGAATGAGGCATGGATGCCAGCACGGCAGATGAATAACAGGGATACAAGACAGAATAGGGATGCTGCGATGGCTGCGCAGAATGGGAGCATGGGAAATCGAAAATATGTCATGCGAGCGATATGCTGGGGAGTACTATTCTCATGCTTGCTGCTAGCAGGATGTGGATCTACGATGACCGTCTCCTCGGGGGAAGCAGCGTTTTATGCTGGAGAGCCATTGGTTAGTGAACAGGCAGTGCATTCCCCTTGGATCGCAACGAAAAATATGACCCGAATCAATACAGATGATCATGTGAAGGCAGCTGTCACCATATCTCGCACAGTATGGCCTGGGCACATCGATGAGCAGCGACCGAATGGCGTCGTGCTTGTGCCTGATGAGCAGTGGGCGACTGCGATGGCTGCGGCTGATTTGATTCATTTCCCTAACAATGGCCCTCTTCTCTATATCAAGACAGATCGATTGCCAGAGGAGACACGAGCAGAATTGCAGCGCTTGAAGCCTAAGGGAGCTCCTGATAATAAAGGGGTTCAAGTTATCGTTGTAGGCAAGGTAGATGGGGCAGTTATAAATGAAGTCAAGAAGCTCGGATTCAAGATGGACGTTATTGCTGGGGGTAAGCCGGCAGAAGTGGCGGCAGCGATTGATGATTATTATGCTAGAGTGAGCAAGGAGCGGCCGATGTCGGTAATAATCGTCTCCTCAGATGAACCAGCTTATGCACTGCCTGCGGTCAATTGGATTGCACATATGCAGGAGCCTGTCTTGTATGTGAATAAGCAGGGAATTCCACAGGCTACGGCTGATGCGCTTGCCAAGCGCCGCAAGAAGGCGGTTATGTATATTCTTGGCTCGGAGAACATTATTCCACGGGAAGTGACCGATGAACTTGCAGTGTTCGGAAGGGTAGAGCGGATTGCTGCTGCGACGCCAGTCGAGCAGGCAATTGCCTTTGCGCAATATAAGGACAAGAAAACGGGGTTCGGGTGGGGAATAACCACGCCAGGCCACAATTTCTCCTTCGTGAAGGAAGGAAATGAGTGGCTGGCGATCGCACAAGCCCCTTTTGCGCATTTGGGCAAACATGCCCCGCTGCTCTGGGTACAGCGGGATCAGGTGCCAATGGCGGTGTATGACTATGTGCAGTCGATCAGACCCTATTACGAGCATAGTCCAGTAGAAGGGCCATATAATGCAGCCTGGTTAACAGGAGCGGAAATGTCCGTTGTCCCACGAATTCAAAGTGAGCTGGATGCTTTGCTTGAAATTCAAGCGAGGAGCGGGGCAGGACACGGATCTACTCATCATCACAGTTCGTGATTCAGAATAACGTAGCATGCAAGCTTCCTTCCCCGACGCTGATTGTTTCGGAAGGAAGCTTGTTATATACGGAACGTTAGCTGAATAACGTGCAGGTACACGTTGACAAGCTATTCAAGGAGGTTGTTATCTTGCCCTCAGTTGTTGTAACATGCTGGGTGATTTCAAGCTGGTTGAGACGGCTTACTAGCTACAATTCGGAGCCGCTTATAATCGCCAGTCCACTCACCGTTATGATACAGAGCAGGTCGGCATTTTGCTTGAACCAATTCCATAAAGTCTGGAATATCCGCCGATGATAAGGATGAAGTAAAATCATGCGTGAAGGCATGCAGCCAATGGAGCAGACCGTTCTCACCGTCAGTCAATAACGTGGGGCGTTCGAAGTGAATCGCAGAGGTGACTTGAAATCCGGCCTGCTCAAGAACAGTGCTGTATTCGCCAATAGTCGGATAATACCAGGGATGAAGCGGCTTCGGATCGATACTGAAGTGTTGCTCTAGAACCTCCTCGATGGCTCGGACAATAACTTCCACATTCCCTTTGCCTCCAAGCTCTGCGACGAAGCGCCCGCCAGGACGGAGAGCGGTGTAGATATGGCGTGCGGCTGCTTCAGGCTTCTTTACCCAGTGGAGGGCGGCGTTCGACAATGCGGCATCAAATGATCCTGCGTAATGTCCGGGGCATTCGGCGGTGATATCCATGGGGATGAAGGTGAGGGAGGGATATTTGTTGCGTGCCTGCTCAATCATGTTGACGGATTGGTCGATTCCTACTACTCTGGCCCCTGCCTCTGCCATGTTAGCTGCCAAATCGCCCGTCCCGCATCCCACATCAAGAATTCTCTCTCCTGGCTGTGGCGAGAGCCATCCTACTACATCTGTGCCATACTGCGATACGAATTGAAGCTTGCTGTCATACAGTACAGGATTCCAATGATGATCGATTGACATTAGGCAACGCCTCCTCTTTTGTTACTTTCGATAGGATTGATCCACTTCAATTAGTATGACAGATGGGATGTATATAGGTGAAATATATAATATCTATATACTTTATAGTTTTTAATTATTAAAAGACCAGGTTGTTGCTAAGTGATGGCAATCTTTGATAAATAATCTTTCATTTTGCACAAAAGAAATGGAAAAATGGACGGCTTTCCATTACATTTAAGGAAGGTGAAAAAAAGTTAGAAGAGGTGAATAGATTGGGTAAATCTTCAAAATCCAAACGTGCGAAGCAGCCTGGTCAGACTAGACCTTCAACTTCAGCATCCACTGCTGGACAATCCCGGCCAACGTCAGCTTCACGCAGCAATAAAAAGCGTAATGACCGCATCTTCATGTTCATGATTCCTGTAGCCATTGTGGTTCTGCTCGGACTTATATTTGTATTGAACAAGCAAGGGGAGCAGATCAAGCAGGATGAGGTCTTGAACAGACCTGCCGTTCAGTTCGATCTGACTGGACAGCCGACACTTGGTTCTACAGAGGCGAAGGTGTCAATTGTCGAATTCGGTGATTACAAATGCCCTGCATGTAAGGACTGGGAAGAAACGGTGTTCCCGCAGTTGAAGAAGGACTTTATCGATACGGGAAAAGTGAAGTTCACCTTCATTAATTACCCGTTCATTGACAACTCCTATTTAGCGGCGAATGCAGCAGAGGAAGTGTTCCGTCAGAAGCCGGAAGCATTCTGGCCTTATCATGAGGCAATTTATCATGCGCAGGGCAAAGAGCAAGACAATTGGGTGACAACCCCATTGCTCGTAGACTTAGCCAAGCAGGTGTCGCCAGACATCGATGTAGCGAAGTTGGAAGATGCAATTGAGAAGCAGGCGCACAAAGACGCTATCGCGCAGGATTTGAAGTTAAAGGATCTTGCGAAGGTATCAGGTACGCCATCTGTGTATGTGAATGGCAAAGAGTTTACAGGTCAATGGGACAGCTACAGTGAATTGAAAGCGTTCATCGAGAACGTATTAAATGAAGCGAAATAGCATCTACAACGAGTATACAAGCGGTAAGTGATTCGTTCGTTAATAGTGTTATTCTTTTAAATCAGGAGGTAATGATATATGTCTGTAATCCGGCGTTATGCATTATATGTTGCTTGGATCATCTCCCTGATTGCAACTTGTGGAAGCTTGTATATGAGTGAACTATTGTTGTGGGAACCGTGCAAATTGTGTTGGGTTCAGCGGATATTCATGTATCCGCTCGTCCTTGTGCTGGGGATTGCTGCATACCGCAATGACCGCAGTATCGTTCGGTATACACTCCCGCTATCGATTATCGGCGGGTCAGTATCAACCTATCATTATTTGCTGCAGAAGGTACCGGGGATGGCAAGCTTAACTCCTTGCCGCTCTGGGGTTCCGTGTAATTACGATTATATGGAAGGCTGGATTACAATTCCGTTGTTGGCGTTTATCGCATTTCTACTCATCACGATTCTGCTGATCATCGCACGCAAAAACGAGCCAGAGGAATAAGGCGTAGGGTTGTCGACGAGGTGGGGGAGAAGGAAATGATGAAATTCGGATTGCAAATGAAAATGGTAGTTGGCATGCTGGTGGTGTCGGGCGTTACCTATGCGACAAGCGGATTTTTCATCTTCGTGCTGAAGCCGTACTTAGCACCGGGAATGAATGAACTGTTGTATGACGGCATCATCTTCCTGCTCGGCATATTCTGGACCTGCTTGCTAGGTTGGCTTGCAGCACGCCTCATTGTGAAGCCGATTATTCAATTGACGAAGGCGGCAGACGAGGCGGCGCAGGGAAAGTTGAATGTGAGCCTACCGTCGTACCATTTCCATGATGAGGTCAATGTTCTGATTGCTTCTTTTGGCCAAATGGTACGCAATTTGCAGCATATGATTACGGAAATTAAAAGCAGTGTTGATATTACGACGCAAAATACTTCAACATTAAGTGGTGCCATGACTCAAGCTGCTCACCAGATCGAACAAATCTCCTGCGCGGCTGACGAGATGAATCGCGGAGCGGAGCAGCAGGCGATGTGGACTGCCTCAGCAGCTGAATCGGTGGAACAGATTCACGCCTCAGCTGCTGCCGTTCAGGAAAGAGCGGAAGAGACGGAGCGTATGACTCAAGATATGCTTGGAACGCTTGCAGACAGTGAGGAGATGTTGAAGTCGATCATTGATGGCATGCTGATGGCGGCTGAATCTGGACAGGCCTCGATAGACACGGTACAGCGGCTCAGCGAGCAGGCGGAACAGATTGGAGATATTTCGACTACGGTGCGAGAAATTGCTGATCAGACGCATTTGCTTGCCCTGAATGCTTCGATTGAAGCGGCTAGAGCAGGAGAGCATGGTGCTGGATTTGCCGTCATCGCATCCCAAGTTCGGAAGCTGGCGGAGCAGAGTGCTTCTGCGGTGAATAATATTAATGACCGCATCGTTCTGATGCAGTCTCAGGTGGAGCAGGCTGTTCGCTTGATTACGAAGCAAGTCGACATCGTAAGTGTTGAAGCGGCGAAGAAGGATGAAGCTGCAAATGCCCTGAGTGCTATCGCACATGTAACGAAGCAGGCTTCGAAGGCCGTTCATGATATTGCAAGTGAAGTAGAGCAGCAGACAGAGCGCTTCGCAACTACGCTGGAGCAGACACGGAGGATGGCTTCCATTGTCAATGAGATGGCGGAAGGCACTCGTCAGGTAGCGAGTGCGACACAAGAACAGACAGCTGTCATGGAAGAAATGGCTGCCTCCTCTGATGTGCTACGAGATCAAGCGACTCGTTTGCAGGCGCAGACATCGGCATTTAAGAATTAAAATAGGAAATCACCTAATTAATGTCAATTGAACGTAGACTTGCATCAGCCAAATGGATGCAAGTCTTTTCTTGTGACATTTGTTCATAAACTGGTATGTAAAATACATGTTCATTTGCGGCGAAATTGATATGATGGAGATATAAGTGCTTCACAATAAACGGTATAAGGCAGGAGGAGAACAAATCTTGACAACGCTTTCATATGAAGGTCAGCAATTTATGCTTCAAGGCAAGCCTACACTGCTTATTTCTGGTGCTGTTCATTATTTCCGCATTGTGCCTGAATACTGGACAGATCGGCTTCGCAAGGTGAAAGCGATGGGCTGCAACTGCGTAGAGACATATATTGCTTGGAACGTGCATGAGCCGCGAGAAGGTCAGTTCAACTTCAAAGGAATGGCTGACATTGCGGAGTTTGTCCGCATTGCAGAGCGCGAAGGTCTGTACGTTATTGTGCGCCCAAGCCCTTACATATGTGCGGAATGGGAGTTCGGGGGGCTGCCGGCTTGGCTGCTGAAGGAAGATATGCGGCTGCGCTGCAGTGATCCTAGATTCCTAGAGAAGGTATCCGCATACTATGATGCCCTTCTCCCGCAATTGAAGCCGTTGCTTGCGACAGCAGGGGGGCCAATTATTGCCGTGCAAATTGAAAACGAGTATGGCAGCTATGGCAATGATCAGGCTTACTTGCAAGCTTTGCGCGGCATGTTGGTAGAACGTGGCATCGATGTCCTATTATTCACTTCAGATGGTCCTGGTGATGATATGCTGCAGGGTGGGATGGCCGATGGCGTGCTCGCGACCGTCAACTTTGGTTCGAGACCGAAGGAAGCGTTTGACAAGCTGAAACAGTATCAGTCAGATGCGCCGCTTATGTGTATGGAGTATTGGAACGGTTGGTTCGATCACTGGTTCGAAGAGCATCATACGCGCAGCGCAGAAGATGCAGCGCAGGTGCTGGATGAGATGCTGGGAATGGGCGCATCGGTGAACTTCTATATGCTGCATGGGGGTACGAACTTCGGATTTGGCAGTGGAGCTAATCACGGGGGACGCTTCGAGCCAACGGTAACCAGCTATGACTATGATAGTGCGATTAGTGAAGCAGGAGATATTACACCGAAGTATCGGTTATTCCGAGAGGTAATCGGTAAGTATGTATCGCTGCCTGAAGGTGACCTGCCTGAGAATATGCCTAAGACAGCGTACGGTGAAATCTCAGTGAACCGAGCTGTGAAGCTGTTCGATACGCTTGCGTCTATGACGGATGTGAAGATGAGTATATGCCCGGAGCCAATGGAAATGTATGATCAGAATAATGGCTTTATCTTGTACTCCACTCAAGTGTCTGGTCCACGCACAGAATGCACGCTTACGATTCAGGATGTTCACGATCGTGCTCATGTATTCTTGGATCAGAAGCTAATCGGCATAGTGGAGCGCTGGGATCCCCAGAAGCTGGCGGTGACGATTCCAGAGGGTGGAGCGCGGCTTGATATTTTTGTAGAAAATATGGGGCGTGTCAACTATGGATCAGAGCTGTATGATCGCAAAGGGATTACGCATGGCGTTCGATTGAATGGGCAATTTCTGTTCCATTGGGAAGTGCGCAGTTTGGAGCTGGAGACTCTGAGTGGCTTGCAATTCAAAACAGCTGATTCTGGGCTGGAGGGAGAGCAGCCGGCATTCTACGAGGCTACGCTATCGATTCAAGAGCAGCCGCAGGATACATTTCTTCGCTTGGATGGATGGAAGAAGGGCGTAGTGTTCGTAAATGGCTTCAATCTTGGACGTTACTGGGAAGTTGGTCCGCAGCAGACACTCTATGTTCCAGCACCAATACTCCGCCAAGGAGAAAACCAAATTGTCGTATTTGAGCTGCACACACCGGGGGACAAGCTTATTTTTGAAGCGGTTCCGTCCTTATAATGCCATATGTAGATTGTCGGAAATACAGAGCAGCCTTTCTTCTTCCGAGAAGGGCTGCTCACTTATTTTGCTTCACAACAAGGTTGATAAAAAATAATTGCCATTCGAACAGCACAACATGTTGTGCAGTGTGTGAATAAGGTTAATTACGGCCTAAGTCGATCAAAGTTAATCAAATGACCGGAAGCATGTTGTCGGCTTCAGCAGGAACGAGATCAGGAATGAGATCGATTCCGGGTTCCAGTACGGAACTAGGTTCTTCTACCACTTCGACTGTATCTTGAACTGCATCGGACAATGGTTCTGCCACTTCTTCATGATTTGGAGATCCAACAGTTGTCTGTATGAACGTTGTTACTCCTTGCCGGTAGCGTTCTTGATCGACGGAATAAGCGGTACCATGGCCGGCTCCCTCAATGAGGATCAAGGAAGATGTATCATGCTTCGCTTCATGCAGTTGCTCACTCATCCATGTCGGCACGAAACGATCCTCCTTGCCATGAATGAATAAGACGGGAAGGGGGCACGTCTTCATAATTCGTAATGGACTTACTTGCTCCATGCGGAATCCTGCCTTGCTCAGAAGCAATCGATTAATGAGTGCCATAGTAGGCCATGCAGGCATTTGATTCAGCTTCGTTACTTGATAATGAATGAGCTGTGTCAAATCTGAGTAAGGGCAGTCAGCCACAATGAATTGAACCTGTGGCCTGCGGATTGCTGCGTATTCGAGCACGGTTCCCCCACCAAGTGATTGACCATGCAATCCAATGATGCAATCCTTCCCCTTCCGTTCAACAATCCAGTCCACCCACATTTGCACATCGTATTTTTCTTTGTAGCCAAAGGTTGTGTACTTGCCTTCACTCTGACCATGCCTGCGCTGATCAATAAGTAGTACATTAAAGCCTTGCTCGGTGAACATATCCATAAATTGAGCTGACCAAGGAAGAGCTCCTGTATAGCCGTGAACAATTAGCGCAATCCGGCGTGAATTCGGAAATTTCTCCATATAATAGCCATGCAGCTTAATGCCATCATGGCTTCGGATAGTGACTTCTTCTTTGCGGCAAGCTTCAAATTGTTCACGAGTAAAGACCCCTTGCTGTTCAAGCATCTCCAGACAACGCTCGTAGGTGGAACATTTGGAGCGCGTCATATAGTGAACAGCATAATGGGGAATGAGCCAAGCAGACAGTAACAAAAAGATAATAATGCCAAATGCAATCGGTGTCAGCATTGCTGTCAGACCTCCAATCACGTATACATTAGTCAAGCATGTTGTCCGCGGATACGGATTAGGATGTGCAGATTGATGTCGATTTAACCGGACTCCAAGCAACCGTTGCAAGTAATGCTTCCAGTACTGAAGCATCGACCTAATAGCTAAGGAAAGATTCGTGTCATGCCTGAACGGGTAATGGGCTTATCAATATAGACTATGACCATATATACCTGTATGTGAAGTGGTATGAATTGCAGGAGCAGGATGGATTGGATTTCGGAGCCATTGTCCGTTACAATGGAACGGGGTAAGAGAAAGAACGAACTCGAGGGTCGAATAACATTCCGAAGCGGAATTATATACATAAGAAAGCTTGAACAATGCGGCAAAACAAATGGCTGCAGGCTGATTATTCGTACTTTCATGAACATTACACACAGAAATGCCGCTGATTTAGCTGCAAGCCTGTGTCACATTTCGTCAAAAACGTTTATAATGATTGCATAGACAAGCCCCGCCTCTGCGGGGTGTTGCCTTGTTCTGAGCGGGAACTGAGTACGTTCTACGCCATATGCAACGAGCGAAAGGATTTGGAACAATTATGTGTGGCATTGCTGGTATATATCATTTTCATGATCAACAACCTTCTGAACAAGTAGTACGCTCGATGATGGACTTGATCCACCATCGCGGACCGAATGACGCGAAGCTGTGGATTGGCGATCGTGTTGGACTAGGCTTCCGCCGTCTGTCCATTATCGACGTCGCAGTTGGAGCGCAGCCGCTCAGCAACGAGGATGATTCAATTTGGATTATTTTCAACGGGGAGATATACAATTATCAAGAGCTGCGTGAAGATTTGATCCATCGCGGGCACCAATTCAAGACACATACGGATACAGAGGTAATTATTCATCTGTACGAAGAGCATGGTTCGAAGTGTGTACATCATCTTCGCGGTATGTTTGGCTTCGCTATCTGGGATCGCAACAAGCAGGAGCTGTTTATTGCGCGTGACCATTTTGGGATTAAGCCTGTATATTATTATCAAAATGACGAGATGTTCGTCTTTGGTTCGGAAATTAAAAGCTTGCTGGCGGTTCCTGGTGTTCAGCGCCAAGTGAACATGAACAGCTTCTATAATTATTTAACATTCCAATACGTACCTGATCCGAACACAATGTATCAAGGGATTCATAAGCTGCCACCTGCGCACTCTATCACGATCCCGTTCGGCGGGAAGCCGATCATCGAGAAGTATTGGGATCCAATGTTCGAGCCTGTGGATCGTCCATTGACACAAATTATCGAGGAAATTCGCGATGTTATGCGCGATTCCGTAGAACACCATCTTCATAGTGAAGTGGAACGCGGCTGCTTCCTCTCCAGTGGGATTGACTCGACGATTACATCTACTTTGATGCGTTCGATGGAGCCGATCAAGACATTTAGTGTGGGCTTCGAAGGTGCGAACAATGAGACGATAATTGCTCGGGATACAGCTAGACAGCTGGATACGGAGCATTATGATCGCATGATTACACAGGAGATGTACTTCGACGCAGTGCCTCGGGCAATTTGGCATTTGGACGAGCCAGTAGCGGATCCATCCGCGATTGCTTTGTATGAGGTTGCTCGCTTAGCGAAAGAGCATGTTACAGTCGTATTGTCAGGTGAGGGCGCGGATGAATTGTTCGGTGGATACCGCATATATCGCGAACCGCATTCCCTTCGTTATCTGTCATGGATGCCTGAAGGCATGCAGCGTGCGATGCACAAGATGGTGCAGTCCGTTCCGTTCAACTTCTATGGCAAGAACTACTTGCTTCGTGGAACGACGCCGCTTGAAGAACGCTTCCTCGGCAACGCGAACATTATGACAGATGATGCGAAGGTAGAACTGCTGCGTGCGACACAGTCTGAGATTGCTGACTTCACGAAGCCGTTTGATATCGCCCGTACTTATTATGACCGTACACGTCACCTGGATCCTGTATCCCGGATGCAATATATCGATATGAACCTGTGGATGCCTGGCGATATCCTGATGAAGGCGGATAAGCTGACGATGGCGCACTCGCTCGAACTGCGCGTTCCGTTCTTGGATCGCAAAGTATTCGACGTGGCCCGCAGCATCCCAGCCCATTACCGCATTGCTGACGGTACGACGAAATATGCGCTTCGCAAAGCGATGCAGGGCATTATCCCAGATTCGGTATTGAACCGTCCGAAGCTTGGCTTCCCGGTACCAATGCGCGACTGGCTGCGCACGGAACGTGCAAACATCATGTGGGAAGAGTTGTCCGCAAGCGGTATTGACCACCTCGTCAATTTGACGGCTGTTGAAGATATGTTCCGCCGTCACAAGAATGGACAAGGAGACTACTCCCGCAAGATTTGGACATTGCATGTGTTCGCCCTCTGGCACCGCACATACATGAAACAGCAATAAAATAGTGGATTTAGATAAGCAGCTCCTGTTAAGCAGGGGTTGCTTTTTTGCGTTCAAGTTAAATGGGAAGGGCATTATACTTGCGAACCCTATGTATAACTAATCTGCATATGGCAACAAACGTTGTATCAAAATGCTAAAAAAAGCAGCAAGCTGATTCCCGTGATGGGAAAGGCTTGCTGCTTTTCATCTTTTCATCTATTTCGCATGTTGGCGAAAATTATTTCGAAGAAGCTTGTGGCTGTGTCATTGTATCGTCAGAGCTCTCGCCTGGCTTGCGCTTCTGCATCGCCTCACGGGAGATACGTCCGTTGCCGATAAGCAATGCAACGAAGATACCGACCACGATGAAGCCGAGACCTGTCAAGAAGACAGTGGAGAAGGAAGCAGACCAAGCATCCTTGATCGTATTTAACACGTTCACTTTCAAGTCCTCAGGAAGCTGTTTCAGCAAATCGCTGTTAATCAGCAACTGATACAGCGTATTGGAATCTGTACCGGTCTTGCTCAGAACGGCTTGCGTTCCTGGATCAGCACTAGCAGTTGCATTCGCAATATTTGTTGCAATGACGCTGTTCATAATAACGTTGAACAAGGTTGCCCCGATCGTCGATCCGATAGAACGGAAGAACGTCGTAGCGGAAGTGACTGTACCCAGCTTTTCGCGTGGAAATGCATTCTGTACAACCAGCGTAATAATTGGCATAACCATACCGATACCAAAGCCAAGTACAACCATGAACGAATAAGCTATCCAAGTTGAAGTGCTGACACCCATTGTACTCATGAGCCAGAAACCGATGGACGTAATGATCATGCCCATCGTCATAACCGCACGATAACGCATGCGCAGAACCAGCTGTCCAGCCAAGATGCTTGCAATAATCAAGGCAATCATCATTGGTGTCATCGTAGAGCCTGCTTGTGTCGGTGTTACGCCAAGCACCCCTTGCATGAACATTGGCACGAACATAATGGCACCGAACATGCCAAGACCAACGAGGAAGCCGAGTGCTACAGATACGTTGAAGATACGGCTTTTGAAGAGTGACATATCAATAATTGGTTCTGCTGCTCTGCGCTCAACGAAGACAAACAGAACGAAGAGCACCAATGCACCAGCAAACACGAGAATGCTTGTTGGAGAATCCCATGCATACTTGTTATGGTCGAGCGACAGCCCAAGCAGCAATAAGACGATACCCGGGATAAGAGTGAAAATTCCGAGCCAGTCGATCGAGATTTTTTTGCTCTTGTCTCGAGGCTCATCAATTGATTTCATGCCAATAAAGATTAAGATCGTTGACAATAAACCGAACGGAACATTAATAAGGAAAATCCAGTGCCAGCTGATATTATCAACAATAAATCCGCCAAAGAACGGACCGATGACGGAACTAAGACCGAAGATGGCCCCGAATACCCCTTGCCACTTGGCGCGTTCCTGCGGACTGAACATCATACCAATAATCGTCTGGGACATCGGCATCAGCATACCGCCGCCGATACCTTGGATCGCCCGATAAATAATTAACTGCTCCATATTCACTGCCGTTGCGCATAAGCCTGAACCAACAACGAAGATAAGCCAACCAGTCAGGTAGATGAATCGGCTTCCGAACAAATCCGCTAATTTCCCGGCAAGCGGGATGACTGCTGTAGAGCAGATCATATAAGCGGTTGTTACCCAAGCGAAGATGGCGAACCCATTGAGATCCTTAATTATCGTTGGCATGGCCGTGCCGACGATCGTCTGTTCCAGGGAACTGAAGAACATCCCCATAATCAGACCGAATAGTACCATATTGCGGCGAGATGCCGTATGGTCTTTCACTGTGGCCATTTATTAATCACCTTTCTTTCATGCTCGTTTATATGTTGTGTGAACGACTGACCTTCGGGTCAAAAAATAGCATGTTGATACTATAATCCCGATTGACCGCGAAGTCAATTGTTTTGGAACTAAAATATTTTTCATAATATTATGTTTGTGGTATGGTAGGAATAACGTAACAAACGATGCTGACTAGGCGGTCAAAAAGGGCTGAACCGAAAGTCATGACATACGGAGGACGGAACATGGAAGAGAAAAAACGTCTCATCATGGAAACAGCGCTCTCGCTGTTCGCTGAAAAGGGTTATCATGAAACCTCGATTCAAGAAATTGCAGAACGTATCGGAATTGCCAAGGGCTCAGTCTATTCCTTCTTTCGTTCGAAGGAAGAAATATTGTTCACAATATTCGACCATTATCACCAGATGATGTATGAATTAGCGCGGGATACACTCGCTGACAATTTGCCAGCTCGCCAGAAGCTGAACAAGCTCATTCACATTTCTCTGGAGCAGTTCGGCAGATTCAAGTTGTTCCTTACCCTGCAGCGCAAGGAAGCACACCTATATAAGAAGCGGGAAATTCGGGATATGGTTTTCGATTTCCGTGCAAAGCGCTTCTTTACCTTCCGCCAAGTAGTTGCTGAAGTTTACGGTCAGGAAGCGGAGCCTTATTGGATGGACTTAGCGACAATTATTAGTGGTATGACCATTGAGTTCATGAGTTATGCGACATTTGACCGGAAAAATGTGGACTTTGATCAGGTGTGCATCTTTATTGTAAATGTTCTAGATGCGACTGCGGAGTCACTTGTTCGCAAGCATGCCGAGCCTGTACTTACCATGGCGCTTATGAATGATTTTATGCGTTCCGGACACGTAAGCATGTCCAACTCGCAGCAGCAATTGCTGGATCAAGTGTGGCTGCTGAAGGATGCAGTGATGAGTGCGCCGTTCAGCTTGAAGCAGCGTGAGGAAGCGGAGCAAGCGTACACAGCTCTAGAGTCAGAGATATTAAGGGGAAGCGGAAAAACGGTAAATGCGAGAGCAATGGCATTGTTCCTCTGCTCGATGCCGGACGATCCAATTGAACAGGCGGCCAAGCGTATTCTAACCTTGCTGGAGCACACTTGCGAGTCAGAAGGGGATGAACGAACATGCAAGCGTGGCTGAACAGAATTGATCCGATCACGAAGGGGATATGGCTGTTCGGCACCGGTCTTGCCGTTATGATTAGCATGAAGCTGAATTGGCAGCTTGGCTGGTTCTTATCCCTGCTTATCATCGGAGTGACAGGCGCGGGGTGGTCAGGTGCGCGATGGAGAACGGTGCTCATTCTGCTGCTTGGCTTCGCTCTGCCGCTCTTTCTATTCCAGTGCCTAGTCCTGCCGGGTACCAAGATTCGGCTTACGGTTCTCGGATTGAATCTGACCGAGGAAGCGTGCCATACTTCACTCACGCTGACGCTGCGTGCATTGACGCTGTTCCTGTCGTCATTGCTATACGCTACGACTACAGAGCCGCGAGATGTTGTCACGGCGTTGTCCCATCATCTAAGGCTGCCGAATCGCTTCGCGTTCGCCGTTGCCATCGCGCTGCGATTCGTCCCTCTTCTCGCTGAAGAAGCACGCAATATTCGTGAGGCACAGCGGATGCGTCAGCTTACCGCGCCGCAGGGGATTGGTGAGCGAATGCGTCTAGCGGGGCAATACGTCGCTGCGGTTACGTCCAGTGCGATGCGCCGCGTTCAAAATGTAGCGACAGCAATGGAAGTAAAACAATTCGGGGCAAGCCTTGCTCGAACGTCATGGAGAACTTTGCGTTTTACTGCGCTTGGGATCAGCTTTGCGACTGCGACTGTAGGAGCTATGATTGCGACAATTCTTTTGGGTTAATAAAAACGTACACAATATTGATAGATTTGACTTGCATTTCCATGCCATCCCTTGTAACGTTAATGGTAGTTTATCTGTTGTGGGTTAACATATGCCGGTATCACAACGTTACATAAGTAGAAGAATTGGGGATGAGTCATCTATGAGAATGGGAAATGGAACAACTACAATGAACGAATCTCGTTTCTCGCTCCGTTCCCTTACACTAGCGGACTGGGTGCTGATGGCACTGCTTGCAGCTGCAAATGGTGTAATGACGACCGGGTTATCTTGGGTAAATAAGCTGCTGCACTCTGTTGGTGGACCAATGCTAACATCAACGATCGTCGGCTTGTACATGATATATGGTCTGCTTGCGATATATGTTATCCGTAAGCCAGGGGCAGCGTTGGTAACATATTCGCTTGGCGCTTGTGTACAAATCTTAATGGGAAGCGCATATGGGGCTTGGTCTTGTATTGCTGCGGCATTATGCTATGCGGTTGTGATTGAACCGTTGTTTTATGTATTCCGTTACCGTCAATACAATTGGTTCATCATGCTGTTCGTAGGTACAGCAGCAGTACCGCTGTGGTTTGTGGTTTCGGCCTTTATGTTCGGTTATATCCACTATGAGATGTGGGTACTTATTGCAACCTTAATTATCCGCTGTATAAGCGGGATGCTGCTGTGCGGTGCTCTAACCAAGATGATTGGGGATCGGATTGCTTCTACAAGAGCAATGCGCCCATTCGCACTAGGAAGAGAGTCACGCGGGCAGTAGTATGGTAGGGGGCCAGTTTAATATGAGAATCCTACAATCTAAGGAGGTCATGCGCGCTGAGCGTGTGGCCTTTACTTATTTTGGCGAGTCTGAACCAGTATTGCAGCCATGCAGCTTCTGTATCAAGTCTGGATCTGTTGTGCTGCTGGCAGGGGGAAATGGGAGCGGCAAGACAACGCTCCTCAAGCTGATGGCCGGTGCAATGCAGTCGCATGAAGGCCAGCAGCAAGGTGAATTGAGCTGCGGCAAGGTGAAGGATGGACAGGCGCCAATCAGGGGCTTCATCCTGCAGGAGGCCAAGGAGCAGTTTGTGATTGGTACGGTTGAGGATGAGTTAGCCTTCGCACCCGAGAATCTTGGCCTGCCGCGAGAGGTCATCCATAATAGAGTAGAAGAGCAGCTTGATAAGGCTGATTTGCGTCAACTGCGCTTGCGTCAGGTTCAGCAGTTGTCAGGAGGCGAACAGCAACGTACAGCTGTTGCTTCTGTATTGACGATGGAGCCGGATGTGCTGCTTATTGATGACGCGTGGAGTCAGATGGATAAGGAATCTCGACGCCGTCTGTTAGAGCAGCTTCAAGCTTGGCATAGTCTGGGTAGGACGATAGTATTAGCCGCATCGCGCCTAGACGAGCTTTCAGACGAGTGGCAGCATGGCTGGATACAAGATGCACAGCTTCTTCTGTTGCATAATGGGAGGATGGTGTATGATGGAAAGATGCCTGTATATCCCGCAAGGGGTGGTTTGAACGGTCTATCCCGTCCGAAGGACGATCTGCGCTGCTTGGAGCTCTGTTATGAGGCAGGCATTATGCCTCCGAAGTGGGAAGGGAACGCTGAGACAACTGTTATGTCCATGCAAGTGCCAGCCACTGTAAAACAGGGAAGTGCTGGAGACGATGCTGCTGTACGAGCAGAGTGTGCAGGGGGCGAGTGTAGTAGAATTCTCGAAGAAGAAGTCATTCTGCACTTATCGAAGGTGAGCTATCGGTATCATCCTATTGCTCGTCGTGATCAGAAGCGTCAGCAGACAGAGGACGCGCTTCATAACGTTACCTTCCAGCTTAAGGCAGGACGATGTATGCTGCTGACGGGCAAGAACGGGTCGGGGAAGTCAACCTTGTTCCGCCTTATAACTGGTGGCTTGTCGAAGCGCTCCGGCAGCATGGAAGGGGAATGGTGGATTGCAGGCCAATTGGGGCAGAAGCTTCGATCCTGTGAAGTGGCAAGACTTATTGGATTCACAGCACAGCAGCCCGAATCGGGCTTCTTTGCAGCGTCCGTGCAAGAGGAACTGCGAGATGCTCTCCATGCAGCGAATCAATGCGGGCGATTGCGCATAGAAGGACAGTCTTGGGAAGGCCAAGCTGTCTACACGCATGAACAGGTGGAACGGGAAGTGGAGTATCGCTTGCAGCAATATTGTCTATGGGAAGTGAAGCATCTGCATCCGCATGATATGCCAACTGGATTGAAGCGGCTGCTCAGTCTAGCAATTGCTTCCGCGCATGAACCTGAAGTCATTCTGCTGGACGAGCCGACAGCCTCCTTGGATGCGGTACATGCAGCCTTCGTTCGCGACTGGTGTCTACGCCAAGCGGAACAGGGACGCGCGTTGATTGTTGCCACACATGATCGCATGTGGGAAGAGGTAGAGCACCCACGATTGATGCATGCTAATATGGATCGGGGCTCACTGCACATCAATCTATAGTGAATCATGAGCTGCGGAAGCTGTACGAGATTGAGGAACGAAGGAAGGGTATTTATGGGGAACGAGGCTTCTATGCAAGCTGGACGAAGCCGCAAGCTTGTCACACTTGCACTACTATTGTCGACCTTTCTGGCGGCAATCGAAGTAACAGTAGTAAGTACAGCAATGCCGAAGATTGTTGCGGATTTAGGCGGATTATCCTTGATTAGCTGGGTATATGCTGCTTATTTGCTTACTACGGCAATCTCAACGCCATTGTTTGGGAAGATGGCTGATTTATATGGCCGTAAGAACATATTTATTATCGGCTCCGCTCTGTTTGTAGGAGGATCGATGTTGTGCGGTCTATCGGGTACCATGACGCAGATGATTATATTCCGTGCTCTTCAAGGAATCGGAGCAGGCGCTGTAATGCCTGTTACCTTCACGATGGTAGCGGATATTTACACATACGAGGAACGGGCCAAGATTCAAGGCTTATTCAGCTCCATTTGGGGAATTGCTGGGTTGGTCGGGCCGTTAGTCGGCGGGTTCTTCGTCGATTCATTATCATGGCACTGGATATTCTACTTCAATGTGCCGTTCGGCATCGTGTCGGTATGGATGATCATAGTGTGCTTCCATGAGAAGGTGGAGCGCAAGGACAAGCCTGTCGACTATGCGGGGGCAGCGACATTCTCCATCGGGATGACCGCATTCTTGTTTGCGATTATTACAGGCGGACAGGGGATCGCGTGGAATTCTCCATGGATGTTCGCACTGTTTGGGACTGCGGCTGTGTTCCTTGTTCTCTTCTTCCGGATCGAAGTGAAGGCAAAGGAACCGATGGTGCCGCTCAAGTTGTTCCGGATTCGCGACATCGGGGTGTCAAACCTTGTCAGCTTCCTCGCAAGTGCGATCGTGATGGGGATCAGCTCCTATATGCCGCTCTGGACACAAGGTGTGCTAGGGCAAAATGCCTCCAGTTCAGGCCTGTCACTGACCCCAATGTCAATTGGCTGGCTGATTGGATCAATTGTAGGCGGCCGTATGCTGATTAAGATAGGGGCACGCGTGACATCGACGCTAGGGATGATATTGATCGTGATCGCTTCCATATGGCTGTCGACGATTTCGGATACAACCCCGCTTATTTTGATCGTAATCATTATGTCATTGTCAGGCCTAGGCTTCGGCCTGTCGTTCACGGTATTTACCGTCATTGTCCAGTCTTCTGTCGATTGGAGCATGAGAGGCGCTTCAACAGCATTGAACACGTTCGTACGGTCGTTGGGGCAGATGCTTGGCATTGCCGCGTTCGGGACATTCTTAAATGCGAGCATTGCATCGATGGTATCGGATGCGGGGCCTGACGTATCCTCGCGTGTCTCGAATGAGGATCTGAGCAAGCTGTTGAATCCAGAAAGTGCAAGCTCGCTGTCGCCTGATTTAATGGGTACACTGCGCTCTTTCCTGGAGTCAGGGCTAGGGCAGGTCTTCCTGATAATGGCTATTATCGCGGTCGCATGCTTAGTAAGTATGTTGTTCATGCCTAAGTCGACAAATTCCGGGAAATCATCCAGTCAGGATGAAGCATCTCCATCTCATTAAGGACAAATGCAATGATACTTCTTTACGTAACTTAACCTAAAACACTAAATAATCAGGTCGTTTTTCCAGCAGTAGAAACTGCTTGGAAGGGCGGCCTTTTTCTTATGGGGAATTGTTTCTCTTGCAAATAAATCACTCTACATTATCCTGCACAAAAGTAGGAAATTTTGGATTTGTGTCGAAGTATTTCGAAATAAGAGAAATGTACTGCTTCCATCTGTAAAGGAGTCACTCTGCCATGTCACGTACGTTACACCCATTGGCTTCGCTGCGTACAAGTATGCTGTTCGTGATACTGACCGTTCTCACTGCAGTGTTCTCTGTAATTGGACTCGAATTTTCATACGGTGCAGAGTTCATGCTGTGCGGGGCCACTCTGCTCATTATGCTTGTTCTGTATGGTTCGCACTGGGCGGCAATTATGGCGCTAATAATTGGACTGGGATATTATTTTTCAGGCTACGGTTCGTTTATATTGCTGCTTATTGGATTGGAAATGATATTGGTTGGATATATGTATGAACGGAAAAGGGGGTTCCTGCTTCTCTGGGACAGTCTGTTCTGGTTCGGAATCGGAGCCCCTCTTGCAGCGGTTTTATTTTGTCTGCAGACCAACGAGTACAATGCAGAAGCACTACTTCAATATTTTATGTTCGCAATGAGCGGACTATTGAATGCTCTGATTGCTGATGTGGTCGTTACCTATATGCCATGGAAACGGCTGCTGCCTGATCTGCGAACGAAGTCCGTATATCTCAATCAGCTTCTGATGCATCTCTCCGTCGCAATCGTGTTCATTCCGTTTCTGCTGAATATGCTGATTGATAGTCGCGATATGCAGCAGGACATCGAGCGGGATTCTTTAGCCAGAATTGAATTGCAAACCGCTCAAATTACAGACGCACTTCTGGAGATGGACAGAAAACAGCGCCAAGGGCTCAATCTCGGATCGATTATGGAGACAGGGAAGCTTCACGATAATTTAAAGCTCCATTCCCAGAATGGCTTATTGAAGTTGGCTGCATTCAATCATAAGGGCCAATTGGTCGCATCGAGTGATGAGGTGTGGTTCGAAAGCAATGCAGTGTACATGGAAGATACTGTACCTAATAAATCACCTGTTCGCATGGCCGCTCATCATTCACAAATTCGGAAGGATGCTTACGGGGTAAAGTCCTCTTTTTCCCGTATTCTGCCCCCTGACAGAAATTATGATTATGGAACAAGAAGGTGGAATGACGGTTATTATGTTTTGGAGGACAAGCTGACCGATCATCCGATCGCTAAGGTTGTTGGCTTTATTCCAATTTCCTATTTTCTACAAACGACGATTGACGTCTATTTGCGCAAGTTCCTGATGTTGTTCATGGTCTGCTTGTTGGCTACCGGGGTATCACTTGCGGTAAGCCGCTTCATTGTTCGCTCTCTTCGTGATTTGGAGGAGGCGACCGCGGGAATGCACCATAAATTGTTGAAGGACAAGACTGTCAAATGGCCTTGCATTCGAATCGGAGAGATTCGTTTACTTGCAATCAATTTCCGGGCAATGAGTGATCGGTTAACGGAAGTATTCAAGGAAATGCTGCGCATGAATGAGAAGCTGCTTGACCAGACGAAAATGCTAGAGCTGTCGGAAGAGAAGCTCCAGCATATTGCTTATTATGATACGCTGACCCAGCTTCCCAATCGGCATTACTTTACGATGAATGTAGAGCGGGCGCTGGAAGACGCGGATAACAAGGTTAGTTCATTGGCGTTACTGTTCATAGATATAGATCGGTTCAAGCATATCAATGATTCACTCGGCCACAATGTAGGAGATATGCTCCTTGTACAAGTTGCGCAGCGCTTGTCGGATTGTCTATCAAAACTGTCCGGTCGGCATTTGAGCTCTCGATATGGCGGGGATGAGTTCATCATTATGCTCGAAGACAGCTCCAGGGAGGAAGTGAGCGCGGTTGCTAAGCGGATTTTGCAGCGGCTGAGAGAGAGCTTCCTTGTACAGGCTCATGAACTATTTGTCTCCGCCAGCATCGGCGTATCCTTATATCCGGATAACGGATATGTATATACGGATCTGCTCAAGCAAGCAGATACAGCTATGTACACTGCCAAGGACAGAGGTGGCCATTCAGTGGTCTTCTACGATGAACTACAGCCGACTTTGCAGCCTGAGCGCATGTTTATGGAGACACGTTTGTACAAAGCGTTAGAACGTAGAGAGCTGCTGCTTCACTATCAACCGATCGTAGATGCATCAGGGAAAGTCACAGCCGCAGAGGTGCTGCTTCGCTGGCTTTCTGGTGATGAAGGGTTTATATCGCCGACACAGTTCATTCCGGTCGCGGAAGAGACTGGACTAATCGTTCCTATTGGGGAATGGGTACTTCGATCTGCATGCATGCAATACCGGATGTGGGCTGATGCAGGGATGCCTGCCTTCCAGCTGTCTGTGAATGTCTCGTTAAGGCAATTGCTTACGAATGACTTCGTCGCGACAATTGATCGAATTATTCGCGAGTGTGAGTTTAATCCGAGTGATTTGATTTTGGAGATAACGGAAGGATACGTTAACAAATCCACCGAGCAGGTCAACGAGGTATTGCACAATCTTAAGAAACGAGGAGTTCAAGTAGCGATCGATGATTTTGGAACGGGCTATTCCTCGCTGCACCGCCTAAAGACTTTGCCTGCTCATGTGCTTAAAATTGACCGTTCTTTTGTGCGGCATTTGTTCGCGGATAAAGTGAACACTGCGATTGTTCAAGCGGTGATCCAAATGGGAGACAGCATGAATCTTAAAGTGACAGCTGAAGGGGTTGAAACACCTCAGGAGCTTCAACAGTTGCTCACACTTGGTTGTAGGCAGTTCCAAGGCTATTATATTAGTCCACCGCTGGCAGCCGATGAATTCGCTGCTAGGTTCCCTGACTTTTCAAGCAAGCTAAGAAGCAATTCAATTGCAGCATATGGAGGTTAATTTGTGAAAGGGAAGGGCTTGCCATTTCGAAGATTAATTGTATTCGCAATGATGATCATCATGATATTTTCTTCAACCGGATGTGATGAGACCACGATCCCACCGCAATTGCAGGACGATGAGCGAGTCGTAGAGTCTAAGCCGCCTTCCGCCATAACCGTGTGGTGCTTCGAACAACAGTATGTAGACTATGCCAAGAAATTCGAAATCGAGCATCCAGGCGTGAAGGTAAATGTAAAGCGTTTCTCTTATGAAGACCATGTTGATGCTTATTTGGATGCCTTGGAGCAGGGGGATGCTCCGGATGTTATGGAGGTAGGCCATGAATTTCTAGGGGAATTTACGGGGATACAAGGGTTGATGGACTTAAATGCCGCGCCTTTTCTCGCGAGCACGCTGAAGCCGGATATTTCTCCTGACTTATGGGATACTGGACTATCCTTTGACAATAAGCGTCTTATCGCTCTCCCAATTACAACTTCGCCGCTTGTCACCTTCTATCGCAAGGACATTATGGAGCGATACGGATTTCCGTCAGACCCAGAAGAATTGGCTGTCTACATGGAGGATCCGAACCGCTGGCTGGCAATGGCGGAGAAGCTGAAGGAGCATGGTATTTATTTAATTCAGTGGGATCGGGAACCCATGCAGTGGTTTGAGTCCATGTTCCCGCTACTTAACAGCAAGCTGCAATTCAACCGGAATAATGCCATGATCGCGCAAGGCATGTTGTTGTCTCAGCGTGTTAATGTGCAGGGGCTGGATGCAAATGTCGGATTGTGGACGGATGCGGGGAATGAAGCGCTGCGGAGTGGGAAGCTGGCAATGGTGTATCTTGGTTCCTGGGGAGAGCTGCAATTGGAGGAGTGGGTGCCGCATATGAAGGGATTGTGGAGAGCTACTCGATTGCCAATGAAGTTGTACGGCTACTCGACAGGCGCATCGCTTATTATGTCTGAACAGGCCCAGAACAAGGAACTGGCATGGTCGTTCATGAAGAGCGTGTTCTTTGGGGTGACCGATGATGCAACGGTTGCGGCGTATATGCCTTCTCGCAAAGCATTACTGGATAAAGCGCGCAGAAGCGAGTTTCTTGGGGGACAGCAGTCAGATCGATTATATATGGAGCTGGCTTCGAAGATGAAGGAGTTCCGTCCAACCCCGCTTGATAAGCTGGCTGTCGAATGGTATCGCAGTACGAGGCTGAAGGGGATCGAGAATAACTCTCCGCCTGGTGTAATACTCAATCAGATTGAGAAGCTCATTGAGCAGCAATTGCAGCAGGAGAGGCGCGTGTTATTGCGATATTCGCGTGCGACATTCAGAACGTTGGACTTGATGTCATGAAGAGAAATAACAAGAGCGGAAGAACATGTTCTTCCGCTCTGTGCGTTGATCCAGCCCTATTGGAAATTTAAGCGTATTAACTAATGGATTTGCTAGGAGCCCTTTTTCGTGACAAGGCTTAACTTCTCTGCTTGGATCCCGAGCTTCTTGAGCAATTGAATAGCCTCTTTTTTCTCCTCGAGTGTCAGTCCGCTCATGGCACGCTTAAGGAGTAGAGAATGCTTGGGGAACAGTCCCTGCATTTCTTCACGTCCTTTATCAGTCAATTCAGCGAAGATCACGCGACGATCCGTCGCGCAAGGGTGGCGGCGCAGCATGCCGTTACGTTCGAGCTTATCAATGACATAGGTTACGTTTCCGCTCTGTAGAAGGAGCTTGGAACCGATTTGTTGAATGGGTTGAGGCCCTTTATGATAAAGCATTTCGAGTACGGAGAAGTCAGTCGGGTTATATCCTTCTATTTTGCATCCAGCAGCTGAGTGATCCGTTACGCTCTTGAATGCCTTAGAGAAGACACGGAATAAATGCAAGGCAGCTTCGGTCTCATGATCGATTCGTTCAGACATACGAATCCCCCTCATTTCTTGATTTACTCTTTTATCGTATATCGAAGGAGATAGGAGATTAAATGTCTTTTGTCACACTTGTGAAACAATGAACAAAAAAATTTTGAATTATTCAAATTTAGAAAGGGCAATTCGGTAACATTTGGCTGAACCTGGCATTCAGTACATTGAAACTGCCCAGCTCTGTGCAAGAATCGATACGATAGAGTAAACTAAAAGTTAGAAGAACGGTTAGGCACAGCAGCTTGGCTATGCCTAAGATAAAGGGGGAGATCCGCATGGTTGTTCTTGATGCAAGGATACAATCTGCAGGATATGAGAAAGGCGAGTCTAAAATACATAATATCGAGTTTCAAGTAGAAGCGGGTCAATTGGTAGGGCTAATCGGTCCGAACGGTGCTGGGAAGAGCACGACAATCAAGTCCGTGCTGGGCATTATGCGAGATGTAGCTGGCAGCGTTCGGATTGGGGATGGAAATGGAACTTATGCATACGTGCCTGAACAGCCTGTCCTCTATGACTCCATGACATTATGGGAGCATTTAGAACTCGCTGCATCTGCATATGATCTGCCGCAGGAACAGTTTGTCGAGCAGGCGAATTATCTGCTCACCGAATTTCAAATGACAGAGGTGAAGCACCATTTCCCAACGAGCTTCTCGAAGGGGATGCAGCAGAAGCTGATGCTTATCATTGCCTTCATGCTCAAGCCGTCATTATACATCGTGGATGAGCCCTTCATTGGCTTGGATCCACGAGCAACGCGGAAGTTCCTCCGTATGCTTGAGGAGGAACGCAAGCGGGGAGCGGGCGTCCTCATGAGTACGCATGTACTCGACACGGCTGAGCGCGTCTGCGACAGCTTCATCCTGCTTCATCAGGGAAGCGTGGTTGCAAGAGGGACGTTTGATGAAGTGCGGCAAATAAGCGGGTTGCCGGATGGAACCCTATTCGATTGTTTCGAGGTGTTGACCTAATGGGGAGCGAGGGACAGGTTCGTCCATTGTCGACGATGAAGGTAACATCCCCGCAAACACTTGCCTTCCGCCGCTTCCAGACGAATATGGTGTATCAATGGCGGGCACTTCGTATCGCATTGGATTGGACGGTATGGTTGTATATTGTCGTACCGCTATTGCTCCTAGGAGTTAAGTTCTATTGGGGATGGTGGGTAGAACCCTTGGATGCTGCATGGTTGAAGCTGCCTATAGCGGTCTGGCTGCTTCCCTTGCTGCTGCCTATCATAAGTGGATCACTTCGCACTTGGGTGGAAGGCGGGGATATTCTCTTCCTTCGTCAGCAGCCGCATTGGTGGAAGCCGCTTGTTCGATTCGGGTTAATTCAATATGCACTGCGAGGAACGATCATAACGGCCGTCATACTGTTACTGCTTGCTCCATGGCTCATACGCGGGTATTCATTGCATAGTACGGATTTACTCGCGATCGGATTTGCCGTTAGCTCCTTATCCTACTTAGCAGGATTAGTACGGAACTATAATTTGGCTAATTTCTCAGGTTGGGCACGTTGGATGATCCGCTTTGTCACAGGGGTGGCAGCTCTTGGCTTGTATGGAGTTATTCTTTACTTGCTCGGTATTCATGTGAGTTGGGTGCTCGTCTATGGCTCGATTATATTGGTCAGCTGCTTCCCCCTTATTCGCTGGCGAGACCATGTTCAGCATACATTTGAGCATGATGTTGAACGGGAGGGCGAGCTCAAGATGCAATTAACGGCGATGCTGCTGTCGCAGAGCGTGGATAGAGCACAACGGCGCAAACGGACACGCCCAATGTTGTTCCCGAAGTCGGGCTACTTCATGAAGACGAATGAGTCAGGCCGCCTTATTGGAGCTATCGCGGTCAAGTCATTGCTTCGAAGCAGCACGCATCGCAAGTTTTATTTGCAGCTCCTCTTTATTGGAATGAGTGCTTCTTATATCACTTCACTGCATGGTCTGTTCATTCTTATAGGGCCGGTGCTAAGCGGTATTCTCGGATACTGGCTGAGCACGTATTGGAAGGAATTCATCGATGGTGATGTGGCGTCCATGTTCAGCTTCCGCTCAGAGAGTTTGCAGCAGGCCTCGGCGCATATGACGCGTGTCTTATGTGCAGGGCCAGGCGTGCTGTGGGGGTTGTCTGCAGGTATTGCTGCAACACCTATTATGATTCCGCTATATGTAGCGGGAGGTGGTCTGATGGCTGCCTTCATCGGCAATACAATCGTTACGCTGCGTGGGTGGAAGCAGAAGAAGCAAATGGAGGAGAGACAAGAACAGTCACGTTTGTCCTCTACTGAATAAAGTATTCGGCAACTGCTCGTACAACCAATTGCAGGACAGATTGTGTGTATGTTCCTCCTTTCTGGCGGGTATATTAACGTAAGCTTATTCGAATAGGAGGAACGAGGATGCAAGATACGACTGCGATTCGGTTCCGATTCTCGGATCCTGCAGGTGCAAGATTGGCGTTCGATACGTTGAAGGAGCTAGGATATACGCCTGCTTACGACAGCGCTAGTGAGACAGAACTGCATATCCATGTAGACAAGCGAGATTTAACCTCTGCGCTTGAGATCGCAGAGGCGCACGGCGGCCAGCTTCTAGAAGAAGCGAGTATGACGGAGATGTCCGTTATGGATCAAGCCTATGGAATGAATTATATCCCTATCCCGGCCCATATGGTCAATGAGGATTGGGCAGATGATGACCGCTATGCGTCTGCTAGGCACAATCCGAGTCATGATGACTTGTCGCATCGTGATGAAGAAGCATACGGGATGTTTGATGATGAGACGACGAATCACTTCCCTGGCGGCATCCATATCTAATGATAGAAGACAAACAGCCTGCTCTGTGAGCAGGCTGTTTGCTTGTTATGCTTGATGTAGGGTCTGCTGAGCAGCATGCATCCCTGCCGTATAGCCAGTTGCGAAGGCAGCTGTAATGTTATAGCCGCCCGTATAGCCATGAACATCCAATATTTCTCCGCAGAAGTAGAGTCCATGCGCCTTTTTGGAATGCATCGTCTTCGGATCGATTTCCTTAAGATTTACACCGCCGCCTGTAACAAAGGCTTCCTCAAGCGATAACGTGCCGTTGACCTTCACAGGAAATGCCTTAATTAATTGGCACATCTCCTGCCATGGCTGCTTCGGAATATGGTCGTATGTGGTACCTTCATCGATGCCAGACTGTTCAAGCAGAAGCGGGATTACTCGTTCAGGCAGCAGATGCTTCAGTACATTTTTAATAGCTTTCTTCGGTTCTTGGGCACAAATGCGAAGCGAATCTCGAACAAGCTCATCCAGTGACAGATCAGGCTTCATATCGATGGTGACCTGTACGGTCTGAAGGCTGGAACGCTTCAATTCCTTCACGACGAATTGGCTGCAGCGAAGTGCAGCAGGGCCGGACAGGCCAAAGTGGGTAAAGAGCAGGTCGCCTTGATGCTCAATGATCTTCTTCCCCTTGCTGTTCCATACCACGATCCGAATATCGCGCAAGGACAATCCTTGAAGCAGCTTCTCACGAATAAAGTACGTATTCGAGGTTAGAGGCACTTCCGTCGGATACAGATCCGTAATGGAATGTCCGGCAGCCTCTGCCCAAGCATAGCCGTCTCCTGTTGAGCCCGTATGAGGAACAGACTTCCCGCCGGTAGCCAGTATGACCGCTGGGGCATACAATGCGGATCCATCTTTGAAGCGCACACCTTGGACGGAACCATCCTCGTACAGCAGATGTGCGACAGGCTGATTGACACGAATCGCTACTCCTAATCGGCGTACTTCTCCTAGAAGTGACTCAACGACCGTCTTCGCCTTGTCTGATACGGGGAACATACGGCCATTGTCCTCTTCCTTCAATGCAATACCGAGATTCTCGAAGAACTCGATTATATCCTGATTGTTAAAATGATTGAACGCGCTGTGCAGAAATCTCCCATTGCCAGGGATATGCTGAATCAGCTCGTCCAGTGGTTTATTGTTCGTTACATTGCAGCGTCCTCCGCCAGATATAGCAAGCTTGCGGCCAAGTCGGTCTCCCTTATCCACGAGAATTACCTTGGCTCCGTTGCGTGCAGCAGAGATGGATGCCATAAGTCCAGAGGGGCCGCCACCTACGACGATAACATCGGTTCGTTCCATTTTGTACTCCTTTGACAGGTCTTTGACAGGGTTAGGATACGCACTGCGCATCCGTTACTGATGCCTATTGTATCGTAAAAACTAAAACTTCGCTAAAACGTTCGGCTGTTCCATTGAAAAGCCCTCATTTTTATGCTTTAATCAAGCCAATCTTACCATTTTCTATCCTGACAAGAGGAGAACCGTATGTACGTAGCACTTAAGGAAGTCTTACTGCAAAGCCTTATTGCCTGCATACCAGCGATTGCCTATCAAGTCTGCTCCTTGAAGCCAGAGCGGGTGTCCCGCGCCCCTCTCGTCATAGGATTGTCTTCTGCTTTTTCTATGCTGTTATGCATCGTATTTACCTTCTATACAGAAATGCCCCAGCCTTTTGATTTTCGATTTTTGCCATTTACGATAGGAGTAATGTATGGTGGATATCGGGTTGGGTTCCTCATGATTGGATTATATATAGGTATGCTTGGTTTTTTCTATCACGATGGGCATCCCCAGAAGCTGTGGAGTGATGCACTCCTTTATATGATCCCGCTATTGTTTGCTTTTATTAATTCTTTCCGTCAATCCGGATTCCGCCAACGTGTCACTATTATTTTGTCCTTCTCCTTCGCGGGTATTGTTCTCTATTCCTTGGTTTATGGAGTGCTGCTGTGGAGGCATGAACGAGTTATTGATGGCAGTATGCTTCTATCGATGCTCATGCTAGGAGCAGCCTTTTTCTTAACCGCTTACTTAGCTGTGTACTATATGGAGGAGACGAGGGAGAAGCTATTCCTTGTACAAGGATATGAAATCGTCTCTACCAAATATCGTGAAGAAGCAGAGAAGCTGAATCTATTAATAGACACGACACCGCTCGGTGTCATCGCGGTCGATGCACAGACCAATATAACCGCTTTAAATGATATGATGCTGCGCAGTATGCAGAATGCAGCACCTCATGTGACAAAGGGAGACATTCTCGGCCGCCCTTTTCGCTGCCTGTTGACACAGGTGGGGGATATTCCAACTTTGTACGACGGCATGTATCGTGCACTCGCGGGAGAGAAGATGGAAGGCGTAGTGGTGAAATTGGACGAACGAGAGTACGTCGTTAGTACAAGTGCGATTCGAAGCGAGACTACTGGAGCGATAACAGGGGCTGTCGGCATGCTGCATGATATTACGGAGCTGTCGAAGCTGCGTGCAGAGCTGGGCAAGATGGATCGCTTAAGCTTAGTCGGGCAGATGGCGGCAAGCATCACGCACGAAATTCGTAATCCAATGGCGGTTATTCGTGGGTTCATACAGCTGCTCCAAGAAAAGAGTCCCGCGCATTTGAAGGAATACTATCGAATCGTAATGGAAGAGATCGATAGAGCAAACAGCATCATTAACGACTTTCTTGCTTTAGCGCAAAATCGTATTATTGAGAAAGAACAGGTTCACCTTCATGACATTATTCATCAGTTATCGCCGTTGCTTTGGGCTGATGCAAATATGAGAGGTCAAGAGATTGCGTTGAAGCTTGCGGAAAATGTGCCGGTTTTCCCTGTCAATGTGAAGGAGATGAAGCAGCTTATTCTGAATCTGTCGCGCAACGCCATGGAGGCGATGGAAGCGATGGACACAGAGGCCGTGCTTACGCTCGAAACAAGATTTGTTGGAGGGCAAGTGCAGCTGCGTATTCAAGATACAGGGTCTGGTATTCCCGCCGACATTGTGGAGCGGCTATTTGAGCCATTTTACACAACGAAATCAAAGGGGACGGGCCTTGGCTTGCCATTGTGCTTGAGTATTGTCGAACAGCATGATGGAACGATAGAGGTGCATACGGGGGAAGATGGAACGGTGTTTGAGGCAGCCTTTCGCCTAGAACAGACGAGCCAATCTCCGGTTCATGTCCCGACAGCTGCATGGGACTCTTCACTTGCACAGCATCCAGTACAACTAGGGAATATGCAGCCGGATAAGGAGGAAGCATTGAACCAAGTCTAGTCTTTCGCTAATATGAAGCTTGGAGGTGAATAGGGTGAGCGTCATGCAGCTTGGCAATTTTACAATTCATTGGGGCCTGCTCGTTAGCCTGCTCTCCTTGCTTCTAGCAGCTGGGGCGGTGGCGCTCCGGGCACGCGCGGAAAGTGGAATCTCGCGCCGTTATGGAGATTGGGCAATGACGGTTATTCTAGTCGTCATACTCAATGAGAAGTTCGGATTTCTATGGGACACGCCCTCAATTCTGTGGCGGCAGCCGCGTTCGCTGCTGTACATGACAGGCACTTCCACAGAGGGCAACATCCTGCTTGTGCTTGGCATTATTGTATGGACGACCTTATACATACGCAAGCATCAATTGTCTTATCCCGTGCTCATTGATCTATTGTCGCATAGTATGTTGACTTTCGTAACGGCATATGGATGGCTCTATACGCTTAATGGTGGACAGGCCCCGGGATTTACACCGCTGCTTCAGCTTAGTGGATTCCAGGTGGAGGGGATACCGCCGGCTGAGACGCTCGGTTGTATCGTTCTCCTGGCCTTGCTCTGGTCTCGTCAGAGAAGGCTCGGATCGCTTATTGACGCACAGATCGCCTTTGTTGTATGCGGTGTGGTCGGCATGCTTGGAAGTTATGCATATGGCAGTGGATCTACATGGATGTACTTAACAGTGGATCAGTGGATCTACAGTGTAATGCTAGCGGTAGGTTATATGGTAACCCGCAGTAGAGAGCGGGGAGTGGGGCATAAGAATACGCAGGCCGAGGCTGCAATGCCTGTAGAGCCTCCTGCATCACAAGGATAGGTCAGTTGCTGCCTGAGCATAATAGAACCGACTTTGTGAAAAGGAGGCCTATGCGATGAGCCAAGATTCAAAGGAACAGCGCAAGCAAGACAAGCAAAACAGCGCTGCGAATGATACCTGCGGAGTCGATAAGAAGTTGAATGGTCCGAATCGCCCTTCTACGTAGAAGGATGCGATCTTCGGTCATGGAGCTTCCTCAGTAATGAGGGCCTAACTGGTAGAAGTCAGTGAGCCGGAACCGTTATCGGTTTCGGCTTTCCCTTGCTTTACTTCACTACAAATGGTTACAATAGTAGCGACAGTGTCCGATGGTACTCATCCATCACTGACAACGGAATTATTTATAGAGTAGGAGTGAAGTACGGATGTCCATGTCTTTTGAGCAATATATGCGTGATATGGTTCAACCTATGCGTGACGAGTTAACTTCCATCGGCTGCGTTGAATTGCGAACACCAGAGGAAGTGGAAGAGAAGCTGGCTACAGCGAAGGGAACAGCACTTGTTGTTGTCAATTCAGTATGCGGTTGTGCCGCTGGACTGTGCCGTCCAGGCGTACGCAAGTCATTAGAGAATGATGCTACACCTGACCACTTGTTCACCGTATTTGCTGGGCAAGATAAGGAAGCAACGGCGAAGGCTCGCGAATACTTCGCGCCATATCCGCCTTCTTCTCCATCGATCGCTTTGATGAAGGATGGCGAACTGGTGCATTTCATCGAGCGTCATCAAGTAGAGAACCGTTCAGCAGAGGAGATTGCTGCTGATCTGACGGCTGCATACGATAAGTTCTGCCGCTAAGTTAACTATGCCCCGCATCTTGTGATGCGGGGATTTCTATAGAGTTGTAGGCCAAGCACGGATGCTTGTAGGAAGGGGACGAAATAATGAGTTTACAGCAAGAGATTATCAAGCGCTTCAACGTGCAGACACAGATCGATCCAGATGCTGAGGTGCGCAAGCGGGTCGACTTCTTGAAGCAGTATGTGTTGAATACAGGAACGAAGGGGCTTCTGATCGCGATTAGCGGCGGGATTGACAGTGCGGTTGCGACGGGATTATGCAAGCAGGCGACGGATGAATTGACTGCAGAGACAGGCAAGGAGTATATGACGCTTGGCGTGTTCCAGCCTTATGGTACTCAGGCAGATATTTCTGACAGCTATGCAACCGCGCAAGCATTCAATCTGAAGCATACGGTAGAGACGAACATTGCTAAAGCGGTTGATGAAGCCGCCCAAGAGGTAGAAGCGGCGCTTAAGCAGCTGCCGGAAGCACGTTCCTTGAGTGTTCCGAATAGAGGAAACATGAAGGCTCGTACTCGGATGGTTGTGCAATACGCGCTTGCCTTTGATCTGAATTTGCTAGTTGTAGGTACTGATCACGCTTCTGAGGCGTTGACTGGCTTCTATACGAAGTGGGGAGACGGAGCAGTGGACATTACGCCATTGTCTTCTCTGAATAAGCGTCAAGTGCGCCAACTCGCGAAGCATATTGGTGTCCCTGCTAGCGTCATTGATAAGGCACCAACAGCAGGCCTGTGGGAAGGCCAGACCGATGAGAAGGAGCTTGGCATTACGTACGAGCATAATAGTGACTATCTCGAAGGTAAGAACATACCGGATGACGTGCGCGAGAAGATCGAGCGCCAATATCAGAAGACGGAACATAAGCGTTCCCCGATTCCCGGCATTTAACAGAACGAAATAACAGGTACGCCGCTGAAAAGCAGTTACCTATGACAGAAGGCAAGCATCGCATTGGATGCTTGCCTTTTTGTATACATTGGACGCTTTCCGAACTACTCGGTATCATGCATGCCTGCTTTATTGCGCCTTCACTTTTGGTTATATCGCGCGAGGATGTGCATCATGGGATACGCCCTGCCAGAATATTTCTTTTAATCGAGGGCGTGCGGCCTGCGGCCGTACTGCGCACTGTTCCTCAAACAGGCTGCCTAGTTTCAGGCAAGCTGTAGACAATGCAGATTCAGAGCCAGCGGCAACGAGCAACCCGCGGGATTCTAAATAGGCGATGACAACTTCATCTTCCTGAAGCTTGCGTTTCAAACGGAATGGAGATTCTGGATGATTAAGCTGCTGTTCTGTATATATGAAAATCGAATGTTCAGGATAAAGCGTATGCTCGATGAATGGGAGATGACATGTGATGACTTCTTGCTGAGTAAGTGACGCTAGGAGATGCTGGAGTGTAGAAATAGAGTGTTTGACATTGGCATTCGTGCGTAAGTCTGAATATAGAGTCGTCATAGGTATCCTCCTTGCTGACTGTGTCTGCGTACAGCGTGAGTGCGCTGCTGCGCTGAAGAATGTTATTCTGAGAATTACCCGTATTCTATCAGATTGAACCGAAAAAACAAGTGAACGGACTGTGACGGATAATGCAATCTAGTGAAGAATTCAATAGCTCATTTATTCCACAATATGTATAATATAAGTGGTTAGTTTTGTATTTTTCTGTTATCTGTTCAATATCAAGGTACTTATTTCATTGAATGGAAAGAGGCGATGGAATGGCAAAGCAGCGTTTTAAATTGGCGAATGGTTATCGCGTGTTGTCGGTATGGCTAGCGGTTATTATGCTGGCAGTCTCCAGCATGGGCTCTGCTCGTGCGGAGGAAGAACTGAACGTGTCCGCCAGTGCAGAGATTGTAGCTAAATGGGAATTTGCAAACCTAAAGAACGATCCAGGCATCTTCCATGCCGCGTCCGGTTTATCCAAAGATTCTGCTACTCTTATCCAAGAGGTCGGTGGGAGTTCCAGAACAGGATTTACATTCGATGGGAGCGAAAAGAGCATCCGTTATCAAGGATGGGACAAGGGCAAAGGCAAGAAGGCTTGGCTAGCCGCCTTATCGACGAAGGGACTGGAGCAAATTACAGTATCTTCGCAGCAGAAGTCCTCCAGTACTGGGCCTAGGGACTTCAAGCTCCAAATCAGCACGGATCTGGCTAAGTGGACGGACGTTGTAAAAGGAACACTTGTGCTTGGCACGGAATACAGTTCTGCCAGCTCGTTAAACGGTATTGCGCTGCCAAGCAGTGCGGATGATCAGGAGCGATTATATATTCGTTGGGTCGTAAACTCCGATTCAAAAGTGTCAGGCAGCGGCTCGATAAGCGATACGGGCTCAAGTCGGATCAAGGATATTGTTGTTCAAGGCGTACCAAAGAAGAACAGTTCCCTCAAGGCGCCGCAGTTGTTAAACATGACCTTCAATGGAGGTACCAAGACAAGCCTGGCGTTTGCCTGGTATACGCCGAAGGAGGTAACCGGCACGAAGCTGCAGGTGGTGGAAGCCTCCGAAATGGGGAACGGCGCATTTCCAGAAGCTAAGGCGACTACTTATACGGGAAGTTCCGACATTATCGAGACATTCATGGTAAAAGGCGATCGATCCACCAAGAAAAAAACGAAATTCGCAAGCCATAAGGTCACAGCTGATAATCTGAAGCCGGGGACGTCATATCGTTATCGGGCAGGAAATGGGGATGCGGATGGATGGGGAGTTATCGGCTCATTTACTACGGATCACGCGGACAATCGGGATTTCCATTTTATCGTAGGATCGGATTCGCAAGCCTCCAGCAAGTCCACATTCGAACTCTGGCAGGATACGTTCCGCAGAGCGATCGAGCATATCGGGGATCCGAAGTTCTTTATATTAACTGGGGATTTGGTCGATAATGGCGATTTGGAATCACAGTGGCAGTGGTTTCTGGATCTCCCTCAGCAGGAACTTGCCCGAGTGCCGCTCGTGCCCGTACTTGGCGGCCATGAGGTGAAAGATTACGATGGAGACGAAACTACGGACAACAATAATTTCTACAACCATTTTAACTTGCCGAAGGATGTAGTGAAAGGTACTCATGACGGTTCCGTGTATGCGTTCGAATATGGGGACGCGCTCTTCATGCAATTCAATTCCCAGTTCGAGGGCGGATTGAATAAAAAAGGAGAACTAGAGAGGGTGGATCCTGAATTCAACGCTCAATTGGACTGGATGAGAAATCAGGTTGCGAAGACTGATAAGAAATGGAAGTTCGTATCGCTCCACAAAGGTCCTTACTCGGCAGGAGACAATGCGGGACAGTGGGAAGATGGCCGTATCCAGTTCTACAAAAAATACTTGGTACCCGTATTCGATGAGCTGGGAATTGATATTGTGTTCGAGGCCCACGACCATATGTATATGAGATCCTACCAAATGCTCAATGATAAGCCAATCAAAAACGTGGTGAAGGATAAAGAGGGAAATGTAGTCGATCCGAAAGGCTCCGTGTACCTCATGACAAATTCAGTAGGCGGGAAATTTTACGAAAAACATCCGGGGTATGACGATTATTTTGCAGTCATTGACGCACAGCCGTTCAAAAAGATGTTCACTGATGTTTCGATATCGAACGATGTTTTGAAATTCACGTCCTATACGGCGGCAAAGAACGAAGAGGTTAAGAAATACGACGAGTACAGCATTAAAAGAACGGACGGCAAGCCTGGCAAGGTGGAGCAAGCCAACCTGAAGTTCGAGAGCAGAGATGCGATTCTGTCGTGGAGCCGTCCTGCCGTTGGATCGGAGCCTGTTAGAGGTTTCCGAATATATGAGCAGGATGATAAGGTGGGGAAAAATTGGAGTCTGTATATCCCAGCCCTTCCAAGTCAATCCGAATATAGTTATGTGCTTAAGAACATAGATTCTAAGCAGAGCTATCGCTTCGTAATTAAGGCGGTAGGAGCAAGGAATAATTCGGATCCCATTCAGGTTACTCATGGCAAGCAGTAAGCTTGGCGAATTGGCGACATCGGGAAGCTTCGGAATTACGGTTTGAAAAACAAGAAGAGTGCGCATCAGCAGTAGTCTGGCTACGTCACATATTCGATATAATACTGTATAGAACCAAAAGCAGAAATAAATAAACCGGTTCCTACTGCATAGTAGAACCGGTTTATTTATATTGTTATCGCTTTTAGATGATTCACTTCGCCATGATCTTAAATTGGAGTCTCGGTTATAATCCTTGCACCGTTGGAGCAGGTGCCGGTTTCAGCTTGCGAGTTCGTCTGTGGCCAATTACCCATGATACGAGCAGTGTCCAGATTGGAATAACCCAGAGGAAGACTGCGAATGGTGCATATTGATGAACGGGAATACCCAATATTGTGCCGCACAGTACCGCAAGCAGGTTCCAAGGGATAATAGCGGCAAAGACGAGCGCGCTGTCCGCGATCACCCTTGCGAGTTGTTCCTTCGGGAAACGCTCCGACCACAGCGGCATCACGCTCCGGCCTGCCATCATAATTGGCAGTGTCTGCGTACAGGATACAAGGGTTAATGATAATCCGAATAAACCGACACGGACGGTTGCTCCTGGCAGAGCGCTGTTGCGTCCAATAAAGGCAGCGATATACGGCTCCAGCGAACGAGTAGCCTCCAATATGCCATTAAAAGCACCCGCGATCATAATAAATAGGACAAGCTCAATCATATGCAGCACTCCCTTCGTATGAAGGGAAGGGAGCTCGGCATTTTCATATCCGAACAAGAAACCATTCACCCATTCGACTGGCGTCGCTCCTTGCAGCCATGTACCGATCACGAGCGCAACAATAATGGACATGGTAAAGGCGATGCGAGCCTGTAGTCGGAATAAGATTGCGATAATCAAGACAGCAGCAGGAGCGAACAGCCAAGGACTGAAGGTGAAGTGGCTATCGAATGATTCCATGCGCAGTGCTTGTTCCGGTACAGTCCACCTCCCCTGTGTATCGAACCACATGAAGAATGCAGTCGCTGAAGCCAGTGCGAGCAGTGTGGTAGGCATGAGAGCTGGGTATTGCCGACCGACACTCGTCCCTGTAGAATCCGCGACAAGACGATGCGTGCTGGAGAATGGCGATGTCCGGTCTCCGACAAAGGCACCGGAGACAAGTGCCCCTGCCATAAGCGGCAAAGGAACGCCTGCAATCGCAGCTACCCCCATCATAGGGATACCTACAGCACTAAGTGTTCCGGTTGAAGTCCCGAGCAGCATGGAGAAGATCGTGGAGAACCAGAACGTGAGTGTTGTCATATAAGCAGGATCGATCCAAGACAACCCCTGTTCGATAAGATAAGGGATCGTTCCGCTTATGGTCCATGCGGGAATCATAAGTCCGACCATAATAAGTATCCAGGCTACCCCAAGTGTATGCTTGGCGCCATCCCTCATATAACGAAGCAGAGATGTCCATGCATTGCCTTGGCGGTGAGATAAGATGGTGAGAACGATGAAGCCGAGTGCAAATCCAATAAGGAGTGGGATATGAAGCAAATAAGCTGCAGTTAGTCCTGCAATGGTAGTCATAATGACCGTAATCAGCTGTTGTTTCGATAACATGGCAATTAGGCAACTCCTGTCTTATACTCTAATGCTGCATCTATCATGCAAGCAATAATTATCACGATGGTTCAAGCAGATTACGTTCAGGTTGTACTGTCGTTCTTCGCTGGCAGTTCAATGTGGGTGGTGATGAAGCCAGTCCGAGGTTGCCTCGATTGCAGCTTCAAGTGCTGGGGTCGTGCCTTGGAAGGGATGAACCGTATTAAAGGTGTGTCCGGCATTATCAATGGTTATCCATTTCGCTGAAGGATAGTTATCAATTAGCTGTGCCGATCCCTCGCGGAATCCAGGCAAATCATCGGAGCCTTGAACGAGAAGCAGGGGGAAATGAGCCTTCTTCATACGTTCAATCAATGCATATCTCTCTGCATTGGCCTCCAAATCCTCCAGCATAACCCGATCTAATGGCAATGCCTCTTTGGTGCGGGCATTAATAACGGCAGAACACCCGGATTGCCTCATCTCCTCCTTCTGTTGTCCCGTGAACAAATCCATATTCGTTACACCATTCCACGAAATTACGCCACTTACCGCATCTGGGTGGTCGAGTGCATAGAGCAGACTGCTTGCGCCTCCACGGCTATGTCCGAGCAAGTAAATGGGTGTCTCCGGCATTACATCATATTCGATTCCTTCAGAAATTATCCACTGGCCAAATTTATCCGAACGTATCCAGTGGAAGAGACGATCTATATCTTCCTGCTCTCGCTGATAGGTGTTAACGGCAAATCGCTCAGGTTCATCGAAGCGATCGAGCGAAGGACCGACACCATTGTATGTAAAGTTGAAGGTTAGGGTCAGGAGTCCGCTGCGTTCAGCTAGCTGTTCACCGACATAAGGGAACATGCCCCAATCCTTGAATCCCTTGTAGCCGTGGGCTACAAGAAGCACACCTTTCTTTGGCTTTTCCTTTGAATTGAAGGTGCTGCCAGGGGTGAAGGCATCGCCTCGCAAAATGCGTTCTTGCCCTTCCCATGTGAGCGTAAATGAATGTCTCATTAATCCGACCCCCTTGGTCTGATAATATCCAGCCATATTGTAACACAGAATAAGAAAAATGGTGCATGGTATTCCACTAAATGTATTGACATATTTAGGTTTACAGGTGTACTATGTGTACTAGTTGAAGTAGTACACTTGTGAACGAATCTATTTGAAGCTGCTACGTAATTGCAAATGTGAAAGGAGGCTGCCATGTTTCGATTACATGAACAGAGCGCTATGCCGATTTATGAGCAAATCGTCGAACAGATGAAGGCTCTAGTTGCGCAGGGAGCGCTGCAAAGCGGAGACAAGGTGCCGTCCGTGAGGGAGTTGTCGACAATGCTGTTAGTAAATCCAAATACAGTGAGCAAGTCTTATCAGGAATTAGAACGCCAAGGAGTAATTGTGACGGTTCGAGGCAAAGGAACATTCATTGCGGATACACCTGTCCCTCGCATGGCGAATGAACGAATGACGAAGCTGAAGGATGAATTGAACCGCATCGCCGTTGAAGCGAAACATTTGGGGCTGGAACGGAAGGAATTTATAGAGATGGTGGAGCAAGCTTCGGAGGAATGGTGGAGGGATGAATCATGATGCGAGTGACGGATATCCATAAAGCAATAGATGGGAAACCGATACTTCGCGGAGTAAGCTTTACGATTGAACCAGGGAAAATCATTGGACTCGTAGGACGGAATGGAGAGGGTAAGACCACCTTACTGCGGACGTTGGTTGGGGTATACGACCCAGATCAGGGCAGTGTATCGTATGCCAGCAAGGATATTCACACGCACACACATGCGGCATGCAAGCAGGATGTTGTATTCGTACCCGATGCTCCAACTGCGCTAGAAATGTACACGATTCGGGAATGTGCTGCATGGTACGGAATGATCTATCCCAAATTCGATTTGTTCTTCTTTACGTCGGCGATGGAGCGGTTCAAGCTGCCGATGCACAAGCGAGTTCGCACCTTGTCCAAAGGGATGAAGATGCTGTTCAGTACGGCGCTTGGCCTTGCAACGAAAGCGGGGTTGATCCTATTCGACGAACCGACGAATGGCGTCGATGCCGTTGCTAAGAAACAGCTCCTCAGCTTAATTGTCGACTCGCTCCATGAGAACAATTCCATTGTCATCTCGTCACATATGCTCAGTGAGCTTGATCGGATTGCCGATTCTGTGGTTCTGCTGCGAGATGGGAGAACGGATGATATATGGGAACTGGAGCTTTTGCGCGAGCAGATGAAGAAGCTGCAGATTGTATTTAACGGGGATAAATCTCCGATGTGGCTGCATCGGGAAGATGTGTTCGTTCTACAACAGGTCGGCCGTGTATATACGGTTATCCTAGAGTCGAATGAAGCAATGACAGAATTGCAAGAGATGAAGCCGCTGCTCGTCGATGAGCTCCCATTGACGCTAGAGGACTGGTTTATCGGGAAGGCGGGAGGTAACGATGATGAAGCATAAGCTGTTCGTAAAGGCGCTCTGGTGGAAGGAATATCGTCAGACACGCGTACTGCTGTGGCTCATGCTGCTGGCGAGTTTTTTTCCTATCGTTTATACGCATATGTGGAAGTTGTGGTGGGCTTCTAAGTCGATGAGGGATACATTTGTTAAGAATGTTACCTATGTATTTCAAGATGGCCGTGCAGGCGATAATCTGTATAACGATTATGGCGGTGGTTTGATTTTTATCATCCTTGGTAGTTTTATATTGTCTATTTGGCTATTAGGACAGGAACGGCGAAATCAGGTGAATGAGCATATGTTTGCCCTGCCTTATCCAAGATGGATATTGTATTTGACCAAATGGATGATTGGTATTGTGTACATTGTGAGCGCAATTGTTATTACACTGGGATTAGATTTCGTGGTGCTCGCATCCTCGCATGTAAGTGAATATGTCTCTATAGGGGAGATAGTTGTACGAGGACTCCATATGATTTTTGTAGCAGTATCCATATACACGCTTACCTTGTTCCTAGGATCTTTTACAGGAACATGGTCAATGCAGGCGTTGTTGTTTCTGCTTTGCATGACTCTATTTGATTTTCTGCGGTTTGTAATAGGAAAATTCATTCATATATTCATGATTCCTGTGTCAGAATCCGCTCAATCTGTAATTGATATTGGCGTATGGGACAGATTTAATGTAGGGAATTGGGTCACGCATGAAGGGCCTGGATATTCGTATGGGTTTATAAGTATCGTTTCGATATTGTTATTACTCGCTGGCATGTGGCTGTACTCCCGCAATCGTACGGAGAATAACGGCAAACAGTTTGTATTCCCTGCTATAGAAAAGGCTTATATTGTGTTAGGTGTCATATTTGCAACGCTGTACGGGGGAACTGTGGGTTATGACTTTTTTTCTCCGGGAAGGATTGGATATGTGTGCGGAGCAGGGGTTGGAGCTGTTCTTTGCTATCTGATTATTCGAACCTTGACACATATGCGCCCGCGTCGATAGAAATATAGATTTTGCTGCTGGTTGAGAGAGTCATCCATATTTAATGTTCAGGGGATGTAGGTTCAGAGGGTTATTTTCTGTTGGGAGGTTCGGATTTTATGAGTTCAGAAGCAGTCCTTCAGCTCCGCAATGTAACCAAACAAATTGGTAAGCGCACGATTGTGGATCAGATGTCATTTGATGTTCCGGCGGGAGAAGTATTTGGATTTCTGGGTCCCAATGGGGCGGGCAAGACTACAACGATTCGGATGATTGTGGGTTTAATTTCGATGACATCTGGTGAAATCTGCGTGAAAGGAATTCCTGTGCACAAGGAGTTCGAGCAGGCAATGACCCATATTGGAGCGATAGTGGAAAATCCAGAGATGTATAAGTTTTTGACAGGGTATCAAAATCTCGTATATTACGGACGAAGACATTCGGGCATAACGAAAGAGCGGATTGACGAGGTCGTGAAGCTCGTTGGGTTGGAAAATCGCATTCATGAGAAAGTAAAGCGCTATTCACTGGGTATGCGGCAGCGGCTTGGTGTCGCTCAAGCGCTGTTGCACAAGCCTTCCGTATTAATTCTCGATGAGCCAACGAATGGGCTGGATCCAGCGGGGATCCGTGAGCTGCGAGATTATTTGCGCAACTTGGCGCATCAAGAAGGCATCAGTGTCGTCGTATCCTCTCATTTATTGTCCGAGATGGAGCTGATGTGTGATCGAGTTGCGATCATCCAGAATGGCAAGCTGATCGATGTTCGCTCGATGAGGCAATTGAAGGAGAAAGCGGATACGCAGCATATCGTGATTGATGTCGACAACCCGAGGGCAGCTTGGGAGATGCTATCTGCAATGATGCCCGATCTTGATATGCATGTTGATGAAGGCCAGCTTCATATTTCGGCAGGGCGCAAGCGGGTGCCTGACCTGACAAGGGCGCTCGTGCATGCAGACATCGATGTGTACGGCATTCAAGCGGCAAATCTGTCATTGGAAGATCAATTCTTGGAGCTGACAGGAGGAGAGCGTATTGTCTAGCTACTACAATCTGATTCAGAACGAGAATATGAAGATATACCGGCGTCCTCGTACATGGATTATGATCGGAATACTTATGGCTGTTATTGTGCTGCTGACCGGTATTATGGAAATTGACAAAGACCCACGCAAGGGTGAGGGATGGCAGCAATATCTTGTCCAATCCAATGAACATTTGAAGCAGCAACTTACAGACACCAGTGGAAATATTGGGCCGGACGCGAAGCAGGAGTTAACGAACCGGATCCAGCTCAATGAATACTACATGGAGCATAATCGTAATCCGCATGCCTTGAACATATGGAGCATCGTGAATCTTTCTTCGAAGCTGATGCTGGTTGTTATTCTATTTACTGTTGTTATTGCAGCGGATATGTTCGCTGCCGAACATTCGTGGGGGACGATCAAGTTATTGCTCGTTGGGCCAGCCTCACGCACCCGCATATTACTGAGCAAGTATGCGGCTACCCTCCAATTTGCATTTGTTCTTACTGCAATCAATATTCTATTCTCCTTTTTGGTAGGAGGGGTTGTTGAGGGTTTTGGAGGTTTCTCACAGTCACTCATAGGTATCGGAGAAGACGGTGCAATTGTAGAAAGTTCGAGGTTGCTTGCGCTGCTGAAGGATTATGGGTTCAGTATCATTGAGCTAGTTATGTTTGTGACATTGGCCTTTATGATATCGGCGGCATTCCGCAGCTCGTCTATGGCTATCGCATTTTCCCTGTGCTTTTTGCTCATTGGCGGAAATATGGCAGCGCTCTTCGCGCATTATAGCTGGGGGAAATATATACTGTTCGCCAATATCGACCTCCGTCCGTATTTCGAGGGAACACCACTCCGCCCGGATATGACGCTCGGATTCTCGATTGCCGTGCTGATTGTTTACTTCCTTGCATTTCACGTTGTTTCTTGGCTTACCTTTACAAAGAGAGATGTAGCAGGATAATAGAGCTGGGCCGCCTACTTGGATAGGCGGCTTTTGTTGCTTCTGAGTACATTCACACCTTCTGCACCTTCCGACTTCCTATTTCCCGGTAATGACCTTGGACCATGAATGAAGAAATGGACATTCGTTGAAAGCATTCTTGTAACCGTACTATGCCACTGTATGGAACGAGCGTATTTCAATCACCAAGACAACTTCGATGATAAGGTCTCAAATCTTATTTATGCTTGCATGTTACGTAGTGATGAATCATCTACCTCTTTGATTTGGTGTTATCATTTATGCTTGCATGCAACACGGCTAAGAATCATGTACCCTTTTGGTTCTGTGTCTCTATTTATGTTTGTGTGTAACGCATTTGCGAATCATCTCTATCTTTGATTGAGCGGCATCAGCAGAGCATTAACGCCGTTTCGAATCAGTTGCATCTTGATTGCGTATCATCGGAACTTGTTCTTATTTGCATGTAACAGGCTTTTGCATCATTTGCAGCTTCACTATCATGCTCCGCCCTCACTATTGTTGCCATTCGCCCATGTTCGTGCATATGTTGGAGTAGTGGCCCCACGTACTGATTATCTTTCATGAGACTAGGGGCATACATGCGTGCTTGGACAAGGGGTGACTTTTGCCATCTTAATTGTCTGAGAAAATTTGATATACTGGAATGTATGTATGGGAACGTCCATACAACGATAGAGAGCTTCACATAGGCGAACACTCTCGTATTGGTATGGCTATAATGGATGTTAATGTGAAATGAATGTAATGGTAAGGTTGAATGAATAAGATAAGTAAGGATGGAATAGCATGCATAACCTCTCAGAACGGTATCATGAATTATGTAAACGGATTGCGGAAGATTCGATAAAACAAGGTGAATGGCTCAAAGAACATACTTATACCCGAATGGGTGGCAAGGCCGATTTGTATGTAACGCCCGATAATTACGAAGGGCTGCAAGTTGTCATTGATTTCGCACGTCAGCATGAACTGCCGCTAACGATCCTTGGATTCGGCTCCAATCTAATCGTGAAGGATGGCGGAATTCGAGGAATTGTTGTCAATTTGAACAAGTTGAACAAAATCGAACGCCACGGAGATCAGATCATCGCGCAGAGCGGTGCGGCAATTATCGACGTATCGCGTGCCGCGCGGGAGCATCATTTGTCGGGACTTGAATTCGCTTGCGGCATACCGGGTTCTGTAGGTGGAGCATTGTACATGAATGCTGGTGCATACGGCGGAGAGATTGCGGATGTATTAGAAAGTACGCTGGTGCTTACGCCGGAAGGGGAGCTAGTTCGGCTTACCAAGGAGCAGCTTGAATTAGGATATCGCCACAGCAACATCGGTCCGAAAGGATATATGGTGCTGGAAGCAACGTTCTCACTTGTACTGGGAGAATATGATGCAATTAAGGCGAAGATGGATGAACTCACATTTTTGCGTGAATCGAAGCAGCCGCTTGAATATCCATCTTGTGGCAGTGTCTTTAAACGTCCTCCGGGGCATTACGCGGGACAGCTCATTCAAGAATCCGGTCTGCAGGGAACGCGTTTGGGTGGTGCTGAAGTATCCACGAAGCATGCAGGATTCATCGTTAACGTGGACAATGCGACTGCAGGCGAATATATCTCTCTTATTCGCCACGTACAAAAGACAGTTAACGAACGATTCGGCGTCGAGCTCGAAACTGAAGTTCGCATCATCGGCGAAGACGAATAATCACAACCCCCTGATCTTGTAAACGGTTTGAGATAAACGGATCGGAACACACAGTTCAGATCCGTTGCAAATGTTGTAGAGCCCTATGGAGGCCAGAACCTAATTCCAACATTGATGGAATTCCTCTGGTGTATCCACAGGGCTCTTGTTGTTTGTATTGTTTGTCTAGTGATGGCATTTGGGTGTGTGATTTGTCCTCTTGCGGAGGAAAAAACACTAAAATGTCTTTCAAATAGTGGACACATTTTCGGAGGGGAGGTATATTCCCAGAAGTCCTTTTTATCTATATGTGGTGATATATGTCCGTATTTGTTTCTATATATAGAAATTCAGGTGTGGAGGATATACTATCGTCTTTGTCCACCTTTGTATAGACATTTCTCTTGTTTGTCTATTCCCAGTGTACAAAATAGTAGTACGCGCAGATAAGTGTGTTCAATTAGTTGCATTGATCTCACCAACGTCGTAAAATGCTGTCGGTCGAAGCCAAATGCCAAATGCCAAATGCCAAATGCCGAAGCAAAAACCAAGACCAAGATCCGAGACCGCAAGACCAAGACCGAGACCAAGACCAAGACCGAGACC
>NZ_FNAZ01000004.1:377491-570140 GCF_900102125.1 Paenibacillus sp. cl6col
CCAAGACCAAGACCAAGACCAAGACCAAGACCGAGACTAAGACAACGATCGAGACCGAGACCGAATCCGAATCCCCAGTCATCTTTCTATGATTTGTTTCTTTATGTTTAACTGGGCTTAATTTCTCCGCTGGTTCCCTGTTTACTCCAAGCACGCTGGCGCTTGCAGCTGCAGAACGCGGCGGAGCACCCGGATGGTGCGAGCGGCGATGTCATGCACATCGTCTGGCGTGGCGCATAGCGGCAGCCAGAAGTAGAGGGTGTCCCCGAGCGGGCGGAGGATGAGTCCATCCTCGAAGCCCGCCTCGTACATTTGCGCCCCGATGCGCTGCTCGGGAGCAAATGGTTTGCGGTGTTCGACATCCTCATATAGGTCGAACGCCGCAACGAACCCGAGCTGCCGCACATTTGCAACGTGTGGCAGCTCGGCAATGCCGCGCATCGCCAAACTGAGCGCGGCAATGGTGTCCTGCGCTCGTTCGAGTGTATGCTCCTCCTCGAACAGGCGCAGGGAAGCGAGGGCCACGGCGCACGCCACCGGATTGCCGGTGAAGCTGTGGCCGTGGAAGAATGTCTTCTGCGCCGCGTAATCATCGTAGAACGCGGCGTAGATGCTGTCGCGGCACAGTGTAGCCGCGAGCGGCATTATTCCTGCGGTCAGCCCCTTGCTGAGACACATGATGTCGGGGCTGACCCCGGCGTGCTCACAGGCGAACATCTTACCCGTTCGCCCGAACCCCGTTGCGACCTCATCCGCAATAAGGTGGACATCGTACGCAGAGCACAGCTCGCGCAAGCCTTGCATATAAGCAGCAGGCGTCATGATCATGCCGCCAGCGCCCATCAGCATCGGCTCGACGAGGATGCCCGCGAGTGTATCACCCTCGCGTTCGAACAGCTCGCGCACCGGCGCTAGTGCCGCCTCCGCGACCTCCCGCTCGCGAGCAGGACCGGATATGCGCGCGGTGCGCATATCCGGCGCAGGCACGCGGTGGGCATGGAACAGAAGCGGCTTGAAAAGTGAATGGTAGAGCGGAACTCCGCCCACACTTACCGCGCCCAATGTATCACCATGATAGCTGCCTTCCAAATAAACGAACTTTGTCTTCGAAGGGCGGCCGATCTGCTGCCAGTATTGGAAGGACATCTTAATAGCCACTTCCACAGCAGTCGATCCATTGTCCGAATAGAATACCTTATTTAGCCCCTCGGGGCTAAGCTGGACAAGCTTCTCCGCCAGTTCTATCCCTGGGGCATGAGTTAAGCCGCTGAACATAATGTGATCGAACTGATCCAACTGCTCGGCAATCGCAGCCTTAATGCGTGGATGCCCATGTCCGTGAAGGTTGCACCACCAAGAAGACACGGTGTCGTAATAGCGACGCCCTTCTGCATCGTATACATACATGCCCTCCGCACGTTCAATTAACACATGATCACGATCGGCATACTCCTTCATTTGTGTAAAGGGATGCCAGACATACGAACGATCCTTATGTAGAAGAGATTCCCGTTTTTCTGTTTCCATCTCATTTCCAGCTCCTTTGTAAATAACGAACGCTCTGAATCTTTAATGTTAACCAATAATATTTAATAAAGGTTAACATTAAAGATTCAGCAGGGCAAGAACTTTACACCAGGGGGAGTGCAGCAATTTTCATCAACAGGAGAGCATTGTCTGAAGAGAGACACTATCTGCAGGGGGATTTCGTCAACAGGAGGGTATTGCTTATAGAGAGACACTAACTACAGGGAGACTTCGCCTACAGGAGAGCGTTGCCTAAAGAGAGACACTGTCTACAGTGAAACTCCGCTTATGGAGGACATCGTCAGCAGGGAGAACGCCGTCTATAAGTACTCCGTCTACGGACGGAGCAGCTTATTCACCTGGAGAACGAATATAAGATCCATCGATGGTCGCTTGTTGCTACCAAACCCTATAGGTATCATTTACCATATAGGGAGGGGTGGAACGTGAATCCTGTTATTTATGAACTCGACCATGTGAGTCAAATGTATAAACGCGGCAAGGTGAAGGCGAATGTAGATATTTCGCTGCAAGTGCAAGAAGGTGAAATATTGGGGGTGCTTGGCCCCAATGGAGCGGGCAAATCAACCCTGATCAAGCAGATGATTGGACACCTGAAACCTACAGAAGGAAAGGTGCTATTCAAGGGGATGGATGTATCGCGCCATACGAAATATGTGGCACAGCAGGTTGCCTATTTCTCGCAGGATCCGCATGTTTTGTCTGTGTTGAAAGCACAAGAAGCGCTGGAGTTTACCGGGCGCCTGCGAGGAATGACAAAAGCGGACGCCGTAAGACAGTCAGCGGAGTTGCTGGAGATGGTGGGATTGTCTAACTTTCGCGATAAGCAGCTAAAGCATTTGTCTGGAGGGCAACGGCGGATGATTGGCATCGGGACTGCATTGATCGGCCGTCTTCCAGTCCTTATTTTCGACGAGCCAACGAATGAACTGGATCCCACGAACCGCCGACTCGTATGGAATTTAATTAAGGAACGCAATCGTGAAGGGGCGACCATTATCCTAGTTACGCACAACGTGCTTGAGGCAGAGCAGGTAGTGGATCGGGTTGCAGTGGTCAATCATGGACGCTTGCTAGTAATTGATGCGGTCGCCAAGCTAAAGCAGAAGGTCGATCAGCGGCTCAAATTCGAGCTGACCACGGAGTTTGGCCGCCGTGAGGCTGCCGAGCAGGCTTTGAGACAGTGGGGACAGCTTCATATTGATGGCGAGAACCGGCTTCGTTTGCTCGTAGACAAATCAGAAGCGAGCCTTGTGCTCGATTATATTGTTCGTTCTCCTCACTTGCCGATCGAGGAATACGCGGTAAAGCCGCCAAGTTTAGAGGATGTGTATTTCCATATTGATCGTCAAGCAGAGCAGGAGGTGCAGGATGTATGAAATCAGAAGCAGCAAGCAGATCTGATATCGTCAGCCAGTCTGCAGTCAAATCAGCAGTCCCATTCGCAGGTACAAGAGGAATTGGGCGGAAGTTGACAGAGTTTATAATCCTAACCCGAATTCAATACGCCAACATTCGAGACACATGGGTGTGGGTTCTGTTGATGTCAACAATGTTTCCATTTACAACCATGCTCTTCATGATTTCTTTTACTGACAATCCGAGTCATGAAGCATTGATCCGGGTCATTGCCGGCAACCTCATATTTGGTATTATCGTAACGGGGATGAACTCGATGGGGCAGGAGATATCGTGGCAGAAGCATCAAGGTCATTTTACGTACTACTTGTCATTGCCGATATCCAAGCTGAACTTCGTAATTGCCAATATGCTGAAAGGCTTAATGAGTGCCCTTCCGTCCTTTGTATTGCTTGCATCATTTGGGAAATGGGGATACGGCATTGATTTTCATATTACATGGGCGCTGCCGATTGTTGTGCTATTGTCCTTGACCAGTGTTGTTGGCGTCGGTGTAGGCATCGGGTTCTGGTCGCCGAATCATCAGCTGACAAATATGCTTGTGCAGGCGCTGATGATGTTCGTTACATTTCTGTCGCCCGTCATGGTCGATATGCATCAGCTGCCATCATTATTGCAGTGGGTGGCCTATATTTTTCCGACCACCTATGCGGCAGAGGCGATGCGGGGAGTACTTTTGACAGGATGGACAACAGATGTCATGCTGAACAGCATCGTACTGCTGGGGTACAGCATAGTATCGATTCTTGTGATTCATTTCTTGGTGAAATGGCGTGTAGGCGAATAATTGATTCTGGAGCGTATGTGGGCGCTGTCAGCCGTTATAGGTTGGGCAGCGCCTCTTGCATGTGATACAATTACCGCAAGATTAATTTCATGTATATATCTGGAAGCGTTGATCTGCAATTGATCGGCGAAGCCGCATGGAAGGAGAGGATCAGGATGATACATGGATTAGGGCATGACATCATCGAAATTGAGCGTGTCAACAAGCTGCTGCATGATCATATCGGTGTACGATTTATCGCTCGTATACTAACAGAACGCGAACAGGCCGTATATGCGACCAAGGGAGGAAGGCAGGTCGAATTCGCCGCTGGCCGATTCGCTGCCAAGGAAGCGATTGTGAAGGCGTTTGGAACGGGAATCGGAGAAGTGATCTCCTTCCAAGACATCGAGATATTGCCGGATCAGCTCGGCAAGCCGATTGCCCGATTGAGCAAAGCTGCTTGGAAGCGGCTCGGCTTGTCCAGCAGGGAATATCGCATTCATCTTAGCATCTCGCACCAGCCGAGCATTGCGTCGGCACAGGCTATTGTAGAATGGCGTACGTCAGATACATAGTGGAATGGGGGAGTAAGATTATGGCGCCGGAAGACGTGCTTCTGGAGGTATGTGACTACATCGGGTGCGACAGGTCGGAATTGCATATAATTGGTGGTTACGATCTTAATGTATACGAGGCAGCTATTGTAGGGAGAAGTCCTGTCATTATAAAGCTATATGAGCATGGAATTCATAATACGGCACATATTCAGTCTGAAGTTGAATGGGTGCAATATCTTCATGAATACGGTATTCCGGTTGCAGCACCGCTTTCTTTAAGAGGTCAACTTGTTCATTCCCTGCCAACTCACTTTTTTACGATATATGAGAAGATATTAGGCCAACAAATCCAGATCCATGATGAGCAAGTGTGGAATGAACGCTTATTCAAGGATTGGGGGGCAGCCCTTGCGCAGATGCATGCAGCTTCAGAAGCTTACGATGGATCTCCTCTTGTCCGTCCGCATTGGAAGGAGCATGCACTGTACCAGCAAGAGCATCATCAGCTTGATCCGACTGTGCGGAGCAAATGGAAGCAGTACTGCAAATGGTTGTCTGAACAGACGGTCACCCCCGCAGAGTATGGAATTGTTCACGGCGATCTTCATCAGGGCAATCTCCTGATTAAACAGAATACCCCAGTTATCATTGATTTCGGAGACAGCGAATACCATTGGTACGCATATGATGTGGCGATCGCCATCTATCATGCTGTCTCCACTGTGCAAGCTCCAGAAGAACGGCGCAACTTCGCCGAGCGCTTCCATGATGCAATGATGGAAGGTTACACAAGCCATCGCTCCACGAGGCTTATTACACCACGATTGAATGACTTCATCGATTATCGACATGTATTTTCCTATGTTTATCACCATACCTATGCAGACTTTAGCAAGTTGACGGATCAGCAAGTACTCTTTATGCAAAATATGAAACAGTCCATCATCCAGCAGGATCATTTTTTAGGATTTTCACTTGTGTAGCAGGTAAGTGGGGAGTTCGGAACGTGCATGTTTGATTCGCCATGTCCATGCACAGACCCTGGTTGTCCGTCCGCCCTTATTTGCCAGTTCGAACGTTGAGGAAGTTCAGGCGTCGGGCAACCTTCAGCTAAGCTTTAGTGGCTATACAGAGGATGTGGTAAATGAAGGGTTTCGAAGCGGTTAGTTCACTCTTGGCGAGCGTAGGGAGTCGCGTGTTCCATTACTAAGCGAGGTAGGGGAATCGGCTGTCGACCATTGGTATGATAGGCAGCATGTGAGCGGGAGCGGAACCTTTTCACCAGGATAATAATGAACAGCGTAAATAGAAAATGGGGTCCCGACAAGGGTACCCCATTTTTATGTAAGAGTCTGCTAAATACTGATAAGCATGAAGCGTTCATTAGGCCTCAAGAGCGTCTACATATTGCTTCGCCTCTACGAGCGACAAGCCGAGCACTTCTCTCGCCTTTTTGACTGCAGCTACTTTCTTGCCTTCGCGTACAAGCTGAAGCACCTCGTCTTGAACAGGGTGTCGAGGCAGGCCGACTTCTTGGGCGATGTGGTCATAGCTTACCTGCATTGCCTTGATGCGTGCCTCCATGGCGCTTACCTTGTTGTACACAGATAAGCATACGAATAACGTGATGAGTGATATCGTGATAGATAGGTATTCCATTCGAACATCCCCTTTCGATCCCTATATTTCTATTATCTATTATAGCTGAAAGGATAGGCTTCTCAAAGCAAAACGGCTTATTGCCGTCCTTGCTTACTATGGGGTGTTCGTATGTTGGCAATACTCATCGAGCACTTATCTTATAGGGCTATCGGCCTCGAGGGGGAAGAGGCTACTTCTTGCTGGCGAGCCAGTCAGCAATTTTGTCGATTTCTTCTTTTTCCAGACGTCCGCCTTGGGCAGGCATGAGTTTGCCGCCATTTTCAATCGTATTCGCAATCTCTTCCTTCGTCAGCTTGCTGCCGATCTTTTGCAGGTTTGACTCTGGCCCCATCATCCCTTGCATTTCATTGCCGTGGCATTGCATGCAATTGTTTTTATACAGGGTGACAACTTCTTCTGGACCTTCTAGTGCAGCTGATTTTTTGGCGTTTCCTGAGCTGCTCTCATTGCTGCTACTTGCTCCTCCGCCGCATCCGGCAAGCAGTCCTAGCAAGGCGATACCGGCGACAATTGGGATGAAGCGTGTGAACATTCGACGTTGTGGCACTGATGATGCCCTCCATTCTATTGGGACATTTCTATATGAATAGTATAGAAATTCCAGCACCTCTCTTGCAAGCGCTGGTGTGGATTGTTGGCAGAACGTTCACAACTGGTTCCCTTCATGTATAATGGGCAAGGAGACTGCGCTTATAGGATGAATACTACCTACTAGAGACAAATCAATAGACAAGAGACAGGAGGCCGTCATGGACGAGCAAAAGAGATATTTCAGCCGCGAGCTTCTGCTCTGGTATCGGGCGAATAAGAGGGATCTGCCTTGGCGGCGTCAATCGAATCCCTACTACACATGGGTATCCGAAATTATGCTGCAGCAGACGCGTGTGGAGACGGTAAAGCCGTATTTCGAACGCTTTATTGGGAAATTCCCTACCGTTGAGGCGCTGGCAGATGCACCTGAGGAAGAAGTGCTGAAGGCATGGGAAGGGCTCGGATACTATTCCCGGGCGCGTAATTTACAGACTGCAGCACGAGAAGTGAAGGAACAATACGGCGGACAAGTCCCTAATGACAAGGCGAAGGTGTCCGCGTTAAAAGGCATTGGGCCATATACATCCGGTGCGATCATGAGCATTGCCTTCAATCGGCCGGAGCCGGCAGTGGATGGAAACGTAATGCGGGTGCTGTCGCGTTATTTCCGCCTGCATGATGATATCGCAAAGCCAGCAACGCGTGTTCATATGGAGCATTTGGCACAGGAACTTATTCCGGAGGGCTGCGCATCCGATTTCAATCAGGCACTAATGGAGCTCGGTGCGCTCGTGTGCACGCCAAAATCCCCGTCATGTCTGCTCTGCCCAGTTATGGAGCATTGTGAGGGACGCATGGCAGGAGAAGAGCTTATCCTGCCGATCAAGACAAAAGCGAAGCCGCCGAAACCGGAGCTTCGGTATGCGGCATTGATTGAGGGAACTGGAGAACATGAAGGCAAGGTGCTTGTCCGTCAACGTCCGGATACCGGCTTGCTGGCGAAGATGTGGGAGCTGCCGCATATTCTCGTACCGAAGCAGGTGGGCATCGTCGGGATGAGCGACGCTGAGTCGTATGCGATTCTGCATCATTCCTTGCAAGCGGAGGGGGTAGATGTTGCGCCCGTTGAACACTGGATGGATGCGGAGCATACGTTCAGCCATATTCATTGGCAAATGCGCGTGTACCGCTGTAATCTTCGCAATCTGCAGCCGAAGGACAATACCGTATACAAATGGGCAGGTCCAGAAGAGATGGAGGAGCTTGCCTTCCCGAATGTATTCGTGCGATTGTTAAAAATCCGCTTTCAGTAATCCATTTAGTTACTTTCGTGACATTTATTCTGGTGTAGATTTTAAAGATTTACTAGACAAATTAAAGGGTGCTTGCCGTTTAGGCGGAAGTTCCCTTTTTTTCTATTTCGTAAACGTTTACAATGGTCACGACAACATTGTGGAAGCGTTACCAAAGTTAGGAGAGACTTCGGATACGCTTGTTGAGGCATTGGATTTGTCTATACAACATCAAGAGAAAGTCGTCACTTTGGAGGGGATTCTAATGAAACGATTGAAACCGACTATACTTTCCCGAGGTCAGATAAAACGCAAGTTTGCCTTGATGCTCAGCACAGCGATGATTGCTGGATCGCTTGCTGGCTTCGCTGGCCAGGCAGAGGCTGCGCAGCCGCATTCCTCGTATTGGTACCCGGATACGCTATTGTCGTGGTCGGCACAGACAGACAAGGATGCGGCATTCAACCGCAGCTCCGTGAAGCTGGACACTTCTCGTGTACAAGGAGCGAAGGTGAACCCGAATGCGAAGTCAGACGCCAAGGTCATGGCGCTTGCTTCGATGTACAAAAGTACGAGCGGTGCACCATCGCAAGGCAATGACAGCTTCCATGGCTACGCGTTCAGCTACTGGCAGTATGTTGACAAGCTGATTATGTGGGGCGGATCTGCCGGGGAAGGCTTGATCGTTCCTCCAAGTGCGGACGTAATTGATGCAGCGCACAAGAATGGCGTACCGGTATACGGCACCGTATTTCTTCCACAAAAGGAGCACGGCGGTAAAATCGAATGGATGCGTGATCTGATCCAGCAGCGTGAGGACGGTACGTTCCCTGTTGCAGACAAACTGATTGAAGTCGCGAAATACTATGGCTTCGACGGCTGGTTCATTAACCAGGAGACACAGGGCGGCACGCCGGAAGATGCGCAGAATATGCAGAAGTTTTTAAAATATTTGCAGAAGATCAAGCCTTCCAATATGGAAATCATCTGGTATGACTCCATGGTGAAGGATGGCCCTGTGAAATGGCAGGGTGGACTGACGGACAACAATAAGATGTTCTTCCAAGATGGGGAGGAGCGAGTAGCTGACAATATGTTCATCGACTTCCGCTGGCAGTTCAAGAAGGATGGCAAGTACGACTACGTAACGCCATTCCAGAACTCGCCGAAGGCAGCTGAGCAATTGAAGCGGGATCGCCATGAGCTGTTCGCAGGTATGGATTTGGAAGGCGGCGGCGGTTATCAAGGGGAGTACAACTTCCCGGTATTGTTCCCGGAAGGTCAGGACGCGGTGACATCGCTTGGCCTGTATCGCCCAGACTGGGCGTTCAATACAACCAAGACGAATGACGAATTCATGAAGAAGGAGCAGCGTCTGTGGGTAGGCGATAGCCTCGATCCATCCAAGACGAAGGCGAACGATTGGGCATGGCGTGGCATTGCGCATGATATCGTAGATAAGACGGTCATTACGAAGTCTGACTTCGTGACCCATTTCAATACAGGTAACGGTACGCAGTTCAGTGTATTCGGCAAGAAGGTTCGTGATCGTGAATGGTTCAACCGCAGTCTGCAGGACGTTCTGCCGACATGGCGCTGGATGGTTGACGAGTCTGGACAGAAGATTGCACCGAGCTTCGACTTCTCGAACTCCTTCTATGGCGGCAGTTCCTTGAAGCTTCAGGGCGAGGTTGCGGAAGGCGCTTCTTCAAATGTGAAGCTGTACAAGACTGATGTAGAGGCGACAGCTGCTATGCAAATGACGTTGACGTACCATTCGAATGCACCGGAAGCTGCTAATCTGAACATCGGTGTTGCGTTCGAAGGAGCACCGGATACATATACGTTTGTGAAGCCTTCTGATACGAAGGCAGCTGGCGCGAAGGGCGACTGGACACAGGCAACTTATGACTTGAGCCCATATGCGGGCAAGAAAATTGTTGGCGTATCCGTTCAAGTGGAAGGCAAGGCCAATGATAATCTATACTTGGCAAATGTAGGGGAGTTTGCGATCCGCGATAAGAATGAGAAGACGGCTCCTGTAGGTCAAGTATCGGATGTACGTATAATTGAAAACGATGTCCGTGACGGCATTTATGCAGACGCTCGCTTGACGTGGACAGCGCTGGGCAACGATGTGCAGTATTACCAAGTCTATCGTGTGAAGCCGGACGGTTCCCGTGAATTCATGGGCGCAACAGGCAACAACTATTACTATGTGTCTGAAATGAAGCGCGGCGGCGACATGGAGAAGACGACGCAACTAGCAGTCGTTCCGGTGAATCGTCACTATGAGGAAGGCCGTGTAGCAATGACTTCGTTTGACTGGCCTGAATATCCATCCCCTAAGGCAGACTTCGAGGCGGATAAGACGTTCGTGGCGCCAGGTGAGGAAGTACAGCTAACAGATAAGTCTTCGGAAGTGACAACAGAATGGGAATGGAGCTTCCCAGGCGGAACGCCTGAGACAAGCAAGGAGCGCAATCCGAAGGTAAGCTTCGCGAAGGAAGGCACGTATGAAGTGAAGCTGACTGCGAAGAATGCAGTTGGTGAAGATGTAATGACGAAGTCGCAGCTCATTACGGTATCCAAGGAAGCAGCGTTCCGGGCAGAGGATTTGGCTAAGGGTGCGAAGACAGAAGCGTCCAGCTTCGTCAATGACAGTGAAGCGCCGCATTTCGCTGTTGACGGCGAGATGCATACGAAATGGTGTGCAGTCGGCAATGAGAAGCACTGGCTGAAGGTGGATCTGGGCAAGGCGTATGATGTAACGCAGTTCATCGTACACCATGCAGAGGCTGGCGGTGAATCGGCTGCCTTCAATACACGCGAGTTCACGATTCAGCTCAGCATGGACGGCGAGAATTGGACGGATGCTGTGAAGGTGACGGACAACGAGAAGGGCACGTCCAAGCACGCGATTGCTAAGACCAAGGCTCGTTATGTTCGCCTTAACGTTGAGAAACCAACCCAAGGCGGAGATACAGCAGCTCGTATCTACGGCTTCGAGGTGCAAGGCATTAAGAATGTAGCTACTGAATAATCGAAGATTCGAAGATGGATAAGAGGGTCTTCCTCATAGTCGACGATGGTCGGCGTGGGGGAGGCCCTTTTTTATGGGCATAATGATTGTTAGGTGGACAACCTCTACTTCGATTGCTTCCGGTGTCAGGCTAGAGGAAGATAGAATAGGGAGAATTGTTGGTTCATAGTGTGATGGAACAGGTATGCAAACGGGTGAAAAAATAATGACATTATATTTATGTTATATTGGATAGGGAAGACTCCAATGAAGATGACATGTACTTTAGGGAGCGGCGTTAAATGAAGCGAGAAGCCTCCGACCTAGAACATAGGGAATAATAGCGAGTAGACCGTGATTAAGATTTCAAGAATGTGTAAACCATCTGCCAGTAAAATGGTTGATAGCAATTACTAAAGAGAAAGGAGTGAGAGAGATGGCTGAACGCATCATTTTACCTTTTGGAGATCCGATATTGCGCAAGCGCTGCAAGCCAGTTACGGAGCTGAATGCGCGTACGATATCGCTGCTTAATGATTTGAAGGATACCCTGTATGCTGAGAAGGGAAGAGCAGGACTTGCGGCACCGCAAATTGGGATTTTGCGACGTGTTGTCGTCATGGATGTCGGAGAGGGATTGATTGAATTGATTAACCCGGAGGTCGTTGAGACGGCTGGCGAGCAGGAAGGGATGGAGGCTTGCTTGTCTTATCCTGGGTACTATGGCAGAGTGAAGCGGCATCAATATATTAAGATAACAACGATGAACCGGGATGGTGAGACGGTCACATTGGAGGCCGAGGATTTCTTTGCCCGCTGCATCCAGCATGAGATGGATCATTTGGACGGTGTGCTGTTCATTGACCGTGTAGAGGATGATTATCTTGTCCATGGAACGAATCATCAGCATATGCCGCTGTTTCATGCACTTCGACTAACATCCCCAGAACAGCGTACCTAAGGGTGGAAGAGGCAGTTCCTCCATTTATCGCAGTATGTACCTGTGCTTCATAGACTTGAATACACGAAAGGTATTGGATGTTGGCTGAATCTTCTTTTTGTGGGGAAATAATTGGTAAAGTGTTCCGGCGCTTGGGGTCGAATGATAGAAGTAATCATTTAATCGATAAGTGGAGGTGCAGAGGGATGGAGGAGCTACATCAACGATTTCTGGAGCAGCAGCTTCCCCGTAGGTATACGAATCTTGCTGCCGAGAAAATGCTTGTGGAGAAGTACCGCGCGATTGAAATCCCAGCAGAGGTGCTGGCTGATTTGCAGCGCGATCCACTGGCGAATTTTGAACAGGTATTCAAGTGCTTCAAGATTGAGGATCGTGATGTTCTGAACCGGATATATAGTGATACGGAGAAGGGCATTCAAGAAGAGCATAAGGCCAGATATGAGGAGCGGGAAGCTGAACATAGGCCTCCGGAACCATCGGAGAAGGAATGGATTCGGATTCGAAATGGAGAGCTGCTTCGAGTTGTACTCACTAGTGAAGATGGGGAGCATATGCTCGGATTTACCGTGCAGGGATTGTGTTATGAATTAGTTGATGATCTTATGATTATGAAGGGGATTCCTCAAGGGGAAGAATGTTCACTGAACAACGAGTATTATGTGCACTATCTTCAATTACTACAGCGGCAGGGTCATTTATAAGGCGATGACGAAAGGGGAGGTCGGTGCTCAGCACTGCCTTTTTTTTGTATAAGCGGTCTTCCACTTACACAATTCGGCATGTATGTACAGAAGCGCAAGAGAGTCCATGGAGTGAGCAATTGCAAGCAATTATTATCGAATGAAGAGTGAGGTTCTGCAGTGAGCAGAACCTCTATTTGTTCGCCACCAGCACTCTGATTATATGCCCTAGTGTCTAGTGTCTGGCCTTATGCATTCTTATGCAGTGATCTTGTCCAGTATCATGAAGGCAGCGCCGATCGCAAGCGCCTCGTCACCGTAGCTGCCCTTGCTGAACATGACCTGATATTGCGGATAATGATAGGTTTTGCGAATAGCTGTTTGTGTTGCGGTATAGAAAAATAAATCATTCGCGTTCATGAGCGGTCCGCCAAGCACCACTTTCTCTGGATGGAGAACGTTGAGCAGGTTGGCTAACCCAATGCCGAAATAAGTAGCAGCCTGCGTTACAATCTCGGTCGCCAGTGGATCACGCCGCCGCAGCGCCTCCATAATATGCGCATATGAAATGTCGGAGCTTGCCCCCGCGATTTGCTCAAGCAGACTGCGGCGACCCATTCGGATGAGTGCGTTCGCTTCACGTTCTATGGCGTATACGGTGGCATATGACTCCAAGCAGCCGTAGTTGCCGTTCCCTGTACGTGGGGGAATGCCATCTGCCTGAATGATCATTTGCCCAAGTGAGCCCTCCATGTCGACAGCCCCATAGATAAGCTTGCCTTCGGACATCATCGCGGAACGGAGCCCAATGCCGACATGTACGTACAGCATATGCCGGACATCTCTTGCTCGATTGGCCCACGCTTCTGCCCGAATTGCGGTGTTCGCCCCATTATCGAGCATGATAGGCATGTTCAATTGTCGTTCCAAGTCATTGACGATCGAGACATTCTCCCAGCCTGGAGAAGGGAAGAAGCTAGGCTGCAAGATGACACCTTCGAATCGATCCAGCGGACCGACGGCGCCGATTCCAAGACCGAGTACCTTATCTGGGCTGAGCTTATGCTTGCCCGTCCAGTGCTTAATCTGCTTCGTTACTTCTGCCAACAAGTATTCCGGTGTCATGAGTGCAGTCATTTCCCATTCGCATGTATCGAGCTTATTTCCGGCCATGTCCAGCATGACGAGGCGGGAAGAGGTGCGGGAGATATCAAGGCCGAATGCATAGCCGTAATCAGGAACGACTCGGTATAGAATCGGTCTGCGTCCGCCAGTCGAAGCGCCAAACCCGCATTCAGCGATGAGTCCAAGCGCAGTTAGCTCCTCCAATACACGAGTCAGTGTGCTGACCGTAAGCCCGCTGTATTGGAGCAAGTCCAGCTTCGAGATTTCATCGGTACGTCGAATGAATTGAAAGATTTCCTTCGCTTTGGAGGAAGGAATGTGTTGATCCAATGATTTATCCATATATAACAATCCCCGCAATTCCTGACAATAGGATGACGGCTATCGGATGGAGCTTCAGCTTCATCAGCGCAAGCAGTGCACAGGCGAAGATTGCGACTGGAATGAATGATGATAATGTCCACTTCGCCGTGAGCCCAGAATGCATCGCCATGTTGACCGCCGCATAGGCGATCAGTGCGATTACGGCTGGCTTCATGCCGTCAAGTGCAGACTGCACCCACTGATTATCATACACGCGGTAGAAAATAGTGGCAATAAGCAGCATGATGATTGCAGATGGCAGGATAACTCCAAGCGATGCAGCAATACTGCCGATCAAGCCAGATGCAGTATACCCAACATATACGGCGCTGTTCATTGCAATAGGGCCTGGAGCCATGCCAGCGAGTGTGATTGCTTCCGTATACTGCTCTGCAGTCATCCAGTGATGAGACAATGCTTCGTGTTCAATAACCGGAAGCATCGCATATCCGCCTCCGAAGGAGACAAATCCTAGTTTAAAAAAAGTCCAAAAGAGTTCCCATAACATGGTGCATCCATCCTTCTTGTTCGATTATGGGAGGCTAACCATATCTATTCCATCAACCTAGACCGCTCTATTGTTGTGCTGCTTCGCTTGGCGGGAGCGGGTGGCGCTATTACTTGTGCGCGGTGGCTTGGAACGGTCGTGTGGATGGTCGCCCATAAAGCTGCTGCGAGTGATCCAATTCAGTACGAGACCAGCGGCTGCTCCAATGGCTAACATGATAACGGGGTGGAGTGAAGTCCAGAACAGCAGTGCTAATGTGGTCAAGGTGATGGTCCATGTGAACACATTGGTTAAGGTGCGCGTGCCCAGACGCACGGCTGCATATACAATAAGTGCAACGACAGCAGGTTTAATACCGAACAATGCTGCCTGCACATACGGTTGATCACGTAGTCCGGCTGCTCCTGCGCATAATAACAGCATAATGGCAATAGTAGGCAAGGAGATGCCGATGACTGCTGCGGCAAGTCCGGATAGGCCGGCAATGCGATAGCCGACGAGTGCGGCGACATTGACACCGATTCCGCCAGGGGCGGCACCAGCTAGTGCAGTGATTTCCCCCATATCATCTGCTTCTAGCCATTTGCGCTTTTCGGCGATTTCCCGTTCGATGACAGGCAAGATTGCATAACCGCCGCCGAAGGTGGTCGGTCCAATCTGGCTAAAGGTCAGAAACAATTGAAGGAGAAGGGTGCGCTTCTTTATTCGCTGCGCGGGACGGAGAGCATTTTGATTCATGGTGATTATCATCCCTTCCGTTCAGTGGTATGGTAGCTTCAGTATAACGCACTTAATTCCATTTTGGAATAAACTATTTAACTAATAGATGTAAATGATCTGTAATATGAAGAATTTGAATTGCGATTTATTGTATTTTAGAGGGAGTTTCATCTATATTGGAATCATGTTGGCATGCATCTCGATTCGTTTACACGAAGAGGTGGCATGATTGAAGAAATTAAGAAGATTACAGGGACATAAGTGGGAGTCATTTCCCATTACTTATTGCGAAGGCAGTCGAGGAAGGGAGCAAAATGCCAGCGAGCTTGTGGCGGAGGGCTTCTATATATTAATATGGAATTATTAACGTAAGGAAGTAGGCAGCGTTTGCAACCAGTAACGGAAGCCGATGCCAGAGGAGGTACATTGGATAAGCGAATATCTCTCGGGCTGTATGTTCTCGCTGCTGTACTCATCTTGGTGTACCATGAGAAGCTGCTTGCTGTACTGCGTCATATGGAGCCTGGAGCAGGTGCGCTCATCATTATGTTTCTTGCTGCTGTCGCTATATCCCTATTTCCTGTCATTCCATTCGGTCTAGTGGCAGGGATTATAGGCGCTACTTTTGGCTTCTGGATTGGGGGCTGGATCAACGTGGCGGCTTCGACGGTAGGGGCTGCTTTGATGTTCCTTGCTGTTCGAAGCGGGATATCCAAGCAGGGCAGGTCGTATATCGAGCGTATCGGCTTACTTCGAAGCTTTAATCAATTAATGGAACGAAATGCATTCACTGCTGTACTTATCGGACGGATGATTCCCATTGTCCCAGCTGTAGCGATTAATGCATATGCGGCCATGCTGTCTATCCCTCTACGTACCTTCATGGTGGCAACTGTATTAGGGAAGCTGCCGGTTATGTTCCTGTTCGCCTATGTCGGCGAGCAGTTGCTTCAAGACTGGACAAGGATTCCGGTCGTCTTGCTTCTATATGCCGTGTACGTGGCTGGCATTTATGGAATACATCGAGTCGTGGAGCGATGCCAATCAAGGCGTGGCCGCACGTAGCGACACAAGGAATTGCGATAATATCGTTATGGAGGAAAAGTTGAATATGTCCAACATTGCATCAAACATTACACAGCTCATTGGCAACACACCCCTAATGGAGCTGAACAACTACAGTCGCAAGCATGGCCTCGGAGCGAGGCTCGTTGCGAAGCTGGAAGCATTCAATCCTGGTGGAAGCGTCAAGGATCGTATCGGATATGCAATGCTTAAGGCAGCCGAGGAGCAAGGTGTCATCGACCGCAGCTCGGTCATTATTGAACCGACAAGCGGCAACACGGGGATTGCATTGGCGAGCGCTGCTGCAGCACTTGGTTATCGTATTATTATTACGTTGCCAGATACGTATAGTATGGAGCGCATTAAGATGATGAAGGCGCTTGGTGCGGAAATCGTGCTCACGCCTGGATCAGAAGGGATGCAGGGTGCAATTCGGAAGGCGGAGGAGCTTGCCGAGAGCATTCCGAACTCGTTCATCCCACAGCAGTTCCATAATAAGGCAAACCCAGAAATGCACCGGAATTCGACAGCACAGGAAATATGGCGCGATACGGACGGAGAAGTGGATATCTTCGTGGCAGGGGTCGGCACTGGTGGGACAATTAGCGGTGTAGGCGGCGTATTGAAGGAGAATAAGCCATCGGTACGAATTACAGCAGTTGAACCTGCTGATTCTCCTGTTCTGTCAGGAGGCAATCGCGGCCCGCACATGATTCAAGGTATCGGCGCTGGCTTCGTGCCGAGCACATTCGATCGCAGCATCGTTGATGAGATCATCCGGGTTACGAACGAAGAAGCATTCACTGCAGCGCGCGAGCTTGCGAAGCAGGAGGGCTTCCTAGTTGGTATTTCCTCAGGCGCAGCCTTGGCAGCTGCAACACAGCTGGCGAAGCGCCCTTCGAATGCAGGCAAGATGATTGTTGTGCTGCTGCCGGATACAGGCGAACGTTATCTGTCGACGCCATTGTTCGAAGGCTAAGCGGCAGGCGCTGGAATACTTATTATATACGTGTCATGGTCAGTAGCAGTGTGACGAGGTAACTGCTGCGTACAGCGAAACAAGGTATGAACGTAACATGGTACAAGAAAACAACGTACAACGAAATAAGCATCAGCTGCAGGGAAGCACATGAATCTCTGTAAATAAGAAGCCCTGATCCTGTGCAAAGCAGGTCGGGGCTTTTTGCATATGAATAATGTGTTAACATCATAAGCGCTGCTAACAAAAACAGCCGTCCTCCGAGCAGAAAGCCTGCAAGGGGGCGGCTGTTGCCAATGCATGAATTACTTGTTCAATGCATCCTCGTATCGTTTTTCAACTGCTGACCAGTTCACAACGTTCCAGAACGCGGAAACGTAGTCAGGGCGTTTGTTTTGATATTTCAAGTAGTATGCATGCTCCCATACATCCAAGCCGAGGATAGGCGTCTTGCCTTCCATAATCGGGCTGTCTTGGTTAGGCAGGCTGTATACGGACAATTTGCCGTTAGCATCTACTGCAAGCCATGCCCAGCCGCTGCCGAAGCGTGTAGCTGCAGCTTTAGCGAAGTCTTCTTTGAACTTGTCGAAGCCGCCAAGCTCATTGTTGATTGCATCAGCCAATTTGCCGGAAGGCTGGCCGCCGCCGTTTGGCCCGATGATTTCCCAGAACAGGGAGTGGTTCGCATGGCCGCCGCCGTTGTTGCGCACAGCTGTGCGGATGCTCTCAGGAACAGCATCCAAGTTAGCGATAAGTTCATCCAGGGATTTATCTTGCAATTCTGGAGCAGATTCCAAAGCTGCGTTCAAGTTCGTCACGTAAGTGTTGTGGTGACGATCGTGGTGAATCATCATTGTTGTTTCATCGAAATGTGGTTCTAAAGCGTTGTTGGCATAAGGAAGAGCTGGTAATTGATGTGCCATTGTGTCATACCTCCTAATAATTATGTAGCATCTTATATACTTCTAACCTAATTAAACATGAAGCGAACGAATAAATCAACATAAATGTTGCGAAAGTCTGTATTGAAAGTAAAGCCTTCGCAATTCTTCACAAATAGATGAATAACAGCCTGTCATTCAACGCTATCATATTACCCGAAAATGGTTCTTTTCAAACGAATGCTCCATTGGAGAACGATGGATCAGGGCTAGCAATGAATACGAATTCTTTACAATTTCTATAACCTTTTCTTGTATTGGGTAATGTAAACGCTTTAAATAAAGCGTTTACAAGAGAAAACGAGAGATTTTCCGATCTTTTTTATGGAAGTTGAAAGATAAAGAAGGATTTTCGCGATTTTTGTCGTATTTGTAAAGGTATTGCACAATCTATGTAGATAACCACAAAATACAGATTTAATGTAAAGGCGTAGAAAGGTGTTAGACAGAGAGACAACCGATCACGAAACCAAGCTCAGGATGAGGGAGAGTAAGTCATGAATGTTCGTTCCTTTCGTTTGTCGGATTATCTTCCGGCAACCCAGTTGTTGAAGGAATCACTGTCAGATGAATGTTGTGAGAAGACGCTGGAAGCATTCGCGCGTCAGTTATCGTTGGACGGAGAGCTGGTGCTCATCGCAGAACATGAGGCATCTAGTGGGGAGCAGGCTATTGTCGGACTTGTCATCGGAACCGTTGATCGTAACAACGGCTACTATTACCGCCTTGCCGTACACCCAGATTATCGCAATCAAGGAGTAGGCAAAGCACTGGTAGCGGGATTGGAACAGAAATTCCAACAACGCCGCGTCAAAAACATTATGATTGCTGTGGACGAGCATACAGAAGTCGTATTGCCATGGTTTGAGGCATTGGGGTACGGAGCGAAGGATATGCTGCGCTCCCTGTCGCAGCTGCGCATCGTTGCAGGGTAACGGCGCGCAATCCTGTATTGCAGATGTATTGCAAGGTCGCAATCGGCCTCACTCGGTAAGAGTGGCGATACACGATTTACTATAGCCAAACATTGTACAAGGAAGCATATCTTCTCAACCGTTGCATTCGGGGAAAAGATATGCTTTTCTATTAGTAAAGCGAATTGAACGCAAAGCCGAGGAATTAGCATGAATCGTTATGAGGAAGCTCTTGTGAAAAGTTTCAAGCACGATGGTCACCTGCATCGGGTATGGCTCGAGAACTGGCTTGTGCCCTCCACGATGCGGCATCCTGATCATGTGAAGGAAGACATGTACGTCCTTATCAATAGTCAGACGCCGATTCGGGAGTCGGATGGGAAGCAGTGGGTCAGCAAGATTCCTGCTGTCACCTTCTTCATCCCGAAGCAGTGGTTCAACGTTGTTGCTCTTATCGAGGAATGCGGTATTCGGTATTATTGTAATATAGCATCGCCTCCATATCGGTGCGGCAATACTTTCACTTATATTGACTATGATTTGGATGTCATTCGCATGACGGATGGGCAAGTTCAAGTAGTGGATCAAGATGAGTATGAGCACAATCGCTTAACCTATCATTATCCGGAGCTTGTTGAGCAGAAGGTGAAGCTAGGCCTGGATCAGGTGTTGGAGTACATTGAGCAGGGTCGTACTCCATTCCATGATGGCACGGTACGTTGGTATTACGAAGAGTGGAAGCGGTTGTTAAACGAACCTCATGAACAGTAAGCAAGTAGACATGAAATCGGTGAACGGCGCCTGTTCCAGAACTTAGTTCATGGATGCATGGTGCCGTTTCCGATGTTGGCGGATTGTGGACAGGCTTTTTTTATTTAGCAATAGCGCATTAGCGAAATGAATGGAATATGAAAATACATCATGAGACGACAAGGAGGTGAATGGGATGCTTGATTCGAAGAAGCTGAATGAACAACAAAATCATGAAGAGCGGGCGGTATCTAATCAGGGTGCTTCCAAGGATCGGTGGCGCCAGCTGAAGCAGGATATTATAGAGGCTGCCCCGGCACTCGGAATTGATCAGGTCGGCTTTACGACGGCAGACCCATTCATTGAATTGAAGGCGAGGCTGCAGCATTCCATTGACCAAGGCTATGCCTCGGGATTCGAAGAGCCTGACTTGGACAAGCGTACTCGCCCCGAATTGCTGCTGGAGGATGCGCGCTCAATCATAGCCATTGCTGTGGCCTATCCTTCCAAGCTGGAGGAATCGCCGAAGTCGAAGGCAGGCTCCTATCGGGGAATGTTTGCGCGGACTGCATGGGGACTTGATTACCATCATGTTCTGCGTGATCGCCTCGCGAAACTGGAAGCATTCTTACGTGAGCGCGTGCCTGAACAGGAACTACGGGTACGAAGTATGGTGGACACAGGAGAATTAAGTGATAGGGCCGTAGCAGAGCGTGCAGGTATTGGGTTCAGCGGCAAGAACTGCTCGATTATTTCGCCGCAGTGGGGATCGTGGATTTACTTGGGCGAAATGATTACGAATATTCCGTTCCCGTCTGACGAGCCTGTAACAGAAGACTGCGGCGAGTGCACGCGCTGTCTTGATGCTTGTCCGACAAGTGCCCTTGTCGGCCCTGGGCAGTTGAACGCGAACCTGTGTATCTCCTTCCAGACGCAGTCGAAGGACATCTTGAGCCATGAGATGATGACCAAGATGGGGAATCGGCTGTATGGCTGCGACACATGCCAGATCGTTTGTCCCAAAAATAAAGGAATGAATTGGACGCACCAACCCGAAATGCAGCCTGATCCCGAGAAGGCGAAGCCTCTTCTCGTTCCAATGCTGCAATTATCGAATCGTGAATTTAAGGAGCAGTTCGGCTCATTGTCGGCTGCATGGCGCGGCAAGAAGCCGATCCAGCGCAATGCGATTGTGGCACTTGGGAACTTCCGTGATCGAAGCGCGGTTGGGGAGTTGCGTGCCTTGCTGCGAGAAGATACGCGTTATGATATTCGTACGACAGCCGCTTGGGCGCTTGGTCAGATTGGCGGTACTGATGCGAAGCAGGCGCTGCTGTCAGCCTTGAATCGTGAGAAGGAGGATGCCGTTGTGCAAGCGATAGATGATGCCCTGCAGCAGTTCGACAATCATGTGGAACCTATTTATGTGCAGGAGATGGAGTCGCCGATAGGGATGCTGACCGTTGCCTCATCGGCGACAGGACTGTGTTCTATTGAATTCGGCAGTGTGTTGGATACCTCAGCGCGTCTGAACGCCTGGGCGCAGCACACATATGGTCGGGCTGCCCTCCAGCGTCATCCGGAACGGCTGCAGGAGGCAATTCGCCAATTGGAGGAATATTTCAGAGGGGAGCGGCAATCGTTCGATTTGACGCTTGATTTCCAAGGAACGCCATTCCAACGTGAGGTGTGGCGCGCTCTAATGGATATTCCGTACGGGGAGACGAGATCCTATAAGCAGATCGCAGAGGCAATTGGACGTCCGCAGGCAGTACGAGCAGTCGGTGGGGCGAACAATCGCAATCCGATTCCGGTTATTGCGCCATGCCATCGTGTCATTGGAGCAGATGGCCGACTGGTCGGGTACGGCGGGGGGGTGGACAAGAAAGTTACTCTCCTTAAGCTGGAAGGCATGCAGGCGAATGAAGAACGGATGCTGACTGCTCCTTAATGGAACAGGGGATATTTGTCACGATTGATGGTACGTGCTATCATAGTGGCGGTACGGTATATTCGAAATCGAACGGCACATCGATCTCTTTTCGTTTTCTATGTGAAGTTTTCGGTGGATCATTCACGGAATCTGTACCCTACTTGAATATAGAAGCAATGAGCTAAACTTGACGATGTTGGGGTGACCATGGGAAGATGTGGACAGTAATTACGGCAATCGTAACACTAATTGTAGGCATTATCATCGGCTTCGCTGGCGGCGTGTACTACTTGCGTAACCAAATGACGAAAATGCAATCAGACCCTCAAATGCTGCAGAAGATGGCGAAGCAAATGGGCTACAATCTGAATTCGAAGCAGATGCAGCAAGCACAGCAAATGATGAAGAACAAGAATTTCAAGAAAAACCGCTAAGTTAACGAGATCATGCTCACAAGCGCGGCGGAAGGAGGGACGTTCGTGGCTGGTTTGAAGGATTATGTGAATACACAGGTTGGTACGAATCGCGAGAAGATTGAGCATCATATTAAGGAAATCTTGAAGCTCGTCGGAGAAGATGTTGAGCGCGAAGGATTGCTGGATACGCCAGCACGCGTGACTCGCATGTATGAGGAAATCTTCGCCGGTTATGAGGTAGATCCTCGTGATGCGCTCGGGGTAGCATTTGATGAAAATCACGAAGAACTTGTCATTGTGAAGGATATTACGTATTATAGCCAATGTGAGCATCATATGGCGCCCTTCTTCGGGAAGGTGCATATCGGATATATTCCAAGCGGCAAGATAGCAGGACTTAGCAAGTTCGCCCGCTTGGTGGAAGCAATCTCCCGCCGCTTGCAGGTGCAAGAGCGGATCACTACCGAGATTGCCGACATTATGGATGAGGTACTCATGCCACACGGCGTGATGGTCGTTGTGGAAGGCGAGCACTTGTGCATGTGCGCCCGTGGTGTGAAGAAGCCGGGAAGCAAGACGGTAACGATGGCAACACGCGGCAGCTTCCGGACGGATGCGGCGCAGCGCGCGGAATTTTTGTCACTGATTAAGTAGTAATGTGATGTATGTGGGTGAACTATGAACTGATGAACCCCGTTCCGGGCATGGGACGGGGTTTTTTTCGGACAGAGCAGGGAATTTGAATAGGAGGAGTTACAAGTCACATGACAGAAGCAAAGAAGAAGTCGGAACAGAAAAGTACGGAACAAGAAGTAGAATTGACAGCGGAACAGAAGCTGTGGGCGAGATTGTATGAAGCAGCTTCTGCGTTCAAGAAGCAGGCGAGCTGGGAGTGGATGCCGGAGAACGTGATCTTTGGCGTGAGCAATCCCGAAGACGGAGAAGTGGGCTATTGCACGATTATGAATGGAACAGACTACTTGTTCGGTCTGGCGTTATTCCGCGGCGGTGAAGGATTAGAGAGCCTGAACAGCATGATGCTGGACAATCATGAGCAGAATGCATGGCTGCACCGCCAAAAATGCATCATGGTAACGTTTGAAGACCGTACGGATCTGGAAAAGCGCGATTTGGCACAGATCAAGGAGCTCGGGTTCCGCTTCCGCGGCCGTAATGCATGGCCAATGTTCCGTGCATACGACCCGGGGTTTGTTCCATGGACGCTTGACGAGAAGCAGGTCAGTTTCTTGGCGATCGCCTTAGAACAAGCGATAGATCTGGCAGCGCGCGTGAAGAAGGACAATGAGGTAATGACAGCACCGCAATCCGGTCAAGTGTTGGTTCGTACTCCGGACAACAAGAAGTGGGTAGATCGCTGGATGGATCCTGACTTCGTATTGGAGCGTCCTGTGAAGGTTGAAATCGAAGATCGCGATCGTCTGAATGATGTTATGAATCGTTTCCCGAATAAGAAGGGCCAATGGGAGACAGAATTTTTCTATGCGCCTGTTGCTGTGAAGGGTGAAGGCGAGCGTCCGTACTATCCGCGTCTTTGCTTGTGGGTAGACCGTACGACACGTGCTGCTGTAGGCTTCCATGTCGCGTATGATGACAACTTTGAGCAGGAGTTCCTGAATCATTTCTTGCAGCTTATTGAAGAGCAGGGGGTACGCCCACAGAAGCTCATCATTCGCACGAATGAATGCGTGGATCTGTTCGAGAAGACAGCACAGCGTCTGAAAATTCGCATCGAGCGCGAGTCGCACCTGGCGTACTTGGAAGAAGCGCGCGGAGACTTATTCGATTATTTCTCCAAGCAAGAAGGGTAGAAGGAATCTATTTACGTTATAAATGATATATGTCCTTAATAAATAGGGAATGAGGAGAAGGCATGGCTTCGCTGAAAGGCGGGTCGTGTCTTCTTTTTTAATATACTGCTCACCCGGGAAAGGAGGGTGTCTTAATGAAATCGCTGCATGTATAATGGGAATAAAGATGTTTATGCTATCTATGGAAATAAAGGAGTGCTGCTATGAAGCTTTCAATGCATATTACAAAGGAAGACTATTGGAAATTTAATAAATTCGTGATATACAGCATGCCGAAATACCGTAAAGTCATGCTAGCGAATATCATCGGCCTGCCCTTGTTTTTAAGCATCATTCTTAAAGTTATCGGAAAACCATGGGTGTACTCGATTGTAGTTGGGGTAGCGCTGGGGGTGCTTTTGAACGTATTTATGTATTTTTCGATTAAGAGAAAGGTTATCCGTTGGTCTGCTTCCACAGAAAATGCAGCCTGGCTCGGAGATCATACGATGGAGATTACGGAGCAGGGAATTGATGAGACGACGCCGGTCGGCAGCGCTCATTACAACTGGGATGCGATACCGGAAATCAGAATGACCAAGGACTACATCTATATCTTCATCAGCTCGATGCAGGCACATATTATCCCACTTGCTTGCTTGTCTAACTCGTCCAAGCAGACACAGCTTATTCAGCTTCTTGAGGAGCATCATAAGAAAAAGATTATCGTACATTCCTAACTGGTGATCACATATTACATCCATGCAAAAAGTCCTCTGTATACAAAAGTTGACAAGGAAAAAGCCTAATCAACATCTTGTAAGCAGAGGACTGTTATGTTAAGATCTAATGTACGATATGAGTATATTTTTAAAATGCATTACTATCCAAATATATAATACCATATCGAATCACGGGCTGTCAACCTTGATTTATAAATTTCTAAAGAAGCGGGTGGTTAGATGAGTACGAAAGAAGAACAATGGCGTCTAGAAGAGGAACGAGCGACTCGGGTGATGGAAGCTATTGAGCAGCATATTGAGCCCCTGCAGCAGGATATTGGCGACATCAAACACGAAGTAGTCGAATTCCGCAAGGCATTCTGGGACGATGTCAAAATCAACATGGACGATATAAATGAGGCGATAGAGACCTTCGCCAGCATGAAGCAGCAGGCAGAGGTGTTAACCGAGCGCGAGCATAGACACCGCCATGCTGCGCGTCAGTTGGATGTATTAACTCGCATGGCGAAGTCTCCCTACTTTGCACGAATCGACTTCAAGGAAGCTGGAGAAATGCGCGGTGAGGAGATCTATTTAGGCATTGGCTCTTTCCGCAATGAAGAAGGCGAATTTTTCGTATATGACTGGCGAGCTCCGGTATCGAGCTTGTATTATGATTTCCCTCCAGGCCCTGCGCGCTACACGACTCCTGTAGGGGAGATAGAAGGTACGATGGAACTGAAGCGTCAGTTTCTTATTTCGGAAGGCCGGTTCCGTGGAATGTTCGATACCGGGGTTACGATTGGAGATGAATTGCTGCGTCAAATGCTTAGTCAGCCGTCAGCCGAGCATATGAAGAGCATTGTAGCGACCATACAACAGGAGCAGAACCGCATCATTCGCAATGAACGGAGCGGCGTGCTGATTGTGACGGGGCCAGCAGGCAGCGGTAAGACGTCGACAGCTTTGCAGCGTATTGCATACCTGCTCTATCGGTATCGGGAAACACTGCAGGCGGAGCAGATCGTATTATTTTCCCCAAATCCTCTGTTCAACCGTTATGTCTCGACAGTGTTGCCGGAGCTGGGAGAACGAAATATGGAGCAGACGACCTTCCAGGATTATTTGGAGCACCGCCTAGGCAGCAGTTTCAAGCTTGAGCATCCGTTCGAGCAAATGGAATATTCACTGACAGCTGCAGAAGAACCGGGCTATAGCGCTCGTATGGAGGCGATCCGCTTCAAGGCAAGCCGTAACTATATTGATATGATCCATGCGTACGTACAGTGGTTAGGGACAGGAGGCCTGCAGCTACATGATATTTGCTTCCGCGATGAGGTAATCGTAACTGCAGAGCAAATTCACAGCCAGCTCTACCGTTATGATGCATCGCTTCCGCTGCCGAACCGTTTGCGCTTGCTGGCCGAATGGCTGCGTGGGGAACTGCATCGCGCGGCGAAGCAAGAACGCAAGAAGCCGTGGGTGGATGAGGAATTAGAGATGCTGGATGATGATGCATACCACGAAGCTTATATGAAGCTGCAGCGCAAGAAGCAGTTCTCGGAGGAAACCTTCGATGACTTCCAGCGTGAACGCGACTGGCTTGCTGCATCGATTGTGAATGAGCACTTCAAGTCTCTCTATTCACAGGTGAAGAAGCTTGGGTTTATTGATATGGAGGGGACGTATCGTCAGTTGTTCGCTATGCCAGATGTATCGGAGCGATGTGCGGCAGCCGGAACGCTGCCTGCGGAGTGGAGAACCATATGTGCAGATACGGAAGCACGCCTTCTATCAGGGGAGATGCCATTTGAGGATGCAACGCCATATCTGTATCTGAATGAATGCATTAAGGGGTTCCGTGTGAATACCTCTATTCGCCAACTGTTCATTGATGAGGCGCAGGATTACTCACCGTTCCAATTCGCATTGTTAAGACGAATGTTCCCGCGCTGCAGCATGACGCTGCTTGGGGACTGGGAGCAGGCGATTTATCCGCATGCTGGGGAACAGGATATTAACAGCAGTTGGCTATCTTCGGATATGCGCGGCGATTCATCTGCGGAAACTTTCCACTTGACGCGAAGCTACCGCACAACTCGTCCGATTATGGAGTTCGCCCGCTATCTGGCTATGGATGGCGATCGTATTGAACCGTTCGATCGGGCTGGGAATCTGCCGACAGTTACCGTTGTAGAGGACAGAGCGGAGCGTGATCGACTGGTCGCGGATCGCATACGTCAACTGCTGCAGGAAGGGCATCGCAATGTAGCCGTGATTTGTAAGACGGCTCAAGAGAGCAAGGAAGCATATGAGGCGCTGCAAAATGAAATTTCGATTTACCTTGTCGAGCAAGATACGGCCTCATTCCATGAGGGTGCGCTGGTTATTCCTTCGTATTTGGCCAAGGGAGTAGAATTCGATGCAGTTGTCATCTATGATGCATCGGAAGCTGCCTATGGGCGTGCAAATGAACAGAAACTGCTATATGTATCCTGCACGCGGGCCATGCATGAGCTTCATGTATTCTGTGTCGGCAAGCCGAGTCCATGGCTGGCTGCGGTGCCGGCGGAGACATACCTTTCTCTGTAAGATCCCAATAAAGCTGATAGGGAATAGAACAGAAATAGAACAGAAATAGAACAGATCTGTCTTTTTCGATTAGCCGGTTGTAGTAATCTTAGGCAAGGGAGGTATGGACATGAAGGTATACATCGTAGATGCTTTTACAGATGCGCCATTCCGTGGCAATCCGGCTGCGGTCTGTCTCGTTGAACAGGAATGGGATGAGACGATGATGCAGCATATCGCATCCGAAATGAATTTATCCGAGACAGCATTTGTTCATGTAGATGCAGAGTGGGAAGAGGGGGCTCAGCGCCCTCTCGGCCTACGCTGGTTCACGCCTGAGGTTGAGGTTGATCTATGCGGACACGCAACGCTGGCTACGGCTCATGTATTACGGCAATGCGGGATTGTGAGCGGGGACAGAGTCTCCTTCGAGACGAAGAGCGGCATTCTCCATGCTGCATATAAGGAAAGCGGGGGCCAATGCGAGATCACGCTGGATTTCCCAGCATCTTCGCTAATGCCCGTAGAGGATGAGGCGCTGCGAGTGCGTCTGGAGGAAGCGCTAGGCTGCTCGGTGCATGAGGTACTTAGAAGCCGAATCGAGCTAATGGCCATCGTGAATTCGGAACAGACTGTACGGTCGCTGGAGCCAAATTGGGAACAGCTTAAGGCGTGCGATGAAGAAGCGATTGGTGTGCTCGTTACAGCGAGAGCAGGGGAATCTGCCCATGACGGAATTGACTTCGTGTCACGCTGTTTCTTTCCCGCGCTCGGTGTGAATGAAGACCCGGTTACGGGATCTGCTCATTGCACGATGGGGCCATATTGGGGAGCCAAGCTCGGCAAGTTATCTCTAACTGGACGTCAATGTTCTGCAAGAGGAGGCGTTGTGAAGCTGGAGCTGCATCAGGAGCGGGTGTACTTAACCGGCACGGCTGTCACAGTTATGGATGGCAAGTTCACTTTTTCGTAGATTAGTGATTTCATTTTAGGAGGGAATAGAATGGGAGTTTGGATGGAGATGACCATTCTCATCTTGCTCGCCTGCAATCTACTGCTCCTTCTGCGCATCAACAGTAAGCTTCCGAGGCGGGATCGCGCCCAGGAAGCTTACGATCGTGCGAAGAAGAAGTATGGGATTGACTGATGCCTGCACTGCCTATAGGGTTGTACAACCAATGCCTGCATATTCACGTTTCGTCTTACATGTCAATAATTCATAATAATGACCTCGTTGATCACACCACGGCCATCACCTTTGGAATTAATGCTTCGCCTCGCTTTTACCGTATGGATTCGATATCCCTCATACAATTGATGAATATAGTCTGTCGCATGATTGGACAGCATGACATATACACCACGTTCACTAAGTTCCTTAAATACATTGGCTAGACGCTGTTGTTCCGGTCGGCCGAAGCCCCCCTTGGCATACGAAGTGAAGGCGGCAGTTGGCGTCAAGGTGTCATAGGGAGGATCAAAATAGACGAAGTCGCCGGCGCGTGCCTCCTGCACAGCCTCAGCAAAATCTCCATCCATCATTCGAATATTGGCGCGGTTCAAATAGGAGGACATACTGCGAATAGTTGTTTCTCTGATGATGTTCGGCCGCTTGTATTTCCCGAATGGAACATTGAATTGGCCGCCTGCATTGACTCGGTATAAGCCGTTATAGCATGTCCGATTCAAATAAATAAGTCTGGCGGCGCGGTCGATAGGGGATAAGGCGGCGTAGGCTTCTTGGTTCCGGTCCCATGCCCGGATTTCATAATAGTATCCTTCGTCGTTGCGATGCTGGCGAAGGGTTTCAATAAGTTGGTCTGGCTGCTGCTTTATCATTTGGTACACGTTGATGAGCTCTGGGTTGACATCGTTAATGGCCCCGTTGTCTGGCGTTAATGCTAACAATAACGCCGCTCCGCCGATGAACGGCTCGAAGTAGGCTGCTCGCGTCCAGTCTGCCGAAGGCAGAAGGGAACGGATGCTGGGAAGTAGTTGGCGTTTGCCGCCAGCCCATTTCACAATAGGTCTGAGCAATTCGCCTCACCCCTTTCGAAGTCGATAACTCATTGTTCTGGTACAAAAGGAAAGCGCGGCACAGAACCGCACGTGATCCAGCTATTTCCATTTATTATTGTATAGAACGAAAAGGGTGCGGCGCAACGGCGAATAAGCTCGAAAAATAGGAAGTAAACACCTCATTCATCGAATGATGTTGTAAGCTTAGAAGGGAGTCCATTTCAATTTGCGAGCTTGCTCGAATCGTTCGGATACAGCGGGCCAATTGATGACATTCCACCAATCGGCAATATATTTTGGCCGTTCATTTTGATGCTTCAAATAATAAGCATGTTCCCATACATCAAGCGGCAGCAGCGGGACGACATCCCATTGGGACAAGTTCTGATGTTTCTCTGCTTGCAAAATCTCCAATCTTCGGCTGCGCGGACTCCAGACGAGTATCGTCCAGCCACCACCCTCAACCTTCTCTGCTGCGTTCGAGAAATGCTTCCGGAAGGCATCGTAGCTGCCAAAGTCATGCTCAATTTGGCGCAGCAGACTGCCTGTAGGCCTGCCTCCGCCCTGCGGACTCATTACATCCCAGAAGATGGTGTGCAGATAGTGACCAGCCCCATTGAACGCAAGCTCGTTCTCCCAATATTTCACCAGATCGAACTTATTGGTGCGCCGTGCTTCTGCTAGCGCCGACTCGGCCTTGTTCAAGCCGTCCACGTAGCTCTTGTGATGCTTGTCATGATGAATGCGCATCGTCGTCTCATCGATATAAGGCTCAAGCGCATTATAAGGGTACGGAAGCGGAGGAAGCCGGTGTCCGCCAATTGGAACGAAGGATTCCCCATCTGTCTCATCATCCTGTTCCGGCTGCGCGCTGCGCGTATTGCCAATGTGAGCATGAATGCCTTGAATGGATTGTTGTGGATAGGGATACTGATGTTGCTGGGGCTGATACTGATGCTGCGGCCAATGCGAGGAAGGCTCGTTCCCCGCGGCGTGAATGCGAGCTGGTGGGGATGAGCTGCTGTTAGAACGAGTGTTATGATTGCTTCCCGGGGGGTCTACTGCTGGGTAAAAGACAGGTTTAATGGCTTTCAGAAAGTACTGGGATCGCTCCGTGATATGATCGAATACGACAGGGGCGTGCTCCGTATGCTGCACGGCTTGGCTGTTATGCTTAATGGCATCAAGCTGCTGAACGAACTGCTCGGATTGATATACAGAAGCGCGGAGCAATTCTTGAAGCTGTTGAAGCTGATCTGGCTGAAGGACATCTGGCTGCTGCAGGGCGGTGCGCAGCTGTCCCCTCGCTGCATCTTCCGTCTGTGACAGAACCTGTTCCCATTGGGCAAGCAGCTGCACGTATTCAGGCTCCAGCTGGGGCACAATTGCGCGAATGACCTCTGTATGCTTCTTCTCCTGCTGCTTCCAGTAGGCACTCTCTTCCAGTACACGCACAGGCATAAGTGGCCCGTATATGAGCTGCAATGTTCTCCCTCCTTGTGATTGAAATGGTTCTTTTTATTGTATTAGCTTCATAGGTTGACCTATGTAAAATGGCACAAAAAAACCGCAAGCGGGGGCTTGCGGTTCAACTTCGACTTATTCCATCTCGTATTCTGTGAAACTTCCTTGCCGAATTTCTCAATCGGCGTAGCAGGGAAGTTAGTTCTGTGCAATGAACAAACCGCGATCAGCACGATAGGCTGCATTCAGAAATGCGGATGTCTTCGACAAGTATTCTTTGCGCTGTGTGCGATAGATAAGCTCATGCTGTGTATTAGGGACGATCCATGCCTGCGAGAGCTTATTGGACTGATGGGCGGCAATGCCTTCTGCAATTCCATATGGCGCCTTGGAGTCCGCTGTTCCATGAACGAAGAGAATCGGCATCTCATAGTTCGTTGATTTCACTTCATTGTATGGAATTTGCTGTAGGCTCGTGCCATTGACAGCAGGGAAGAAGGTACGCAGCAGATCAAGCGATGGATGCTTCGGCAGTGGAGCGTACTGCTGCAAATTATGATATAGCGTATCTGGCTCCAGCAGGAAGGTGCTGTCCAGAATCATGGCATTAATATCATGGGTAAGCAGTGCTGCTTGAAGCGCCGTTCCGGCACCCATGGAGAAGCCCCATACGACGACGTGCTCAGCACCGCGTTCCTTCGCGAGCTTGACTGCGCCTAGCAGCTGTTCCTTCTCCAGACGGCCGCCTGTTGCTTTGGTCGGATGCTGTTCGGAAGCAAATCCATAGTCGAACATGATGACATTGTAGTCGAGTCGATGTGCGAATTTGGCGAGGTCATACATCGGCACCCAATATTCTTCTCGATTGGCCCCGTAGCCATGGCTGAAGATTAAGGTGCGCTTGGAAGGCTTATCAGATGGAATGTACCATCCGTCTACCAACGTATGCCCATCGCGAGCGGGAAAGGATACCGTCTCGTACTTCATCCCTTTGGCCTCCATTGGATTGGAGAACAGCGGGGGTACTTGCGGATTGGCGAACATCCATGCGATGAATCCGTGCAGGGCAAGGAAGATGACAATCGCAGCGAAGAAGGTCGATAGGGATAGCGCAATGGCTACATGCTTCACTCGTAGTCTCCGCGCTGCCGCAGGGGCTGCTCCAGATGGGCCGAGCCATTCAGGCTGTAGTGCGGGAGATGTAATAACAGGTGTGCTCATGTAGATGACCTCCTTCGATGATGTAATGCAGAATGGTGTCGAGCCCAATAAATTCATATAGAACAAAAGTCCCGATGGGAGCTGATTCGTGTAAACGTTGTCTTCGTATCATTATCGTATGCGGGAATCCGCATAGGGTCAACGGATTTGCGCGATTTGTAAGGTGATTGTAATCGTCCCGTAACATTGCAATCTCCCTGTAAAAACATGTCGAAAGAAGGGACGTTCGTAGGATGCGGGAGAATGGTGCTAGTATCTTTACGAAAATAAGGAAGAGAGTTATACTAGTTGTAACGATGTTCCATACTATGGAACCGAAGAGGGAGATACATGGTGGAAGAACGAGGAAAGCTAACCGTACGCGCCGTAGAGCGTGCACTCGATATATTAATGTGTTTTGCCAATGAGCGAGATATCAGCTTGACGGAACTTGCAACCCGCGTTGGGCTGAATAAGAGCACTGTTCATCGTCTGATGACAACATTGGAGGATCGCGGATTCGTACTTAAAAATGGCGATAAGTATCGCCTGGGATATCGGGTATGGGAGTTGGCGGCGAATTTGACGCAGGTCGATGATCCTGCTCAGCTGCTGCAGCCGGAGATGGAACTCCTGCGCGATCAGTTGGATGAGACGGTAAGTCTATATGTGAAGGATGGCAACGACCGGATACGGATTCAGGCCGTGCAGAGCAATCAGGCGATCCGTAGAGTAGCGCCAGTGGGCGTTCGTTTGCCGTTGTTCGTGGGGGCATCCAGCAAGGTGCTGCTTGCCTTTGCTGAGACGCACGAGCTAGAGGCTGCATTGCGCGATTCACGCTGGCCGTCCTCCATTGACAAGGACAGCTATATGAAGCAGCTTGAGGAAGTGCGTCGACTCGGATATGCTGTGAGCTTGGAAGAACGCGAACTTGGAGCGGCGGCTGTATCTGTGCCGATCATGGATCGGAATCAGCGGCTGGTCGCAGCCTTGTCGGTATCGGGGCCTGTCAGCCGAATGTCGGCAGATACGCTTGTATCCTTTGCCCCGCAGATGATGGAGACTGCCCGCCGAATGGGCACGATGCTGCTGACGATGCAGTAACAGTCAGTCTGCTGTAATCGACGGTTAAGATTGTCTTTTTGCTAGATTCTGTGCATTGTAAATAATACGTCCTTCGGCCCCTCTACTGCGGTAAGCAGTGGAGGGGCCGAAGTTGTATAGACCTATGAAATGCGCCTGACAGCACCCATCAGAACGGAGATCGGAATGCCAGCCATGATCTGCAGTGATGTATAAGGTTATGCTGAAGTTATTGCTCCAATTGCGACATCCTGCTATAGGGTTTGTGAGGAATGACGCTGGCGATATTGGCCGGGAGTTATTCCTTCGAGCTTCTTGAACATACGATTGAAGTAGGGGGCCTGGTAACCGGCCGATTCAGCGATTTCATTGATCTTCATATCCGTGGTCAGTAGAAGCTGCTTGCAATAGTTCATTCTTATCGAGGTAATATAATCGACATAGTTCGTTCCTGTCATTTGCTTGAAAGCTTTGCTCAGTTGGGAGATGCTGACGCCATTACTTTTCGCATAGGTTTCGAGTGCAATCTCTTGGCCGTTGCTTTGTGCAATCTGTTCGAGCAGATTGTCTACAATCTCCTTCATAGATGCATTGAAGCTGCGAGAGAGCGAATGAATGTAAGGGTGGATCACCTTCTCTTGGAACCAGGACAAGGATGCTTGTGGATTGCGCAGCATACGAAGCTCTTCATACAGCTGGGCGCTGTCATAGACGGCATACGGATTATGGCCGGCCTGAAGCATAGCGCGATGGATGCTTCCCATTAGTCGCAACAGCGCTTGATGGACAAGCCATTCTGCCGCGTGGCTTGCTTGCAGTGCCTCTACATACTGCTCCAAGGCTTGCGTCGCTTCCTGGGCCAGACCCATATTGAGAGCGTAAATAAGCTCCTGCTCAAGCACAAGCAGAGGGGCTTCAAGCAGCGTATTCGCTCTATCCAGCACTTGATCGGCCTGAAGCAATTGGCTCGTTGCGTCGAAGGTGCGGCACCGAAGCGCACGCTGAGCCTGCTCCATGGCATGGGGAATATCCATCCACGACGAAGTTGGCCCGTTATAGACGATGGTAGCCTGGATGCGCAGAACCTCATGCAGCACGTTGATATAATGGGAGCACAGACTGTGCATCTCCTGTTGTGCTTCTGCTTGAGTATGATCCTGTGTGGGAAGTATGAGCACAAGTCCGAACGATCCATCTAAGAAATTAATCGTGTGAACATGTTCCGCTGCGGATTGGGATAGTTCTGCCACGATATTGATAGCTGCGTACGTTAATAGAACATCGTCTTTATCGGACAGCGGCTTATATTCTTCATCGGTTGGATGAAGTTGTAGAACGATCGCTGCAAATGACCTGCCTTCAATGGCGACCCCCATCGTATGAAGCCTCTCCATCATCTCCCTCTCTGTCCAGTGCGCAGCCTGTCCTGTAATGAATTGATTCATAATTGCCTCGCGCATGGACGGCACGGCCTGATTCAGCCTCCGTTCCAATGTTTCATTTGTAATTCGATAATGCTGCCACTCCCGTTCAATATAATCAAGCTCATTGTGAACATCCGTATCGGGGGAGCGCCAGCCTGTAAGCAAGTTCATCATCCGGCGTATCGGTCGATACATACGGTGGGAAGCGAACCAGCTTAACGCTAACGCAGCCAGCAGGGCAAATATCCAGCACACAATGAGGATATGTGTATAGGGTCGTGTAGGTGCCGTAATGATGGATTGAGGGGTAGCCGATAAGTAAGTCCATTTGCCGCCCATTTTCTCCAAGGTTACGGTGTTTATGAGCAATGTATCCTGATCCAAGGGAACCTTGCTGCTTCCGCTAGGTTGATTCAATGCCTCTGTATGTTGAGTCTGATGAGATTGAATAGCGGCGAATGCCTCAGGATTCTGTCTGCTTGCTACGCTTTGCCCAATAATGTGTCCTTCCTCGTCCAGCAGGTAAGCATATCGGTCTGGGTTCGCAAATACGAACAGCTTAGACGGATTGATGTAAATCACGATAGCCCCGTAGGATGCGTTTCCATTGAACGGCAGCTTCATTACGACGGCATGGGACGAGCCTCTACTGAAGGGACGCTGCAATTCATGTGTCCAGAAGATGCCCTGCTCGGCCGACATAAGCTCCTTCCAGCGAGATTCTTCTGCCTGCTCCAATGTCCGAAGACCAATCGAGGGCTGAAGTACTTTGTTCTGCTTCGCCACGTACAAATACACCTGATCAATAATCGGATCGGCATTCTCGATAAGCGTGAGCGTATCGAGCAATTGGTTCGTTTCCTCGAACTGCTGTGCGAAATCCATATCGGAAATCGTCGGCTTGAAATGCGGCTTCACGACCATATGTAGAGCGTAATTAATAAGCTGCCCAAGCTGTTTATCGATTTGTTTGGCTGCTTCAATCATCTCGCTGTCGTTCTTCTCTTGAAACTGCTTCACGAGCTGCTGGTTGCCCATATATAAATAAGCCGCACTGATGATCGTGATTGGCAGGCAGGTCAGCAGTACGGCGAGCGCGAGACTTTTCCAATAGAAGATTCCCTTGGAAGAGGGACGTAGTATATCATGCAGCTTTCCCATGAATTCCTCCTGTGTGGCAATGGATGATGAAACGGAATACTGGATAATCATTGATATTTGATATTGGAATAGAAATTGTAATTTGCTCGACTGCACGAAGCTGTTCATACAAGAACGGTAGTATGGAATGTTCTGGTATGGTGGCCGATTGTATTTATCATACTGAATGGCACAACGGAAGAAAAGGCTTACAGAAAAAAAGTGCAGCCTCAGGAAATCGGAAAAATGCTGCATCGAATCTCGCAGCAGGTGATTCTTTGCGGGGCTTGCTTGTGCGTTCATCGAGCGATGAATAAGCGCGGTTATGCAGGTAGGTAAGACGCTTCAGCAAAAAAGTCAAATTGCATGAAATAATGATAGCGTTTACATTAATGAAAAAATCCTAGCAACACTGCGATACTCGCTGTCTCAATTGAACATGCAGAAGAAAGTGAGGTAGTACTGATGAGCATGGAACCATCAACATCTGCATCTGCAGCCCAGTTAGAACGGAGGACATCATCTAAACGAAGAGTGCGCACACGTGTATGGGTAGATGTGAAGAGGGATAGATACTTGTATTTGTTGGCGCTGCCAGGACTTCTCTTCTTCCTTGTCTTCAAGTATGTTCCGATTACGAATCTTGTGATCGCCTTCCAAGACTATTCGCCGTATTTCGGTGTGTTTCAAAGTCCATGGGTAGGATTCGAGCATTTCAGCCGCTTCTTTGCAAATGAAGATTTCTACATTCTGCTGCGCAACACACTCGCTATCAGTTTTCTGAATCTGTTGTTTTTCTTCCCGGCGCCGATCATTCTTTCTATCATGCTGAACGAGGTTCGGCATTCGATTGTGAAGCGAACAGTACAGTCTCTCATTTACATTCCGCACTTCTTATCGTGGGTGCTCATTTCGGGGTTGACGTTCCTCATGTTCTCGCAATCGGAAGGGTTGTTCAACAAGCTGCTGCTGTCTATGGACAAAGAGGCTTTTGATCTGCTCACGAATCCAAGTTATTTCTGGGGAATGTTGACGGCACAGTCGATCTGGAAGGAGGTCGGTTGGGGGACGATTATCTTCCTCGCTGCTATCGCAGGAATCGATCCTCAGCTGTATGAGGCTGCGGTGATGGATGGAGCAGGGCGGATGCGCCGCATTTGGCATATTACGCTGCCGGGCATGCGCAATGTGATCATCATTCTGTTTATTTTGCGGTTAGGCACTATTATGGATACCGGATTCGAGCAGATTTATCTGATGATGAATGCAGCCGTCTCCAATGTAGCGGAAGTGTTCGATACGTATGTGTACAGGGTTGGGATTAAGCAAGGGGAGTTCAGTTACAGTACAGCCATCGGATTATTCAAATCGGTAGTTGGCGTCATTCTTGTGGTGGCGGCCAATCAAATTGCTAAGCGCTTCGGACAGGACAGTTTGTATTAATTAGGGAGGAAGACAAGTGCTATGAGAGATAACAGTGTGAGAGATCGCTTATTCAATATCGGGAACATAGCCATTCTACTGCTCATCAGCTTGGCGACCGTCTTTCCCATTTACTATACAATCGTGCTGTCGTTCACGGATCCAACGGAATATTACACGAAGCCGCTTATTTTGTTCCCGGCCAAATGGTCACTGGATGCCTATGAGTACTTGCTCGCAAACGGCTTGTTTGTCAGCGCACTCGGTGTGAGCACCTTTCTGGCTACAGTGGGAACAGCATGCAGCCTCATCGTAACCGGGGGCTTGGCTTATGCGCTCTCTCGGAAGCGACTGCACTTCCGGAAGGCCATTCTGTTTCTTATTTTGTTAACCTTTCTGTTCCAGCCAGGACTTGTGCCGCAGTATTTAATTGTGCGCAATGTAGGACTTATCGATAATATCTGGTCGCTCATTATTCCGTCGCTGACCAGTGGGTGGTACGTTCTGCTTATGAAGGGATTCTTCGACAGTATTCCCGATAGTCTGGAGGAAGCGGGACGAATTGATGGGTGTAACGAGATAAGCGTATTTTGGCGCATTATATTGCCCTTGTCACTTCCAGCGCTGGTCGCATTCGGCTTGTTCTTTGCGGTAGGGTATTGGAATACCTATTTCAACGCGCTTATGTACATTAACGATCAGAGCATGTGGCCGCTGCAGGTGCTGCTGCAAAACCTGCTGGTCGATCCGGCGGCAATGGGCGGCGGGGCAGGAGGGAGCGGAGCGGATTTCCGTATGAATCGCCAGATGCCGTCCGAGACGTTGAAAATGGCAGCCGTCGTCATAGCAACTGTGCCGATTATGCTGGTGTATCCATTCTTACAGAAGCATTTCGCCAAAGGTGCGATGGTTGGCTCTGTCAAAGAATGAATAAATATAGGATGCACATGGACAGCCTGTAGCGCTCGCATATCAAAAAGGAGGGTTCAGAATGGTTCACAATTCATCACGTAAGTTGTCATCCTTGCTCAAGACAACAATGCTTATCATGCTGGCATGTTCACTGCTGCTGACTGCATGCGGCGGTGGAGGCACAGGCGATGCCTCTGGGGGAGAAGGTCCGACGAAGATTACACTGCAAACGTTGAATTATGCGCCCGACATGGTGAACAACAGCAATCCGATGTGGAAGGAACTAGAGAAGAACACGAATACACAGCTGGACATCACATGGCTGACACCAACGACGATTGAAGATAAGGTCAATGTGATGCTGGCGTCCGGTGAGATGCCGGATGTTACCTTTGTGGAGTCGCTGAACAACTCGCAGCTCCAGAAGATGATTAAGCAAGGCGTGTTCTGGGATTTGACGCCTTTCATTACGGATTATCCGAATCTAACGGAAGGCGTTAAGGCGGCGATGTGGGAAGAGACGAAGATCGAGGGCAAGAACTATGCCATTCCACGGTACTATCCAAGCTTTGGCGGCGGTGTATTCCCGATGCTGCGCAAGGATTGGCTGGATGAGCTGAATCTGCAAGTGCCAAATTCCATGGATTCGCTCTTCGACGTACTGAAGGCATTTAAGGAGAAGGCGCCCGGCGGGAAGACTGATATCGTTCCTTATGCGGCATCCCCAGACTCGCTCGGTTTTGTATATAACGTCTACAATGAAACGCAAGGCGCATGGAAGTTGAAGGATGGCAAGCTGGCGCCGATCATCACTGAAGATGCTTCCCGTGATGCGCTGCTGTGGATTAAGAAAGCCTACGATGCAGGACTGTTTCCGAAGGATTTTGCCATCTTAAAGTTCTCGCAAATTATTGATATGGTTCGCGGCGGCAAGGTAGGGGCGGTGGGGTTATCCATGAACCATGTCTGGATCCAAGGGGAAGTGCTTCGCCAGATCGATCCGAAGGCCGATCTCATTCCGGCCTCTTACCTGGCGAATCCGCAGGGGGCTAAGTATGTCCCTTCCGGTGAGTCCTATTATGGAGTTTACCTTATTCCTAAGAAGGTACCAGAGGATAAGGTGAAGAAGATTCTGGCGCTGTTCGATTATGGCAATAGCCCAGAGGGCAATATTCTGGAGTACTACGGCTTGAAAGATGTGCATTACAAGGAAGAGAACGGCAAGCGGATTGCTACTGAGCAGGCGAAGAAAGATCTGACGGGAGACGGCAACATGTCGAGCTTGTTCCACTTGATTAGCGACGATATGGCTATTGCTGCAGTGGGGATGCCAGATGAATTGTATGAACGCAACGTGAAAATTGTAAACGAGCGCAAGGAGCATGTTGTACCAGATCCAGGACGCGGCATTTATTCGGAAGCCTATAATCGGTTCTACCCGGAAATTAAAAAGAAGGTAGAGGATATGCGGACGAAGGTGATCATTGGGAAAGAGACGATTGAGGCTTATGATCAGTTTATTGCGACCTTGAAGCAGGATAAAGAGCTGCAAATGATTACAGATGAAATGAATAAGGCTTACCAAGCAAAATAATGAGAGGCCAAGGAACGCTGCTGCTTACGAGCGTTCCTTCGCTTCATTAGAGGGGGAGAAGCAACATGAAGCCTATCACTGCGGTTGTGATTGGGGCAGGGGATCGGGGAGCACGTGCATATGCTCCATACGCACTGGATAATCCGCATGAATTTCGTATTGTAGGTGTCGCTGAGCCGAATACAGAACGACGACGCAAATTTGCCGAGCAATTTGCACTAACCGCTCAGCAGCAATTCGATTCTTGGGAGTCGCTGCTTGGCAACGAGAGGCAGGCAGAAGTTGCAATTATCTGTACATTGGATCGAATGCACATCCAGCCAACGCTCCGGGCACTTGAGTTAGGGTATCATGTTCTGCTGGAGAAGCCGATGTCGCCTGTGCCGGCAGAGTGTGTGGAGATGGAGCTTGCGGCCAAGCGGTACAATCGTCTGCTCACGATCTGCCATGTGCTGCGTTATACGGCATTCTGGTCATCTTTGAAGCGGGAAATCAACCGAGGTGCGATTGGTGATATCGTCTCGATACAGTTAAATGAGAACGTGGGCAATATGCATATGTCGCACAGCTTCGTACGCGGCAATTGGCGCAATAGCGACGAGTCGAGCCCGATGATCCTGCAGAAATCATGCCATGATCTGGACATTTTGGCGTACTTAATGGGGGAGCCGTGCACACGCATTAGTTCGTTTGGCTCGTTAATACATTTCCATGAAGGGAATCGACCGGAGGGTGCACCGCTGCGCTGTATCGAAGGATGTCCGGCAGAACATGTCTGCCAGTATCATGCGCCGCGTTATTACCTGGGGGAAGGCATTGGATGGGCGCGGAAAATTACAGATGATCATACGAAGGAAGGCATCATTAAGGCGCTGTGGGAAGGGCCGTACGGGAAATGTGTCTATCAGACGGATAATAATGTTGTGGATCATCAGGTCGTCAATATGGAATTCTCCAGTGGCGCAACGGCTACCTTCAGCATGTGCGGCTTCACACACGACAATACCCGCATTGTGCAGGTGATGGGCACGAGGGGGGATATTCGCGGCAATATGGAGGATGATGCATTCACGATCCATGATTTCGTGACGAAGGAGATGCGTGTTGTCCATATTCATGCATCCGCTGCAGGGCATGGGGGTGGAGACGCGGATATAGTCCGCTCCTTTATTAAGGAAGTGCGTGATTTCGAGGCGGGAATGGTGACGGAGAGCAAGTCTTCTGCCTCCGTCTCCGTACGCAGCCATCTGATGGCATTCGCAGCAGAGGCATCACGGCTGGATGGGGGCAGATCGATTGATCTACAGGCCTATTATGATGAACTGGCAGGAGCAGCGGTACAACCGCATGTTCATGAGAAACATTGCTAATCATGTCGTAATGCATGCATACTGATGAACTTAAAAAAGCCAGCGATCGCTGGCTTTTTGCATTTGTATAGATAAGTGCACAGTGTTTGAATAGGTATATAAATGTGCAACTGTATAGTGCACACTTGAATGATACGAGCCTTGCGCGAGTAAAAGCAAATACCAACATCGTTCAAATACGAGAAGAAACACTAATTACGAACTAGTGGCTATACGCTGGCATGTATCATAAAAGACGGCTTCCAGGGAACGATGTCCATTTTCTATGCGGCAAAGACTAGCGACAGAATCGCATGCGACCATGACGCCTTCATTCATGAAGGCGACAGTATCGGCCGTGTCCTCCACGACAGACAAAATATGAGTCGAATAGAGGATTGTTGTTCCTTTCCTGCGTTCAGCATGGATTAGTTCCTTGAACGTATGCACCCAATAGGGATCAAGTCCGTTGGTGGGCTCATCCAGAATGATGATCGGAGCTTCAGGCAGCAACGCTTGTGCGAGCGCGAGCCGCTGCTGCATTCCCTTGGAATAATGGCTTACCTTCTTATGCTTATCTTGTTCCAACCCAACGAGGCAGAGCAGCTCATCGATGCGACCTCGCGGCACCTGCAGCAGCTTGGAGAAAAAGTGCAGCACCTCGTATCCCGTCAAGGAACGGGGAAATACCATATTGTCAGGCATATAGGCGAATGTGGATTTATAGGCGATGTCCGTGGACGATACCTTGTGCCCGTTCAAGTAAATGCTGCCTGACGTTGGCTTCACGATGCCGATCATCATCTGAATGATCGTGCTCTTCCCGGCGCCATTGCCTCCACATAAGGCGAAGCATTCGCCTTGGCCGATTGAGAAGTGGATATCGCGCACCTGATTCTGCTTGGAATAAATCTTGGATACATGATCGAATCGAATCATCGCATTTGTTGTCATTCGCGGATGCGCACCCCCTGCTTCACAATGATGATGGATAAGGCAAGCGGAGCAATAATCCATGCCGCAGCCGTTAGACAGAAGGCAATTTGTCCGGTGCTCCCCTCGGCCCATATCGTAAAGTCATAGAGCGTCGGCCCGAATATCATGCCGCTCTTCATTTGAACGATGCTCCACACCCGTATCAGCTCAACTGGATTGAACAGGATGGATGTGGTTAAGAGTGTAATAATCCAATGAAAAGGGACAACACTGGAGACACCCATCACGATATATTCGTATAGGAGCACGCTGAGCGCCCATGTCAGAATACTGATGCCAAGCGCTTGGAATCGCGTGCTGGCATACACGCCGATGACCGAAGCGATCGCCAGGAAGACAGCCGCAAGCAGCAGGGTCAAGGCGATAAAGAGAAAAAACAAGGAGGCGGCGAACATGCCAGTGCGGTTCGTGATCCACAGCACAGTTCCGACAATACCGTAGCCGAGCAGGATAACGGCTGCAATGGCCGCCAGCATGCCTATGTATTTGCCAAGAACAATGGAAGTTGGCGATACCGGGTAGGTGAGCAGCAATTGATAGCCCCCATCCTCTTTATCTCCCGCGAGCATGGTACTGCCCATTAACAATGTGAGAAGCGGAACGAGGAAGAGGGAGAGATTCAGAAGTCCTGCAGTCATTCTCGTAAACCCTTCGTATCCTGCCTGATAGCCGGTGCTGCCGAAGAATACGATGAACAGCGCCAGTAGTGTAAATAATATGGAGAAGCTTGCCAGCCAGCGGCTGCGAATGATCAGCTTCATTTCCTGCTTCGCAATTGAACCTATATGCATCATTGATGACCGTCCCATTTATGCTGCTTCAGGTCAGGGAACGACAGAACGTTTCCTTTGCCTTCTTGTGCAACGTATTGTTCCGCTTGTTCCTTGTTGGGAAAGACCAGCACGCCATTCGCCATTGGCGTCCAGAAGTCTTGGTGGTAGGCGAACCAGGCTTGCTCCAGCTCTACCCAATTGCTTACGGCGTATACATAGGACTTGGCAATCGGATTGTCTGCATTGTGATAAGATTGGATATAATCCATCATGCAGCCGATATCATCGAAAGTCATAATCTTGCCGTCCGTTAATACAACCTCTGTTGCGTAGTCTTCGTTCGCTACGCTCATATTGCATATGATGCATACATCGATATCAGGGTTAATCGGTCTCGGTTCATAGCTAGGTTTGCCGCAGGATGTGGCAAGCATAAGGCCGACTGCCGCTACGACTGTTCCGAATCTCCATGTCATTTCTGAATCCTCCCTTGTGCAAGAATGAATATGCCGCCAATTAGGAACAAGCATCCTGCGATGCCGATAAGATGGCGATTGTCTGTAGGATGTTCCGCTTCTAGGACTGATTGTGCAGGATCATCTACAAGTGGTTGAAGGGTGGGCTGCTGCGTAAGCGGGAACCGATCTGCTCCGCTCGTGGCGTTAGCGGAAGGCAGCATGCGATTAACTGCATTCCATAGCTGTATGGCAGGGCTCTCGAAGTAGAATTGCAGCTGCGGCTGCTTCGGCAGCAGCTTGTCATAGATGGAGCCTGCGTAGTAAGGTAGTTCCCCGATGCCGTCGCCGGTAATATCGAAGGAAGAGTAGTCGTCCCAATAATTGCCCGATGTGCCGTCATCAATGGCCTGCTTCGCATCCAAGCTACGTGCTTGCACGACATTGCCGATGAACTGGTTCCCCGATATGGTAGTTCCGGTATTGCCCTTCAGCAGACTAAGGCCAAGATGATTGCCCGAGATGACATTGTCTGTAATGATGCTGTCTCTCGCATCCTCCAGTGCGAGACCGTTGCTGTTGTACATCATGCGGTTGCCCCGCATCGTGATGCGGTCGGTGTCATAGAGCAACACTCCATAGCCGCGGTAATCAAGCTGCTTCTGCATGATGTTCTTCTCAATCCGAAAGGAGGAGGAGCTCATGGCCATCATCCCGTTAATGTTGTACATGAATTGATTGCCCGATACGAGACCTCCTTCACCGAACATGAGATGAATGGCGTAGCGTGAATCGGATATCGTGTTGCTGCTTAGCGTACTGTCGGCTGCGAAGTCGATGTAAATGCCGTCCTGAACATCATAAATGTCATTGCCACGCACAACATTACCACTGCCATAGAAGAGGTGAACGCCGTTGCCTCGCTTAGAGATACGGCTGTTATTGCTCGTTATCGTATTGTTCTCGATCTGATTGCGGCTTCCTTTGTTGACATAGATGCCATTCTGTACGCGGGACAGCGTATTGGACATGATCAAGTTGTCCGAGGAGGCGATATAAATACCGGCATCCTGCTTCTTGCTGCCGCTCTGGATAATCTGAAATCCGGTTAGGGAAACGCCGGGAGCGGTAATTGTGACGACATGACCTTGATTATTGCCGTTCAGCGTAACCTTGGCACTGTCTGCAGCTTGGAGCTTCAGCGGCTTATCAATGACAAGCTGTTCATGATAGATGCCTTCTTGTACGGTAATGATAGCGCCTAGTTCAGCTTCATTAATGGCCTTCTGGATCGAATCTCCGGCACGAACGATGAACGTCTTCCCGTTAGCGTTAGCGGCATGCAGCTTGCTTGTACCTGGGAAGCAGATGAGGAGAGACAATAGCAAAGCTAGAGCGGCCAGCAGCATTTTTCTGTTGACTTGTCTGCAATTGGTCACAAATGGCACCATCCTGTCCCCATTTTCATTTTCTTTGGCTCCTACATTACGACACAATTGTGTGCAAAGATGAAAGAATGTGTGAACGGAGCATGACAACCCGCATGTTTTTATGTCTCTCTGTATCGCGGCAGCGCAATCGTTACAGTCGTCCCCTCATTCTCGATGCTGTGAAAGGTCAGCGTTCCGCCATGCATAGCAACAATATTGGACACAATGGCAAGCCCCAACCCTGTCCCGCCATCCTTGCGGGTTCGCGCCTTATTGGCTCGATAGAACGGCTCGGTTATATGGGGAAGATGCTCAGGGGCAATGCCGATGCCGGTATCGCTAATGCTCAGCTCGCAACAAGGGGTGTGTGATGATGCACGCAGTTTGATGCTGATCGTTCCCTGTTCCGGCGTATACCTTATGGCATTGTCCAGCAGGTTATGGAGGATCTGTTCGATTCGATTTTGATCGGCTTCAATAATAAGCTCGGGATCAAGATCAATCTCCAATGCAATGTGCTGCTGGACAAGTATGTGTCTGTATGTCATCAGCACGTCCTCAATAAGCTGAGCATACACCAGATGGGTGATGGCAAGCGGATAGGCATTGTTCTCCAGCTTGGCCAGCTCTAGCAGATCATGAACTAGCCGCTGCATGCGGCCGGCTTCGCGGTGGATCAGGCTGATATAGCTTCTCTGATCTTGTTCGGATTCGACAACCCCATCCAGAATCGCTTCGCTGTACCCCTTCACATAGCTGATAGGGGTCCGCAGCTCATGGGACACGTTCGCGAGAAATTCTTTTTTGCGCTTATCCTCCTCGGCAACGGCACATGCCATCTGATTGAAGGCTTGTCCCACCTTGCCGATTTCATCATGTGTTGTAATCGGAACACGTTCCGCATAATTGCCATGTGCCATCTCATGGGCAGCGGACTCCAAGCGTCGAAGGGGCTGCGTGATGCGGTTGATTAATGTTCTGCCCACTACAAGGGATAGGAGCACGAAGCATACGGTGATCGGAATGAAAATGCTGGTCAGTTCCTTATTCATTTCCATAATGGTTGCAAGCGGGATGTACAGGAATAAGATGCCTTGCAAGCGATTGTCGTCCAGCAGCGGGATGCTGACAGATAGAATCGTGCGGCCGAAGCGTTCCTCGAACCCGGACTTGGTGACGGGGTTGCCCTGAAGGAGCTGCTGGCGATCCTGCTCGCTGATGAGGGAGTCATATTCGACTTCGAAGGGAAGGCAGGCGCTTAACTCGCGCGGGTTCGTGACAAGAAACACCTCCGAGTCAGACATCTTGTTGTACCAATCGATCTGATCGCGCAGCTTGGCGGTGACCTCTCCACCGCTATAGTTGCTTGCAAGGCGAAACCCTTCCAGCCGCAGTCCTTCATCTACCTTTTCGACATAGTATTTTTCATAGAAATAGTGAGTGAGCGCATACGAAAAAGACACGGTTCCGATAATCGCCGCGCACACGATAAGCCACATTTTCTGTGCTAAGGTTAGCTGCTTCATGCCATTTACACCTCAAGTTTATATCCGATGCCCCACATCGTTTGAATGAATTCACCCACATTGCCGAGCTTAATGCGCAGTGTTTTGATATGTGTATCTACAGTTCTAACACTGCCCTCGTAATCGATGCCCCACACGTGCTGCAGAAGCTGCTCGCGGCTGAGTGCTTGACCGCGGTGGCGGCATAAGAAAAGGAGAAGCTCGAATTCCTTCAAGGTGAGGGCTAAGGGCTCGCCGCATACCTTGACCGTTCTACCTCGTTCATTGATCTCGATTTGGCCGTATAGCTGAACCGTTTTGTCTGCTGCAGATTCTCGATTGACCCTGCGCAGAACCGCGTCGATGCGGGCGATCAGCTCGCTTGGACTGAACGGCTTTACAATATAATCGTCGGCACCGATTTTCAGGCCATAGACACGATCCCATTCTTCTCCTCTTGCCGTTAAGAAGACGATTGGCACGTTAGAGGACTGGCGTATGTTCAGACAGAGCGTGAAGCCATCCAGAACTGGCATCATGACATCGGCAACAATTAGATCGATGGACATGGCAGACAGAATCTCTAGCGCTTCCTCGCCATTCGCGGCTTGGTACACCTCGAATCCAGAGCTTTTCAAATACATATGCACGAGTGCTCTCATATCTTCTTCATCATCGATAATGAGCAATCGAGACTGGTTCATGCTTGCTCTCCTCCTTGCGCTTATGAGTTGGACATAATCTGGAATGGGCCTTGGCCCACGGGAATGATTGAGCTGACGGTGAGTGAGTTGGGATCGATGACGTAGATCTCATTGCTATCATAACTAGCGATGTATAGATTTCTGCCAATTTCCTTCATCTCGAACGGGTTGGCGCCAATTTTGATCGTGCCAAGCTCTGCGCCGGTATTCCGCGCGAACTTGCGAAGCGTGCTGGATCCGTGGCTCAGTGCGAATATGCCTGTATCCGTCTGTGCGAAGCTTACGGGCATATAAGGAGCTGGGATGCGCCGAATAAGCGAACCGGTATCCATGTTGTACACATGGATGTCCGACTCAACTTCAGCCCCGCTTCCGTGGCCGCCAACCCACAGCTCACGCCGATCATCCAACAGCAGACCGCCAGCCGAAGATTCGTTAATGCCGAATGTTTGTACAACTTTTTGCAATCGAGTATCTATAATGGACATCGTCGTATCGTCGAAATTGATGACGTACAGCTTGCTCCCGTCCTTCGCCTCATACATATGCAACGGCTGCTTGCCTACAGCAACCTCGTACTGAAGCGTGCCGTCCAGCCGGAAAGCGCGAATCGATTTATGATGCTGATCAACAAAATAGACAAATTGCTTCGAATGGGACAGCAGCGCATTGGCCGCTCCTTTGCCTACGTCCCATGTCTCGATCTGCTTTCCCGTAGACAATTGGTAAATGAGAGCCTTGTCCGCCTGCTTGCCGTAGACGAGCAATTGATCCTGCGCAAGGAATAGGGCGCCGCTAAGCGGGAAATCGAGCTGCCATGCCGCCGATACCTTATTGCGGACAGGATCAAGGAAAGAGAGACTATGGTCCTTCACATTGACGCTGACGATAATAGGCTGCTGCTCTATAGGCTGGAAATCGTTCTTGCCGCACCCGGTGAGAACAAAAGCAAGAGTGAGCGGAACAAACAAAGGCAAAAATGTGCGTAAGAAAGGTGCAAGGCGCATAAGGCGCTTCCTCCTGTATTTCAAAAAATGGAATATAGCAACATTATAGCGGCTTTAGACACAAAATCTGATCAAATCTATGAAGTTTTGTACTTCTTTTTGGAAAATTGCAACATAAAGTTCAACAATTCATTTCACTTCCTTCACAATCTCCTCACAATTGCTTGCTAGCATTTGATCTGTCAATGAATTCCATCGTGGAGGGTGTTATATGAAAAAGGGGTTAGCTATTTTTATTTGTTCGATCATGATGCTGAGTATTCTTGCTGGATGTGGCGGTGCAGACCATGCGGGAGAGAAGGGCGAACAAGCTGCGGCGCCAGTTGAGGGGGCAGCGGCTCCGAATACGGGGAAGGAACAAGTAAACCAAACGACTGAGAATAAGGCACAACTCAAGCAGGAACTGGCTGCAGCGCATGCGGAGGAGCCAACTCATGAGGACTTATGCGCCTTTTGCCAAATGAAAATCTATTTGAGAGAAGAAGATATGGGGATGTTTACAGCGCAAATGCAGACAGCAGATGGTCAGCATCTCTATTTTGACGATGTCGGCTGCTTATTGAATTATGAGCGAGATATGAAAGAGAAGCCGGCTGCATCCTGGGTGAGAGATTATAGTACATTAGAATGGGTGACAGCAAAGGATTCAACTCCGGTAAAGGCGGATATTAAGACACCGATGAAATATGGCTATGCGTTGTTCGCTACGCAGGATGCAGCGCAGAAGTTCGTGTCGGACAATCAAGCCCTGAAGGGCAAGGAAGCATCGTGGAAGGAAATTGATGAAATCTCCCACCAACGTTATTTGAAGAGGAAAGAGAAAATGAAAAACGGCGGCATGCACAATGGAAGCATGAACAAATCAATGGACCATGGCAATAATGGGGACGACAAGCACAAAAGCGATGATAAGCAAAAAAATGATGGCAAACACTAAAGTGATAACAAATACTAAAATGATGGCTCTGAAGGATAACAAACACTAGTGATGAGGATTAAAGAAAATCTGTCAGACATAGTCGATATAAGTTGAAAAGGTGTCAAGGTAACAATAATAATGATGGATGAATCAAAATAAGTCCCACCTGTTGCAAAGCAGCGAGCAGGTGGGACTTATTGCTACAAGAGAAGCAGCAGCATTGCGACGAGTGTCGTGGCGGTTAAGCCGATGATCACCGGGACAAGGTTGCGGCGTGCCAGCTCGAACGGGCTGATGCCACAAATAGCTGCTGCTGGTATGAGCGCCCATGGGATTAGTGTTCCCCCTCCGACCCATATGGCGGCAACTTGACCGAGTGCAGTCAGGGTATCTGTCCCGCCGCCAATGGCGGCCCCGAACAGGGACGCTATGGAGCCGGCAAGCGAGATGCCGGAGAATCCTGACCCATCCAATCCTGTAATAGCTCCTACAATGGTGAGGGTAATTGCACCGATGGCAGGGTGGAGTGGAACGCTGTGTGCAAGCGCCAACCCTAGATCGTTCACAATCCCATGCGATGCCGCGGGCAGAGTTTTGCCGAAGATTTCGAAGAAGGCAGAGTCTCCTAAATAGAAGAATGCGGCGATTGGAATGACAGGGCCGAATACTTTGAAACCAAATAGAAAGCCGTCCACGAGGTAGCTGGTTGTCTGTTCAAATGCTTGCTTGCGATGGGTGAGCAGGGTAACGACGATGAGTGTGATTGCAGCGGTTCCGCCGATAAGCGCCGTTGCTTCCCCACCCTGAAGATTTAGCTGGAACAGCATGATGACGTCGATGACGAAGAGCAGGGGAATGAGAATGGCTAGAGTTGTTTTGGCAACGGGAGATAAGGGAATACGGGGAACATGGAAGCTGCTGCGGTCGTCATTTTTGGCAAGACCGGTACTCATGGTCAGAAGACCACACCCCATATCGCGGCGCATCATCCAGAACGCTACGACCGTGGTGACGACACCCATGACCATCACAAGCGGGATGCTGGCTTCCAGCACGCTCTTAACAGGCAATCCGGCTGCATCCGCGGTAAGCTTTGGTGCGCCCTGAATGACGAAGTCGCCTGACAATGCGATACCATGTCCGAATAAATTCATAGCCATCGCAACAGCAAGAGGAGGCAGCCCTACGCGAATTGCTGCTGGCAGCAGCACCGCACCAATAAGAGCGACACCTGGCGACGGCCAGAAGAAGGTGCTGATGACGACCATAACTATCCCAAGTGTCCAATAGGCCATCGTGGGACCGCGCATTAGCTTGGTGAATGGAGATACCATCGTTTCATTAATGCCGGACGCGAGCAGCACACGGCTCATCGCGACAATAATCGAGATGATGAGAATGGTGCCAAGCAACTCCTTAATGGCATAAATAAAGCTGGTAAATATACCGCTGACCGCTGAACTGACCGAGGAAGTTGCCAGCAAGCCGAGCAGGAATATCCCCGCCATACATACAATGGTCGTATCTCTCCGCATGACGAGGAAGCCAATAATTAACCCAATGAACAGCAGATACACCCAGTGTATCCCGACGAGTGTAACGACCAATGGAATCGCCTCCCATAATGTAAGCGTTAACATAGGTTTCGGAAGCGTGGAAGCTCTTCGAATTATGTGCTTCATACTATGCGGATACCTATCATTTGGTCATCATCAGGCGGATGAGAGAGGACGCGAGTCGTTCACATTTGCATTTAACCGGAAGATACAGCCAGCAAGCGGCGTGTCCTTGCATAGCCCTGTGCTAATCGCTACATATGGCAGGCACAACTAAATGCCTGCCATATGAAGGACGCGCTTCAGCTTGTCGATGTCGACGATCAGGTTATCAAAGCCAGCGAGCTGCTTTGGCGGCTGCTCGATATTACATAGAACCTCATAGTAATTCATACCTGCATAATTGCTAATTTTCCAAAAGTAACCATCCATAACTGTTAACGGCGTCAGTTCGATCAATGTAGAGCCTGGATTGCAGAACACGGTATTAATGCTCCCGCTTCCGAACGGCGAAACGATAACTTGCGCTGAAGAATAAATTGCAATCTTTTCAGCCGTGGACAGTGGTGTAAGCACAATGCGGACGAAGCCCTTCTCGGCCAAAACTTGCATGACTTCTTCTTCATTAATGACGTGTCGAACGAACGCATCTTGACGGCTAACGTAGATTCGCTCATAGCCAGGACGAGGAGCAATGGAAGCATTTTTCAGACGGGTGCGAATGTATTGACTGGCCCAGCTCGGGCATCCGCCAATAAGGAATGGTACGGCCGGCACGACCAGCTTGTTTGCGACCAAATGGAAATCGTTACGGTCAACCTGTATTAACTTCTCCATCGGAAAGCCGAGCATTTGCAGCGATTCATATTGGAAAGAATGTGTCAGTTGGCCAACCAAATATTTGTCGATAGCGATTCCGCTCTGCTCCAGCAAATGAATGCGGGTCAAATAATCAAAAAACCAGTGCCCGAAAATAGCTTGGTGATATGCATAGCCGGGAATATTCCAGCCCCACATTAATGTGGCTACAGTTTCTGATGTATATTGCGGCTCAGGAAGCTCATTGAACGGGTAAGGATAAGGGGGGAGTTCTACGTCTTGAAGCCGGCGGTGGTCAGGCGTTACCACATGACCGCTTCCAGTCATGACCCTTCCCCCTGGTATAACGGCCACGAATGCTTCATCAAAGTGACATATAGATCCCCATCGAGGCGTGTCTACTCCTTTGGGAGGAGGAAGAATAATCGTTTCTGCCGGGTAAAGCACACGATATCGTTCTTGAAATTGTTGAGGGTTAACAGCGGTTCCAGCAGCCCAGTCTCGTGTTCGTAGATAAGTCTGATTCGGAAATATATTCATCACTCCAGCCCTCCTTTGCAAATTGCTACAGTTGCATATGCCACGAATAGCAGAACTCTATGAATAGAGTATGCAACAGAATAAGGGGCAGCAAGGGCAAGTCAGAAGGGGAAGATGCACATTTCACATATACATCCAGCTTGAAATGAGAAGCACTGGCCGGAAAAGGGGAGTTCCTCGCCGGTACAGCAGCTTTTTTGGCTTTTTTCGATGCTCTATGTTTCTGCTCGGTACGTCTTGCCGAGCTCAGTGCCAAGTCCGAAGTAGTGGCGGAAGTTATAAATAAGCGGACTCCATTTCCGCGGATCAATATGGTTATTCCCGATGAGAATATCCTCATGGGCATGAACGTGAACGGCTTCCGTCTCGACAATCGCCATGAACGGAGTGTGTTCAGGAATGCGGATATGTCTCACATTCGCCTCGATCTGAATGGGGCACTCTGCAATACGGCTCGGCTGTACGGCAGTTGATTCAGTTGGCGTCAGTTCGCTCACTCCATATTTATCTGAATGATAGTGAATTCCGATGTGCTGTTTGAATTCGGGAACCTGCTGCTTTCCTGTATAGGGAGCCAGCTTCTCGACATTGCCCCACAGCTCAGGGCTCGGAACGTTGATGACGCATTGCGGATGGCGCTGAATATTTTCAATCGCTTTGCCTCCAAGTCCAATCCCTAGTACAATACAATTTCCTAAGGCCCAAGATGAAGACAAGGGGCTTATATTGGTGGTTCCATCTTCATTTAATGTGTTCAACAATATGACCGGAGTTCCATAATACAAAACTTTCGGCTGAATGCTTCTTGCAGACATCCTCTTCTTCATCATTTCCATATTCATTGTGCCTCCTATGGTTGGGTTCTTTGTTCATACCTCTGCATTGTAAAACGTAAATAATTCCATTATCATCGAAGTATGAAATACAATCGTGACAATCAAGGAGGGGAATGTCGTGTCTAGACAAATGGATGCCAATGCAGCTGTCATCGCTTCGCTTGTCAGCGATTGCTCTCGTGCTGCTATGTTGACGGCACTGTTGGATGGCCGATTTCACCCAGCGAGCGAGCTTGCTTCTATGGCTGGAATTAAGCCGCAAACTGCCAGCTTCCACTTGGCCAAAATGATCGAAGCCGATGTCATCACGATGGAGAAGCAGGGGCGACACCGCTATTACGGCATTCGGAATCAAGAGGTCGCTCATGTGATGGAGACTTTACTATCGATTGCGCCTCCTGTTCCGATCAAGTCATTACAGCAGCACAATGAAGATAAGAAAATCCGTTATGCGCGCACTTGCTACGATCACCTCGCCGGGCGTGTGGGCGTACAGGTGACTGAAGCTCTTCTTCGAATGGAATTGATGGAAGATGTCGGGGAGACTTATCAGATTACAGAGCAAGGCGAGGCGTTCTTCACGGCATTTCATATAGATCTGGTAGAGACGCATAAGAAACGGCGCGCCTATATATTGAAATGCTTGGACTGGAGTGAACGCCGACATCATCTAGCGGGAGCCTTAGGCAATGCCCTATTGGAAAAAATGCTAGAGAAGGGCTGGCTCGAGCGGCTGCCGAAGACGAGAGCTATTCAGGTAACGGCAGCAGGCACGATAGGATTTCAGGAAACGTTCGGTATTGATGTAGATATGAAGCATTTGGTGTAAAGGGGTGTCCTCCACAGATGCCATATCAGAGGAAGCAACAGTAACAGTAACTGAAGTAACAGTAGCAGAGTCTGAGGATAGAGCTAGTCTATTACCTATTCTAGCCATACATTACTTACAGGTACTTCTCTTTTTTTATACACTTATAAAAAAGCCCCCTTATGCTTTATTGGAGGAACACACTAGGTGTCCAGCCAATATCGTCGATAAGGGGGCTCTTCATGTTGACCATGTTGGGCCGAGATTAATTATAGTTACGCGTGCGAGCGCTCTTGCGCGATCATTTGGCGAAGAACCGTTTGCAGGATGCCGCCGTTATGGTAGTAGTCGACATCGACCATGCTGTCGAGACGAACTGTTACCGGGAATTCGAATTGCGTACCGTCTTCGCGAGTTGCCACAACTTGCAGAGATTGACCTGGCTCCACGTTGTTGGACAAGCCTACGATGCTGAATGTTTCCGTTCCAGTCAAGGCGAGAGTCTGCCAGCTGTTGCCGTCTTGGAATTGAAGCGGCAGAACGCCCATGCCGACCAGGTTGGAACGGTGGATACGTTCGAAGCTTTCGGCGATAACAGCTTTTGCGCCGAGCAGGTAAGTGCCCTTCGCAGCCCAGTCGCGGGAGCTGCCTGTACCGTATTCTTTACCAGCGATTACGATTAGGTTTGTACCGTCTGCTTGATACTTCATGGAAGCATCATAGATGGACATCACTTCATCCGTAGGCAAGTACTTCGTTACGCCGCCTTCTGTGCCTGGCGCGATTTGGTTGCGGATACGGATGTTTGCGAATGTACCGCGCATCATGACCTCATGGTTGCCGCGGCGGGAACCGTAGGAGTTGAAGTCCTGACGAGTTACGCCATTATCGATCAAGTATTGTCCAGCAGGGCTGTCGACCTTAATATTGCCGGCTGGCGAGATATGGTCAGTCGTTACGGAATCGCCGAGCAGCGCTAATACCTTCGCGTCGCGGATATCTGCAATATCGTTCAAATCAGAACCAAGGTTCGAGAAGAACGGAGGATTCTGAATGTACGTGGACTTCTCATCCCACTCGTACAACTCGCCTTCTGGAACCGGAATGGAGTTCCAACGCTCGTTTTGAGTAAATACATTTTCGTATTTATCACGGAACATATCCGGTGTAATCGCTTGAGCAACAGCTTCCTTGATTTCTTCGGATGTTGGCCAGATGTCCTTCAAGAATACAGGTTCATTGTTGCTGTCGTAGCCAAGCGGCTCGTTCGCAAGGTCAATGTTGACTGTACCCGCAAGTGCATATGCCACAACCAGTGGAGGAGAAGCGAGATAGTTCGCCTTCACCTGAGCATGGACACGGCCTTCGAAGTTGCGGTTACCGGACAAGACAGCGGCAACGGTCATATCCTCATCTGCGATTGCCTTGCTTACTTCGTCAGGAAGCGGACCGGAGTTGCCGATACATGTTGCGCAGCCGTAGCCGGCAACATGGAAGCCGAGCGCTTCCAGCGGCTCGATCAAGCCGGATTTGTTCAAATATTCGGTAACGACAAGGGAACCAGGCGTCAAGCTGCTCTTCACGTAAGCAGGCTTCTTCAAGCCACGCTCTACCGCTTTCTTTGCAACTAGACCTGCACCGATCATTACGCTAGGATTGGACGTATTCGTACAGCTAGTGATAGCCGCGATTACGACAGCACCTGTCTTCAGCTGTGTTGTCTCACCGTTCGGATGAGTAACCGCAACTTGCTGTTCGATCTTCTCGTCGCTCAGACCATATCCACCCTTATCGATCGGCGTGCGCACGATATCAAGGAAGGATTGCTTCATGTTCGTCAGCTCTACACGGTCTTGCGGACGCTTCGGACCAGCCAAGCTTGGTACGATCGAGCCGAGATCCAATTCAATGACATCTGTGAATGCCGGATCTTCGGTAGCCTCCGTGCGGAATAAGCCTTGGGCTGTATAATAAGCCTTCACGAGCTCGATTTGCTCTTCGGAGCGGCCAGTCAAACTCATGTAGTTCAATGTCTCTTGATCAACAGGGAAGAAGCCGATCGTTGCTCCGTATTCTGGAGCCATGTTCGCTACAGTTGCACGGTCAGCCAAGCTGATGTTCCCAAGGCCTGGACCGAAGAATTCAACGAACTTGCCGACTACGCCCTTCTTGCGCAGCATTTGGGTAACTGTCAGTGCAAGGTCAGTCGCCGTAGCGCCTTCCGCCAAGCTGCCTGTCAGCTTGAAGCCGATAACCTCTGGTGTAACGAAGTAGAGCGGCTGTCCGAGCATGCCTGCTTCTGCTTCAATACCGCCAACGCCCCAGCCTACAACGCCAAGACCATTGATCATCGTCGTATGCGAGTCTGTACCAACGAGCGAGTCAGGATATACTTCAGTAACGCCGTCAACCTGCTTCGTAGCCGCTACGGAAGCGAGGTATTCCAAGTTCACTTGGTGAACGATACCTGTTGCAGGTGGTACCGCACGGAAGTTGTCGAACGCCGTTTGCGCCCAGCGAAGGAAGCGGTAGCGCTCTTCGTTGCGCTCAAATTCCACGTTCATGTTATATTCGAGTGCATCCTTAGTGCCGAATGCATCAACCATGACAGAGTGGTCAATAACGAGATCGACCGGAACAAGCGGATTAATTTGCTTCGGATCTCCACCGGCTTTTTTCACCGTATCCCGCATCGCTGCCAGATCGACAACAACGGGTACGCCTGTGAAGTCCTGAAGCACGATACGTGCTGGAATGAATGGAATCTCTTTATTCTCATCACGGCCATTCGCCCAATTGGCGATCTGGTTTACGTGATCCTTCGTAATGGCGCGGCCGTCGAATTGGCGCAGGGCTGCTTCAAGCAGCACCTTGATCGAAAATGGAAGGCGGGAAATATCGTTGCCTTGCGCCTCGAACGCTTCCAAGCTGTAGTAGCGATAGGAATGATTGCCGACGGTTAACTCGCGTGCTGTAGAAAAAGCATCTGTTCTTGCCATAGAGAAACCTCCTTCTTGGTTCTGTGTTCATCTCTTGCTTGGTGATGCATCTGATTCACGTGTGCTGGCAGGTATGCAGATAGTTAATTTTTTTCTATTAGTTCCACTAGATGAAACGTTATTTCATAATTGCTTCACATCTCCAGTATAGCGTGTTCCCGTATGAGCGTAAAGAGGTTTTTCTGCATAAAAATGCCTAAATGTACGTGCTTTTCGCACATATTTGTGATGTCTGGTCGTTTGTTCGATAAAGAGCAGATTCGTAGCCCTAAGCACACAATTGATAACCGTGCTTCCCAAGGTCATTCCACAGGACATGAGCGATGTGGATGACGCATATATATGGTAGCAATATTCCGCGGCTTTCAAGGACGGTTGTCCGCCGGAGGCGCGCCCGTACAAGGAGGCAGTAGCATGCGGCAAGATTGGAAAAATACGCTGTATCTCTATGTAGATCAGCACAATCGCTCAGAAGTGGATGATCGGAATTATGCGGTTCAGGCACCTATCGAGGATATGGAGTATGTTATGAAGGCCAGCGAGCGGGCCAGAAGATTGAAATTGTGGTATCGCGAACGCGGAACAACACCGCTTAAGAGCGAGACAAAGGCTAAAATCGTACGCAAGCATGAAGGCGATGGAGAAGTGGCTGTCGACGTAGAGTTCCACGTCCAGCGCGAGTATGACCAGCAGGGTGTGTCCTTGTTCGATGAGCGAATTGACATCGAGCGATTGACACTGAACCGAGACGGTGACAGCTGGATTATTACACGAGTAGAAACACCGGCCCATGAGCGTCATGGCAGCAAGCTGGATGACGAGAATCATGAGGCGCAGCATTATGCTGAGAGGCAGAACCGCTCGATGCCCCTATTGAATTATGATGTGCTAGGCATGAATATGCGGCCGCAGAAGTCTTCCCCCTATCGGCGGGAGAGAGCGGTACAATATGCAGAACAATGGTGGAACGAGCCTAATCCCCGTTTTCTGTCGTTTGAGGTCGATTGCACCAATTATGTCTCCCAATGTCTCTTTGCAGGGGGGGTGCCTATGAACTATACTGGTAGAAGAGAAACGGGCTGGTGGTATAAAGGAATGGTCAACGGTCAGGAGAACTGGAGCTACAGCTGGGCGGTCGCGAACAGTCTAGAGCGCTTGCTTGCTAATAGCGCATCTAGCTTGCGAGCAGTGCTGGTTGCACAGCCAACTGATCTGCAGCTTGGCGACGTCATCGCCTATGATTGGGATGGAGATGGCCATTTCCAACACACGACGATCGTAACTGCATTTGATGCAAACGGCATGCCGCTCATTAATGCGCATACGACGAACAGCCGTCACCGTTATTGGGACTATCAGGATTCCTACGCGTGGACTGAGGCTACGCAATATCGCTTCTTCCATATTATTGATGCTCTGTAGAGGAGCAGCATGGACAGCGTAGGAGGGACAACAGGCGCTTGATGCGCTGACGGAGGGAATTATGGGACAACAGGAGAAGATGCGCGTCGGCTTGGTGTACGGCGGCAAATCAGGAGAACACGAAGTATCATTATCGACGGCATTTGCCGTGATGGGAGCAATGGATTACGAGAAGTATGATATTATTCCATTCTATATTACAAAGACAGGGGAATGGCGCGTAGGAGAATTGCGTCATCAACCATTTAGCGATAAATCAGAGCTGACATTAGAAGGCGCTGCCGGTTACACGAAGGACGCAATGGAAATGCTGTTCGCTCGGGTCGACAGCACCGGAAATGCGGGGAACGGCATCGATGTTATGTTCCCGCTTATTCATGGAACGAACGGGGAAGACGGAACGATCCAAGGCTTGTTCGAAATGGCGAATGTGCCTTATGTCGGCGCAGGTGTATTGGCATCATCCGTAGGTATGGATAAGGCTGTCATGAAGCAGGTATTTGCGCATGCCGGCTTGCCGCAATGCAAATATGTTCACTTCATTCGCAGCGAATGGGAGCATCATCAAGCCGATGTGATGGCCAATATTGAATCAGAACTTGGCTACCCATGCTTCATTAAGCCAGCTAACTTGGGTTCGTCGGTAGGCATTTCGAAGGCGCGCAATGATGCCGAGTTGAAGCAGGCAATCGAGGTTGCGCTTCGCTATGACCGCAAGGTAATTGTAGAAGAGTTCGTAGACGCTCGCGAAGTAGAAGTCAGCGTGCTTGGCAATGACGAAGCAGAAGCATCCGTGCCAGGCGAAATTGTGTCTTCCGGTGAGTTCTATGATTACAAAGCAAAATATATCGATGGCAAATCGCAAATCGTTATTCCTGCTCCGCTGGACGAGGAGCTTCTGGATCGCCTGCGAGAGATGGCGGTACTTGCATTCCGAGCGATTGACGGCTCAGGCTTGTCTCGCGTCGACTTCTTCGTACGGCGTTCGGATATGCAGGTATTCATCAATGAAGTGAATACGATGCCCGGCTTTACGCCTTTTAGCATGTATCCGCTCATGTGGAAGGAAACAGGGGTTGCGTACGGAGCGCTGCTGGATCGTTTGATTCAATTAGCGATGGAACGCTACAAAATGAAGCAGCAGCTTTATTTTGAAAATGTATAAGCAGAAGGTGCTGCTTGAGATATTACAGGTTACGAATACGGAAATTGTTTCACCTAATTAAATAGGAAGAAATAGAATGGGCTGTCTTGTGAGTAGAGCGACTACTTGCAGGGCAGGCCCATTTTTTATGGTAATAACGAGAATGCATATGGTCTATCCAATTGCGGTCGATTTTATAAAGAAAGTATGAAATCCGAAGGATGCAGCTTAGGAACAATTATAATGTGGGCAAGGAGCGAGGTACACATGAATGCGAACATATTACTTGTCGAAGATGATAGAGAAATCGCGAGAATTGTTAGAGATCATTTGCGTCGGGAAGGATACGAGGTCACCTGGTCTTCCACAGGACTGGAGGGGTGGGAGGACTTCCGCATTGGTACCTATGACATGGTTATCGTAGACTTGATGCTGCCGGAGATGGATGGGTTCACCTTGTGTAAAAATATCCGGCTGTCGAGTAACGTTCCGCTTCTTATAGTAAGTGCGCGGCTGGAGGATGAGGTCAAGGTACAGGGCTTGAAGCTCGGGGCGGATGATTACGTGACGAAGCCGTTCAGCTTGTCCGAGCTTACGGCTAGAATCGATTCGCATCTGCGAAGATTCAAGCGTTATACGGATGGGGCAGAAGCCTCAACGGACAGCTTGTCCTTCGAGGGTGGGCTCGCTATTGATGAGAAGCACCAACTTGCAAGCATGGGAGATCAGTCCATCACCCTAACAGCCAAGGAATGGGCACTTCTCGTACTTCTTGCTCATCACCCGCAGCGTGCGTTTACGAAGAAGGAGCTATATGAGCATGTATGGCAGCAGGCCGATGCGGAAGGCAACAACACAGTGTCTGTTCATATTAAGAGTCTGCGCATGAAGCTTGGAGATGACGTACGCAATCCCACTTATATACAGACGGTGTGGGGAACGGGCTATCGGTTCATTGGTGAGCAGCGCAGATGAAGATTACACATTGGCTGATGATCACTTGTCTTGTCGTTATGATCCTGCCGCTCGTGGCATTCGCTGCTTTGTTCGGGCTGCTGCAGTCCTATGATGAACGGGAAGGATTAGCCGAATATATGGATGTGATGGAGCGCCTAAGTGAAGTGGAGCAGGTTATAGCAGCGCCTTCGCTGTATCGCATCCAGCCGCAGGACAAGTTCCAGGCGGTCAGTCGAGTCGCTGACCACTCGCTCAAGATCACGCTATATCGGGCAGATGGCGTTCAAGTATTTACATCGATGGAGAACAAGCTGCTTCCATCCATGTATCGTGTCAATCCAGAGCAATTGTACGAGAACCTGTACAAGCTGGAGCAAAGCCATGATACGTATACGTTGAAAAAGCCCGTGTTCGAGAAAGGAACACTTATTGGGTTCTATGAAGTCACGATGGTGCGCGAAAAATGGCTTAACGCCTTCCAATATAGGACGTATATCGTCATTGGTTGTGCCGTGCTGTTTTTTATTGCCCTATATGGCGCGGCGCTCTTTGTTATTCAGCGGAAGTTGAATCTTCCAATGAAGCAGTTGATGCGGCAGATGACTGCATTTGCACGCAATGAGCTTGTTCCTGATATTAGCCGCAGCTCCAAGGACGAGATGGGAACCCTGATTGCCCATTTTTACGACATGAGAGAGCAGGTTGGGCAGGCCAGAGCGCAAATTGCTGCGGAGCAGCAGGAGCGGGATTACATGGTCGCATCGTTGTCCCATGACCTGAAGACGCCGCTTACCTCCATTCGAGCATATGCGGAATCGTTGCAGCAAGATAAGCAAGTAACAGCGGATGAGAAGAAGGAATACTTCGGCATTATGCTTGATAAAATCGGCTACATGCAGCAGATGCTGGACGATCTGGCGACCTACACAGCACTTCGTTCTACGGAGAACGGGGATGGGCAGGAGCAAGTCCTCGTGGACGGGGAAGAACTGTTCGATATGCTGTTCTCGGGATATGATGCGGTTTGTGCGCAGCGAGGCATTCATCTCGACATTCGAAATGAGGTGGCCGGCGTCTATCCATTCCATGCGAAGCAGATGATGAGACTCGTGGATAATTTGATGGGGAATGCAATCCGGTATACGCCGTATGGGAAAACGATTTGGCTGGGGGCTTTTTCAGAGAATCAGCCGCTGCCGGAATGGTTGTTCCCGGCGTTTGTTGACCGTGTTCAGGTTTGGAGAGGGAATGCGCTAGTGCTGCTCGTTCAGAATGAAGGCGAAGAGATAGAGACACAGCATATCGAGAAGCTGTTCCAACCCTTTTACCAGGCTGACCAGTCGAGGACGAAGTCTCGTACTGGCGGAGCATCAGGACTAGGACTTAGTATCGCAAATATGATCGCGGAGCGGCATGGCGGGAGCATCGGCGTATGGTCGGCTGCGGCGCATGGCACATTATTGGCCTGTCGATTTAGTTACGAACAAGGATCAGACAGAGAGGATGAATGAAGATGATGTTCCGATTTGCAGGCAGTCTATTACTAGCAAGCAGCTTGATCTTTACAGGCTGTACCAGTTCGGTGAAATTGAGCGGGGAACAACTCGTGAGTCAAGCGCTGGAAGCGGGTAAGAAGGAAGTCTCCTACTACGCGGAAGGTGTTACGGTTTCTTATGAGAACGGCAAAGAAACTGAGCGTTATATCCTGAAGGAATGGTCGGATGCAGAGACGAAGAAGAAGCGGGAAGAAGTAATTAAGGACAATGAGCGAGCCATATCTGTGAGTGACGGCAAGCTGATTACGGTATGGGATGAGCATAATCGGCAAGCGTTCAAAATGGACGTAGGTGACGGGATGCGGCCGATGACGCAGCGGGAGCAGTTGAAAAATATGCTGGAACATTTGAACAAATCGTATCGTATTGAATCGATGGGAGACGAAAAAGTCGGCGAACATCAAACGGTTCATATTAAGGCTTCATCCAAAAAGAAGAATGCCCTGCTGAAGCAAATGGAGTTATGGGTCGATCAATCTACTTGGATGGTGATAAAGAGCAAAATCGATAGCGGTGCGGTCAAATCCACTTTCGAATATACGAAGCTGGATATGGCGCCGAAGTTCACGGCAGATACGTTCCAGTTGAGCATACCGAAAGATATTCCGGTGCGTGACATCAATGAGCTGAACCCGGCGAAGCAGGTATCACTGGAGGAAGCGAAGAAAGCGGCAGGAGCTCCATTTCTACAAATAACGGATAAGGATTTTTCGTTGAAGAAGATAGAGCTGGCGCAGTTAGAGGAAGAGATGAAGCGTACGGAAATCTCTTTGGAGTATGACAAAAACGGTATATCTTATGTAAGTGTCAGTCTGTTCAGAACCCCTGCTGACGCACAAAGAGATTTGGGCACGGCAGTAACGGTGCGAGGAAAATCAGGATGGTATTGGGACGAAATACACTCGCTTACGTGGGACGAGGATGGATTCCGTTACACGATGATTCCGTCGAACCCAGATGTTACGCAAGAAGAACTAATCAAGATTGCAGAGGGCATGAGTAAATAAGTCCCGATGGTGGGAGGGGGATGTAGAATGGAGAGTAAGCTGGGGCAAAAGTTGCATCCTGACTATAGGAAAGCATCTCGCATTGCAGGCGTCATTGCACATGGCATTATGGCCGCAGTCATTATTGCCTATGTTATTATCGCTTCTGTACAAGGTTGGGTACAGTACCCCGCTTGGATTGCATCAGGATTATGGGCGTTGTCTTTCATTTGGTTCGTATGGATTGAACCGGTACTGACTTATCGTTATTTTGCATTCGAAGTATTTGAGGAAGAACTGCACATTCAATCAGGAGTTATTTATTTGAAACATACGATTGTGCCTATGAATCGCGTACAGCATGTAGAGACAGAACGCGGGCCGCTGCTGCGCAAGTATGGGCTCTCGCAATTGTCAGTCGTAACTGCGGCGACGACTCATCGGATTCTGGCAGTCCAAGAGGAAGAAGCGGAGCGGCTAAAGGCCAAAATTGCAGAGCTGGCGAAGGTGGATGACCATGAAGAATAAGGAGATGCGCCTTCATCCACTGCACATGGGATTTTCGATTCTACAGGTAGCCAAGGCCATATGGCCTTTCCTCATTCTCTACGCATGGAAGGCTAAGGATCACTCGTGGATGCAGATTCTTTTTGCCGCCATTGTTGTCTATGCAATCGTAGATGCGGTGTTGGATTGGAGAAGGTTCACCTTCCGCTTCGAGGAAGACAAGCTCGTCATCAATAAAGGGATTTGGATTCGGGAAGAAAAAACAATCTTCTATCGGCGCATTCACTCGGTACGCTTGGAGCAGTCCTTCCTGCAGCGTGTAAGCCGGACAGCTCAGTTGAAGATTGAGACGCCTGGTGGAGATGCGGATGGAGATGGCGTGCTGCCTACATTGTCGCTTGCACATGCGGAGGAATTGCGCACTATTTTAACGCAGCGCAAGCAGAGTACTCCGCAGATCGGCCTAGAGAGCGGCGATATACCTAAGACGGCAGGCGCTAATCATATGCTGCCTAGTAACAATGTCCATGCGACAGCAGGCGCGGATCAGAAGGATCAGGACAAACCGTCAGAGGAGGCGGGCTTGTCCGCACGGGACATAAGGCTGAAGGTAGGAACATTATTCCTATCCTCGGCGACAACGATCCATTTAGGCATGCTGCTTGCCTTCTATTTGGCGATTACGAACTTCGCAGATGACCTGCTGAAGCTGATTCTGCCAGATGGGCTGATGCAAAGACTAATGGAGCAGATGATGTCCGCGATCCCAAGCCATCTGACTTATGTCGTGCTCGGAGTCGGTGGTCTTATACTTGCATGGCTCATCTCAACGCTGTTGTTCGTCGTGAAGTACTATCGATTTACAGCGGTGGTGCAGGGGGACGAGATTGTCATTTCCTACGGACTATTCGAGAAGAAAGTGAACGCCTTCAAACCAGGCCGAGTGCAGGAAATCATTGTGAAGGAGGGCATGCTTCGTCAGCTGCTCGGGTACGCACAGGTGGAGGTCGGAGTGCTGTCAGCAGATAAGAAAGAATCCTTGCTGCTGCATCCGCTTATTCGGGTTCGGGATCTTCCGCATTTGTTAGCCCATTTTGTACCGCAAGTTGAATTGGCGGACGATGCTGTGCAGCATCGTCCGCCTGGTCGGGCCTGGTGGTACTATGTTCGTATGGAACTGCTGCTCTTCCTTACCACTTACGGACTGCTCTATTGGTGGCAGGGGAATATGGCCCATTGGCTGTGGCTCTTAATGCCGATATTGCTCGGGATGGGGACACTGCGACTTAAGGACGCGGGAATTGGTATCCAGAACAAGCAGCTAATGATACGAAGCCGCGCGATCGCTAGAAAGTCCTGCTATATGTTGAGACCGCATATTGTCTCGCTTTCAACGAAAGACAGTTACTTTCAGCGTCAGCGAAATATTCGCTCCCTACATGTTACGATTATGAGCGGACATTCCTATACTGCGACATGTTTCGACGACCGCGACGTCGCACATGTATGGCAATGGTACAGCCGTCACAAACCTGAATAACCAAACAGGAGGGGGATCCTCCTGTTTTTTTATGTTCTGTAAAACTATGGTACAAAACGCTCAGACGAGGGGTGACCATAGTCCGATAAATATACATTTTATTGGTAAAATGGTTACAAAAACGCAACTTTTTCGATGTATTTGCGTCAAATGATGACAAATGATATCGATTTACAATTTCTCCAACCTAATCGTTCGCGTAATCCGAAAGGGAGTGATCAAATCGCTTCGCAGCAGGCTTTTTCTTTGCTTCAGCGCTGCAATAACCAGCAGAAAATGAGGGTCCTAGTTTTCAAAACGCGACTATCTAACCATGTTATTCCAGAAAAAAACTTGGTTAGATAGTAAAAGAGGTTGCGGACAACACTCACAGAAAGGGTGAACAGGTCACATATCTATGAACCGTAGGAAAAAGCGAAATCTCGTTATAGGCATACTGATGCCGGTCATAATTATATTTGCAGGCGGATTGTATTGGATGCCGGAGTTGCTGTCTTCCAAGCCTGTCGCCTACGCTGGTGAGGATGGCATCAAGCTGAAGTTCAAGACGGAGGGCGACCGCATCCTAGAGTACAAAGAAGATGGCTTCGAGCCAATCTTTGTTAAAGGAGTCAATCTGGGCGCTACACTGCCTGGATACTTCCCAGGGGAGTTCCCGATACAAGAAGAAGATTATCTGCGTTGGTTCCAGCAGATACATGATATGGGCGCGAATGTGATCCGGGTATACACCGTGCACAATCCGGTGTTTTACGAAGCGCTTGTGAAGTTTAACCGCGATAAAGCGGAGCGGCCGCTCTATTTTATTCAAGGCATATGGTCGCCTGAGGAAGAGCTGATCGAGTCGCAAGATGCATACTTGCCCGAGATCAAAGAGAAGTTCAAGCACGAAATTGAGAAGGTTGTACGAGCGGTATACGGCGATATTACGCTACCAGATCAATCCGGTACAGCGAGAGGGAAGTATAGGACGAACGCCAGTGATTACTTGATGGCTTGGCATATCGGGACGGAATGGGATCCAGTGATGGTTGATAAGACAAACAAGAAGCATAGCAAGGTATCGGCTTACACAGGTTCCTTTTTCAACGCGACTGGGCAAGCAAGCCCATTTGAGAGCTGGCTCGCCGAAATGCTTGATCACGCTGCCGCGGTGGAGAACGAATATGGGTGGCATCACCCGATGACGTTCACGAACTGGGTAACCACAGATGTGCTGAAGCACCCGGGAGAGCCACTATTCCAAGAAGATATGGTGAGCGTCGACGCAAGGAAAATTCAGCCGAAGGCTTGGAGCGCGGGATATTTCGCTGCTTATCACGTCTATCCGTACTACCCAGACTTCTTCCACTTGGATACTTCGCTGCAGACGATTCGCGACAAGCAAGGGCAGTTCAATACGTACAAGGCGTATCTGCGCAAGCTGAAGGCGGAGTTCAAGGATATGCCGGTCATGATCACGGAATATGGCGTGCCATCTTCGATTGGCATCTCTCATCTGGGTATGGGAGGACGCAATCAAGGCGGTCATAATGAGCGTGAGCAAGGGCGTATCGATGCATCGCTCACACAGGACATTTACGATGAGCATTATGCAGGAGCAATTCTGTTCATGTGGCAGGATGAGTGGTTCAAGAAGACGTGGAATACGATGAAGATTGAAGTTCCTGCTGACCGCAGGCCGTATTGGCTCAATGTGTTAACGAACGAGAAAATGTTTGGGCTACTGGGCATGTACCCGAGCAAGGCGGATGCCATTGTTATCGATGGGGATTCCAAGGATTGGGATGCTATTCCAGACGATGAGAAAATGCTGCTGAAGTCAGATTTGCCGGGGGTTCGTGAGATGTGGATCACCCATGACGAGGGCTATGTCTATACAATGCTTAAGCTGGATAAGCCGTTCGATCCTGACAAGCAGACGCTATACATCGGGGCGAATACGCAAACAGGCGGCAATCGCACCATGAAGGAGCTTCCGGGTATTAAGCTGGACGAAGGGCTGGAGACACTTACGGTCATCGGCAAGGATAGTGAGGTTCGCATCGCTTCGAATTATGACTTCAACAACAGGCTGTATGGCCCATCCGGTTATTGGATGGTTGAACCGAAGCCGCAGGAAATGAAGGATAATTCAGGATTGTTCAATCCATGGAAGCTGGCAGTTAGTCTGAAGATGGAACCCCCGGATACAAGATCGGCGCATCCATTTCAAGATATTTTTGTAGGCAAGCTGCATCGAGGGACGAGCGACCCGAACAGCAAGTCATACAACTCGCTTGCAGCTTGGGAGGCGAAGGGCGACACCGTCGAAATTCGAATTCCGTGGATGCTGCTTGGTTTCGCAGACCCGAGTACGAAGCAAGTCATTTCATATGGCGACGTGGAACGAAAGCGAGATCTGCCGACGATTGCAACAGAAGGGATACGATTCTTGCCTTGGGTTGTGGAACGAGGAGGGAATTCATCGACAGGTGCACAAACTCGTGCATGGAAGAACTACTCTTTACACAATATCCAAGTATACACATGGAAACAGTGGGATAAAGTTGGCTATACAGAACGTTTGAAGCAAAGCTATTACGACATGAAGGAAGTGTTCCATCGTCTTCCATGACACATGCGGCCACCCATAGGTGGCATGCGACTTCCGAAAGCGGTTCGGCAAGTTCCTTGCTGAAAGCAACATTGATAGGGGCTTGAAGAACTGCCACTTCTCATGGAACAAAGGAGGCACACGTTACATGTATACAAAGTTAGACCTTGCTGTGTCTTTCATCTACGTCTGTCTGGGCCTGATTGGCTTCGGCGTATTGATACTGCTCATCATGAAAGCCCGAAATATACGGCTGATGCAGCAACGGGACGCGATCATGAAGAAATATAAACCTTATTTTATCTATTTGCAGCGTCATATCGGTGACGAGGGTTCCTTCCAGCCGCCGAAGGGGGCAGTTGCACAATTGGAGGCTAGGGTTATCCAAGACAAGCTGATCGAATGGATCGAGAAATTCCGTGGGACTCAGCGGGACAAGCTGACGAAGCTGTGCGAAGATATGGGGCTCGTTCAATTGGATATGAAGAATCTGAACAGCATGTTCTACGCGAAGCAGATGCAAGCGGCTTTCCGCTTGGGAGGAATGAGATCGTCCAGGGCGGTTCCGCAGCTGCTGGAACTGCTTAAGCAGGAGAAGTCGGCAGAGCTGATTCGAGTTATTGCCCGAGCTGTTGCGAAATGCGCGGACGATACGGCATCTCTGGGGGTAATGCTGGATGAGCTGGCGAGCCGTGAGCAGCACAATGAGCTGTTTGCTGCAGAGATATTGGAGGAATCAACGTTAGACGTGACACCACTTCTTGTTGGATGCTTAGCGGATAGCAATAATCGTCTGGTGAAGACAGCTCTGCTGGCGCTGCGCGGGCATGCTGGTGCAGAACTTACGCCTGCGTTGTTCAAGCTTGCTGACAACAAAGACAAGGATATACGCTCCTTAGCGATTAAGCTGCTGGTGCGCACCGGCAATGTGCTGACGAAGGAGACATTGTGCAGTTGGTTCAAGGATCCTGAGTGGGAAGTGCGGGCGGCTGTTGCAGAGTCGCTCAGCACGTACAACCATACTGCCAGCATTGTCATCTTGAAGGAAGCATTGACGGATTCTAATTGGTGGGTTCGGTATTACAGCTCGAAGAGCTTGGCTACGATGGGGGATGAGGGCTTTCGTGCGCTGTGTGAAGCAGCGCTTGAGAGAGATGATCCTTACAAGTCGGATATGGCCAAAGACCGTATTCAAGAGGAGCTTCTGCGCGAGCATTACAATACGAATCGGCGGAAACACGTGTCTAGCCAAGCAACGAAGCGGCTCTTATATGAGCAGTATTTCGGCAAGGCTGCGACAGCACCGATATTTCGAAGCGTAGGAGGCGATTATTCTGCTTAGAGACCTGCTTCTCATGTACGGCTTATTCGCCATGTACTATGTGATCGTCGTCAATAGTATTTACTTCGGCATCATGCTCTTCTCGTTCAAAAGCATTTTCTCGATCGTTCGCCGAAAACGTTACGCACTAAGCGGGACGATAGCGGGTTCAGAGCATGTCCCGCCGGTCTCGCTGTTGGTACCATCCTACAATGAAGAGCTGACGATTATCGAAAATGTAAAGTCATTAATGACGCTGAATTATCCAACCTATGAGGTTATCGTCATCAATGACGGCTCCAAGGATGAGACTTTGAACGTGTTGATCGAGGAGTTCGCCCTATATCGCATGGATAACTTGTCCATTCGGTATGCCGTGAATTGTACCAAGATCAATGCTGTCTATCATAATCCAGAATATCCATTCCTCTATGTCATTGATAAGGCGAACGGGGGGAAGGCGGATTCCTTAAATGCAGGCATTAATTTCTCGCATTACCCGCTTATCTCGTCCATTGATGCGGATTCGCTACTGGAGAAGGATTCCTTAATTCAAATGACAACCATGTATATGTCCGATCCAGAGCGATATGTGGCGATCGGAGGCAATGTACGCATCGCTAACGGTTGTTCGATTGAGAATGGAACGGTGAAGGAAGTGCGCTTGCCGAAGAAATGGTGGCCGATGTTCCAAACGCTGGAGTACTTAAAGGCGTTCCTCGGCGGTCGAATCGGCTGGAGTGCGATTAATGGACTGATTATTGTGTCGGGGGCATTCGGGTTGTTCCGCAAGGACTATGTCATTAAGGTCGGTGGATATCGCGATGGCTATCCAGGCGAGGACATGAACATCATTATTAAACTTCATCGCTATATGCTGGAAAATAAACTGCCTTACAAAATTGCCTTCTGTCCGGAGGCAGTATGCTGGACGCAGGCGCCGGATACGTACCATATTCTGTCCAACCAGCGTAAGCGTTGGGGGCGAGGGAACTTGAAGAATATGATCGAGAACTACGATATGACGTTCCGTCCGAAGTACAAGGTGTTCGGTCTGTTGTCACTGCCGTATACGATTATATTCGAAGCACTTAATCCTTATTTCAAAGTAACGGGATTGATGTCCTTAATCGGTTATGCGCTGTATGACATGACACATTGGGAAATTGTGCTGGTATTTATGCTCATTAACTTCTTATCGGGTTTATTGCTAGCTGTAGGCTCGCTTCTGCTGGAGGAGATTGCGTTCAAGCGCTATCCGCGCATTAGCGATCTCGTGCGAATGCTTGCATTCAGTGTGCTGATGTTCTTCGGTTATCGGCAGCTTGGCAGCCTATGGCGCATTCAAGGGCATATTCAATTTTTCCAGAACAACAATTCATGGGGAGCCATGACGCGTCAGAGTTGGAGTGAAGAAGGAGAACAAACGAAAACCGCCTAAACGGCGCAGGGAAGGTGGAGACTGCACATGCTTCAAGTAATGGAACGAAATGCAGAGTTCGAATTTGTACCGACTTTCAAGCAAACGGTGAATCATCTGGTGATGAGTTATCCCGGACATAGCGTAGGCATTATCTTTATCCATGCGAAGCCGCTTGGACGTACGTGGGAGGCTGAGCTCAGGTCAACGCTGGATAGAGAGCAAATTCCATTTGAGCTGATGAATGCCACAGATCAGAATGTAATTGCGGTTATGCTGCCGCGCGTTACTCTGGATCAGACGCACTATTACGCACTCATGCTGAAGAGCGTGGTAGAAGAGCGGTTGGCAGGGACGCCAATCGTATGTGCGGTTGCCGCAGTGGCAGATTCACAGGAGGCAGAGGATATTATTCTCGGTCGTTGGAACGACTGGCCGGCTGCAGATTCCTCCCATATTCGGGTTCTCCATGATCACCTTCAGCTCGAAGGAGCGAAGCGCATTCTAGTCGTGGATCACGATGCTAGCGTAAGAGAGTTCCTGAACATTTGGCTAACTTCGCAGGGGTATGAGGTGCACGAGGCTGAAGATGCCTTGACAGCGCTCGATGTTATTCATGCAGGTCAATTCGATTTAATCTTAACGGAGCTGAATTTATATGGGATTAATGGTCTGCCGTTCATTTCGCAAATTCAGAAGATGAATTTGGAGAAGCAGCCGAAAATCGTGATTCTGTCCGAGCAACGGGTAGGAAAGACGATTGATTACTGCTTCGAGCAGGGCGTTAGCGACTATATTACGAAGCCATTCTCGCCGGTAGAACTTGATGAACGGCTTAGTCGCTGTTTGTCATAACTATACACAATTATCTAGTGGATGGAAGGGTGAACAACTGTGAACATGTATGCTGCCAATTTAGAACATGCAATCGAACACAAAACTTCTGTAATCGGAGTCATCGGGTTAGGCTATGTCGGTCTGCCGCTTGCCATTGAGATGTGCAAGCAGGGCTTTCAGGTCGTCGGAATTGATGTTGATTCACGCAAGATCGAGAGTATCCATAACGGACATTCCTATATTAAGGATATCAGCGATGAGACGTTGACGCAGTGCATGAACACAGGCCGGTTGTTCGTGACGACTGACTTCAGTCATATTCAATTGCTTAATGCGGTCAGCATTTGCGTGCCGACTCCACTTAGCGAGAATCAAGATCCAGATACATCCTACATTACGCGTGTTGTGGAACAAATTAAGAAATATATGCGGAAAGGCCTGTTGATTACGCTCGAGAGTACAACGTATCCAGGCACGACAGAAGAGCTGATTCAACATGAAATTGAAGCCTCCTTGGGTTACCAAGCAGGAGAGGATTTCTTCCTCTGCTTCTCACCGGAGCGCGTGGATCCGTCCAATCCGAAGTTCAATACATTCAACACACCGAAGGTCATTGGCGGGACGACACCAACTTGCCTCAAGCTGGGAGCAGCACTGTACGACAATATCGTAGAGAGCGTCGTTCCCGTCACTTCGACGAAGGTAGCAGAAATGTCGAAGCTGTTGGAAAATACGTTCCGCAGTGTCAACATCGCCTTCATTAATGAGATGGCGATGATGTGCGACCGGATGTGCATCGACATCTGGGAGGTCATCGATGCTGCAGCGACGAAGCCGTTCGGATTCATGCCTTTCTATCCGGGACCAGGTATCGGCGGCCACTGCATTCCGCTTGACCCCATGTACCTGTCTTGGAAAGCGAAGGGGTATCGTTTCTATAGCAAGTTTATCGATATCGCACAAGCTACCAATGCCAATATGCCATACCATGTCATGGAGAAGACATCACGAATTTTGAATCAAAGCTCTAAGTCGATTAAAAACTCGAAAATATTGATTCTGGGTATGGCCTACAAGCCAAACATCGACGATTTGCGAGAATCCCCGGGTCTTGAAATCTATGAGCTGTTTAAGGCGAGCGGTGCTCAGATCGATTATTTTGATCCGCATGCGACACACTTCAAGAACAAAGCTGGCAAGACGGTGCATACGATCGATTATGATTTGCCGGCGTTCCAGACATATGACTGCATGGTGCTGATTACGAACCATCAATCGTTCGATTACGAACAGCTCGCGGATTTGAATATCCCGATATTGGATACGCGCAATGCATTCAAGGGCATTCATCGCCCGAACATTCACAAGCTCGGTTATACCGAACAAGAAAGCGTACGAGATGTAGAAGTAGAAGAGGCGGTTCTTGTCTAAATCGGGTACGAATCCCATGCGTCCTCGGGATAGTAGGATAGGGAGATTTCTACGATTCTCTCGAGGTTCACGGGGGGTGTTAATTACGCTACTGCTATGCTGCTGTGTCGCAGTCCTATTCTCGCTTCGATCTGCGGATACGGATCGGACAAAGGCAACATGGTTGTGGGATACGGAATGGATTCGCGATTCGGGGGAGGATATCGTCTCGTTCTGCCGGACGAATGGCGTGAATCTCGTCTATTTGCAGATAAGTGACAGAGTAGAGCAGGCCACCTACCGTGAATTTATTCGGAAGGCGCACGAAGCCGGGATTGACGTTCATGCCTTGAACGGTGCGCCGGAATGGGCGAAGGAACGGCATGAGGAGGAAGGGAAGTCATTCATTCGGTGGGTGAGTGATTATAATCAGCAGGCCGCAGAAGGCGAGCGATTTGCTGGTGTTCATCTGGATGTAGAGCCTTATTTATTGCCAGAATGGAAGCAGGATGAAGCAAGCCTCGTCCACAGCTGGGTTGACAACATGAAGATCTGGCTGGAGGAAGGGCGGGAGGCAGGCCTGTACATGGCTGCGGATGTTCCCTTCTGGCTGCCGCGCCTGGATATGCCGACTGGGAACGGCAAGGTAAGCAGCTGGATGCTGGAGCAATTCGACTCCTTGACGATTATGGCATATCGGGACAACTCGGATTCGATCTATGAATCGTCCAAGAATCTGCTCTCGCAGGCGGACAAGCTTGGCAAGCCGATTGTCATTGGTCTTGAACTGGGCAAGACCAATGAAGGAGGCTACTTGTCCTTCCACGGCAAGCCGCTTGATTATTTCGAGGAGCAACTGCGTGATGTGAAGGAGCTCGGTGCAAGCCATTCCTCCTTCGCAGGAGCAGCGGTTCATCACTTGCGCGTGTGGTATGACCGAGTGAAGTAAAGAGAGAGCTGCTTCGCGGTTCAACAAACGTCGGCCTTCGGGAAGATATCCTCCGGCGCAATCAACCCCTTCTCTTGCGAGAAGTTCCATGAGGGGGGATAGAACCTTCATATTATCGAAAACGTAACGAGCCTGTGGATGTGCATCCACAGGCTCGTTGCTGCGTAAGGTGGAAAAGCTGTAACGTCTACTTCACTATCGTCTCCATCGAACCGTGTATCGCGCTTGTTCCACCCACCAGATACACTGCGTTTTTGTCAGCATCCAATGCAGCTCTCAGCTTCGTTGTGACTACCTTTCCGTCCTTTTTGTCCGTGTAGTCATTGTGGAAGCGGTACTCTTTCCGTCCGTTATCCCACTCCACTTCACATCCGCTAATATCGACACCCAGCACCTTTTGAGCCAGCGGAGCAATCACTTCTTTTGCAACTTTTGCCGTAATCTCCTTGTCGGTCGTTACCTTTTCATTTAGACGCGATTTGTGAATGACTTCTATTGCCTTTCCCGACTTTGTGTCTATTTCAACGTAAACACCGTCACCTTGCAATATCCACATCGGTATGGCAAGCACTTTTTCATAGTCAAAATTACCATGTCTGAGTGTTGCCTCCGTCACTTCTTTCAATTCGTGATTGAACGCTGTTTTCACTAATTCTGCTGCTGCTTTTGTCCATTTTGGATCAAGTTCTTTGGCATCAACTTTAATCGAGAACCCATTGAGTTGATCTTTTGCATCAGACCCGGCACCTGGTTTATAGAGCGAGATATAGAAGTCTTCCTCTGTGAAAAAATAGTTCGTATCTACAAATTTACCCTGCTTGTCATCATATCGTCGTTGCATTTTTACTTCATTAGTCAGCATATAGGTTTTGTTTGGATACAGCTCTTTTAATCTTTGAAGGACTTTATTCTGATCCTCTTTACTGACTTCATCGATTGAGATTTTTGCAAAACCCCACCATATTCCACCAGTTTTCGGATTGAAGTCAATGGAATATTTGTCATCTACAGATCGGACTGTTGCACTCCCAACCGAACCGGAGTAGCTCTCGCCAACATCCTGCATCTTGACTTCTTTTCCGGCCAATTCCTTCATTGCTTTTTTCAGCTTGTCAGCCATCTTCTTGTCGATCTGAACCTTCACCTTCTCCGGTTGCTTCTGCTCTTGTGCAGCCGCAGCTTCGACAGGAATCGGTCCTCCCAATGAGGCTAGCATGCCGGATACGACCAATGTTGCTATGATAGCTTTTTTCATAAACATGATCATCCTCCTATGCATCTGTTTGTGTTTTTAATTCCCTGCGGCCGCTCTGCTCCCGGACTTTATATACACGACGTTTTTCTCGGCATCCAATGCCGCTCTCACCGCCGTAACATCATTTTTTTCGATGAAGCGGTAATCTTTAAATAAGCTGTCCCATTTCACTTCATATCCCGTAATGTCGATATTGAATAATTTCTTCGCGAGCGGGGCGACCGCTTCTTTGGCTTCTTTTTCGGTCATCTCTTTGTTCGTCGTGACCTGATTGCCTTGTTTATTGATCAGGCTGATTGCTTTCCCCTTCTCCATGTAAACCGTCACTTTGTCGTCCTCAAGCACCCACGTACGTTGCTCAATCTGCGCCTTCGTCACGTCGAATTGATGATCGAACGCCGTTTTGATCGCTTCCGTTGCCGATTTCAGCAAATTCAGATCAAGTTCTTTTTTGTCAATATCGATTCTCGCAACGGGGATGACATAACCTTCTGAAATATTAGCATTTACTGAAACAGTAAAATCCTTCCCGGAAAACTCATAAAACATATAATCTCCAAATTTGCCCTTACTATTATCGTAGGATCGTGACTGTGTAACGTCTTTGTTAAATACGTATTTCTTCTTTGAATAGGCGTTCTTTAACTCTTTTAAAGCTTCGTCTTGAAATTTTTTGTCGACTTTGTCGATTGTCGTCTTGTTGGAAACAAACCATATATTTCCGCTTTTGGGATCAAAGCCAACACCGTAATTTCCATCTGCAGATTGAACCGTGACCAAACTCTCATTGTTATTGATATGTTCACCGGTATCCTTAAGCTTAACCTCTTTCCCCGCATATTGATTTACCGCTTTTTGCAGCTTGGGAGCCAACTTCTTATCGATGGGAACCTTCTTATTATCGGATTGCTGCTCTTGCTGATTTTCTTGCGCTGCCTCCGCTCCGGCAGGAATTGGGCCGGCCAATGTGGCCAACATACTAGAAACGATCAGGGATGCTAGAATGACTTTCTTCAAATTCATACAAAATCCTCCTATGTTTCATATTCTCATTGTGTACCACTGTTGTATCGCCTACTATCGCATACAGTATATAACAATATCAATCCACTCATTTGTGACATCATCTCTATTATTTTGTCAGTTTTCTCAAACCTATATGGCTGATATGCTTGATGAAAAAACTACGGTTCGTGATGCGCTTGACTAGATGCAGCGCGAATTGCAGGCGCCCCTTGTAATACCGTAAACGAACGAGCCTGTGGATGTGTATCCATCAGGCTCGTTCGTTTACGGTGTAAGGTAAAAAGGTTGTAACGTCTACTTCTCCATCGTCTCATTCGAACCGTGTATCGCGCTTGTTCCACCCACCAGATACACTGCGTTTTTGTCAGCATCCAATGCAGCTCTCAGCTTCGTTGCGACTACCTTTCTGTCCTTTTTATCCATATAGTCATTGTGGAAGCGGTACTCTTTCAGTCTGTTATCCCATTCCACTTCACATCCGCTAATATCGACACCCAGCACCTTTTGGGCCAGTGGAGCAATCACTTCTTTTGCATCTTTTGCCGTAATCTCCTTGTCGGTCGTTACCTTTTCCTTTAGACGCGATTTGTGAATGACTTCTATCGCCTTCCCCGACTTTGTATCAATTTGAATGTAAACACCGTCTCCTTGCAATACCCACATCGGTATGGCCAGCACCTTTTCATAGTCAAAATTACCATCACGGAGTGTTGCTTCCGTCACTTCTTTCAATTCATGATTGAACGCTGTTTTCACTAATTCTGCTGCTGCTTTTGTCCATTTTGGATCAAGTTCTTTGGCATCAACTGTAATCGAGTACCCATTCAGTTGATCTTTTGCATCAGACCCGGCACCTGGTTTATAGAGCGAGATATAGAAGTCTTCCTCTGTGAAAAAATAGTTCGTATCTACAAATTTACCCTGTTTGTCGTCATATCGTCGACGCATTTCCACTTCATTACTCAGCACATAGGTTTTGTTTGGATACAACTCTTTTAATCTTTGAAGGACTTTATTCCGATCCTCTTTACTGACTTCATCGATCGAGATATTTGCAGATCCATCCCCTATAACCCCTGTTTTCGGATTGAAGCTAATCGAGTATTTCCCATCCACAGATCGAACGATTACACTTCCAACAAAACCCTTGTAAGTCTCGACAGCATCCTGCAGCTTGATTTCTTTTCCGGCCAATTCCTTTATTGCTTTTTTCAGCTTGTCGGCCATCTTCTTGTCAATCTGAACCTTCATCTTCTCCGGCTGCTTCTGCTCTTGTGCAGCCGCGGCTTCGACAGGAACCGGGCCGACTACGGTGACCAGCATACTAGATACGATCAGGGATGCTAGAATTGCTTTTTTGATATTCATTTCATTTCCTCCTATTTATGAATATATGAGATATATTTCCATGCTAACATTGGATAATTAAGATTCAACTTAATAGATTCTGAATATAATTTAAGGAAAAAATCAGAAATGAAGGTGTATAAATATAACAATATCAACTCTCTCATTTGTGACATCATTTCTACCGAGAGCGTGATTGCCTATCATGTTGACAGTCAGAAGGCGGTTGCCAGTCTCCACCTTGCCGTGATTCAATATAGGTACACTTTTTACAGGCAAAGGAGCGGATAACATGGGATTTCAGACTGAGTTTAATTCGGTATGCAAATTTAAGACGGAGCAGGAGCTGTATGAGCTGCTGGAATATGGACGGGGCAAAATGACGAAGCAGGGCTTTCGAGTGTTTCCGACAGGGCAGAAGGTGATTGCCTATACACCAGATAATGTGGCCGTAGCTATCGTAAAGATTGTTGCTTCGATCGCGGAAATCAATTTCCAAGGGGATGAAGTAACCGAGGTGGAGATGGAGTTAATACGCAAGCTGAATGAGGATGAATCACGTATTCAGACTGCATTAGCGCATGAAATGTTTTTCGGAGATCCAAATCGCAAATAATTGTTCAGTAGAAGCCCTACATGCCGAGAGGTATGGGGGCTTCTTTGTATTTGGCTGCGTCTTCGCATACAGTGATGGACGTTTGTAGACGGTTCCTATAGGCAGTTAATGTTGAAATAACTGAACAATCCTACGAAACTGGGAGCCCGGGGGTGAATTGGGTGTTTTGCGAAAAAAAGAGCACCCCGATCGTCTTAAGCAACCGGAATGCCCTGCCTTACCGTTTTTATGCTATGCTTGCAGCGCCTGTTTCAATTGCTCAGTCAGGAGCGGCACGATTTCGAACAGGTCGCCCACGATGCCGTAATCGGCAATCTGGAAGATTGGCGCTTCCGGATCTTTGTTGATCGCGATAATGACGCGCGATTGGCTCATTCCCGCCAGATGCTGAATGGCGCCGCTAATGCCGCAGGCGATATACAGCTCCGGCGTGACGACCTTGCCCGTCTGTCCGATTTGCAGGGCGTAGTCGCAATAACCCGCATCGCAGGCACCGCGGGAAGCGCCAACAGCACCGCCAAGTAGAGAGGCGAGCTCCTCAAGCGGTTTGAATCCCTCGGCGCTGCGGACGCCTCGTCCTCCAGATATAATGATTTTCGCTTCACTCAAATCCATTTTGCCAACCGTATTTTGCACGACCTCGCGAATAACAGCGGATAGCGGCGGTTCAGGGTAAGCAATAGCCGTTACAGGCACTGTTCGGCCAGCTTCTGCTGCCGGAGGCTGAATGTTGTTCGGGCGTATGGTTACGATCCATGGTGCAGCAAGGAACTTCTTCTTCTCCATGGCCTTGCCTGCAAAGATCGGGCGCGTGAATAATACCTCGCCGCTGCTGTCCACTTCAATTGCGATGATATCGGAAATTTGGCCGCTATGCAGGGAAGCAGCCAACTGCGGTGCCAAGTCTTTGCCCCAAGCAGTATGGCCGAAAAATACGCCATCCGGGTTGGCTGCTTGCACAACGGCTTGCAGCGCGGCAAAATAAGCCTCCGGATGATAATGAATGAGTGCAGTATGCTCCACAGTATAAATATGATCGACGCCGTAGGCCGCCAAGTCGCTGGAATAGCGGGTTGCATCCGCACCGATGATCACAGCGGCTACAATGCCTCCATTGCCTGCGGCTGTGCGGGCTGCCCCAATCGCTTCATAGGACACCTGGCGAAGACTTCCACCCTTCGCTTCGGCTACGACAAGAATCGTTCTGGACATATCAATACGCCTCCTTGGAATATGAACTTACCGGATTCGTTGCATTCGATGCAGAACTATACGACCTTAGCTTCCGTCCGCAGCAGTCGGAACAACTCTTGGACTTGAGCGGCTGGTTCCCCGGCGAGCAGCTTGCCGGCTTGGCGCTGCGGAGGCAGGAATAGCTCCGCTTGAGCTGTACGTGCTTCAACCGATACACCGAAGTCGTCGAGCGTAAGCTCACGGAAAGGCTTCTTCTTCGCCTTCATAATGCCTTGCAGAGAAGGATAGCGCGGTTCATTCAGACCTTGCTGGGCGGTGAATAGGGCTGGAAGAGGCACCTCTACTACTTCTGTGTCTCCTTCGGCATCCCGGGAGCAGACGGCACGGCCATCCGCGATTTCAAGCTTCGTAATCGACGATACATGCGGAATGCCAAGCAGCTTCGCAAGTCTAACGGCCACTTGGCCGGAACCGTTGTCGACCGAGAAGTTGCCGCCAAGAATAAGATCGTAAGATTCTGTTCCGACAAATGCGTGCAAGGCATGCGCAACGGCATGCTCATCGCTGCCGATTCGCTCATCGTTGAGCAGCACGGCTTCGTCAGCGCCCATGGCAAGTGCTGTTCGCAGCGTCTCAGATGTACGCTCGGGTCCTGCGGAGACGACGATAACCTTGCCGCCTTGGTCGTCGCGAATGCGAATCGCTTGCTCAACTGCATACTCATCATAAGGATTAAGGACGAATTTGACTCCGTCTTCTGCAATTTTGCCTCCTTCGGTGATGATCTTTTCCTCCGTATCGAATGTCTGCTTGACTAATACGATGATATTCATCGTTCATTGCCCCTTTCGCTTTATTTAGTTTCAAAATATCTAAAGCGGACTTGCAGAACAAGTGGACTGCCATGCAGGAGATTGGGTAGGAGTACAGCTCTGAGAAGGGGGATTACAACGTCGGTATCCATTTCCTATATGGCGATAACGTGATAGTGAATCCAAGATGAGACATGATCATATATCCAAGATGGGTCTTGGTAGAACAAGAATAAATAAGAACCTGACCTTAAGAACAGGGTGTAATCGGGAAATTAGAAGGGGAGAGCTAAGGCTCGAGTCCCTTTAGGAAAAAAGTGATCGTGCCATCCAGCTGTCCGACCAGAGAATACTTCTGCCCGGAAATGAGCCACGACGTCACGACTTCATCCATAGAACCGAATATGAGTAGACGGGTAAGCTTGACGTCAATATCGTCACGGAATACCTTTTCTTCAATGCCCTGCAATAAGATTCGTTCAATCAGTACAATATAGGGTTTTATAATTTTTCCGATTTCCTTGCGAAGCTCAAGGGAGCTTTGTCTCAGCTCGATTTGCGTGACGAACGCCAAATCCGGATTGCTCTCAAACTCGGCAAAATGGATTTTGCATACATTACGCAATGCTTCCTTGGCCCCGGTCGTTTCTTCGAGGCTTGCATGAAACTTAGCGATAAGCTCTCCAAGCTTCTCCTGAAATAAGGAAATCAGGATATCCTCCTTTCGTTTGAAGTATAGATAGATCGTGCCGTCAGCAACTCCGGCAGTTTTTGCAATTTTGGAAACTTGCGAGCGGTGAAACCCGTGTTCTGCAAAGACTTTGACCGCTGCTTCGAGAATTTGGGAATATTTTTCTTTTTTCTGACTTGTCATGGAATCACCTCGGTGCTAGAATATGGAATACAAATGAATGAATGCTCATTCAGTTTCTGCTGCTATCATAAATTAGAACTGAGATCATTGTCAATCATTGGATATAGATCTGGGTTAAGGCAGTAGAAAGGCACATGGTGACAAGGGGATGAAAACGCTTCCTGTAGGTAATTCATTCATTTGCAATACTGAGAAAGGGGATGGTTCCGATGCCGGGAGCGATTGTGCAGCTTGTCCTATTTTTGGCCGTTACGGGACTCGGCGTTTATTGGTTTGCCAAAGCGGTCTATCACCGGTTCTTGTATGTCAAACTCGGACAGCCGGTAAATTGGAGCGGACGGGTGAAGCACAATTTGCATGCATTTGCCGCCCAAGTGTTCGGGCAGACGAAACTGCTGAAGGATAAGAAAAGCGGCCTGATGCATATTGTCATCTTCTATGGTTTCATCATTTTACAAGTTGGCGCACTGGATATTATTTATAAAGGATTGTCGGGCAAACCGCTGCCCATTCCCGGGTACGAGGCATTCGAGCTGCTGCAGGAAGCAACCGTGACGTTGATACTCATTGCCATGGGGTATGCTGCCTATCGCAGATACGGGGAGAAACTAGGAAGGCTGAAGCGGGGCTGGAAGCCATCGATTGTCGTCTTCTTTATTTACGCTTTGATGTTGTCTGTCTTATTGACGATGGGATTCCATCGGTTAGCTGAAGGAGAAGGGGCATCGGGATACGCGCCGATTTCTTCCCTTATAGCAGGTATTTTTACCGGCATATCCCACGGGGTGGCTGAGGCGCTCTATATCGCATTCTGGTGGGCGCACTTGTTGATTTTGCTTGCGTTTCTTGTCTATGTGCCGCAGAGCAAGCATTTCCATCTACTGTCGGCTCCCGTCAACCTGCTGCTTCGGCGCACAGAGCCTGTCGGGCGGTTGAGCAAGCTTGACTTGGAAGATGAGGAAGCCGAATCGTTCGGTGTGGGCAAAGTGGAGGATTTTACACAGAAGCAGCTAGTGGATCTGTACGCATGCGTCGAATGCGGGCGCTGTACGAATGTATGTCCGGCTGCCAGTACAGGGAAATGGCTGTCGCCCATGCATATGATCGTCAAGCTGCGCGATCACCTGACAGAGAAAGGAGCGGCTATTACCTCTCGTTCACCATGGACTCCTGCCTTTGCATTCAAATCAACGGGTACTCACAGCATGAATCCAGAGGGGGCCGAGCTTGGAAAGTGGCATGGACAGGGGATAACCGACATTGCTTCGACGATGCAGGCGCAGGCAGCCACTTGGCAAATTGCACAACACCCCCCAGAGCAACTTGAGCTTATCGGCGATGTGATGTCCGAGGCTGAAATATGGGCATGCACGACCTGCCGCAACTGTGAGGATCAATGTCCGGTCGGCAATGAACATGTCGACAAAATCGTCGATATGCGCCGTTATCTGGTGCTGACGCAAGGGAGCATGCCGCATGATGGGCAGCGGGCGCTGCAGAACATTGAGCGTCAGAGCAATCCGTGGGGCATTAGCCGCAGTGATCGTGTGAAATGGGTGAAGGAAGTTGATCCTGAAGGTGTGCTCCATGTACCAACCGTGAAGGAGAATCCGGAGTTTGATATCCTGCTGTTCGTCGGCTCCATGGGCTCTTATGATAATCGCAGCCGGAAGGTGACCCGGGCGCTTGTGCGCCTGATGAATGAAGCCGGCGTGAACTTTGCCATACTCGGCAATGAAGAGAAGAATTCGGGCGATACTCCGCGGCGCATGGGCAATGAATTTTTGTTCCAGCAGCTATGCGAGGAGAACATCGTCACTTTCCAAAAATATAATGTACGCAAAATTGTTACGGCTTGTCCCCATACGTACAACACGTTAAAGAATGAGTATCCCGAGTTTGGGCTGGAAGCCGAAGTACTCCATCACAGCGAGCTGCTTGATGAACTGATTCGTGCGGGAAGTCTTGTTCCACAGTATGAGGTGGAGGAACGAATTACGTACCACGACTCCTGTTATCTTGGACGCTATAATGGCGTTTATGAACAACCGCGCAATATCCTGCGCGCGATACGCGGCGTAACCCTGCTTGAAATAGAGCGAAGCCGTGAGAATGGCATGTGCTGCGGAGCTGGCGGCGGCATGATGTGGATGGAAGAGACTGCAGGCAAGCGTGTCAATCTGGCGCGCACTGAGCAAGCACTGGCCACAAAGCCGACCGTAATTTCATCGGCATGCCCGTACTGCCTCACGATGATGGAGGACGGCACGAAACTGCTTGAAGCCGAGGAATCCGTTCAGACGCGCGACATCGCTGAAATTTTGGAATTAGCTGTGTTCGGGGCGGTTAAATTGGATGACAAGCAGCCGATGACGGTTTCATAAGACAGCCTTCAGTATAACCACAAGAAATGATTGTATTTTTTGAACAATGGTCAATAACCTCATTCTCTCGCCATCAATGAACTACTCCATATATCAATCTTCTATAGAATCTGCAACCACAGCAACAAGCAAAGTTCAGATATGTACCCTCAAGAGCAGCTTAACATCAAGCAGCGATCTGAACCGCAGCGGAGCATTGCACATCTCAGAAGTACACATTTCAAGCAATACACACCTCACGAACTACACACTTACAAGTCCTGAAGCAGGAACATCTTACGAAGTGCACCCAGCACTTCTGAAGCAGGGAACATCTCAGAGTATCGTCATCAGCCAACAATTTCATATCTATTAAAGTCTTGAAGTCGTTCTTGTTGTTCTCATCATGTGACACAGACCATTACAAATTGGGAGGGAACTCGCATATGGTTCAACCGATTCAATGCGCCGCCGTTATCGGCTCTGGCGTAATGGGTGCGGCTATTGCCGCCCACTTGGCGGGTGCAGGCATTCGCTGCCTGCTGCTCGACCTTGTGCCGAACCAGCTTACAGAAGCTGAATCCAAGAAAGGACTCACACTGGAGCATCCAGCAGTACGCAATCGTTTAGCTTCGGATGCGATTGCGCGCCTGAAGAAGACGAAGCCGGCACCGCTTTATAGTGAAGAGTTCGCGGGCAGAATTACACCGGGCAATCTCGAAGATGATCTGTCGAAGCTTGCAGACGTGGATTGGATTATTGAGGTCGTCGTCGAGAGACTGGATGTGAAGCGCGACCTGCTGAAGCGAATCGAAGGGGTATGGAAGCCGGGAACGATCGTAACATCGAATACGTCGGGCATATCCATCAACGACATGGTTGCTTCGTGCGGAGAGTCATTTAAAAAGCACTTTTTAGGCACTCATTTTTTCAATCCTCCACGTTATATGAAGCTGCTTGAAATTATTCCAGGAGAGACGACAGATCCGGAAATTGTGTCCTACATGCATGAGTTCTGTGAACGTCGCCTCGGCAAAGGCGTCGTTGTAGCCAAGGACACGCCGAACTTTATCGCCAACCGAATCGGTACATTCGGACTGCTTATTACATTGCGAAATATGATGGAGCTTGGGTACACGGTCGAGGAAGTAGATGCTGTCACTGGACCTGCGCTTGGTCGCCCGAAGAGCGCAACGTTCCGTACACTTGATCTGGTTGGACTGGACACGTTCGTGCATGTAGCAGCGAATGTGCATGACCAGACAGCAGCGACAGTAGAGAAAGATGTATTCAGCGCGCCGGATGTTCTTACCCGGATGGTTGACTTAGGCTGGATAGGTGAGAAACAGGGCCAGGGCTTCTATAAGAAGGTAAAGACCGACTCTGGGAAGGTCATACAGGCGCTGCGCTTTGACACGATGGACTACGAGCCGGTACGCAAAATTTCTTCCGCCTCCTTGGAAGCGTCAAAGTCTGCCAAGGGCGCAGCGAATAAAATCAAGGCGCTGCTCGGTACAAAGGATCGTTATTCCGAACTGGCATGGAATACGCTGAAGCCGGTGCTGCTCTATTCGGGGCACAAGCTGGGCGAAATCGCCGATTCGATTGTCGATATCGACAATGCGATGAAATGGGGCTTCAATTGGGAACTCGGGCCGTTCGAAGTATGGGACGCGATCGGCTTGGTGTCGGCTGCCAAACGTATGGAGGCAGAGGGCGACGTGCTGCCAGATTGGGTACGCGCGTGGATTGCTGAAGGACATACTCACTTCTATGAGAAGCGGGAGGCACAACAATTTTACGTTCATGGCGGGGAGTGGACTGAGCTGGAGTCGGCAGCGGAGCATATTTCGCTCAAGCTGCTCAAGCAGCAGAACAAGGTCGTGCTATCTAACCCGGGTGCTAGCTTGATTGACATCGGGGACGGCGTAGCTTGTCTGGAATTCCATTCGCCGAACAATGCCATCGGTGCGGATATTTTGACCATGATTCAGAAAAGCGTGGAGGAAGTTCGCCGTAATTACCGCGGACTCGTTGTGGCAAATGAAGGGCGTCATTTCTGCGTGGGCGCCAATGTCATGCTGCTTCTAATGGAGGCTCAGGAAGAGGAATGGGATGAAATTGATCTTATCATCCGCCAGTTTCAGACTACGATGCTGACGCTGAAGAGACTGGAGAAGCCTGTTGTAGCTGCGCCGCATCAAATGACGCTTGGTGGTGGGGTAGAAGCGTGCCTGCCGGCAGACAAAATCATTTTCTCTGCGGAAACGTACTTCGGATTGGTCGAAACGGGCGTTGGCTTGATTCCAGCGGGCGGCGGCTGTAAAGAGATGGCCTTGCGCTCAAGCCAAATCGTCGGCCAAACGAATCCAGACCTGCAATCGTACATCAACAGCTATTTCGAAACAATTGCTATGGCGAAGGTATCGACAAGTGGACATGACACGAAGCGGCTCGGCTATATGGGGTCTAACGACTCCGTCGTTATCAACCCGGATCGCCGTATACATGAGGCGAAGATGGCCGTGCTGGAAATGGATCGGGTCGGATATGCGCCGAGAGAAGAGGAGCGCATCCGTGTCGTTGGTGAACCTGGCAAATCCGTACTACAGCTGGCAGCCTATACGATGCACCTCGGCGGCTATATTTCAGATCATGACCGACTGATTGCCAATAAGCTGGCGCATGTGCTTGCGGGCGGCAACGTACCGGCGAACAGCTTGGTGAGCGAGCAATACATGCTCGATCTGGAACGTGAAGCTTTCTTAAGCCTGTGCGGCGAACCGAAGACGCAGGCGCGCATGCAGCACATGCTCTCCAAGGGCAAGCCGCTGCGCAATTAATATCCTTCCAAATTAGGAATGAGGGGAGATCGCAATGAAAGAAGCTGTCATTGTATCTATAGCGCGTACGCCGGTTGGCCGGGCGAAGAAGGGGAGTCTCGCGCAGACGAGAGCTGAGGATCTGGGGAGAACGGTACTGGAGGAAGTTGTTCGACGCGCACCAGGCTTGAACAAATCGGATATTGAGGACGTCATACTCGGCTGCGCAATGCCGGAAGGCGAGCAAGGCTTGAACATGGCACGAATCTTGTCGTTGTATGCAGGTTATCCGCAGGAGGTGCCTGCGGTTACGGTTAACCGGTTTTGTGCTTCTGGCCTGCAATCGATCGCATTTGCTGCAGAACGGATTATGGCCGGCTCTGCGGACACGATTGTTGCCGGCGGAGTAGAGAGCATGAGCGCGGTGCCAATGACCGGCTTCAAGCTTGCACCGCATCCGAAGCTGATCTCAGAAATGCCGGAAGTATACATGGGCATGGGATACACTGCGGAAAATGTTGCGAAGCGATTCGGCATTAGCCGTGAGGATCAGGATCAATTCGCTGCTAACAGTCATCGCAAGGCTGCGGCAGCCATCGCCGAAGGCAAATTCCGTGATGAGATTGTACCTGTCTCAACGGTACAGAGAGGGGTCGACAGCAATGGACGGCCTTGGGAAAAAGAACTGACATTCGATATGGATGAATGCGTTCGGCCGGACACGACAGAAGAAGTGCTTGCGAAGCTGAAGCCTTCGTTCTCCGTGGGCGGCAGCGTCACGGCAGGCAATAGCTCGCCGATGAATGACGGCGCGGCAGCCTGTGTACTGATGAGCGCCGATAGAGCGAAGGAGCTTGGATTGAAGCCGCTTGCGGCCTTCCGCAGCTTCGCGTTGGCTGGCGTCGCGCCTGACATTATGGGCGTCGGACCTGTAGAAGCGATTCCGAAGGCGCTGTGCAAGGCCGGTATTACGCAGGATCAGGTCGATCTGTTTGAGCTGAATGAAGCATTCGCCTCGCAATGCCTGCATATCATTCGCCACTTAGGGCTGGATGAGAGCAAGGTGAATGTGAATGGCGGCGCGATTGCGCTCGGCCATCCGCTTGGCTGCACCGGCTCGAAGCTGACGGCAACACTCTTGCATGAGCTTCGCCGCCGTGGTGGCGGCTATGGTGTCGTATCCATGTGCATTGGTGGTGGAATGGGAGCTGCCGGAGTGTTCGAAGTGTTTGCTTAAACGCTGTGCGTAGACTTATTGCCTTGCATTGTTGCTCAGATTGATCAAATGATTCAAAGCCATTTATCCATTCTTAATCCACTTCGAAAGGAAGAAGATTACCATGACCATGTTGGAACTGAAAATCAAAGGCGGAAGCTTTGTCATTGATGACATCACTCCCGATGCGATTGTTACTCCGGAGGACTTCACCGAAGAACAGCGCATGATGGTGGATACAACTCGTGATTTCGTAGAAGGAGAAGTGCTGCCGCACGACGAAGAATTGGAAAAATTGAATTACGATTTGACGGTTAAGCTGATGCGCAAGGCCGGGGAAATCGGGCTGCTTGGCGCAGATATTCCAGAGGAATACGGTGGTCTTGAGCTCGACAAGGTCAGCTCTACGCTGATCGGCGAAACGCTGACCAAAGCATCTGGCTTTGCGCTCTCGGTTGGCGCGCATGTGGGTATCGGAACACTGCCGATCGTGTTCTTCGGCTCACCGGAGCAGAAGGCCAAGTACTTGCCTGACCTGGCGACAGGCGCTAAAATCGCTGCTTATTGCTTGACGGAGCCGTCATCCGGATCAGACGCGCTTAGTGCGAAGTCGACAGCGAAGCTGTCTGAGGATGGTAGTCATTACGTGCTGAATGGCTCTAAAATTTTTATTACAAATGCAGGCTTCGCGGATATTTTTATCGTATATGCGAAGGTAGACGGCAAGGACTTCACGGCATTCATTGTTGAGAAGGGAATGGAAGGCTTCACGGTTGGGCCGGAAGAGAAGAAGATGGGCATCAAGAGTTCTTCCACTTGTCCGCTCTTCTTCGAGGACGTCAAGGTTCCAGTGGAGAATGTGCTTGGAGAGGTAGGCCGCGGACATGTCATTGCGTTCAATATTTTGAACATCGGCCGTTTCAAGCTGGGCGCGGGATGTCTCGGAGCAGCGAAGGAAGCGATCGAGCTGAGCGTGAAATATGCTGGCGAACGCAAACAGTTCGGCAAGGCGCTTACAGAATTCTCTCTGATCGGCAATAAGCTGGCGGATATGAACATCCGTACTTATGTAACGGAGTCGATGGTGTATCGGACTTCTGGCTTGGTGGACAATGTGCTGAAGGACATCGATTACAAGCAGCCGGATTCGGGGCAGTTAATGGCCAAGGCAATTGCTGAATATGCGCTTGAATGCTCCATTAATAAAGTGTTCGCTTCAGAGGTGCTTGATTTTGTAGCCGATGAAGGCGTACAAATTCACGGCGGCTACGGCTTTACGCAGGAGTATAAAATTGAGCGCATCTACCGTGACTCCCGCATTAACCGCATTTTCGAAGGAACGAATGAAATCAATAGATTGCTTATCCCAGGAACGCTGCTTAAGAGGGCCGCCAAGGGAGAATTGCCGCTCCTGCAGAAGGCGAAGGCGCTCCAAGCCGATCTGATGTCTATCGTATCCAGGCCGGAATCAGGTGGAGCGATGGAGCAGGAGGAACATCTCGTTCAGATGGCCAAGAAGATATTCCTTATGCTTGGTGGATTGGCGGCTCAGAAATACGGTACATCGCTTGAGCAGCATCAGGAAATCTTGAGCAACCTTGCTGATTTAATGATTGCTGTATATGCAATGGAAAGCACGCTGCTGCGCACTCGCAAGCTGATGGCGAAGTCCGGCGAAGCGAAAGCAAAACTTGCGATGCAGATGACAACCGTATACATGCATGAGGCATTCGCTGATATTGAACGAACAGCCAAGGAAACGCTGGCGGCAATGGAGTCAGGCGATGTCTTGCGCACGCAGCTGTCCATTCTGAAGAAGCTGGCGAAGAGCACGCCGATTGACGGCGTTGGCATCAAGCGTGAGATAGCGGAACGCGTGATTCAAGCGGAAAAATACGTGGTCTCGTAATACGCGGGAGCTCCCCGCGAGGAAGGGATGGTTAGGCATGCCATTGGAGAAGCCATGGCTCCGTCATTACCCGCAGGAAATTGACCCGACGTATGATTACCCGCGACAAAATGTCGCCCAATTCCTCATTGATGCAGCCCAGGAATATCCGACACGGCCTGCGCTCGAATTCATGGGGAAGCAGCTGAGCTATGAGCGGCTGCTTGAAGAATGCTGCCGATTCGCAAACGCGCTTGTGCGGCTTGGGATTGGCAGGCAAGAACGAGTGGCAATTATGCTGCCCAACTGTCCACAGACCGTTATTGCGTATTACGGTACGTTAATGGCTGGTTGCATAGCTGTACTGACGAATCCGCTTTATAAGGAGCGGGAGCTGGCGATCCAGCTAGCCGATTCCGGTGCGGCTGCGATCATAACTCTTGATGTATTATATCCGCGTGTGCGTGCCGCTCAGGCACGCACACCGCTTCGGCACGCGATCATAACCTCAATTAAGGATTACTTGCCCTTTCCGAAAAACGTGCTGTTTGCCTTTAAAATGAAGAAAAATGTTCAGGCGGCAGGGATCACCTATAACGATCATGTTCATGCCTTCGTACCGCTGCTCAAAAGCGTACCGCCAAGATTTATGTGCGCCGAGGTGGATGGAGAACATGATCTGGCATTGCTGCAGTATACGGGAGGGACGACAAGCACCCCAAAAGGGGTGATGCTGACTCATCAGAACTTGGTTGCCAATACGATGCAATCGGCTGCATGGTTCTATAAGGTAAAGCGCGGAGAAGAAATCTTCTTGGGAGCGCTTCCATTTTTCCATGTGTTTGGAATGACCATTTTGATGAATCTGTGTACGTTATGCCGGGGGATGAACGTGCTTGTGCCGAAATTCGAGCCCACTGAGATGCTGCGCATTATTCATAAGCTGCGCCCGACCGTGTTCCCAGGGGCACCGACGATGTACATTTCGCTCATTAATCATCCTGACACGGATCGTTATGACCTATCTTCCATCCACACGTGCATTAGCGGTGCAGCTTCGCTGCCGCTTGAGGTGCAGGAGAAGTTCGAGGCGATAACAGGCTGCGTGCTTATCGAAGGGTACGGCTTGACGGAAGCATCGCCGATTACGCATGCGAACCTGCTCTGGGGCAAGCGCAAAAACGGCTCTATTGGCATTCCATTCCCCGATACGGAGGCGAAGATTGTTGATTCCTACACGGGAGAAGAGCTGCCACAGGGCGAGGTAGGGGAACTAGTTGTCCGCGGACCACAAGTAATGAAGGGGTATTGGAACAAGCCGGAGGAGACCGTAACAGCGCTTCGGGATGGCTGGCTGTATACAGGGGATCTGGGCAGGCAGGATGAGGATGGCTTTTTCTCCATTATTGATCGAAAAAAAGATTTGATCATTGCCGGCGGGTTCAATATTTATCCGCGGGAAGTGGAGGAAGTGCTGTACGAGCATCCTTGCGTGAAGGAAGCCGTCGTCGTCGGTGTGCCCGACTCCTACCGAGGAGAGACAGTCAAGGCATATATTGTGACTCGCACAGGTACCCATGTGACCCAAGAGGAGTTAAATGTCTGGTGCCGCGAGCGGATGGCCTCCTTCAAGGTACCGCGCCAATACGAATTTCGCAGTGAGCTGCCGAAGACGATTGCAGGCAAGGTGCTGCGCCGCATGCTTCTGGAAGAGGAAGAATTACTGGTGAAAAAGTAAAGAAGCAAAAAAGGCGAATAAGCAATTAAGCGAAAAGCAGTAGAACCACTAGCAGGCATAAGGTTGAATACGAAAGCGATCGGAGGCGGAGATTTTTATGGCAGAACAGGCCGCATCCCCAGTAGCTATTGCCAGTGAGCGACTTGATCAATTGTATGCGCAAGCGAAGGGAACCTTCTGGGATTACCTTGGCTGCGAGACGATTACGGCAGAGCCGGGGCATGTCGTTCTGAAACTTGATGCTGAACCCCATCATTTGAACGTCATTGGCATCGTTCATGGAGGGGTACTGTCCTCCCTATTGGATAACGCTATGGGATTGGCTACGATGCTGGCTCGTCCTGATGAACATACCGTTACGTCCAACTTGAACGTCAACTTCGTTGCGCCGCTGCATACCGGAGAAATTCGAGTTACGGCGGAAATCGTGCATGAAACGCGCCGTTCAATTACGTGCACAGGACGAGTAACGGATGCAGATGGCAAGCTCGGTTCCCTTGCGCTGGCGACATTCCGGGTGATATAACACCATGTAATAGGTAACGGTAACTTCATAAAGCAAGCCCCTGTACCAATCGGTCAGGGGTTTTTGCATTGTTAAGAAGGTTAGGAGTGTTGGCGCAAATTTAGTGATGAGGAGAGACGGCACTCGGTACATCCGCAACTACGAATATCTCTTAGCCTAGTTCGATTAAGTGTAGGTTAGTAAGGTTATGCTAGAAGGAGAGAATGCCTATCAGGCAGGGTAGAAGTAGGGCCTATACGGCGATAGAAGTGGAGAGGAGTCCGAAGTATGCTGGTTCGATTCGGATACGTGGCGATGTCCGTCACGGTGGCGAATGCTTCGCCGTCGCGCACGATGACATTCACATCATTTTGTAAACTGGAAGATCGCGCCGCGGCGTTGCGCAAGGCGGAACGCATAGCGGAAGAAAATTTGCATAATACATTGCGGCTCTTGAAGCATAATCGTGCGCATGACATTCAATTGTACCGCTTCTCTTCGAAGCTAATCCCGCTGGCTACACATCCCGAACTAAGCGACTGGGATCCATTCCCGGCCTTGCAGGAGGCATTTCAGGCAATTGGACAATATGTTAACGAGCATCATATGCGCGTGTCATTCCATCCCGATCACTTTACCGTCCTGAGTACGCCGCGCGAAGATGTGCTCATCAAGTCTGTAAAGGATCTGGAGCATCATGTTCGGATGTTCAAGGCCATGGGAGTGGATGCTCGTGCGAAGAACAACATTCATGTCGGCGGGGCATACGGAAATAAGAAGATCGCGGGAGAGCGATTCATAGAGAACTTCAAGACATTGTCTGAAGAGGTACAGAAGCGCATGACACTGGAGAACGACGACAAAACCTTCAATGCGGTAGAGACACTTCATATAAGCGAGCAGCTTGGTGTTCCGATGGTACTGGATATTCACCATCAGTGGGTAAATCATGAAGAGGAATCGTTGGATGAGCTGTGGCCGCGCATATTGAAGACATGGCAGACGCCATTTGGGCAGGCGGACGCAGCGCCGGACGATCCCCTCCCACCTAAAATCCATGTATCCAGTCCGAAGAGCGCTTCCGATATACGTGGCCATGCCGATTATGTGGAAGTGAAGCCCCTGCTCGCCTTCCTCAGGGCGATTGCTCCCTATACGGAGCGCATCGATGTCATGCTGGAAGCGAAGCAGAAGGACGGGGCATTATTTCAATTGATGCGGGATCTTGTCCCTTATACGGCGGAAGGGGTTACGATTCTCGACCAAGCGAGCGTGCGAATTGATCCGTAGCTCTTAGCGATGAGATCCACTTGCTACTTGAAAATCAAGCAAAAATAGGATACGTTGAAAAAAGAGCTTTTCCGCAACAGCCAAAAGGGACATGCATAGTTCATGAAACCAAATTTGATGATGCGAAATGGCGAGAGGAGGAAATTTAGCAATGTCTCAATTATTAGCAGGTAAAAATATCGTGGTTATGGGTGTCGCGAACGATCGCAGCATCGCATGGGCCATCGCGCAATCACTCGCCGCACAAGGCGCAAGATTGGCATTTACATACGAGAGCGAACGTGTAGAAGCGCGTGTACGCAAGTTGGCAGAGACGATTCCAAACGCCATCATTCTTCCGTGCAACGTTACAGTAGATGAAGAGATTGATCAATTGGCAGATAGACTTCGTGAAGAATTCGGTACACTGCATGGTCTTGTGCACAGTATCGCATTTGCGAAAACAGAAGAATTGACAGGACTGTATGCAGATACGTCCCGTGCAGGCTTTGCGCTTGCGCAAGACATTAGCGCATACTCTCTCGTAGCTGTAGCACAGCGCTTGCATCCGCTCATGACAGAAGGCGGAAGCATTATGACGATGACATACCTCGGCGCAGAACGCGCGATGAAGAACTACAATGTCATGGGTGTAGCGAAAGCTGCGCTTGAGGCTTCTGTTCGCTACTTGGCGGCAGATCTGGGACAGTTCAACATTCGCGTCAATGCGATCTCCGCAGGTCCGATCCGTACGCTTGCTGCGAAGGGCATCAGCGACTTCAACTCGATCTTGAAGCAGGTTGAAGAGAAGGCTCCACTGCGCCGCACGACAGACACGGCGGAAGTTGGCGATACTGCAATGTTCCTCATGAGCCACTTCTCACGCGGCATTACAGGTGAAGTGATCTACGTGGACAGCGGCTTCCACATTGTCGGCGTGTAACACTCGACTTCCATATCCGCCTTGCCTGGCAGCCGCCTGAATTGGTAGCTGCCTGCGGGCGGATTTTTATTTATCCGGGTGGCGGGCAATCTCATACCGCTCAGTAATAGGGGCTTACTATGTGAGGAGAAAGTAGGAGCATCCAAATGGCAGCAACCATTGTATTTCTTGTTCTTATTGGCCTAATTGCAGCAACGTTCGGCAGTCTTGTCGGACTGGGCGGCGGTATTATCATCGTACCGGGGCTGATTTTTTTCGGGCCGCATTTGCTAGGAGAAGCGATATCCTCCCAGACAGCGGTGGGAACTTCATTAGCGGTGCTTATTTTTACAGCGCTTTCCTCCACACTTGCCTATATGAAGGTGAAGCGGGTGGATTGGCGAAGCGGTGCGATTTATTTTATAACGAGCGGGCCTGCTTCTATGCTGGGTGCGGCATTAACGGAGTATTTCAAGGACAATGTATTTAACTTGGTGTTCGGGTTCTTCATGCTCGGGATGGCAATTCTGATGATCGTGAAGGAACGGCTGAAGCCGGTGAATATCACATGGCGAGGCACACGTACGTATGTAGATCTCTCTGGTCAAGAGACCGAATATGGATACAGCGTTGTGCCGATGCTGTTTATTGGATTTGCAGTCGGCTTCATCTCAGGGCTGTTCGGGATTGGGGGAGGCTCGTTGTTCGTTCCGCTTATGGTGCTGTTATTTCGCTATCCGCCGCATGTCGCTTCAGCCACATCCATGTTTGTCATTTTTCTATCCTCCATTCTCGGAACTACGGTTCATGCCTGGAATGGATCGGTCGATTGGATGCTGGTAGCGGTATTGGCTCCAAGCGCTTGGATCGGCGGAAGATTAGGGGCTGCAATTGCGAATCGAATGTCTGGCAAAGGGCTGTTGCTTGTCCTCCGAATTACCCTGTTCGTACTGGCAATTCGCATGATTGTGAGTGGATTTGCAGGCTCATGAACATTTTACATAGGCTAGGATATTCGAACGAAACTTATAACTGATTACTACGTATATTGGAAGAAAAGGAAGCAATTTTTAATAGAAAGTAGCGTGAAGCCTTGAATACTTCAGATAAAACTCCACACGTGGTCACCAGTAAAAGTTATACAGCGGTAGCGGTCAACTGTGCGGCTAAGACAGGTGAATGGATCAAGAGTAAATTAGGGCAGTACATATCGCTCAATATAAAATCATCTATGCACGATCTCGTTACCGAAATTGACAAAGGAGCCGAGCAGATGATCCGTCGTCTGCTGTTGACTCATTTTCCACAGCATGCCGTTTTCGGTGAAGAATCAGTAGATCCTGGCAAGGATGCAGCCAAGCGGGCGTTGGAGAATGCACTGCAGGAGGAATATGTATGGATCATCGATCCGCTTGATGGTACCACGAACTATGTTCACGGGTTCCCATTCTACTCCGTTTCAATTGCTTTGGCGCATAAGGGAGAAGTCATTGTTGGGATTGTGTACGATCCGATGAGAGACGAACTATTCGTCGCAGAGAAGGGAAAGGGGGCCTATGTGCACGGAAGCCGAATGCAGGTGGCGCCTGAGCAGCAGCTTGGAGCCAGCTTGATTGCAAGCGGATTCCCCACGGAGCGCGAGCGTGCGCTGCCTGCGAATCTGGCGGGAATTACTGCACTTGCGCCGCAGGTTCGCAACATCCGTACCGCAGGTTCGGCTGCTCTCCATATGGCCTATGTAGCGGCAGGCCGCTTGACAGGGTTCTGGGAACTCAACCTGAATGCTTGGGATTTGGCGGCAGGAAGCTTGCTGATCACGGAATCTGGTGGCAAGGTGACAGATACGTATGGCAAGCCCTATCATTTGGGCGTGCGTGATGTCGTTGCTTCGAACGGACATATCCATGGCTCCTTCATTGAAGCGCTAAGAGATGCGAAAGCTCAAGGGTAGAGAATAGCATTCAAGCTCATACTAGTGGAAGCATATGTTTGAGGGAGGTGTTCCTGTGGCTGAACGGGACAAGGATTCACAAGAACGACTGGAAGCGGAGCTGCATGAGCGTCTGACGGCTGGGGAGATGGAGTCCGAAGAGCCAAGTGAGGCTGTGCGACGGCGGATAACGCCGCGGACCGAAATCCGTATTCAGACGACGCTGGATCCAATCGTGGAAGAGACGAATCGGTATCGCTCTATCGCTGAGGAAGTAGACGACCGTTATGACCAATATATGAAGCGCGCTAAGCGCGATGGAGAATCCCGGACATAGTCCGGGATTTTTTTGTGTACCAAAACCATTGACTGAAGTGAGTCATCTTACTATCGAAATTCATTTTGAGGGAGGAAGTTGTTGAAATGATGTCGTACAAGAAGATGATTGCCGTATTATCCGTATCCAGCATGCTCATCATTGCGTCGCCGATAAGTATGGAGGCAGCCCAATCCAAGCAAGAGGTTAAACAGGAGAACGGAATCCTGAAGCCGGAACAGATCGACAAGGAGATCCTTGGAAATCTGGATGCCGTGTATCAGGAATTATCGGGTAACTCGGATTTGAAAATGACATGGGAGCGAATTACTGAAAGCCCGAATAATTTATATTTCTTTATGGGGAAGGATGGGAATCAAGCACAAGTGAACCAAAAGACTGGTGAAGTTCAGAGGGCAACTTGGTTTGCAAAGGCGGATCAAGGAAATGAGTCCCTTCGAACAGCGGCTATCACGGCGGTTAAGGAATTGGATTCTTCTTGGAATGTATCTTTTAATAAAGTGCAGCGCACATTCGAGAAGGATACTGAGACTTTATTCACGTCATTTACGGGAAATAATATTTGGGTATCGCTTGATAACGATAAGGTAATGAGCATTAACCTCACCTATGACTATTCGAAGGCGCCTGCGAAGGTCAAAAAAGGAGCAGAGCAAGTGTTGCAAGCACTGGATGCAAAATCCTTCTCGATCAAGGAAGGGACATTGAACAAAGCAAAGGATAAATCGAGTTGGCAATTCACGGCGTATAAAAGCAAGGAAAAACGGATTATCATTGATGTAAACGGTGAAACCGGAAAAGCAACAAAATTCAATCAATCTGGGAAGTCGGCAGGCTCCTTGCTTGACATTACCGATAAAAAATTCAGCAAATTTAAAAATGAGGATGTACTGGCTGCCGTTAAGCCGCTGGCTAAAAAAGTGTTCGGAATTGATTTGACAGGCTACAGCGTAACTCGCGGAAAAGGTGAGATGGCCAATCGCTTTACATTTAAGAAAGATGGGAAGCCGGAGGTTTCTGGAAATATTAATGAAAAGGGAGAGTTCTACTCTCTTGAAGTTTCGGGTCAATGAACAGTTACTCTACATGCACTTGCTTTTCGCGAGTGCATGTTTTTTTATCTATTTTTTTCATTTCTGTATAAAAAAACTATTTTAAATGGTTGTGCATCTTATTATCGAAATTGACTTCAAAAGTAGGAGGAACGATAATCATGAGATCAAATAAAAAACAACTAACAGGCAAGGAAGTCGAATTGGAAGCAGTCTCGGAATCCAAAGGAACGACGTAATATCATATTTTCCGTTTCCAAAACTATTTAGGGCCTCCATGCATCATAGTGGTGACCGAAGGGGGAGGAACTATGGATCAGAAGATGCTGATTGTCCGCGCGCAGCAGGGCGATACACATAGCTTTGCACTAGCGGTACAGCAAATTCAAGACCGATCGTACCGAATCGCATATAGTTATCTACACGATGAGGCCGCCAGTATGGACGCAGTATGCGATGCTGTGGAGAAGGCCCTTATTCATATACAGAAATTGAAAGACCCCGAAAAATTCAACACTTGGTTCACTCGGATTGTCATCAATCAGTGCAAAACCTATTTGCGTAAAAATAAATCGATAGTCTACATAGAGGACGAAGAGGTTATGGGAGTCGCAAAGCGTCCGCCGACGGACGAAATGCTGGATTTTCAGGCTCTTATGGAGCAGCAGCCGCCAATGACGCGGATGCTCATCCAATTGAAGTATGTCCAAGGATACACACTAGAAGAAATTGCAGAGATGACAGATATGCCGCTAGGCACGGTTAAAACGAAAATATATAACACAATTAAGTTGTTTAAAAAGCAAATGATGCCAGAAATGAAGGAGGCTAGATGCTGATGGAATTTAGGGATGAGGAGATCGAAGCAATGTTCGCAAAATTGCCCGAAGTGCCTATTCCACCTAATCTGTCTCAACGGATTGCGGAGCGGATCGAAAATATGGATCGCCGCCGCCATCGGACGAAGATTGTACAGCGCAGCATAGGAACGGTTGCGGCCGGCGTTTTGCTGTTCTCTGGCTCGATCATGTTTGTGCCTTCCTTTGCCGCGTATGCGAAGCAAATCCCCGGACTGGAGGCCGCAGTCAAGTGGCTGGAGGGGGCGGGCAGCTTTATGGGTATCCGCAATGCCAAGGAGCATGGCTACATTCCGGTACAAACCTACCGTACAAAGTGGGGAGAGCGGGAAGTAAGCGTCGATAATTTATATTTGGAAGATGATCGTCTGTTCGTTACGGTTACAATCAAGGGCGAGGATATTGCCGAGGCGCAGCGTTCCCGCCGATTGTATGACGAGTTCGAGGATTATACGGCTACGCTGCCTGAATTTGACGAACACCGATTCTCGGATGGAAGCAATCATACGACTTCCTATCATATTGAATCCGAGGATGAGTCGCGTAAACAGGCTAAAGCAAAAGCGGATGGTATTGTTACTTGGACATATGACATTCCTTTGCTGCCAGAATACGTCGAACAGCTGAAACGAGAAGATAAGGATCGGAAAATAACGATCCGGCTCACAAAAATTAAACGCAATGACGAATACAAAAACATTTATTCCGAATCAGAGGATATTCAGGTTCCGCTCGGTATCAATAATATAAAACCAACTCGTGTGGTCAATCTGGAGCGGACGGCAGAGCAGGCAAACTCGATTGTACAGCAGTTTGCTCTTAAGGATATTACGATCTCACCAACCCGTATGCTGCTGGAGACTCGAACTCGAATTCAAGATGAAGGAAAGGCAGATCTGCATCCAGGGTACGATTGGGATGAGATTGTCCGAGAAAATCTTATTCTGAAAGACGAGACCGGTAAAGTATATCCGATTCGACAGTCTTCAGGATTTAATGATTTGGTGAATGGGGTCAGTCGCAACCAGTGGGAGTTCGTCCCGTCTATTTATTTCGAGAATAAGCCGAAGCGCATGACCCTGGAACTGAAGAGATTGTATGTGACTCAAGCCCGGCCCAATCATACGTTCCGTCTTCGCATGGATGATAAATATCCGAAAAAGATCCAATATCAGGGCAAGGATATAACGATATTAGGCACGGAGTATGACAATAAGGGAGTCCTCCATCTCAAGGTTCAGCCAGATCAAGCGGGAAATAACCCGTTTCAGAGCACATTCTTGACGTATGAGCCTTACTACTTGAAGCTTCAGGGATCAGGATCGAACGAGACTTGGAAGCAATATGACTTGAAGCTGGATACACCAGAGACGAGAGCTATCCCAATGACTGGCAAGCAATTAAACGAAAAATATGAAAGAAATATTACGTTCAATTGGGTATTGGGAACGATTTTTGAGGATAAGGATAAGTGGGGGCAGGAGAAGGTCAAGCAAGATGTTTATGATATTGCGATTATGGCCCCGAAGCTGGACGAATATGAAATATCGCTACGAAGATACAATGAGCCGGTTGAGGTTAATCAGAAGATTGAGTTTACAATCCCGCCGCTCGCAGGAGAACACGATCAAGTAGGCAGCTTGACGGAGGCGAAGCATGGCAAGACGGTGAACGACCTCGATTCTCCCTTGTTAGAGCGCATCAAGCAGGCAGTACGAGAAGTTGCTGGTCGTGACATTGATCTGCATGGAGTCGAGGAATACCGTGGATCAACTTATCATGATGTTACCGTCTATAGTAAGGATAACAAGAGCTATGCCGCTCTTGATGTGAAGCGGGGAACTTTCGATGTGAACATCTCTATGAACTACGCTGAGCTGCCAGATAAGATGAAGCGGATTGTTGAAGCACAAACAGGACTGGACGAAAATCAGCTGGCTGCCCGTATTCAGGACATTACTCGGGCAAAGACAAGGGTCGATCGGGATGTGCATACCTGGATTACAGGAAAAGATATCGACATCGAGATGGAGGGAGAGCGAGTCCTTAGCATGTCTTATGACATTCCGATGGATCAAGTAAGTGCTAAGGCGCTTGAGTCGGCTAAGAAAGCTTCCCTCACCGTTAGAGGGAAAGAAACCCCGATGGCGCTTGCAAGCCGTACGTATCGCTATGACAGCCGTATCGGAATTGCGAAGGATTATTACGATTTAGAGGATCAGGAGCGTGATTTGTCCATTCAGGTTGGCTATAACACTGGACGCATACTGTCCGTTTATGATTCCGACATTTTAGAAACGGGAACGAATGCAACCGAGGCCCTCTTCGACAAATTCTCGAATAAGCAGGTGCTTGACGCAGCGGCACCTGACGTGAAAAGGCTGTTCGGCATTGATCTGAACGGGTATTCGGTTGAGCGATATAACGGTCAAAACTGGTATATCCTCAAAAGAGAAGGCAGTCTGACGATTGAAGGGCAAATGAATCGTTATTCGAAGTTCTACCGCCTGGATATTGATACTAATAACGATATAAATTTAAATTAGACAAGAGAAAAAAAGGTTAGAAAAGCTGACCCGCGAAGCAGAATTCGCTTTGTGGGTCAGCTTTCTGTGTTCATAGGGGTAGTCAGGCTGTAGAAAAAGAAATCCTAATTGTAGAGCTCCCTGCGTACATATCAAAAAGGTGGTGTTTAGGTACAGCCGACATGAGCTATTACGGCCAGGTTTCTTAGTTGGAGCGGGGGGATGCGGTTGATTGGCTTTCTGATATGGGTGTTAAGCTGGGTGTGCCTGTTCTGGATATGGGGCGAGGCATCAGCGCGCAAGGGGAAGCATATTGGTTGTTTATGGGCGCTTGTTGTCTTCCTGCTTGGTCCAGTAGGGATTATTCTCTATCTCATTTTGCGCAACTATGATTAGGGAGAGTTTATCTTTTATCTAAGAATCATTGGGGCAAAGTTTGAATACGGCCAGAAAAAAAAGGAACTGACTCTCTGCATAACTGGATGCAGGGAGGACAGTTCCTTTTGTGCTAACGGTGCGCCTAGGTTGCTTGTGCAGTTGGCGCTGCCTTCGTATAGGTGATAGCTTGGCTGCCCATTTGCTCCCATCCGCGCTTGAAGGCGGCGCGCGTGATACGATCGCGGCGACCAAGCGGATCATGCACGTATACATATTGCTCGTCATAGCCGATCACGAGCAAGGAGTGCTCATAGTAGGTCACTTGGATTGGCCCATCAGCAGTATTCCAAGTGACCCAAGCGTTAGCGGGAACAGAATCGTACAGTGTCGTATGGATTACCCATACTGGCGTTCCTTGTCCAACCGTCCATAACAGATGATCAAAGGAAGTACCGGTCATATCAATGATTCGTCCCGGTAAATACTTCTCCGCGACCTCTGCTATCGGCTCATGATACACCCCGAGACCAGGATTGGCGAACGTGTACATATCACCGACGAATCCGCGATGCGGATTGCCGAAATAAATGCCGCCATTCTTCTTCTCATAAGGCGTTGTATCTTTACGGATATTCTTCGCAAGCTCCATCTTGTCTACCTTCTGACCTGCGGATTGCAAGAGCATAGCAAGCGCAGTCACTTCACAGCCGCGCGGCAGCTCAGGGAGCTGCAAAATAAGCGGTGCTCCATTCAAGCGGATCGACTTCGGCGCAGGCTTCTTCGGATCCCACATCACATGCTGACCGCGGTAGGTGACTCTGCGTCCAGGAACCTGCTTCGCGTAGTTAACGGCGTCTTCCCAGCGGTGGAACAGTGCGGTATAGCTTGTTCCCATCTTGACCGCATACGAGCCGAAGGCATCGTAGGCTAGATAGGAGGACAATTCCTCTCTCCACTCGTTCCACTTCTCTTGTTTAGGCGCCTTCGGTGTCGTGGTCAGCGCGATAACGCCGTCGCTGCTGTAAATATGCCGACCAAACGCTTTACTAGCCGGTCGAAGCGGGACGTAGGTAACTCCGTCCTTCTGGACGGGCAATGTGTTGACAGAGACTGCGGATTTGCTGCCGGATGGGGTCGCGATACTAACCTTGCCTGCCTCGAGCGAATACGTAATCTTCGCGTCGTCTCTTGATAACGTAAGAGTTCGGCCACTCTTATCGACAGCCAGCTCTGCGTCAAGCTTGTCCGCCAAGAAGCGGGCAGGTACAAGTGTCTCTCCCTTCTCTTGATAAGGAGCAGCCTTCGGCTCGGACTCTGCAAGCGGCACCAGATAGCGGCCTACCCTTGCAGTGTTGCTGTACAGCAACAGAACAATGTCATCCGAAGGCGGCCCGAAGGAGAAGGATAGGGAACCTTCCTTGAGCTTAGAGAGAATAAAATTTTGAAAGGGAAATGCACATAAAGCTAGCAATATAAGAAACAGCAGCCATCGATTCAGCTGCCTGACGATTCGCGGCAAAGTTTATACCCTCCTCAGACATACTCCCTTCTTATATCGGCAATGTACCGAGGTTTCATTAGGTACTAAATTTTTTACCCCATTTATCCAATAAATGAACCTTTTATAGAAGATAGTTGTTAATCTAGTAGTGCATGTTCAAGGGGAGCAGCAACTAGCGATGTGTAGGAAAGGTGGAGAACCTGTTGACGGACAGGGAATTTTTCGAACGATACAACAGAGATGTATACAGGACCTGCTACTATATGCTGCGCAATGCCTCGGATGCGGAAGACGTCTGCCAGGAGGTGTTTATGAAGGCGCTCACGTCGGGATGGGAGCAGGTGGAGTTTCTCAAGACGTGGCTCATGCGAATTACGGTCAATCATTGCCTGAATCACTTGCGCAGGAGTAAGTCGAGATGGATGAAGGAGAAGATGCTGCTCTTGTTCCAACGGGAGCAGGTGGAGCCTTCAGTCCTAACTGTAGTCGAACAAAAGGAATCGGAGGACGAGTGGAAGCGGCGCCTCGCGAAGCTGCCTGACAAAATCCGCATCGTCATCACCCTGAGGTATACGAACGATCTGCCGCTTGCCGACATCGCGGAGATTCTGGATATTCCGGTGGGAACCGTGAAATCTCGGTTGAACCGGGGATTGAAGATGATGAGGGTCATATTGGACGAACTGGACGACGACTTGAAGCTGCCGGATGAGAAATCACCCAAGCGGAACAGCAGCTTGGGAAGAAAGGAAGGTGAGGAACTTGGAGAAAAAAACAAACGAAGTAACGAATCTTTCTCAGCAGCTGGGCGATGATGGCAGCCATTCCTACCCGGACTTCGAGGCGATGTGGATACGGATCGAGGCGACCAGAAATGAGCAGGACGAACAAGGAACTTATGCGGCCCCGTTACAGACGAAACCGGTATTCCGCGGGCGCAGGTTGGCTGTGCTGTCAGTGGCTGTGTTTGTGCTATTGGCTACTCCAGTGCTCGCTTATATTACCGGGAAGTGGGATTTTAAAAATCTTAAAGGTGTGGAATCAGCGATCCAACAGGGATACGGGCAGCCGATCAATAAGAAGATTACGAATAGCGGCGTCACATTCACTATCGATACAGCGGTGTCCGACGATAATGGAACCACGCTGTTATACAGCTTGAATACAGGGGATAAGCAGGAGCGCAAATGGATGTTCGACCAATTTGAATTCAAAGACGATAAAGGAAATTCCATAGCGCGTATGGATCTTGTACAGATGATGAAGATGAAATGGGATAATGGCCTCTATTGGCATAATTGGAATGAAGAAAGCCGAACCTACAACGGCTTCTTCGATACGTCCTGGACGGTTCCCGGCAAGGAAGCGAATGTGCAATTGTCAGCGCGCGGGCTGCAGGCGTTCGACTACGTTCGTGTACCAATCGATTTGGATCCGCGCAAGGCAGAGGTGCAGACTTTTCCGATTCATGATGGTGGGATTGAGGAATTGAAGGTACAGTTCGTGAAAGACGGACAAGGGCAAGCACTCCTCAAATATTCTGTTTCTTACACGGATGATTCGAATTTCAACATCGTTGGCCCTCAAATTGTGGTGAAAAAGGAAGGGGGAATGGTAATTCGATCAGGTGATAGGGCGAATAGAATGATCCAGATTGAGGGGCATCTAGAATGGGGTGTACAAGAAGGCTATAGCTCGGACGAACTGCTTCAGGGCGGCAATTCATTCGAATTTGTGTATGGCGTGAAGGGAAGCCATATCGAGGGAGAATGGGATATCGACATGTTCACCTTGAACAAGGAGAAGGCGCTGCAGGCATCAGTGACCCGGGAATTAAATATTCCGCTCCACACGTCGCAAGGAGATTCGATCCTCCGCAAGCTGATTATCAGACCGACAGCGATAAAATTGGAGGTAGAGAATAAGAAAGTATTCGAGTACATTCCATACCGAGAAGTTTCGTTGCTCGTGAACGGACGTAAGCTTGAAGGCTGGGAGATGATACTGGAATATGCCAATACTTCGCTCTATGGATATCGGCAAGCCTTCACGTTTCCGGCAAGGCCCGACTTACGTTTGACCGCGGACACGCCGGTAGAATTGTTGTTGGAACGTGAGATCGAGAAGATAAAGGACTATAAGAAGCCAATCAAGTTGACAGCTATTTCAGATGAAAAGAAAGAAACGCTTGTGAACGTAGAGGGTTATCCGGTCAAAGTAACCTACTATACCAAAAACGGTGACCTGTATGTCGAGAACGAGAGCGAGGATCTAAAGTTCAGCGGCGTTTCTCAGACGTATATGAAACAGGGAGACGAGCGAAAATTCGGGGAAGCCCTGTTTTTCAAATGGGAGGAGAACTGGCTCGATTGGGAGAAATCCAACAAGTACGTAAACGTCTATCGCGGATTTAAGGGACATGAAACAGAGATTTACTTTTTCGAGTTCTTCATTCGACATTGGGATCGGAATATGAAAATAAAGCTGCAATAGGATGAACGATGCTGTCCTCGTCAGGATATGACGTGAGGGCAGCATTTTTTTGCATTCCTTCCAAATTAGTGAACCTAAATGAGAGCGGCTGTGTTAATTAGCATAGAGGCTTGCGCTTAGGGGATCCCATAAAACGCTATCGTGCGGCCTGAATAACAACCAATATCGCTTGAATAAGAGGGGAGAATAACCTATGAAAAATAAGATGAAAGTAACAATCGCTACACTTTGCAGCATTCTGCTGCTAGGTTCCATGAGCGCTGCTGTACAGGCAGCATCGTCGCAATCAATCAATAGCATCACGCTCAAGACGGCAGCAGCCAAAGCGCCGACTGATGCAGAAAAAAAGAAAATGTTCGAAGCGGAGAAGAAAAAGATATTTCAAATCAAAAAAAATCCGGGGGATTTCTATGTTCTATATGTCAGTGATAAAAAACTGAATGGCGGAAGTGAGTTTTTATATTCTTCGGAGTTCCCCAAATTCACAAAATATGAAGACTACAAGAACTGGACAGCTAAATTGAAGGGAGCAGTTATTCAGGAGCCAGAAGGGATGCCAGAAGGATATAAATTCGTAAATGGAGTAATCCAAAATCCGTATACACAGTTCAATGCGCAAGTGAAGGCTGAAGCCAAAGGCAAAGTGGTGTATTCCAAAAAGATAGAATGGGATGAAGCGGGAATGATCAGGCTGGAATATGCCAATGGCAAAAACAAATTGGTGCTGAGTCTGAGAAAGATAGAAAACGGAGTGGAAAAGAAAGCTAAAGAAGGATTCCAGTATGAGTCCGCTGACGAGAAGGCCAAAGAAAATGCTAAACAGCCAAAGAATGAAATCCTTCCAGACATCAATAATTCACTGTCATGGACAGAAAAAGGAGTAAGCTGCACGATTTCCACAAATCCCGAGAATCCTTTGACGAAGGAAGAGATGATCAAGCTTGCGAAAACGATGATTAAAAAATAGTTCTGGAGAGGAGCATTACCCATGAAAAACACAAAGAAAGTAACAATCGCTACCCTTTGCAGCATTCTGCTGCTAGGTTCCATGAGCGCTGCTGTACAGGCAGCATCATCGCAATCAAGCAATAGCATTGCGCTCAAAACGGCGGCTGGCAAAGCTCCGACTGATGCAGAGAAAAAGCAAATGATCGAAGCGGAGAAGGCAAGGATAGTAAAGCTCAAAAAAAATCCTGGTGATGTTTATCTCGTGTATGTCAGCGATAAGAAGCTGAATGGCGATAGTGAGTTTTTATACTATGTGGAATTCCCAACATTTCAGAAATACGAAGACTACGAGAAATGGACTTCTAAATTGAAGGGAGCAATCGTGCAGGAGCCAGAAGGGATGCCAGAAGGATATACCTTTGTTAAAGGAGTAATCCAAAGTCCGTTCAGCAAAAAATTCGAGGCACAAGTGAAGGCTGAAGCCAAAGGCAAAGTAGTATATTCCAAAAAGATGGAATGGACGGAAGCGGGAGAGATCAAACTGGAGTACAAAAAAGGAAAAGATAATATCATTCTCCAAATGCAAACGGTTCATACCGAAGAAAAGGAAGCTAAAGGATACACATACGAATCCGCCGCAGATAGCCAGCATACGGATCGAAATCAAGTTACCTGGTCGGAGAACGGAAAGATATTTTTCCTCTCTGTGAATCCCGAGAATCCATTGACGGAGGAAGATTTAATGGAGCTTGCGAAAACGATGATTAAAAAATGATACTATGCTGAATCCGGCAAAGCATTATACGGACGAGCAGTGAAGAAGGCGCAAGTGAAGCTGGAATTTTGCCCGCAAAGACAAATAAAACAGAAACAGCCATAGTCGTTTCCCCCCGGCTATGGCTGTTTGTTTGCTTAGGTTAGATATCTTAATCTTGTTTATTCAGCATATGGAATACTTGCTCGAGGTTCTTGTCTCCGCTGGACGACGACTTGAAGGGGCCAGAAGAGCATTTAAATCAGAAGAACTTGGGAGGAAAGGAAGGTGGGGGATCTGGAAAAAAGAATAAACGGAATAACAAAACTTTTCCAGCAGTTGGGCGATGAAGGCAACCATTCCTACCCGGACTTCGAGGCGATGTGGATGTGGATCGAGGCGGCTAGGAACGAGCAGGGCGATCGAAGGATCTCTGCCGCTTCGTTACAGATGAGGCCGTTGTTCCACGGACGCCGGTTGGCCGTGTTGTCAGTGGCTGTGTTTGTGTTGTTGGCTACTCCGGTGCTCGCCTATATTACCGAGAAGTGGGATTTTAATAATCATCAAGGTGTGGAATCAGCGATCCAACATGGATTCGGGCAGCCGATAAATAAGAAGGTTACGAATAGCAGCGTCACATTCGCCATTGATACGGCGGTATCCGACGATAATGGTACCACGCTGTTATACAGCCTGAATACAGGGGATAGGCAGGAACGAAAGTGGATATTCGATCAATTCGATTTCAAAGACAGTAAAGGAAACTTCATTGCACACCTGGATGATGTGCAGAAGATGCAAATGCACTGGGGAAAAGGCTACTATTCGCATGCATGGGATGAAGAAACCCAGACCTACAACGGCTTTTTCGAAACGCCTTGGACGGTGCCCGGCAATGAGACGGATATGCAATTGTCTGTGCGCGGGCTGCAGGCATATGACTACGTTCACGTTCCGATTGCTCTGGATCCGAGCAAGACAGAAGTACAGACCTTTCCGATTCACGGCGGCGGGATCAAGGAATTGAAGGTGCAGTTCGTGAAAGGCAGGAAAGAGCAAGTACTGCTCAAATACTCCGTGTCGTATACGAATGATTCGAATTTTAACATCGTTGGCCCTCAAATCGTAGTAAAAAAGGGTGGGAAGAAGGTAGATCGAACGGGCTATAAGATGACTGAATATATTGAGATTGAAGGGCATCCGGAATGGGGCGCGCAAGAAGGCTATAACCTGGGTGAACTACTGCAGGGCAGCAACTCATTCGAATTTGTGTATGGCGTGAAGGGAAGCTATATTGAGGGAGAATGGGATATCGGCATGTTCACCTTGAACAAGGAGAAGGCGCTGCAGGCATCAGTGACCCGGGAAATGAACATTCCGATCCGCTCGGCACAAGGGGGATCGATCCTCCGCAAGCTGATCATCAGACCGACAGCCATGAAATTAGAAGTGGATAATAAGAACGGATTTAGCGGACTTCCGTACAACTCGGTTTCGTTGCTGGTGAACGGTCATAAGCTGGAAGGAGAAGAAACATGGGATTATGCCAATTCTCCGTTAGGTGCTTACAGGAAAGTGTATACATTCTCGACACCCCTTGATTTGCGGCTGACCGTAGACGTGCCGATAGAATTGCTTCTGGAACATGAGTTTGAGGAGATAAGAGACTACAACAAGCCGATCAAGTTGACTCACATTACAGAGCAAAAGAAAGAAACGATTGTGAACGTAGAGGGTTATCCGGTAAAAGTGACCTACTATATGAAAGACGGTGACCTGTATGTCGAGAACGAGAGCGAGAATCTAGAGTACAGCGGCGCTTCTCAGACATACATAAAACAGGGGAATGAGAGGATATACGGGAAAGTCCTATTTTACCAATGGGAGAATAACTGGGTAGATTGGAGGAACTCCAACAAATTCATGAACATCTATCGCGGATTTAAGGGAACCGAAACGGAGCTTTGCTTGTTTAGTTTCGATATTCGACATTGGGATCGGAATTTGAAAATTAAACTGCAATAGGATGAACGATGCTGTCCACGTCATGATATGACGTGAGGCAGCATTTTTTTCATTCCTTCCAAATTAGTGAACCTAAATGAGGGCGGTTGTGTTAATTAGGATAGAGGCTTGCGCCTAAGGGATCCCAAAACACTATAGTGTGGCCTGACTAACATCCAATATCGTTTGAATTAGAGAGGAGCATTACCCATGAAAAACACAAAGAAAGTAACAATCGCTACACTTTGCAGCATTCTGCTGCTAGGTTCCATGAGTGCTGCTGTACAGGCAGCATCGTCGCAATCATTCAACAGCATTACGCTCAAGACGGCAGCAGCCAAAGCTCCGACTGATACAGAGAAAAAGAAAATGATCGAAGCGGAGAAGGCAAGGATAGTACAGATCAAAAAAAATCCTGGGGATATTTATCTCGTGTATGTCAGCGATAAGAAGCTGAATGGCGGAAGTGAGTTTCTATACTATACAAATTTCCCGACATTCACCAAATATGAAGACTACGAAAAATATAGTTCTACATTAAAAGGGCCTATCATACAGGAGCCAGAGGGCATGCCGGAGGGATATACCTTTGTCAAAGGAGAAATCCAGAATTCAATCGGTCGTAAGATATTGGAGGCACAAGTGAAGGCAGAAGCTAAAGGCAAAGTGGTGTATTCCAAAAAGGTAGAAGCGCCAGAGGTGGGAGAGATCAAGCTGGAGTACGCCAAAGGAAATGATAAGTTGTTCATGGAACTCTACACGCTAGAGACAGATAAGAATGCTAAAGACAAAGGGTTCGAGTACAAATCTGCTGACGAATATGATGCAGAAACAAAGAAGAAGTATCCTCAATTCGTTAGAAATTCGGTGTCATGGACGGAGAAAGGGGTAAGATTCACCATTGCCACGAATCCCGGTAATCCATTGGCGAAGGAAGAGCTGATCGAGCTCGCGAAAACGATGATCAAGAAATGATAGGGAATAAGGCCGACAGAAGCTGCAGGTTAGGGTTGCCTGCGGCTTTGGATACGGAAGCAAAGGAGAATGATAGGCGAGATGCGATGGGGTTCGTGGTTGAAGCAAGGCACGATTCTGGTAAGCATTATGGCTCTGGTGAGCGGATGCTTCGGAACGAAGCCTGTGCTGGAGGAGCTTGGTAAGGATGGCCGCGGCAAATTAAAGGTGCTTTACTCTAATGAGGGCGATTTTTTTCGAGAATACGGAAATGTATTTACGCTCAAATTTCCGAATATCGACATCGAAGTGGTCGAGACCAAGGGATTATACCAGCAGATGCAAATCCAAAAAGGTGTTGATTATGGGACGCTATTAACGAAGCTGATCGATGAACAGCAGCCAGATGTGTTGACTCTATCAGCTCCAAGCTATGAAGAGTACGCATTGGACGGCAAATTATATAATCTAGATTCGATCATCAAGCAGGAGCAATTCGATCTGGAAGGGTTCATGCCAGGCTTGATCGATATGGTGAGAGAGCAGGGAGGAGGCGCGCTATTTGGCCTGCCGCCGTTTTTCTATACGGATGTACTCTACTATAATGCCGATTTATTCAAAGCGAATGCGATAGATCTGCCCAAAGGCGGCATGACCTGGAAAGAACTGTTTGATCTGGCTGCGCGCTTCGAAGATGCGGGAATGCCGGGGCTATATGCTGGCTATGAGAACGCGGTTGGGATGCTGAAACGAATAGCGGACACATGGGGCCTGCAGGAATTCGATGCCAAGGGGGAGCATATTCTGCTCGAATCCGAGAGTTGGAAGCAGGCCTATCAGATGGTGACGGATGCAATACGTACCCGCGCACTGCAGGTTCAGAAATCGGATGCGATGTTTCTTCCTTCGTCCAACAATCTCTTCCTGCAAGGCAACGCGGCCATGACCTTCGGCAGCTCAGGCTTTATTAGCGAGTTTAGCGATCCGCAGAACAAGAAGGCAAGCAAGATGGATTGGGGCATGGTTCCTGTCCCTATTGATCCCTCCCACCCAAATGAAACGACTAGTGCAAGGCTCTATGAGTATTTTGCCATTAACGAGCATTCGAGCAATAAGCGGGCCGCCTGGGAATTTGTAAAGTACGTCAACGGACCGGAGATGGCGAAGGCAAGCTCTGCCATCTACTATAAGCTGCCGACGCGAACCGGATTCGTCAAGTCGATTCAGGGCAAGAGTACAGAAGCTTTCTATGCCTTGCAAATAAAAAATATGAAATACGAGTCGGCGATAAAGCGGGTTCCTAATGAATTCTACAGTGCATATGCTCCTTTGCAGGAGGAAGCATTGAAGGCCATCATTGACAAAGAGAAAACCGTGGATGAGGCCTTGACAGAACTACAGCAGAAGGCGCAGGCAGCGCTTCAGAAGGTGCGCCAAGACAAAGTGAAATAAAAGAGATCGTTGAATAGGCGTGTAAAGGAGAAGTGAAGTGGAGAAATGAGGCGAACCGGAAAACGAAAGGCGGCTGTACTGATTCTGCTCAGCATCGTCCTGGTCATAAGCGGATGCTTCGGGAGTAAGTCCGTACCAGATGGGCTTGGCGGTGAAGGCAACGGGAAGCTGAAGGTGTATTATCCCTATGTGGAGGACTTCCATAACAAGTACGGCCAGTTATTTACCAGTCAGTACCCGGACATTGAAATCGAGATCATCAAGTCGGGGAATGAAGGAGAAGACGCATCGGACAAAGTAAGCCCACAGGAAAAGCTGCAGCGCATGATGGAGCAGCAGAAGCCGGACGTCCTTGTTCTCAATCTGGATGAGTACGAGCATTTATCCAGCATGGGCAAGCTGTATGATTTGGAATCGGTGATCAAACAGGATCAATTTGACTTGGACGGTTTTGCGCCCGGTTTGATCGACATGCTGCGCGAGAAGGGTAACGGTTCTCTACTTGGGCTTGCTCCCACGATCTGGGCTCGGTATTTATACTACAATGCGGATATGTTCCAGGAGAAACGTATTGATCTGCCGGTGAACAAAATGCAGTGGAAGGATCTTTTTGAATTGTCTGCAAGATTTCATAACGGCAGGACGGATGAAGATGCTTCCTATGGATTGATCAATAATCAAGCTTCTGATGTATTGCGGGAAGTCGCGGATACGATGGATTTGCAGCTGTTCGATACGGAAGGCAAGAAGGTGCTGCTGCAGTCCGAAGGCTGGAAGCAAGCATTTCAGTTAACGGTTGATGCGATCCGGAAAAAGGCGGTATCCGTTCGTTCGCCGGAGCAGAGCGGCGATCCGGGATCGCGTTATATTTTAGCCATGAACAAATTCGTTAATGGGGAATCCCCGATGATTCTCAATGATTCGTCCTTTGCAGCACACATTGGCGGGTCTTCTTCCAAGATAAATTGGGGCATGGTAACCGTCCCTATCAATCCGGCGCACGCAGATGAGTCCGACAGAATCTCTGCCACGCAAATATTCGCCATTGCCGCCGATTCGGCAAATAAACATGATGCTTGGGAGCTCGTCAAGTTCATGAACGGCACAGGGATTGCGAAGATCATATCCCGTTCAGGAAGAAGTGATTTACCAGCGCGGACGGGATATATCCCAAGAAGCTTGGAAAGAGGCGCTGAATCCATTTATATGCTGAAGCCATCGAAGCATCATACGAACGAGCAGTGGAAGAAGAACATTCCAGACAGCTTCTATCAGGTGTATGAGCCGCTGCTGAATGAAGCGCTGCATGCGGTGGCCGGAGATAAGATGACATTGGAACAGGCGATTGCGGATCTGGAGCAGCAGGCGCAAGCGAAGCTGGATCTTGCCCGCAAGGACAAATAAAGCAATAAACAGCCATAGCCGTAGCGAACGGACTATGGCTGTTTGTTCCAGGATAGGTGTCTTACCTTATTTTTATTTATTCAGCATCTGGAATACTTGCTCGACGTCCTTATCCCCACGACCGGAGATGTTGACGATGATGATCTGCTCTTCTCCAAGCATTGGAGCGAGCTTCAAGGTATGAGCAATCGCGTGTGCGCTCTCAAGTGCAGGAATAATGCCTTCTGTCTTCGACAGCACTTGGAAGGCTTCAAGCACTTCTTCATTCGTTACCGTCACATATTCCGCGCGGCCGGACTCTTTCAAGTGGCTGTGCTCCGGTCCGATACCCGGGTAATCCAAGCCTGCTGCGATGGAGTAGGTTGGAGCAGGATTACCTTCCTCGTCCAAGAGAACAAGACATTTGAAGCCGTGCAGTACACCAGGAACTCCCTTAGTTAAGGATGGCGCTTGATCCGGCTCAACACCGATTAGACGTACAGATCGCTCCTCAATATAATGGGCGAAAGCGCCGATTGCATTACTGCCGCCACCAACACAGGCGATAACGGCATCAGGGAGACGGCCTTCTTTTTCCACAATTTGACGCTTCGATTCTTCGCTAATAATCGATTGGAAATGCTTCACGATAGACGGGAATGGGTGTGGACCGACGGCAGAACCTAACAGATAGAACGTAGACGCATAGTTTTCCACCAGATCATCCAGTGCTACGTCCACCGCATCCTTCAGACGTCCTTGCCCCTTCGAGACCGACACGACCTTGGCTCCAAGCAATTCCATCCGGAATACATTCAATGCCTGACGGCGAATATCTTCTGCTCCCATGTAAATGATGCACTCCATGCCGAACATGGCACATACCGTTGCTGTCGCAACACCGTGCTGGCCTGCCCCTGTTTCCGCGATGATGCGTTGTGCGCCCATGCGCTTAGCAAGCAGAATCTGCCCGAGTACGTTGTTGATTTTATGGGAACCGGTGTGATTCAAATCCTCGCGCTTCAAATAAATCTTGGCGCCGCCGAGCTTCTCTGTCAGATGCTTCGCATAGGTGAGCGGATTATCACGACCTACGTATTCGCGTGCGTACATATTGTATTCTTGGATAAATTCCGGATCGTCCTTGTATTTGTAGAAAGATTCTGCGAGACGCTCCAATACTCCTTGCAATTGGGGCGGTACATAGCTTCCTCCGAACTGCCCGAACATGCCTTGCTCTGTTGATACGGTCATGTGAATTACCCCCTCGGTTCCAATGATTAGCAATAATTTGTCCATATTTTAGCGCACTATCGGGTTAAAGTCTAACATTATTTCTGGTGCATCAGCTCCTTATAGAGATGAAAAAGGGTATAAAGTTCAGGAGGTGTGTCCGAATCTTAGATGATGTGCGTCATATTATTGGAACATGAATGACCTAATGATATAATCAATATGATGAAAACGTTGTCTTTCGATTTGCGTTTTCGATTTGCGTAAGCGCGATCATAAGTTGGCATATGGGGGATCTCCTCTGAACGAGACAGATAAAGTCAGGCTTGAGAAGGTGAGGGAGAAACATGAAATTGTTAGGCGCTATTGAAGGTGGAGGCACGAAGTTTGTCGTTGCTGTCGGTACCGAAGATGGACAAATTCAGCAAATTGAATCGTTCCCGACGACGACACCGGAAGAAACAATGGATCGTACGGTTGCGTTCTTTAAAGATAAAGGGATTAGTAGTATTGGCTTCGGTTCTTTTGGACCGGTTGATTTGAATCCGAACAGTCCCACATACGGACATATTGCAAAGACACCTAAGCCGCATTGGAGCGGATATGATGTAGTCGGACATTTGAAGCGCCATCTTAATGTCCCTGTCGGCTTCGACACGGATGTAAATGGAGCGGCACTCGGTGAAGCGACATTCGGCGCGGCTAAAGGATTGAACAGCTGCTTGTACATCACGGTAGGTACAGGCATTGGGGCTGGTGCTGTCGTGGAAGGCAAGCTGGTTCACGGTCTGCTTCATCCAGAGATGGGACATATTATGGTGAAGCGCCATCCAGAAGATACGTATGAGGGCAAGTGCCCATACCACAAGGATTGCCTTGAGGGTCTTGCTGCAGGTCCGGCAATCGAAGCGCGCTGGGGTGTGAAAGCGTACGAGTTAGGCGAAGACCATAAGGCTTGGGAGCTTCAGACCTTCTATTTGGCACAAGCGCTCATGAACTACATTTTGACGATTTCTCCGGAGAAAATCATTCTTGGTGGCGGCGTTTCCAAGCAATTGCACTTGTTCCCGCGCATTCGCGAGCAAGTGAAGACATTGTTGAACGGATATGTTCAACATCCTGCCATCTTGGAAGTGAACGAGGATTACATCGTGCCTCCAGCATTGCAAGATCGTGCGGGTATTACAGGCGCGCTTGCACTTGCGGTACAAGCATTGAAATAGAGAACCTAGGGAGCGTTCCCCTGGAAAAATAAAAAGAAACCGTTCTTTGCTAAATGGATGCACGATCAGTCATTGGGTGAAGGAACGGTTTCTTTGTGTTTGCGCGATTTGCAGAGGTCCATGTACCTCAGGCCCTCATAGCTGATTAATAAAAGCCAATATGCGATTATTTACTTCTTCCGGGAACTCCCCGTTGATTGCATGGGATGCATTGGGCCAGCATTCGATTTGAATATGAGGGGCATAAGAAGAAGTTTGCCGCACCGCCTTCTCTGAATCATGCATCGCGCTGTTCTTGGCCATGAGTGCTAGAATAGGCACATCGATTGTCCGTAATTGCTCCTTGCTGAACAAAACCGGCGCAGGCAGGCTGATCTTATAATTTCGCATGCCGAGCTCGATTAGTTTGGCAATTGGTTGACTCTCATCCGCTTTGGCTCCTCCAGAGATGTAGCTCAACATTTTCTGACGTATAAACCTGGGTACGATTGGAACCGCTGCCGGAATGGAAGCTGCAATCATCTTCAGCGATAGGGGAGCGAATACAAAGACTGGATCTAATAGACTGATGGAGGCCAATTGCGAAGGGGCATGCCTTGCGAGATTCATCGCTGACCAGCCTCCTATCGATACGCCTACGAGGTGTATAGCCCGTACTCCTAAGCCAGTCAATGCTTCAATAAGCCAGTTGGCTTGATCTACGGAGCTGCGAATCGGTTTACTCTGCCTGCTCATTCCCGGCTCTCCAAGCAGATCGAGTGTATAGACAGGCCTTTCCTTCAGGAGGCCGTGAAGATTCGGTGCCCACATCGGCGTAGATGCCGAGCGCCCTGGCAGCAGCAGGAGGGGCTCCTTCCCCTGATTTTCTGGCTTTGTGAACAAATAGCTTCTTACGCTTCCAAAGGAGGTCTCGATATCCAACGTTTCCTGCGGCTCAGGGAGCAGCTTCATCGCTTCCCAATAAGCTGCTTCAAAGTTCGCCTTCCCCATTTCTGAAACATATCGTCCGATTTTTGAACGGTCATTTCTCCTCTTCATTCTTTCTCTCTCCGCTCCCTAAGAAATGTCGATGAGCTTCTTCAATAAAGTGTTCGCAGTATTCGGTTAGGAACCTATCTTCCTCTGGCCAGTGTTCCTTCTCCTCATAGCTTATCCGGTATGCCTCCCGCATTTCTTGCTTCTCCTTCGTAGCATACCGAACAAAGGAATCCCACCTCTTTCCAAGGGAGTAGCCGGCGTCGCTGACGGGATGAATGCCATTAATCATGAGCATGTAAGCTTCCAAAGTCAGTCCCTTCCACTGCCAATATACCTGGATCGCGGCTTGATCATTTATAATATTCAGTTCGAATATTGCCTTGGCTTCCGTAGGAAGATTCATGTCGATATAGTCCAAGAGAAGATGTTTCCGTTTATTCAAAGTCAGCTTCATGATCGTTTCCACATTGATCGAGTCACTGTTCTCCATGCACGATACCATCGCATCTATGAAAGACCGGTCTGAGCGGAATTCCATTTCTTTTGTGAATAGAAGGCTGCTTTGGCGCTGCAGTATCCGCTTTAGATCTCCTTTATCTTCATACGCAAGGCATTGTTCTTGAATTTCTTTTAGGTTAAAGCCTAAGCTTTTATAAAAAAGAATTTGCTGCAGCTTTACCAAATCACGCTCTCTATAGGTTCTTTTATTGCTGCCTCCGTAGCGCTGAGACGCCAGTAAACCGATGTTATCGTAATACTGAATGGTTCTTACGGTAGTACCGCACAGCTCCGCTAATTGTCCAACTGTGTATTGTAGTTCCTCCAAATCTTCCACCTCCTGCAATTACTTTCCCATATGACGTAGCGTCACGCGCAAGCCTTATTTTTGCTTTCATGCATCTTGGCTGCTTAATCTACGACATCCCTACACTGTCTGATCTAGCATATTTCATCGGATTGCATACTTTTTCCTGCACTAGGGAAAGGTAAGGCGTACTTAGCGTACTTACATACCTTGATGCGATGAGGGGTTGAATCACATGTTCAAATCAGCGTTCGGCGTGTTGCAGAAAGTAGGCAAGGCGCTTATGCTGCCTGTCGCCATCCTGCCTGCGGCAGGTATTTTGCTTGGCATCGGCAATGCGCTGCGCAATCCGGATATGATTGCGAGACTACCTTGGCTTGGAAATAGTGCAGTCAGTGTCATCACGAACGTCATGGAGCAAGCGGGAGGCATCGTATTCGATAACTTATCTCTCTTGTTCGCGGTTGGCGTTGCCATCGGTCTTGCTGGTGGAGACGGGGTAGCGGGCTTGGCGGCCATCGTTGGTTACTTCGTTATGAACGTAACGATGAAGGTCATGATGAACGTTACACCTGATGTTGTGGCTGGCAATTCGGCATATGCTACGATTCAAGGTATTCCGACTCTGCAAACGGGAGTGTTCGGCGGGATTATAATCGGGATTGTCGCAGCTGTTCTCTACCAGCGATTTTTCACGATTGAGCTGCCATCTTATTTGGGCTTCTTCGCTGGCAAACGGTTCGTACCAATTATTACGGCTGTAACCTCGCTCATTATCGGTATCATCATGGTGTTCGTCTGGCCATCTGTTCAACATGGCTTGAATGCCTTCTCGCATTCTTTGCTTGATTCGAATCGAGCGCTGGCCGCGTTCATATTTGGTATTTGTGAGCGGGCACTGATCCCGTTTGGGCTGCATCATATTTTCTATTCTCCATTTTGGTTCGAATTTGGGGAATATATGGACAAGGCAGGGCAGCTCATTCGCGGCGACCAGAAAATATTTTTTGCCCAGTTAAAGGATGGGGTGCCTCTAACAGCCGGAACCTTCATGACTGGTAAATTTCCATTCATGATGTTCGGACTCCCGGCGGCTGCACTGGCAATCTATCATGAAGCGCGCAAGGAGAACAAAGCCGTAGTAGCAGGCTTGATGGGTTCGGCTGCACTAACTTCTTTTTTGACAGGAATTACGGAGCCGCTCGAGTTCTCATTCCTGTTCGTTGCTCCTTTACTATTTGCTGTGCATGTGGTGTTTGCGGGGCTGTCGTTCTTAACCATGCATTTGCTTGGCGTCAAGATCGGCATGACGTTTTCGGGCGGCGTTATTGACTATTTGTTGTTCGGCGTCTTGCAGAATCGAACGCCTTACTGGCTCGTTATTCCGGTTGGGCTTGTGCTCGCCGTCATCTATTACTTTGGCTTCCGCTTCGCAATTCGCAAGTTCAATTTACGAACACCGGGACGTGAAGACACAGCTCCAGCAGCTGCCGCAGCTACGGGGTCAGCCGCCTCCAATGAACTGCCACGCGGCATTTTGAATGCGCTTGGCGGCAAGGAGAACATTGCTTCCCTCGATGCATGTATTACGCGTCTTCGTGTACAGGTGAAGGATTCCGGTGATGTGAATAAGGATCGTCTGAAGGAGCTCGGAGCCTCTGGGGTTCTTGAGGTCGGCAACAGCGTACAGGCGATATTCGGTACGCGCTCTGAAACTATTAAGCATCAGATTAATGAGCTCATCACGCAGGAATCGATGGAGCTGAGGCCTGACGATGGAGATGCAGAAGTTCATCGTGATGCAGATACAGAGCCAAAGGATCGAGACAGTCGTCAGACATCGGATCGCGATACGGGTGATACTCGATAGCGCTTAGAAGAAAGCTATAGAAATAAGGCGTAGAAGTAAGACGTACAACCTGTTTTATATACCTGATTGCTGGCAACCGAATGAGGCAACTGAGAAATACAAGCAGCTTCGAACTGAATGTCAGTGATTGATGATGACTGTCCCCTCACAACTTGAGTTGTGGGGGGATTTTTGATTGTAAGGCTTGTTATCTGGATTCACAACAACATCTCCCAAAAACTTCTCCTGCTTGGTAGGCTCATGATCACAGTAAAGTGTGATGTGTATGTGTAGGTATTGATTAGAAATTTTCCGTTACTACAACATAATCGTTAACCCATTAACATAATATTTGGTTAACAAACTCTTGTCCTTTGAGAAATCATTAGGTAAAATATATTTCTGAAATGTTAACTATATATTTATTTTTACGGTTAACGTTGAGGAGGTGCTGCATATGGTTCCATATATACATACAGACGAGAAACACCATTTCTTAAGAGGGTTATTTATATCCTCCACAGGAACTGGGATAGGGAAAACGATTGTGACCGCAGGAATAGGGGTGTACTGCCGCGAGATATGCCAGCGTCGAATTCGAATATGGAAGCCGGTACAGAGCGGGGTAACCTTAGGTGATCCTGAGGCAGACAGCTATCGTCTGCGAATGGGAAGCGGACTGTTAGAGACACCGGAAGAAGAGATCGTGACATGGACGCTGCCAGATCCGTTGGCGCCATGGATGGCGTTTGAACGGGCGGGGGTTCCATTTGCATTCGGGCGCTTGCTGGAGGAAGGACGGAGACGGCAGGAGGATGGTTCCTTTTTGCTGGTTGAAGGAGCGGGAGGGATCGCAGTACCGTTCAGCGCAGAGTACACGATGGCTGACGCTGCTCGCGAACTGGGTACACCGGTTCTGCTCGTAGCCTCGCCCGGTTTAGGGACAGTAAGCCATACGGTGACAGCAGTGCAGTATGCGAGGGAGCGAGGCATCACGGATATAGCAGTCGTATTCAGCGGACCGCGGTCATTGGCAGATGAGCGAGAGATTGCGGAAAATGCTCGGATGATTGAGGCCATGGCTGGTGTGCCCGTATGCGGGATTGTTCCCTGGCTAATGCAGCCTGCCGATGCTCAAGCAGTGGAAATGGAAGCTTGGGTGGCTTGGCGAGAGCAGTGGCTTGAATCCTTTGTCCGAATGGAGAAAATGATGGATTGGCTGCGGAAGCGGATATAAACGGTACTGGGGACATAACGAAGGATAGACATAGAGATGGATAGACACAAAGATGTAGCACAGTGATGTAGACGCAACGATATAGAGATGTAGACGCATAGATATAGACAAAGATATAAGCACATAGATATAGACGCAGAGGTGCAGGCACAAAAATGCAGACACATAAATGCAGATACATAAATGCAGATACATAAATGCAGATACATAAATGGATAGACATAGATAGATGCAACGTTCTACAGATGGAGCGAAGATGAAATGAGGATGTCACAACCTTTAAGGGAGAGATGAGGATGAAGGAACAGTTGGTAAAGGCGGGTATGGATTGGCGCGGTCTTGCAGCAGAGATCATTGAGGGGAAGGTATTATCGCGTGAGGAGGCGCTATCCATTCTGCAGGCTAAGGATAGTGAGCTGCTTGCCATTATGGATGGGGCGTACCAGGTGCGGCGGCATTATTACGGCAATAAGGTGAAACTGAACTTGATTATTAATGCAAAGAGCGGTTATTGCCCGGAAGATTGCGGGTATTGCTCACAGTCGACTCAATCCGATGCCCCAATCGAGAAGTATACAATGCTGGAGAAGGCTACACTTGTGGACGGTGCGCGCAAAGCGATGGAAATGAAGGTGGGGACGTATTGCATTGTCGCCAGTGGGCGGGGGCCTACGAAGCGGGAGTTGGATCAGGTCGTTGCAGCTGTAGAAGAAATCAAGACGACGATGCCAATGAAAATATGCGCGTGCCTAGGGATACTCTCGCAAGAACAGGCGGATCGGCTGAAGCAGGCTGGCGTTGATCGTTACAACCACAATTTGAATACGAGTGCCGATCATTATTCGCATATCACTTCAACGCACACGTATGAGGATCGAGTACATACGGTGAGTACAGCCAAGGCAGCAGGTATGTCTCCGTGTTCAGGTGTCATTATGGGGATGGGGGAGACTGACGAGCAGTTGGTGGATGTGGCCTTTTCCTTGCGCGAGCTGGATGCAGATTCGATTCCAATCAATTTCTTAAATTCAATACCTGGTACGCCACTGGCTCATCTGAATGAATTGGATCCGCGCCGCTGCTTGAAGGCATTGGCGATGTTCCGCTTCGTCTGCCCATCGAAGGAGATTCGGGCATCCGGAGGTCGTGAAGTGAATCTGCGTTCCTTGCAGCCGTTAGCGCTCTATGCGGCTAATTCCATTTTTGTCGGCGACTACTTGACGACAGAAGGGCAGGAAGCAACAGAAGATCACCGGATGATCGAAGATCTCGGATTTGAGATTGAACGATGCGCGCTATAAGTTCTGGGACTGACCGCTGGGCATGGATGCGCGAGCAATTGGCGGAACGTGAGCAGTTAGGAAGGCTGCGCCAATTGACGCAGACAACTTGGCTGCCAGATGGCTGGGTGAGTCGTGATGGGAAGAGGGTGCTTAATCTTGCCTCCAACTATTACTTGGGGCTGTACCCTTGGATATCTGAGACAATGTGGCGATCGTTGAATGAGGAAGCTGTAGAACTGGGGGAGCCGGGGTTGCGGATCGGGTCTGGGGCTTCGCGCCTCATTACAGGGCATGATCCTCAACATGAGGCATTAGAGCGGGAGATGTCGGATTTCAAGCAGACGGAGGCATGTCTCATTTTCTCAAGTGGATATATGGCTAATGCGGGAATCATCCCTGCGCTTGTTGGTCGTCACGACGTAGTATTTAGTGATCGACTTAATCATGCGAGCATTGTGGATGGGATTGTGCTAAGTCGTGCAGCGCATGTTCGCTACCCGCATCGCGATCTCAATCGACTGGAAGACCAATTGAAGAAGTGGACGGTTGGTGCATCAGGGGCGGGGAGGGCGTCACGCAAGCTGATTGTGACCGATGCGGTGTTCAGCATGGATGGAACAAGGGCATCGCTGGAAGAGCTAGTTATGTTGAAGGAGCGGTACGGTGCAATCCTGATGGTGGATGAGGCGCATAGTGGCGGTGTGTACGGTGCCGAGGGGGAAGGACTCTGTCATGAGCTTGGCATTCATGGGCATGTGGATATCATTATGGGCACGTTCGGCAAGGCTTTCGGGGCAGTCGGTGCCTATGTCGCTGCGGAGGATATTGTGATTAGGTATCTTGTGAACCATGTTCGAACTTTTATCTATAATACGGGTTTGCCGCCGTTTGTGGCAGCGCTTGTGCGCTCACGGCTTAGGGAAGTGCGCGCTGCAGGCCAGGCTCGTTCGAAGTTGATGCATAAGGTGGCGCTCTTTCGTACGCGATTGCAGGCTGGCGGCCTCGACACGGGAGAAGGGGACAGTCATATCGTTCCCGTCATGCTCGGCTCTGATCAGAGAGCAGTTGCGGTAAGCGCGGCTCTGACTGAAGCTGGCGTAGCGGGTCTTGCGATTCGCCCCCCAACTGTGCCGGAGGGTACAGCGCGCATCCGGTTCGCACCGTCTCCGCTGCATCAGGATGAGGAGCTGCTGCGGGCAGCAGATAGGGTTGTGGACGCTGCGAATCAATGGCAGGAAGCGTAACACGCTGATCGGCGACAGTAAAGGATATAAACTTAGAAATATAGAGGATAAAGATGCAAAACTAGAAATTAAAAATTGATGCGGGATAGAGCATGAAGATAGAGGTTGATATATGGATGAAGAAAGAAGAAAGCGATGGCATGAAATATGTATGCTATCATACCGTCCATGCTGAAGGGGATATGGGGAGGATGGAGATTCAATCGACAAGATTTGAAAAAGGCTGCATGCAAGTTGCGGCATCATTGAAGCTCCCATTTAAACCGAAGCTGTTATGGGTACATGGCTGGGGAATGTCCTCTTCGGTGTGGAGGCATCTTGCAGCGATGCTGCCTGAGTTCGAGCATCGTTATGTGTCGTATGCTGATGCGAGTACAGTTGCAGAGCTGCTGGCTGCGGTTCGACGGCCGTTTGAAGATGAGCCGGAAGGGGAATGGCATGCGATTGGTTGGTCGATGGGCGGCATGCTGCTGCTAGAGCTGCTGACTGAATGGCGCGAGGCATCGGACATCGGGCTGAATAAAGCGTGGGAGCAAGATCAAGGGCAAGAGCAGGAGCGAAAGCAAAGGCAAGAGCAAGAGCAAGAGCAAGTGCAGGTACATGAACAAAAGCAGGAGAAAGAACTGGAGAGTCATCGAGAGCAAGAGCAGATGCTAGAGCCAATGGAAGAACAAGTGCAAAACCAAGTGCAAAACCAAGTGCAAAACCAAGTGCAAAACCAAGTGCAAAACCAAGTGCAAAACCAAGTGCAAAACCAAGTGCATGAGCAGGAGCGAAAGCAAGAGCAAGAGCAAGTGCAAGAACAAAAGCAAGAGCATGAGCGGGGGATTGGGCGAACAGGTTGCATGGGCGACTATGTCGCAGCTGTTCGCCTGCCCGTTGTGCGCAGCGTCATTCTGACGGGAACCACGCTGCGCTTCATTGACGACACAGGTCAGGCCGGCTGGCCAGACCGGGTCGTCCGGCGCATGCGCCGCCGCTTGGCGCAAGCTGCGCCGGCGGATACACTCCGCGCGTTCGCGGAGTGTATTCCGGCTGCGGCGGAGCGCGCGAGCGCCGAGAGCTGCCGCTGGCTGCTGGAGCACACGGCAGCTCTCGGCCAGGACATCACGCCCGCGGGGCTTGATGCAGGTCTGGCCTACTTGCAGCAGGCCGACCTTGAGCGGGCGTGGGCGCGTCTTACCGACGCACCGGATGATCCGCGCCTGTACTGGCTTCATGGCGCGAACGACAGCGTATGCCCGCTTGCTGCGCAGCAGCGGGCACAAGCGACGTGCGGCCACGCGCGGTTCGTGGTGCTCCCGCACGCCGGGCATGCGCCGTTCGCTACGCAGACGGCGCAATGGCTGCACCATATACGCATGTGGTGCAGCGCATCATCGAAGGGGTCGCTATTCGATGATTTTCAGATGGAACAGGGAGGGGGGGCGTGATGTTTGCGGGGGCGAATGTGGACAAACGAATCGTGCGGCAGCGCTTTGATCGGCACGCTAAAGAGTATGACCGTTATGCCGAAGTGCAGCGGGTAATGGCGGATGAGCTGGTCGAGCGTATGTGTCAGACTATAAGACCGCCCTTATCTGAAGGAACACCACAAGGGAATCCTCCTAATACGGAGTCACTAATTTACGACATAGACCTTGATAAAATGACTGCATCGATCGATGAAGTAAGCTGTGCAGTGCGCATTCTTGATATCGGATGCGGGACGGGGATGCTGTCGGAACGATTAGCGCGTGCCTTTCCGGGAGCGGAGCTCACGCTGGTGGACTTGTCTTCGCGCATGCTGGAGCGGGCTAGTACGAAGCTGACACATGCGGGAGTCTCACCTGCCAACATACATCTTATCACTGCCGATGCGGAAGCCTGGCTGGAGAGTGCTTGTGGGCAGAAGGGGACGGGGAGGCCAACCTTCAACATTATTGCGTCTAGCGCAGCTTTCCAGTGGTTCAATTTCCCGGCTGATACAACTCATCGCTTGCTGCAATTGCTGGCTCCTGGCGGGCTATTGGCGTTTGCTACCTTCTTTCCAGGAACGGTGAGAGAGCTGCATGACGCTTTCCGCCAAGCGGAAGCGCTGCTTGGTTTTCCTACCCAACCTCACGGCCAGAGCTATCCGAATAAGGAAGATTGGATGACATGGCTGCTCGAACATGGAGGAGATGGCCCTGCAATTCGTTGGGAGACAAGCAGCTATCGCTATACATTTCCTGATGTTCGAACTGCACTCGCGCAGGTGAGACGTGTCGGTGCTGGAAATGCAGTTCTCGCACACAACGATGCTAGAACAATGGGTGATGGACAACGTAAGGGTACAACCAGCAGGGAGCTCATTCATGCGATGCTGCAAGCCTATCAAGCAACATTCCAGCAGGACGATGGGCGAGTTCCGCTTACTTATGAAGTAGCATATTGCCTTACCCAGAGGGGCTGCATACCTAGTATTTCGGGGATTGAAGGAAGTGACCGCCGTTGTAGGCGATACAAATAACGGCCGTGCTGCGACTGTCTCGGTTGACAGTGCCCACGACCGTTCGAACGTTCTGTGACAGGACAAATTAAGAAAAGCAGGTAACCTGTATGTCACGTAGAAGGGATTCCACGTCAGACAGTTTCACCATACCGGCTGAAGGCATAAGCGCATTCGCTGTACCGCAAGCGGCGCCAAGCTTCAGCCTCTCTTCAGGAGAGCAGCCGCGATGATCTGCGACGACGAGTCCCGCAACCATAGAGTCTCCGCTTCCTACAGCATTAACGGCCTCTACGCGCGGGATGGATACGCCATACAATCTCCCATCACAGCCTGCCAGAGCACCTCGCTCGCCAAGGGAGACGATCACATTGGAAATACCATCCTGCATGAGCTGCTGAACGGCTCGTACGATCTCGTCCTCATTGTCGGCAGAACCACCCGTGAGCTTCGTAACTTCATGCTCGTTTGGTTTAATCAAGTAAGGCTTGCTCTGGATGCCTGCGATCAGTGCATCGCCACTCGTATCCAAGATCGGAATCGCGCCTTGGCTTCGCGCGATCTGAATCAAGTTGGCATATAGATCTGTGTCGCATCCCTTCGGCATACTGCCAGAGAAGACCATATGAGAAGAACGAGAAGCAAGCTCTTCGATCTTAGCCTTCATGGCCTCAATCGCTTCCGGTGTGATCACAGGCCCAGCTTCCAGCAGCTCCGTCTGCGAGCCTCCTACCGGATCAATAATGTTCAGACAGAGGCGGGATTCTCCGGACACGGAGAGGAAATCTGCCTGAATACCTTCCTGACGAAGCATGTCCACGATAGCCATGCCATTGTAGCCGGCCACGAATCCAGTCGCCGTCACTTCTTCTCCTAATGCATGGATGACGCGAGCGACATTGATCCCTTTGCCTCCTGCCGTAGCAAGTGTCTCATCAGCCCGATACAGCGCATTACTGCCGAATCCGGGAATGTAATAGGTCTTATCAATAGCTGCATTAAGGGTAACAGTTGTAATCATCTTCAATCCTCCAGCCGCGATTAGCGAACGGCGCTCGCCTTCCCGATGCAGCCCGCCATTTCCATCTTGCGGATTGCCAGTTCCTTCACCGCTTGCTTCGCAGGCACCATATATTTGCGTGGGTCATTCTCGTCTGGGTTCGCTGTGAACACATCTTTGATCGCGTTCGAGAAGGCGATGCGCAGCTCTGTTGCGACGTTCATCTTACCCATGCCCAGCTTCACGCAGCGCTTCACTTGCTCCTCAGGAATACCGGAGCCGCCGTGCAGTACGAGTGGTACGCTAACTTGCTTATAAATTTGCTCTAGGCGATCGAAGGCGATTTTCGGTTCGCCTTTATAAATGCCGTGCGCAGTTCCGATAGCAGGAGCCAACGTTGGAACACCTGTCGCTTCTACGAATGCCACGCATTCTTCAGGAACAGCCAGACGCGCATCCTCTTCCTCGACGACAATGTCATCCTCCACGCCGCCGACCTTGCCCAGTTCCGCCTCGATATTGACGCCAGCAGCAATTGCTACCTTCACGACCTCTTGCGTACGGCGAACGTTCTCTTCATAAGGATGCATGGAAGCATCAATCATAACAGATGTATAGCCTGCGCGGATACATTGAACGAGCAGTTCATAGTCTGTGCAGTGATCCAGATGCAATGCGATGGGTATAGAAGCTTGCTTCGCTGCTGTTTGAGCGGCAGCTACAATATATTCTGGTCCTAGATGCTTTACGGTTCCGACTGTTGTCTGCAAGATAAGCGGTGTATTCGTCTCTTCCGCAGCTTCCACGACCGCTTGCAGCATTTCCAGTGTATGTACATTAAATGCAGTAATTCCGAATCCTTGTTCACGTGCAGCTTGGAGCATGGATGTAGAGCTGATAAGATGTCCCATTTCCGTAACCTCCTGCATATAAATGATTGAAACAATCAAAATAATGATTTATAATTTCATTAAGTTGATTATAAGGGAGGAATTTGTGATATGTCAAACCATCTTGATACACATACGTACCGGGAAATCAGCGATCAAGCGGCGGCGCTGCAAGCGGCTTGGGATCAGCTGCACAATCAGAAGGATTGGGTAGATCAATATATAGGAAACGATCAATTTGAAGAGGTTGTATTCATTGGTTCCGGGTCTTCTTGGTACCAAGCAATGACAATGGCGGCAACATACCGCAAGTGGACAGGAAGAAGTGCAGCTGCACATCCGTCCTCTGATCTGTTCTTGTTTCGCGAGCAGACGGTGACGCCATCGAAGAAGGTGCTGCTTGTGGGTGTATCTCGCTCCGGCGAATCCCATGAAGTGATTCTGGCGCTGGATTCCGTCAAGGACTTGACGCATTGGACAACATGCGGCATTACTTGTCATCCGAACAGCAAGATGGCGCAAATGACGCCATGTCTTGTATCTCCGCTAGGCGCTGAGAAGAGCACAGTTATGACGAAATCGCTCAGCAGCATGACGTTCATGATGCAGGCGGCAATTGCACTGGGTGTAGGACGGACGAAGGAATTGTCCGAGCTTGAGGGAGTGTTGCAATCCAGCAGTGCCTTCGTTACAATGGCGGATGACACGACATCTGCGTGGGTGAAGAGCAATCAATTTGATAAGACGATTTACTTGGGTATGGGCGCATTGTATGGATTGGCATTGGAAGCTTGCCTGAAGCTGAAGGAAATGACCTACACGTGGACAGAAGCATACGGCACATTGGAATTCCGTCACGGACCGAAGTCGATTGTTGAGCCAGGAACGCAGATTGTGCTGCTCTTATCGGAGAGTGCTCGTGCCTACGAACTCAAGGTAGCGCAAGAAATGAAGGCGTACGGGGCGAAAGTTGTCATTGTAACAGCGCAAGCGGGTGCGGACACTGCATTTGCAGACAAGGTCATTGAGCTTGGCCATGTGGACGCAAGCGATGAAGCGCGTGCAGTGCTGTACCTGCCTTTTGTTCAATATAACGGATATTACACAGCGCTCAAGCGGGGCTTGAATCCGGATGATCCACGGAACTTGACGCAGTTCGTATCCATTTAAAGCAGAACGAGCCGTTCAGGCTAAGCATCAAGGTTGCAGGAACAGATAGCAGCTCGCACCTTTGCTTTAGGATCGCGTTTCTTCATAAAGAGAAGCAAGCCCCGACACAGGTATGATTATGGAACGGATGGAGTGTAAGTTATGAGTGAATCGTTATCCAAGGGTGAATTGCGACGCCAGCAAATCCTGCAAGTCATGAAGCAGAATGGACGCATCACGATATCAGAAATCATAGATCGGTTCGAATGTTCGGAAGCTACGGCCCGCCGTGATTTGGATCTCATGGAGCGCAAGGGGGAACTGATCCGCACAATTGGTGGTGCGCTGCTTGAAGGGCCAGGCACGGTAAGAGAAGTCTCCTTCGACGAGAAGCGTCAATTGCTGTGGCTGGAGAAGGAAGCGATCGCAAGACGAGCCTTGGATTTCATTGAAGAAGGCGACAGCATCTGCTTGACTGGGGGAACGACGACATTCCTGCTAGCTCGGCTATTGAAGCAGCGCCAAGGGATTACCGTTGTAACCAATGCAGTCAATATTGCGATGGAGCTGTCTGATTGTGAGGGAATTCAAGTTGTTGTCATCGGAGGCGTAATGCGCAGCAACAGCTTCGAGCTGTGCGGGCCATTAGCAGAACGGACGATTGAACATTTGAATATTGAGAAGCTGTTCATGGGAATAGACGGGTTCTCGACAACGAAAGGGATCACCACGTATTCCGAGCTGGAAGCCCAGACGGCCCGCATGCTAATGCGCCAAGCGCAGCAGACTTTCGCGGTATTCGATCATACGAAGGTGGGCAAAGCATCGTTATTTACAGTGACTACTGTAGATGGGCTTACGGGATGCATAACGGACAGCCTATTGCCGGACGATATGGTCAGCACCTTGCAACAGATGGGGGTATCTTGCTATTATGCGGGGGACGAACAGTAATCAGCTGTTAAGGGTGGAGAAAGAATGAAAAACTTGTGTCATATGCGGTTTGAAACGTTTTCTCCAGTGCTGCGTATGATATGCAATAAGATGTAATCATCAATTAAACACCCAATCATGTGGTGCAAATGTGGATATAGTGGGTATATTTGTATTGAAACCATGGCGAATCGCAGACGGTATGATTTGTATCCAGAACGCACATCTTATGGATACCGCATAACTCAGCAGCCACTTGAGGATGGACGAATCGACTAGATTTCACCAACAGTCCGCTCGCTTGCATCCCGCGCAACCACCATGATACAATGGGTGTGAATCTTTACACATGAAATTAGCGTGTTACTAGTGCGACTAGGCATGAGCTAAGCGGCCGTTCACGGGGTGAACTGCATGCTTTAGCGCATGCCTTTTTATTTTCTCATAAGAGAAATTGGATTTTTTTGTCGGTTATCACAACAACCACAATGACGGACGAAAGTTCACATGGTTAAATACAAGGAGGAACTCAATATGTTTGGTTTTGGTAAAAAGAAAAAGAAAATTTCTATTACAGCACCGATCACAGGTCAAGCAGTACCTTTGGAGCAAGTTCCAGATCCAGCATTTGCACAAAAAATTATTGGTGACGGAATTGCTATAGAGCCAACACAAGGTGTATTTATCGCTCCATTCGACGGTCATGTCGTGCATTTGATCGATTCTCATCATTCCTTGGTGCTTGCGCATGAATCCGGCTTGGAACTACTCGTTCACATCGGTGTGAACACCGTATCCTTGCAAGGAAAACCGTTCAAGCCACATGTGAAATCCGGCGACAAAGTGAAAAAAGGCCAAACGCTTATCGAGTTCGATATTGCACAAATTAAAGAAGCTGGCCTTCCTGTTATAACACCAATTATCGTAGCAAACGGCGACATCGTTGCTGAGCTGAAAGCGAACACAGGCAATGTAAAAGCAGATTCCGATGAATTGATGGAAGTTGTATTGAAATAGATGGTTTTGAACTAAGTTTTAAACTAAGTCCTTAACTAAGTTCTGAGCGAGAGAGGCAACACATTCTACTATTACCGAAAAGAGGGCATAACAATGGAAAAACAATTTACAATTAAAAATCCACAAGGTATCCACGCTCGTCCAGCGGGCGCAATCATGAAGAAAGCTGCTGAATTTGCAGGAGAGCAAATTACAATCGAATTCAACGGCCGCAAAGTAAGCGCAAAAAGCATCACTGGCGTATTGACACTCGGTATGAAAGCTGGCGACACAGTAACAGTATCTGCTGAAGGCGATAAGGCTGCTGAAGCAGTTGAAGCAGTAGGCGCAGTAATCGAATCCGTATTGGACTAATAGAACGTAATCATTAACGCGGAAAAAGGAGTGGAGGAACCGATGCTACTTCAAGGTATTCCAGCTGCATCCGGTTATGCCATCGGCCAAGCATTCATCCTGGAGCACGATACATCTGAGGTTGAGCGCAAGCAGGTTGATGATGTACAGGCAGAAGCAACTCGCTTGCAGACAGCTGTACAGCAGGCTATGAACGAACTGGAGCAGATCAAAGAAGACACAGCGAAAAAATTAGGCGAGCATCAAGCTGAAATCTTCGCTACACATATCCTTGTATTGCAAGATGAAGAGTTTGTTGGGCAAGCGATTGAGAAGGTTCGCAGTGAGAAGGTAAATGCAGAGTTCGCTCTTTCGGAAGTGACTCAGCAGCTGGTCGACATCTTCAGCAGCATGGACAGTGAATATATGCGTGAGCGTGCAGCGGACTTCCGCGATGTGAGCAAGCGTGTACTCGGTCTATTGTCCGGCAAGAAATCTGCTTCTCTGAATGACTTCGAAGAGGCAGTAGTGCTCTTCGCACATGACTTGACTCCTTCCGATACAGCCCAGCTGGATCGCAGCAAGGTAGCAGGCTTTGCGACGAACATTGGCGGTCGTACTTCCCACTCGGCCATTATGGCACGCTCGATGGAGATTCCTGCGGTTGTCGGCTTGCAGGACGCTACGTCTACAGTGAAGAACGGCGACATGATCATTCTCGATGGTTCAAGCGGCATTATCCTGATCAATCCAGATTCGGATACGATTGCAACTTACCAAGAGAAGAAGGTGAAGTTTGAGAAGCGTCAGGAAGAGATGAAGCTGTACAAAGACAAACCTTCGATCACAGCTGATGGTCATGAGGTTGAACTCGTGTCAAACATCGGCAACCCACAAGATGCGCTTGGCGCACGCAACAACGGTGCTGAGGGTGTAGGCTTGTACCGTACAGAATTCCTGTACATGGGTCGTGACAACTTCCCATCTGAAGAGGAACAATACAACTCTTATGTTGCCGTATGTGAAACACTTGGAACGGAGAAGCCAGTCGTGATCCGTACATTGGATATCGGCGGGGACAAGGAGCTGCCTTACTTGCCGCTTCCGAAGGAAATGAACCCATTCCTTGGATACCGTGCGATTCGCTTATGCTTGGATCGTAAAGATCTGTTCAAGACACAGCTTCGTGCGATCCTTCGTGCAAGCGCCAAAGGCAACATAAAGCTGATGTACCCAATGATCTCTACGCTGAGCGAGCTTCGCGAAGCAAATGCGATTCTGGCAGAGACGCAAGCAGAGCTGGATGCAGAAGGCATTGCGTACAATAAAGAGATGGAAGTCGGCATGATGATCGAGGTTCCTGCTGCTGCGATTATTGCAGATCAATTGGCGAAGGAAGTTGACTTCTTCTCTATCGGTACGAACGATTTGGTACAATACACGATGGCTGCTGACCGGATGAACGAGCAAGTATCCCACTTGACTCAGCCATTCAACCCAGCGGTACTGCGCTTGATCAAGATGGTTATCGATGCTGCGCACAAAGAAGGCAAGTGGGCTGGCATGTGCGGTGAAATGGCTGGCAACCTGAAGGCTGTTCCGATCCTGCTCGGTCTTGGTCTTGATGAATTCAGCATGAGTGCAAGCTCTGTACTTCCAGTACGTGTACTGCTGAGCCGCTTGAACCGTGAAGAGATGCGCAAGCTAGCGGAAGAAGCGTTGATGCTGGAGACGGCTGAAGAGATTCAAGTTATGGTCGTTGACCGTGTATCGGCAGTTCAAGAAATGTCTATCTAATAGTAACGAATATGTTGCAGTCGGGTGAGGATAAGCTCCTTTCCCGGCTACCTCATCGTTTACATATGTGTCAATAAAATTACAAATAAATAATATTCTGCAATAATTCTACATATTCGACAAAATTAGATTTATTCGTTGACATTGATTGTAGATTCACCTAGAATGAATGATGTAGTTGACGCACGAATCGAAAACGTTTCCAAAACGTAATCTTCCATGTGTACGCTCAGGGGAAAGGAGCCTTACTTTGTCAGAACAACGTCGCTTTGAAATCGTACGGGCATTAAGCAACAATGTCGTATTGGCAAACGATGTGTTGGCTAACAAAGAAACCATCCTTATGGGGAAAGGGCTCGGCTTTGGGGCAAAGCCCGGAGGTTCTTTGGAGACGAGTGATACACGAATCGAGAAGACCTTTGTGATCGAGGACAAACAGCATTTATCGCAGTATCAGATGCTGCTTGGTCAAATTGATCCTGAAGTCATTGTCATTTCGGAGAAGATTATTTCGATCGTATCGGAGCAGTTGACGCCGGATTTGAACGAGCATATTCATCTCGCTTTGCCGAGCCATATCGAATATGCGCTTTATCGTCTTCGCAACAATATAGCGATTGAGAATCCGTTTCTATGGGAGATTCGCACATTGAACCCGAAGGAATTCGAACTCGCGTCTCAAGCAGCTGAGCTGATTAATAAGACGTTTGAGGTAGAGGTACCGGAGGATGAGATTGGTTTCTTGACGATCCATATTCAGTCTGCGGTTGCCCATGTCCCTGTCGGGAACTTTGTTCAATATAATCATCTTCTGAAGGATTTGGTCGCTCTCATCGAACGAGAGCGGGGCAGGGTCATTCCGAAGGATAGCATTGATTATTTACGATTAATTACGCATTTGCGCTTTGCGATGGAACGAATTCGCCAGGGTGATGCCACGAAGAATCCATTCCGAGACAACTTGAAGGAAATGGCGCCTTACGAATTTAGTGTCGCACAGAAATGTGCGGACGTAATGTCGAAGAAGCTGGAGATCGAAATACCTGAAGATGAAACGGCGTACATCGCAATGCATTTATATCGTTTATTTCATAAAGACTCAGAATAACGCTGGACAAGCGTGTTACTAGTTCGACTAGGCATGAGCTTGCTGGGGGATAACATCTAATTTTTTTGGATGTCGTCCCGTCGCAAGCTCATGCCTTTTTTATATTCTCTAATGCGCTTACATTTTGGCGGAGGAGATGACAGGTCAGAGCATAAATTTTTGACCTTTTATCCATACTTTACTTATTCACCACAAGGAGGAACGACATATGCTAGCCTTTTTGCAAAAAATTGGTCGTGCATTGATGCTTCCGGTTGCAACTCTGCCGGCGGCGGCGATTCTGCTTCGCTTCGGTCAAATTGACTATGTGAAAGATTTTCACTTGGGGGATACGGTCGGCGGGTTCTTGAACCAATACATCGCCCCATTCCTTGATGCAGGCGGATCTGCAATTTTTGATAACCTAGCACTATTGTTCGCAATCGGGGTTGCGATAGGCTTTGCCGCAGACGCGGTTGCTGTACTGGCAGCAGTTATCGCACATATGATTTTGCTGAAAGTGCTGACAAAGATTCCGGCAGCCTTTACATTCATTCCAGCTGATATGAAGCTGGACATGGGGGTTATCGGCGGTATCTTGGCTGGTTCCATTGCAGCCTTCATGTACAACAAATATCACAATATCAAGGTTCCAGATTGGCTCGGCTTCTTCGGCGGCAAACGCTTCGTGCCGATTGTCACTTCTGCTACGATGATCTTGATTGCGATTCCATTCGGTATCGTCTGGGGTCCAGTCCAGACAGCGCTTGATTCCTTCGGCAACTGGATCGTATCGCTTGGTGCGGTTGGTTCCGGGGTGTACCTGACAGCGAACCGACTTCTCATTCCGTTCGGTTTGCACCATGTATTGAATGCAATTCCTTGGTTCCAGCTTGGAACATTCACGGACGCAGCTGGCGAAGTATGGCGCGGCGATATCGCTCGCTTCTTCCATGGCGACATGACAGCTGGCGGATTCATGACAGGGTACTTCCCAATCATGATGTTCGCGCTTCCGGGTGCGGCGCTCGCTATTATTCATACAGCGAAGCCAGAGAAGCGCAAGGCAGTTGCATCGCTCTTCATCGGAACAGCGATTGCTTCCTTCTTGACAGGTATTACAGAACCGATTGAATTCGCGTTCATGTTCGTAGCGCCTGTGTTGTTCGTCGTTCACGCAATCTTGGCTGGTATTTCCGGCTTCGTAATGGCAACGCTTGGCGTACGTCTCGGATTCGGCTTCTCGGCAGGATTTATCGACTACGTGTTGAACTTCCCGCTTGCGACTAAGCCGCTGATGCTTATCCCTGTAGGTCTTGTATACTTCGTTGTTTACTACGTCTTGTTCCGCGTCCTCATCAAGGTATTGAACCTGAAGACGCCTGGACGTGAAGATGACGTTGAAGGCGAAGGCACCAAGACTGAAGCTGGCGGCGGCAATGCAACACTGCAAGAGAAGGCTGTGAAAGTGCTGGGGATGATTGGCGGCAAAGACAACATCATTGTCAATGAGGCCTGCATCACGCGCCTTCGTTTGACGCTGAAGGATGATTCCGTAGTGGATGAAGCTGGTCTGAAGTCCCTCGGTGCAGCTGGCGTCATGAAGCTTGGCAAGGGTAACGTTCAAGTTGTATTCGGAACGCAGTCCGAGCTCTTGAAGGAAGAAATTAAAAAGCTGTAAGCAGTGTTCAATAGACACTGTCACATAGGCAAGATGGCAAGGCAGAAAGCCAGCGGATTTGTTCCGCTGGCTTTTTTCGTATGTCGAAAAAAGAGGGCATTAAAGGAGAAGGTATAATTGTTTACGGAAACAAAGTTGATCCAAGGCAAAATATTTTCTATACTATACGTGCATCCATAGGAACTCAAACCGCTGTTCCAGACCGAAGGATAAGGAGATGGTGGAATTGGGACAAAGGAAAATGATAGACCAGCAGCGCCTGCGAGTTAAGGAGGCTGGACGATGACGATTACGCAGCAAGCCAATATGATTAATCATCCAGCCCGTCGGAATATTTTATTGTTTTTGAAGCAGCAAGGAACAGTCGGGGTGCCAGCTATCGCGGGACATCTTCAACTGACGGCTATAGCCGTTCGCAGGCATTTATATGCGCTGCAAAAGGGCGGGTATGTACATGCTCATCTGATTCGTCAGCAGCTAGGAAGACCTACCTATGAGTATAGTCTGGCTGACAAGGCAAGTATGTTGTTCGTCAGTGCATATGATGCGCTGATCATCGATATTCTTGAGCAATTGCAGGAGCGATCCGGTGAAGATACGGTGGAGCAGCTATTCCATTATCGCAGGCAGAAGTTGGAGAGGCGATATGCTCCGTTATTGAATCAAGCAAGCTTAGAGGAGAGAATCTGTGCATTAGCAGCATTACAGGACAAGGAAGGCTACATGGTTAGATGGGGAAGATGTGAGGATGGCAGCTATTGGCTGGAAGAGGCCAACTGCCCGATCTCCCAAGTTGCGGTTCAATTCGGTTCCCCTTGCAGATGCGAGCAGTCGATGTTTGCCGCGGTGCTTCAAGCGGATGTTGACCGGACAGAAAGTATTGTGGAAGGTGGCACGAGATGTATGTTCCGTATCGCTGAGCCGGATCCAGGGGAACTGTGTGAATGGTCTGAACCGGAATGTAAGGATACAGGCATCTGAGCATGAATCGATTTAGCGTGGTTGCAGCTTGCTGGGGAAAGGAGAATGATGATGAAGCGGAAGGTTGATCAAAAGGATGTCGGGGCTGAGACATCAGTCGGGATCGAATGTAATGAAAATAATGAAAGTAATGAAGCTATTGAAGTTACTGATCCTTATTTGATTTCCATCGTGAATGCATTAGAGCAGTTGACAGAGTCTTGGTCTTCTAAGCTGAAGAACGGCGGCATTAAGCTTCAGTTTGCCGTTCAAATCGGCTCCAGCCTGAGTGTAATCCAACAGGAATGGCTAATGGAGTTCCTTCAGGACTTTCATGTTCGTGATCAGGAAATGTCTAAGGTGCTGCATGCCTTTGCCACCGAGATACCAGAATGGGCGACCCGGCAAATTATTCAGCTCTTTCGCAAAGCGGAGCGTGTGAAGGCTGTACTAATTGCTCGGAATGATGTTATGGATCAGCTCGAACAGCGAATGAGGCAAATGGAGTACGACTTCTGGCAAGGCATGCTACCTACAGATGAAAATGAGCTGGAGCATGTGCTTTCAACATGGCAGCGGGAGCTGGCCGCATGGGAGGAAGAGGCATCTCGCGAGAGGAATACATACAACCGCACTTATGGAGACAGCTCGCGTTCATCGGTGAACGCACCCTCTGCCGGTAAGGATTTGACCTTTCATACGATAATTGGTGTCCCTGAAGAAGCGGATGCGAAGCAAGTGAGGAAGCAGTCCCGCAAGCTGCTGCGGGTGCTGCACCCTGATCACGGCGGAAGCGCGTATTTGTTTACATGGGTAAAGGAAGCGTACGATGCGTATCAAGCGAGCCGGATTCGCCGTGAAAGTCCCACAGCAAGATGATAAATAATAAGCGCCCCGTCCTATGTTTATCACATGGGGAGGGGCGCTGTACTGTACATAACGTTTCTTTTTTAGAAAACAGGTTCAGCTACTCGTCTCTTCGTACAACTAGCCTCTCATGCGGCGGAACGCTTCATGCGCAGCTTCAATCGTACGCTCGATGTCTTCCGCGGTATGCTCGGTAGTCAGGAACCATGCTTCGTACTTCGAAGGCGCAAGACAGATGCCTTGATCGAGCATATGACGGAAGAATGCGCCGAACGCTTCGGTATCCGTCTCTTGTGCTTCTGCATAATTCGTGACCGGATGATCGCAGAAGTGCGTCGAGAAGGAGCCGCGAATGCGGTTGATCGTAAGCGGTACGCCATAACGGTCAGCGCCTTCTTGAATGCCGTTCGTCAAGCGGATTGCCAGCTCCTCCATTTGCTCGTATACGCCCTCTGCTTGCAGAACCTCCAAGCACGCAATGCCGGCTGAGATTGAAGCAGGGTTGCCTGCCATTGTGCCTGCTTGGTATGCAGGGCCGAGCGGAGCAACTTGTTCCATGATATGCTTGCGTCCGCCATAGGCGCCGATCGGCAGGCCGCCGCCAATGATTTTGCCCATCGCTGTCAAGTCTGGTTCAATTGCTGCAAAGTCAGGGAAGGCGCGGTAAGTTTGCGCCGAACCATAATGGAATCGGAATGCGCTGATGACCTCATCATAGATAACGAGTGCCCCGTATTCGCGAGCGAGCTTGCACAAGCCTTCAAGGAAGCCTTCCGCAGGCATAACCATGCCGAAGTTGCCGACGATTGGCTCAACCATCACGGCTGCCACATCGTCTCCCCAATGCTCCAGTGCTTCCTTCAAGCTGTCCAGATCGTTGAATGGAACGGTGATTACTTCGTTAGCAATGCTGGATGGAATCCCTGCGCTGTCCGGAATACCAAGCGTAGAAGGGCCAGAACCAGCTGCAACGAGCACGAGATCCGAATGACCATGGTAGCATCCGGCGAATTTGATAACCTTCGTGCGCTTCGTATAAGCGCGGGCTACGCGAATTGTCGTCATAACAGCTTCGGTACCCGAGTTGACGAAGCGTACTTTATCCATAGACGGAACAGCTTCCTTCAACATGCGAGCCAGCTTGATTTCCAGCTCGGTCGGCGTTCCGTACAAGGTACCGTTCTGCGCAGCCCGAACGATTGCCTTCGTAACATGGGGGTGGGCATGACCTGTAATGATAGGGCCATAAGCAGCCAAGTAGTCAACATAGCGGTTGCCGTCTACGTCCCAGAAGTAAGCGCCTTGTGCGCGTTCCATGAAGACGGGGGCACCGCCGCCGACCGCTTTGAATGAGCGGGAAGGGCTGTTGACCCCACCGACGATATGTTGAAGCGCTTCTTCGTACAGTTGTGCAGAACGGTTGCGATTCGTAGTCATGTAGATGAATCCCCTTTATTGTGAATTAGTTTCAGATACGGATTGCGTGACATTCACTTCCAAAGCTTTTTGAATGTATTGCTTCAGCTTATCGTCGTCAATAACCCGGAGCACGGCAGCGTTGTTCACTCGTGCATCAGTGACATTGTCCATCGGCGGGAGCTGATGACTCTGCCCAATCGAGCTGTCGTAGCCAAGCGCGGCCAGCTTCACGATGTCATCGGCTGATAAGTTTGTCTCGACATAGGGCGACACTTCCCTGATAAGAGAGGGGAGCTGCAGCAGGTTCCAGGTTGATTTGAGCTTGTTGGCTAATGCCCCGAGCAGATCGCGCTGCCGCTGGGTGCGAGCATAATCGGACATCGCATCATAGCGGAAGCGGGCGTACATAAGCGCCGTTTCGCCATTTAGCAGCTGCTTTCCTTTTTTTAAATCAATATCGTATTGATGCTTATCTGCCTTGCTCGTATATTTCATATCCTTCTCCACTTCAAATTCCACGCCGCCCAGCGCGTCAATCAACTTGATAAATCCGACGAAGTCTGTATACACATAATATTGAATGTCCAGTCCTGTCAAGTCGCTTGCTGTCTTCATAGCCAGCTCCGGTCCGCCATAGGCGAGCGCCGCATTGAGGCGATCCTTGCCAAAGCCAGGGATGTCAACGTATGTATCCCGCAAGAGGGAGAACAAGTTGGCGCGCTTCGTCTTCGGATCGAAGGAGGCGAGCAGAATAGAGTCTGACCGTGGGACTTCGTTAGCTTCCAGTCCGCGAGAGTCTCCGCCCAGCAGTAATATGTTGACTCTCTCTTCTCCCTGCCATTTGGGAGGCTCTATGTCGACCTTCTCCGGCACGCGATGTACGACGGGGGTGAAGCGAGAGGCTTCGGGCGGCTTCTGCAGACTGTCCAAGCTGCTGTACATGGACCACATATAATAACCGGCACCAGCCAGAAGGAATACACAAACAGAAATAAGGGCATGCTTCCAATACTTTTTCAACATATGGATCGTCCTTTCCGCATCCGGCGGCAAAGCGGCGAGAGTCATGATGTCGAATCCGGTGCATTCAGCATTCTTTCAAGTCGACCTACGTGCTATAGTAAAGGTTATGGGCAAATGCTCCGCATCTTGTCTAATCAATTATAGAATTTTTACAGAATCGAATCAATTGAATGACTTGTACCCGCATAACGGGTCGGTGACCAGGGAAAGGGTGACAGAAGTATATATGAACGCTATTGACGTGCGGGATTTGCGCAAAACGTTCCAGGTACAGAAAAATCGCGATGGACTGAAGGGAGCGCTCCTTGATTTATTCAAGCGGGAATATAACGAAGTAATGGCAGTGAAGGATATCTCCTTCACGATCCCACAAGGGGAAATATGCGGATATATTGGGGAGAATGGTGCAGGCAAGTCGACGACAATCAAGATGCTGACGGGCATTCTTGTGCCAACCTCCGGTGATATTCGTGTGAATGGATTTATCCCGCATAAGGAAAGAGAGAAGTTCGTGCAGGGCATCGGCGTCGTCTTCGGGCAGCGCAGCCAGCTGTGGTGGGATATCGGCGTAATTGAATCCTTCCGGCTGCTGCGCAAAGTGTATCGCGTTTCTGAACATGATTTCAAGCAGCGGCTGGATGAACTGGTTGAGCGTCTTGCCTTGCAGGAGCTGTTGAACCGCCCGGTACGGAAGCTGAGTCTCGGACAGCGCATGCGCTGTGAATTGGTGGCATCCCTGCTGCACCGTCCTTCTGTGCTATTTCTGGATGAACCAACGATTGGACTCGACATTGTCGTGAAGACGGAAATTCGCGAGTTCCTGAAGCAGCTGAATGCAGAGCATGGAACAACGATTTTGCTGACTACTCACGATTTGCAGGATATCGAAGCTCTTTGTACGCGTGTCATTATGCTCGATGATGGACGCATTATTTATGACGGCGGATTAGACACGCTCAAGTCGACGTGGGGCAAGGGACGAGAGGTCCGTTTCCAATTTGCGAAGCCTATGCGAGCAGGTGATGTTGAGGCGCTTACGTCCGGCCTTGATGTGGAATGGACAGTTGAATCTCCTTATGAAGCGGGAGTTCTTGTGCCATTTGCCACGAATGTATCGGATGTCATTGGGCGAGTGGTAGGCGGAGCGTCGATATCGGATTTGAGCATTATTGAGACGAATACCGACGATATCGTTCGTGAGATTTACAAGGCGGGCACGGCGGAGAAGCCGGAAGGACTGAGCCCTCTCTTGGCTATGCATGCGCAAGAGTCGAAGATAGAGGACCTTGAGCACAAGGAAGAGAACGACAAGGAGAAGGAAGAGAAGGAAGCGGTGACTCATGGCTAGCGCATATCTTGAATTTATCCGCATTCGCTTCCTGTTGATGCTGGCTTACCGTGTTAATTACTATTCCGGCATTCTCATCTATACGCTCAACATTGGCGTGTATTATTTCACCTGGCAAGCGATCTACGGCGGACAAGGAACACTTGCAGGCTTTACGGCTGACCAGATGACGACCTACATCGCGGTATCTTGGATGGCGCGCGCCTTTTACTTCAACAACATGGATCGTGATATTGCCACGGAAATTCGAGATGGCAGCGTAGCGATCCAATTTATTCGGCCTTACAACTACCTATTCGTCAAGCTGATGCAGGCGTTCGGCGAAGGCTTGTTCCGGTTGCTGCTCTTCATGGGGCCGGGTATGGTTATCGCATGTGTTCTTTTCCCGGTGAAGCTTCCGCAAGATCCGAAGCAGTGGGCGGTATTCGGCGTCATGCTGTTCATGAGCTTCCTGATCAATTCGCAGTTGAATATGCTGACGGGATTGACGGCCTTTTTCATCGAAAATAATGAGGGCATGATTCGTATGAAGCGGGTAGTCGTCGATTTGTTCTCCGGTGTTATTGTACCGATCAGCTTCTTCCCAGGCTGGCTGCTCGTGTTGAATGAATGGCTGCCATTCCAAGCGATCACGTATTTGCCGAGCTCTGTATTTACAGGCAGAGTGGCGGGCGATCAAGTGTGGGCGGCGCTCGGCATCCAATTGCTGTGGGCGGTAGTGCTTGTTATTCCAATTGTGCTGCTGTGGCGTTCCGCGCGCAGACGCTTGTTCGTGCAGGGAGGTTGATCACGATGTATTACTTCGGACTTGTTAGTGAGTATTTGAAAAACTATATTAAAACACGACTTACCTATCGTGCAGACTTCTGGATAGAGATCGCATCGGATCTACTTTTTCAGGTCACGAATTTAATCTTCATCTTCATCGTCTTCATGCATACGCCAACATTGGCTGGCTGGACGCGTGATGAGATGGTGTTCGTCTATGGCTATTTCATGATTCCATATGGCATATTCAGCTGCTTCTTCAATCTGTGGGGGTTCAGTGAGCGATATATCGTAAAAGGGGAAATGGACCGGATATTGACGCGTCCAGCGCATAATCTATTTCAGATTCTCCTTGAAAATGTAGATCCCCCCTCCATTATCGGATCTATCGTCGGTGCAATCATGATGGGCATTTGCTGGAACAGGCTTGGTCTCGACTTCGGCATCATGGAGCTGCTCATGCTGTTCGTGATGCTGATCGGATCGGTGATGCTGTACTTCGGCATTTATTCTGCACTAACATCGATTTCATTCTATTCGGATGCGCCGACAGGCATTCTGCCGCTCGTGTGGAATATTCAGAGCTACGGTCGTTATCCGCTAACGATCTACAATCGGTTCATTCAAGTGCTGCTCACATGGATTCTGCCGTTCGCATTTGTGGGCATCATACCTGCCTCTTACTTCATGGAGGGCAAAGGATTGCAGCAGATGGCGCTCCTGACACCGGTTGTGGGAGTTATCTTCTTCGCCCTTGGGTTAACGCTGTGGAACATCGGTGTTAAGCGATACCGCGGGGCAGGATCATAATCGAAAAGGTTGTCGCCTTCCAAGTCAGCAATGGGTTTGGAAGGCGATTTTTTTATACAAAGGAGAGAGAATTAGAATCTAAGCCTCGTCGTTTTTGAAAAAAAGAGTGGGGGATGATAAGCTTAATGCAATAGAACGGCAGTCTTGGCTGCCGGGAAGGAGCCTCAAACAATGACACAATCCACTCAAGTTGAACTTGGACAAGTTATCCCTGACTTTACGCTGCCGGCATCTACCGGACAGGACGTGAAGCTGAGCGACTACCGGGGCAAGAAAGTCGTGATTTATTTCTATCCAAAGGATATGACGCCAGGCTGCACACAGGAGTCATGTGATTTCCGTGATTATCATGGAGACTTTGAGAAACATGGCGTTGTCGTGCTTGGCATTAGCCCAGATCCGATCAAGTCGCATACCAAATTTATTGAGAAGCACAGCCTGCCATTCACGCTGCTGTCTGACATGGAGCATGAAGTAGCGGATCTGTTCGGAGTATGGCAGCTTAAGAAGATGTACGGCCGCGAATATTACGGCATTGTTCGCTCGACCTTCCTCATTGATGAAGAAGGCAAGCTCATCAAGGAATGGCGGAGCGTCAAGGTGAAGGGACATACGAATGAAGTGCTGGAAGCGGTACGCGAGCTCGTATAACGTCGCTTCATCTATATAGGAAGGGCTGTCCCCATCAGGGGATCACAAATGAATAAGTCCCGCAAGGGAGAAAACGACGCCTCCAAAACCACTGGATTAGTGGAACGGAAGCGTCTTTTTTCATGCAAGTTCAAAGTAATACGGTGCACCAAATTCAACATTGACTGCTGGGGCTGCCCTTTTTTGAATCGTGAGCTGCCCTAGTACACACGGTGGATAACATCCTCGAAATCCGGTTCTTCCATATGGACGTCTTCCACTTCGCCAAATTGACCCAGTATGCGGAGTACTTCCATAGCGCTCAGTTCCTCGCGATTGCATTCCACGGTCAAGGTCTGGCCGTTCAACTCGCGGAAGCGAAGCGGGCTGGGTACGTTTTTAGATTGGTCAGGGATTTGGCAGCTGCTTCGATAGGTAACCGAGATGACAGTCGGCAAGCCGATGCGCTTGCGCAAGTCGTCGATTGTGCCGTCGAAGCCGAGCTTGCCATGATTAATGACGATAACGCGATTGCATAGCTGCTCGATATCGTCCATGTCATGCGTTGTCAGTAGGATCGTCTTGCCAAGCTCCTGATTAATCGTCTTCAGGAACTGGCGAATATTCCGCTTGGCGATGACGTCAAGGCCAATCGTTGGCTCATCGAGGAACAGAATGTCCGGATCATGCAGCAGCGCGGCCGCAATATCGGCGCGCATTCGCTGCCCGAGCGAGAGCTGACGGACGGGCGTATTCATGAATTCGTCCATCTCCAGCAGTTCGGTCAGCTGCTTGATGCGCTTCTGCTTCTCTGCAGGATCGAGCCCATACATAGCGGACAGAATATCATAGGAATCTCGCGTTGGGAGATCCCACCATAGTTGAGTCCGTTGTCCGAAGAGGACACCAAGCCGGCGGGTTACCTGCCGACGCGCCTTATAAGGACTTAGTCCAAATATCCGCACGTCGCCAGATGTCGGATGTAGAATACCGGACAGCATCTTAATTGTCGTAGACTTGCCTGCGCCATTCGGCCCGATATATCCGACAAATTCACCGCTATTGATCGTGAAGCTGATGCCCTGAACAGCTTCCTTCACAATCTTGTCGCGAGAGAACAGGGAGCGTATGCCCTTGAAGGCACCTTCCTTCGGGGCGGGCCGGACGAAACGTTTATGTAAATCGGTTACGGTAATCACGAGTATCCCCCTTTAATTCCGTTCGTTACGTGTGTTGCCTGTTGCTTTTTCAGGTTAATTGTGCCGTTATTACAGTCGGCTCTATACCTAGTTTCATATCAAGCTGCTGATCGAACTTCATACCGAACTACATATCGAGTTCCATATCGGGCTCTGCATTGAGCTCAATATGGACATCAGCTTAGCTTCCTGTGCTCTGATAACGGGAAATCCCAATCTTCCACACGCGCAGGGCAATCAGGAACACGACGGCCGTAATCGCGGTGGACAGACCAATTAGCCATATGCCGGATTGATGACGCAAGATGTAGAGCGAAGGAATATAGTTCGCGAACCCGACGGGAATGATGCTAAGCAGCACTCCTTGCATCCATTTCGGATAGATGGTCATTGGGTATTGCGCTGCCGTACGAGCAGCATCCTCCGTAATGTTTTGCAATTCCTCGATACGGGTTACCCAGAAGCCGGCCGATGCGGTTAACAATCCAATGGCAAACAGCAGGACGGCACCCGATAAGATGACAAATATCGTGAGCGGTATGGCAGTCCATCCAATCTGTCCGCTGCGCATCATAATACTCATGCAGATGGTCAATATCGCCGTCCCTTGGATGAACTCTCCGAGCCTAATGGAGAAATTCTGTGACATCAGTGCCAGCAGTACAGGGACAGGACGCAGGAGCAGACTATCAAGAGCTCCGTTAACCAGATAGTTCTCCAAGTGGTGCACGTCCGAAGCAATCATTCGGTATATTGCCTTGGACAAGGATAGGATGGCATACAAATATCCAGCCTCCGCCAAGCTCCAGCCTTGAATATGGCCGAACTTCAGCAAAATGACTGCAAGCATAAGAAATTCGACGACACTGATAACGGCCGCCATTAGCGTAGAGAACCAGAAATTAAACTTGTACTGCATGCGGCTGCGAATACTTGCGCGAACAAGCAGCACATACATACGAATCCACTTCATCCGCCCTGCACCTCCACCTTGCGTCGCATAATCCCGGTAACGGCGAGACATGCGGCGGTGAATACGATGCACCACATCAGCGAACCTAACAGCGCGGACGGGGATTCCATGCCGAGATAGATTCGAGTAGGGACATAATGCAAGAACGGATAGAATGAGGCACGACTAATGTCGGCAAGCCAAGATGGCAGCCATTCGATTGGAATGAGAAAGCCCGACAGCAGCATGCTGAACGCATAATTGACCCAGTACAGCCAGACTGATTCTGTCGTCCAGAGCGCAGCGGCTCCGATCAGATAGTTCAGGCATATTGAAATGTACGCGGCCAGCGTCAAAGCTACAGCGGTCCACACGTAAGTGATAATCGTAGAGGGGACGTGAAGCGGCATTACGAAGAAATATAAAATGTAGATCGGTAAAAACTTGTACACGAACTGGTAGGCAATTTGCCCCCATTCCTTGCTCATCAGCTGATAGAACAAGTGAACGGGACGAACGAGATCAAGGGCGATCTGTCCGGTTCGGACGGACTGCTGGATGCCAAGTCCATTCGTTAGAAAGGCAGCGACCCACAAGCTAGCTTGATTGAAAGCGACGTAGCTTACAATGCCATTCAAGCCATACTCGCCAAGCGGCCTTCCTTCGCCAATCCCTGTCCAGATCGAAATGTAGATAAATCCGAACATGAAGCTGGCGATGTTGTGCACCATATGGGCACTGCGGTATTGCAAATTACTGAGATACTTTTTGCGAGCCAAAGTAAAAAAGAGCATTCTCCACCTCCGTCATCTTCTCGTATTGCGGCGTGCCATACTAGTGATGCTAGGTGAAATGAATAAAAAGAGAGCGAGGAATATAGTACCAGATACGTTGTTGAGATGGCAAGTATTATTTTGGATGCAGCACGGAACGGCTGAAAGTTAATACTCATATTCCTGTCCTTGATCCTATACTTGCCAATACCTAGATTTACGATATATAGTATATCTAGGTATTACATAGATGTGGGAGGGATAATCGATATCATGCAGCCTAAGGTTAGCAAGGAACTATTAAAAGGCAGTACGGCTATGCTTATCTTGTCCATGCTGGAGAAGGAAGAAATGTATGGCTACGAGTTGTCCAAGCGATTGGAAGCCGCGTCTTCGGGATTGTTCGCTCTGAAGGAAGGGACGCTGTATCCAATTCTTCATGCACTCGAAAGTAAAGGCGAGGTGGAAGCTTATTGGAATGAGGCAAACGGCAGAGCCCGCAAATACTACCGAATTACGGATCAGGGGCGTAAGCTTCTGCAAGAGAAGACGCAAGAATGGCGCTTATTCCGTCGTTCGCTCGATCAGGTGCTGGGGGAGGTATAAGGATGCGAAGTGATCAGGAATCAAGAGTCACGCAGCATGACTCGATCCTTGAAAAATTTGTGGGTGAGGTTCTAGCTCACGTGAAGGCCAAGCAAATGCACAACGAAATTCGGGCAGAACTGCAGGATCATCTATTGAATGAGATCGAGTATAGGATGGATCAAGGCATGGATGAATCATCGGCTGCGCAGCAAGCGGTTCGCAATATGGGAGAGCCTTCGGTTGTGGCGGCGCAGTTCAATCAGGTGCATCGTCCTAAGGCGCCTTGGAAGCTATGGATTTCCGTGTTGGTGTGGATTTCCATTTGTGTACTTGGATTGTTCGCCGTGCAAGCTGGGAATCCTCAAGATATTTATCGATTATCTGCCGAGGGCTATGCATGGCGTCTAGTACCGGGGGTGGTGGCTTTTTTGTTTGCATTTTGGGTAGGTTATCTGAAATTGCAACAAGAAGCAGCATGGATATATGGCATTACGTTGTGTTTAAATGTGTATACTGTGTTTTTTCCCGTGTACATCATAAATGGGTACCCTCAATTTGGACTTAAGGGAATTCCTATCCTTGATGGCATTCCTATCGATATCATTTATATGAGTCCGTATCTATACCTCTTATCTTTGTATTCGATGTGGAACAGAAAACCGGAGAGCCCGTATCGCTCTATTCTCCCGAAAATGGTTCTTTTTATACTGCCAATCATTGTATTTCTTGTAAATGGGAATCTGCTTCAAGTGTCCACTTATCTTGTCGGAGGAATAATCGTGCTTAAGCTGGTAGGAGTGAAGAGCAAGAACATGGCGATTGCGGCCGGTGTGACACTCCTAACAGGCGGAATCTGCTATTGGTTCATAGAGAGTCTGCGCTTTATGGCCAATCGCAGATTTGGAGGATGGTTTCATAGCATTTGGAGAGACGGAGACGGGGGTTACACTCAAAAAGTGGCACAGCAGTTGTTTCACGAAGCAGGATGGTTCGGGAACGGAGTTGAAAATATCCGCAGACTTCTTCCTTACCTAGATAGTGAAAATTTAACTGTGACGATCGTGCATATGTTTGGGTGGGCAGGAGGCTTGGTATTGATAATCTGCCTTGGCGTTATTATCGTTACGATGTATAATTCAGCGCTGATATTCCGTGATCCGTTTGCTAGAGGAATTGGTATGTGGGTGAGCGGGATGATGGGGATCCAGAGCTTGTTATATATCGGGGGGATTTTCGGGTTCGTTCCCATGAACGGCGGTGCAGGACTTCCTCTGCTCGGATCAGACGGGAGTGAGATTGTACTATGGATGATGCTGATAGGATTGTATTCTAGTGCATATTGGAACAAAGACATGGTACCTGTTCTAAATCGATGATCTGAGTTGTGAGAGTAAGTGGATTATTGCGTTTAAGAGAGTATGAGTTGAAGACTTACATATGCTCATAGTAGCAGCAACGAGGAAAAGGTGACATCCAATCGATGTCCCCTTTTTTTGAATAGGAAAATGTTGTTATTCAACGGATGAAATCGTATGATCAAGGAGTAGCCGCAATGAAATGAAGGTGGCACCCATTCGGTGTCATCTTTTTTTATTTCCGCCATATAATCTAGCAATAGGGTAATAGAAACAAGGACAAGTCCACGATTGACTGCACTACGAGAGGGAAGAAGGAGACGATGATAATGATGAATGACAAGTTGAAATCGGTAATGATTACGGCGCTATGCGCCTTGCTTGTTCTGATTGGAACGTTGACGTTCGTAGATGGACAGACGCCAACGGAGCATATCGCTTATGCTTCGTCAGGGCATGAGGTGGATAGGCATGAATCTAGTTCACATACACTGGTGGGGGTCGGAGATCAGACTTCTGTGTTGTCAGCGGCTGTTTCTTCACAGATTGCAGGGCAACAGGTTGGTGTTGAGCCTGCGGCTGCACCGGTTCTAGTAAGCAGCAAGAGCAAGTCTGAAGTCCCTGCCAATAAGCCGGATAAGGTCGTGTATCTGACATTCGACGACGGACCAAGTGTACATACGAAAGAAGTACTCGATATTTTGCAGCAGGAGAAAGTGAAGGGCACGTTCTTCGTATTAGGTCAGCAAGCAGAACGGAACCCCAAGCTAGTGGAGCGAATTGTAAATGAAGGCCATGCATTAGGCAATCATAGTTATAATCATGATTATTCAGAGCTGTACAGTGATTTTCGTAAATTCTGGAGTCAAATCAAGCGTACAGGCGAGGCTGTTAAGAAGATCGTAGGCTATGAGCCAGAACTTGTTCGTGCTCCAGGCGGTACATTTTTGAACTTTGACAAGCAGTATTTTGATTTGATGGATCAGGCAGGCTATCTCGTCTATGACTGGCATGTAGACAGCAACGATTCGAAGCGGCGCGGTGTTCCTGCGAAGGAGATTGTTCAAGGCGTCAAAGACGGTGCTCTGCTTCCGTCAACCGTCGTGCTCATGCACGATGGGGTAGGGCATGGCGAGACCGTGAAGGCACTGCCGGAAATTATTCGCTACTACAAAACGAAGGGGTATACCTTTGATGTGCTCTCTTCTTATGTGAAACCTGTGCAGTTCAAGCTGGCTGCCAAGCAGCGCTGGTCGAGAACCTCCGTAAGTAAAGCATGGATAGAGGCCAACGTGAAGCCGATTCAGACAGTGAGCAACGATAAGGCACAGAAGCCGGGTCAAAAGCCAGATCAGAAGCCAGACATAACCGCAGGCGGCACACCGGATCCGAAGACGAATCAGAAGCCTGCTGAACCAGTGAAGCTGGACAGACAACTGACGATTGCGACGGAGCAAGGTGAACTTGAATTTGCGCCGGATCAGTTCATGAGTTATCAGGATCTTACCTATGTTCCGCTTCGTATGCTGGTGGAGCGATTGAACGGTACCGTGAAATGGAATACAGAATTGGAACGGGTAGATATGGAGTGGAACAATAGTTTGGTTGGCATTGATGTACGAGCGGGCAAGATGGAGTTGATTGGACAATCAGGAGAGGACGGTGAGGTGAAGGTGCAGCCTCTTCGTATTGTGACCGAGAAGTATGTAACATGGGTACCATTACGGCAAGTGTTGGATGCATTCGGTGTAAAGATGACTAGTTATATGCTGTCCCCGCTTAAACCAATAGAGAAGCAAGAGTAGATGGAATAAAGAGTAGATGTATGATGAAAATGTACCTGCTATGGATAAGAGAATGCAAAATTGATAGGTTTGAAAACAAATAGCTTGGGCGACACTGGTATATAGAACGGCCCGGGACGATTACAGGACGTGCAGAGGCACGCGGGAATCGTTCCGGGCTTTTTTTGTCATGTTGTTGTCTATGAATTGCACAGAAAAGAAAGTTAAAAATGATATACACCGTTCAGAGTTGATAGGGAGGGAATCGCATGACGAATGAATGGAGTGTTAGTGGTGGACAGCGTCCCCAGCGGGATACAGATGTGTGGCTGGCCGAGTTCGCGCAGCGGGGCTGGATTGCTTATCTGGAACGTATGGAGCAGGTCATTGTGGGCAAGAGAGAAGTGATTACGATGGCGGGGCTTGCGATGATAAGCGGGGGACATATTCTACTTGAGGATGTGCCTGGGGTTGGGAAGACGGTACTGGCACGTGCCATGGCGCGAGTGACAGGGGGGGCCTTCCGTCGCATTCAGATGACGCCAGATATGATGCCTACTGATATTACGGGCAGTATGGTTTGGGAGCCAAGCAGCGGTGAGCTGCGCTACAGCGAAGGAGCACTCCAGGCGAATGTAGTGCTCGCTGATGAGTTGAATCGAGCCCCTGCTAGGACGCAGTCAGCTCTGCTTGAAGCGATGGAGGAGCGGATGGTGACCGTGGACGGCATGACGCGTCCACTTCCGGATCCATTTATGCTGATCGGTACTCAGAATCCGCAGTATTTCGAAGGTACGTATCGGATGCCGGAGGCGGAAGCAGATCGTTTCATGATGCGATTATCTATTGGATATCCGCATGCTGAACATGAGGCAGATATGCTGCTCCGCCAGCGAGAAGAGCATCCATTGTTGCGTGTTAAGCCATTATGGACTCCAGAGGAATGGCGCTTACTCGTGAGGCGCGTGCATATGGTGCATGTAGATGAAGCACTGTGCCGCTATATGGCGGATCTGGCGCTGGCGACTCGTACTCATGAATCGGTAGCGCTCGGGGTCAGTCCCCGGGGAACGCTTGCGTTGATGCGCGCAGCACAGGCACATGCTTGGGTAGAGGGACGAACTTATGCCGTGCCGGACGATGTGAAGGCTGTTGCAGTCTATGTACTGGCGCATCGGCTGCAGCTCCACAACCATGCCGTACGAGCAGGCATTGTGGCTGAGGAAATTGTGTTGGAGGTGCTGGGTCACACAGCTGTACCCGGATTCCCATCGGGTTCTGCAGGCAAGAAGGGGACGAGCGGAGGTGGTTCGTCAGCCTCTACGAGTCTGGCTGGAAGGACTAGACAAGCTTCCACTTATCGTACACATGCAAGGGATGTGCAGTTCCCATCTGTTCAAGGAGAGCAGACGAACTTACGCCAAGCAGGGAAGCGCATATGGTTCGGAGGAGATTATCAATGAAGCAAGCGCTAAGACATCTATTCACAGCTATCGGCTGCTTGGCGCTGGCGTGGATCGGGTTTCAACGGGAAAGTGCTGCAGTCTGCTTCCTGGTAGCCATATTGGGTGTCATGTTGGTTAGCAGCGCCCGTTCTTATTGGATAGGAAGCAGGCTACGCTCGGTGCTGACTGTACACCAACCGATTATTCCGCAGCGCAATGAAAACAGGAACATGGTATTTCTCGTCACCATGACAATGAAGCGTCCGTTTCCTGTATTGTGGCTGCGAATGACAGAGTTCTGGACTCGTACAGGAGGGGAAGGAGGGGTGTGGATGTGTCGACGACTTCTATTTCCTCGCCGCCGCCAATCTCTTACTTTTACCTCATCCTTTGCAGGGGCTCCGCGAGGTGTATATGAGCTTACCCGCATTGAGCTTCAGTATGGGGATGTATTCGGTTGGTTCAAGCACAATGTAATCATCCGTCCGAGTGAAGAGAATGCGCCTGTATGTATTATTGCGCCTGATCTCAGCACAGGAAATGGGTCGGCTAACGAGCAATATGCAATGGAAATTACGGAAAGCTTGGGAGGCCCTGAGGACACAAGCATCTTTGGGACGACTGAGCGACAACTAGACTCAGAGCTGTTCTCCCCATCCTTATATGGAGAAGGGGGCGAGCCGTGCACAGCAGTGACGAGTGGGATGCGAAGTGCTGAGCTTCGAACGTACCGTGCCGGGGATCAATGGAGATCTATTGACTGGAGAATGTATGCGAAGCGCCGATTGCTTGCAGTTCGTGTTCCTGAAGCGGGACAACTCGAACAATGGGATATTGCAGTGGATGATACAGGGTGGCGGAATGAGCTGACTCAGCATACGACGAACATGAACTCAAAAACAAATACGAACATAAATAAAAACACAAATAAAAGTACAAATACCAAAACGACTGCGAATCAGAAATCGAGCGCGAAGGCAAATATGGGTGACTTGCAAAAGGAAACGAAGCTGCTGCAACAAATGGAAGCAACGGTTTCAGCGGCAGCAGCCCTTGTAAGACAGAAGATGGAAGCGGGACATACCGTTCGCTTATTCTGGATTAGTGATGGAGCTAGTGTGCATGGTGCTCGGAATGCTATTATCGCACTCGCTGCCGAGCAGCTGGGCAAGCGTGTAGAACACCGTTGGAACTATGAAGAGGGAACTCCTTCGATGGTGCATGCAAATGCAGCAGTCCCTAGAAGGCTTGCCGTTGTAAGTTGGGACAGACACTCCCAGAAGTGGGGGGCTGCACAGCATTTTACGGGGCTTCACCAAGTGGATCAATGGCTGAATGCTGACGAGATGCAACGATTCGAGCCATCAGCGACTAGAATTGTGGGCAGCCAGAACACAGCGAATGCGAGTGTCTCGGCGGCAGCAAGTGAGCGAGTCGGAGTGAGAAGCAGTGACCGAATGAACGATAGTGAGAACCGAGGTGAGTATCGTGTATCTACCGACAGTTGGACGACAGCACAAGGGTAAATCGCAACCGCTGCATACATCTGCGGCTCCAAGCAGCAAGCTTACCTGGTTGATGCGTTGGAAGGCTGCTGGATTTACTGTACTGCTTTTCGCCTTGTTCGCAGAGTGGTTCTATCCCCTGCAAGAGGTGGGAGGCAATATTGACTTGAGCGATGTTCGCCCATTTCTCGTTGCGGTGGCGATATATTTGCTTCTTGGCTTAATTGTTCACCATACTGCACTGTCTGTGGTTCTGTATGGGATGGTGGCGATTGGAACGACCGCTTGGATGTTCGGCTCCGTTCGAGTACTTCCCCATGCGTCAGACACCTGGCTAATGGGTGAAGGGTTTGTCCGTTCTTTGTTAGCAGGCATAGGAAGAATCGGTACCGCACTGCGCACAGATATCAATGGCTGGATGGATGGCCATTGGCTGAACACAAGTGGTGAATTGCGGACACTGCTTCTTCTCATCGGTTGGGCGATGCTGGCGTCATCGATTCAATCGCTTATGTTAAGCCGCAGGACGGTGCTCTTTTTTACGGTGTCAACAATTGTTTATTTATTCGGATTCGAATTGGGATTCGGTCTTGATATAACGGGATCGATCGCGCGATCGGTTGGCTGGGGATTGCTCTTGTCAGCGTGGCTGTATTTGGATGAACAGTTGGAATCTGATACAGAACGCTCACGAATTGGTCATTGGCCATTTAGCTGGTTGTTGTGCGCCTTGCTGCTATCCTTAGCCGTGGTTGGGATTGCTGAAGGAATCAGGCAGGTGTATGCATGGCCGAAGCCAATGCCGCTGGCATCGTTCGAAGCATTGACGCAGTCATTACAACCAAATGATTTGGCGGAACGAGGCAGGGGAAGAAAAGATGGGAATAACGGATCGGCTGTAGAGGGGCAGGACCAAGTCCGTACATCGATGATGGTAACAGGCTATAGCACAGACGACTCTGAGCTGGGACGACCATTGCGTGACAATAATGAGGAATGGTTCACCGCGATATCTCCTGAGCCTACGTATTGGCGGGGAGAGAGCAAATCCATCTATACGGGGAGGGGCTGGACGAGCCCGCAAAAGGGAGAAGAGAAAATTGAACTGTCAAGCTCTTTGAAATTAGACCAAACGGGTGGGCATGAAGGGTGGTCGGAACCTTTTCAACAGACGATTATATGGAAGGGGTTCAAGCCGAAGTATCCCTTGCTGTTCGGAGGGGTTCCTGAGCGGATAACCTCTTGGGTTCCTAATGCTAATGCGGAAGAGGCTGGGAATGAAGTTCCTTCACAGTATTTCGTCCGTTATAATCCTCTATCTGAACGGTACGGAGCTGACATCGGAATATCGGATACGACGGGGATTCCATTAACCTATCAGTATGAGACAAGGGTGTTTCGTTTTCAGACAGAACTGCTTCAATCAGCACCGGAGAAGACTTGGCCGGATGATATACGTGCGGCGGGATTGCAGCTGCCAGAGGCGCTTCCGAATCGCGTTCGTGAGCTAGGTAAACGCATTACAGCGGGGGCGGACAGTCAATATGACAAGGTTCGGAGGGTGCAGCAGTTTTTGCAGCAGGAATACATGTATACCAAGTCGGATACAACCGTCCCGCCAGCCGGAAGGGATTTTGTCGATTATTTTCTGTTTGACTCGAGGCAGGGGTATTGCAATCATTTCTCGACATCAATGGCCGTGCTGCTTCGAACTCAGGGCATTCCAGCCCGCTGGGTGAAGGGGTTCGCTCTGGGAGAAGCTGATTCGCCTGGACATTACACAATTCGAGGGACGGATGCTCATTCCTGGGTTGAGGTGTATTTCGCCTCCATAGGATGGGTGCCGTTTGAAGCGACTCCGCCTATAGGCGTACCAGGAGGCTCTGTGGCTGCTTCGAATCCTGACGTCATTACGGCTTCTACTCCCATAAGCGAAGGTACGGGCGGATTATCTACTGCTGCATCAGAACAAGCCGGGTACCGTACGCCACCAGAGGTTGTCGCGATGTTGAACGATGCAGCAGCCGAGAAGACTGGAGAGGGTTGGGGCGCCGTTCGTCAGTTCGGCAACAAGATCGCACAATGGTGGGACGCTAGAGTACAGGCCACTCGTGCCCATATTGAGCAGGAATGGCATGCGCTTCAGCGTGTTCCCGAGGAATGGACAAGCGAGGCTTCCCGCAGTGGGATTGGTACAGCGTTGCTATCCCTTGTCCGCAAGGCGGTTACACAGATGCCGGTTCTCCTATTTGGTGGCGTGATCTTTATCGTGTTTCTATTGCTCACTATGAAATGGGCATGGCAGCGCAATGCGATGCAGCGCAAACTTCGCCGACTGGTGCATGCGCAGCAGCACAGCTTCCGTATGAGTCGCGTACAGGAAATGGGGCGTATCGCTTGGTCGCTTGTCGAGCGCAAATACGGTGCTAAGCCATGTGGAATGACATGGAATGAGTATGCTGGGCAAGCTGCCAGAACTCGTATTCCATCTGCAAGCAATCCGACACGCCATACAGAACATCAAGACTTGGAGCGTGATAAGGAACCGCTAGATCAATTTATAACTGCATGCAATTTGCTTTTCTTCGGGGGGCAGCAAGGGAATGCAGCTGTACAGCAGCAGTTTGTTGATGGCTGTGCACGAGTGCTTCGCGACTGTAATCGAGATAAGCGATGAATCCTCCAATTAGGGAGGATTCATTTTTTTATTTCCGCCGATTATCATGGAGACTTATGCCTGATAGGAATTACGCAGATTTTTTTCTCTTGGAGATTCGACGATTTTGCCAAGATGTTTTGCTTCGTACACGCTTCTTGGCAAGCACGGCTCCTCCTCTAAGCGGACGTTTGCGGAGACGTCTATTGATGCGCTTATTGATACGTCTACTGCTGCGTCGAGTAAGTCTGGCACCGGAACGCGCGGTTCTACGTTTTCTTTTTTTACCGTATTTGCGATTCCGTATGGAAGTGGAGGAAGCGGTTCTGCGTTTACGTGGGTAGTGAACTGGAGCAGCGCTCTCCTTAGCAGCAGGGATAGACATAGATGCATCAGTCCAATATCGAAGATCGCCATGTGTGCGAATGGTTGGCAGCTGTCCATAATGGACCAAGTGAAGAGCACCGCGCTTGTGCAGGCTCGCAAGGTGGGCAGAAATTTGGGGATCGAGGAAGACCTGCAATTCCTCTTCTCTCGCTGTCGTCCACGTCGATAAGCGCCTAACATCGTCATCCACATATCCAGGGTGGCATAGAATCTCCGTGATTCCTTGCGGGGCATTGTTCACCAGCTTCAAGAGCAGGGATACACCTGTGTCTTTGCTAAATGTGTGCATCATTAGCGTGTCCGCAACCCATGGAAGTTCGGGATCTGGCCTACTAGGGTGCACACGCACAGGAAGCTGCTCCTGTTGAGCAAGGCGTTTGACCCATGCGTATACGCCTTGACTATAGAAATGGATATGGTGGTGCGAATCAATATGGGTAGGATGAAGACCATGCTGCACCATGCGCTGATACTGATTGTCGAGTTCAAGTGAGATATCTTGCTCAGTCCAATCATCCAGCATGCCGTGGAAGGAACCGTCCTCTCGTACGAGAGAAGGGATAAGAGCTGGATCGGTAACAGGCGAGCCATAGGTTAAATTGCAGTGCAGTCCCACTCCCAGTGAGGGGGTAGATCGAGCAATGGACACAGCATCGAGGAAGCCAGGGGTGTTGATCATTAAGGACGCACTGCTGACTGTTCCAAGCCGGTGAGCTTCCAAGATACCGCGATTCACGCTGTTCGATAGACCGAGGTCGTCAGCATTAATGATTACATATCGAGACAATGACAATCCCACCTTCTATTGTTTTAGTACTAATAGATGATGAGGCGGGTGCAAAGGAAAGTGCAATTGTCCACATATCCATAAATTAGCTGACAATTAAAAAGGAGAGCCCTATGCCCGTCTCGATTATTTGCCCACGGTAGGGTAATGAAGCAGTGTGATATAGCGGATTACTTCATCCGTATTGTTGATGTATGTATGACTTTCGTTCGCGGTGAAACGGAGCGCCGTATTCGGTTCGAGGATATACGTGTTTCCGCCAATGCCGACTTGAAGCTGTCCATTCATGACCATGATGAATTCATCGACACCCTCGTAATGCGGCTCGGAGGTATAGCTGCAGCCCGGCTCGATGACGACACTATATACTTCAAATCCTTTATCCTGCTCGAACGGGAAAATTGGATATGCGCGGTAATCCCCCTCTTCTTCCACAAGGGGCGTCGTTTCGTCCATGTGCACAACGGTGACGTTCGGGGTTGATTCTTCCATTAAAGTTGCAAATGAAATCCGGAGTCCATTCACAATTTTCCATAGAACAGAAATGGTTGGATTCGATTCTCCGCGTTCAATTTGCCCCAGCATCCCCTTGCTTACTCCACTCATTTCGGATACTTGATCAAGGCTAAGGCCCCGTGATTTGCGTATTTCTTGTAGATTCTTGCCGATTTTCTTATGTATCGGTTCTGACATGGGATACTCCTCTCTGGTTGTTCATCCAATCCGTTCCAAAATCATACAAATCACCATGTACAATATAACGCACAAACGTATAATATATTATACAGGAAAATGTTAGAAATATTTACTGCTTCTATTGTAAGAAAAAATCGAGGAAGGGGCAATCAGTTTATGACCCAAACGATGATCGGATTAGTGAAGGCAGAGCGCAAGCCTGGAGCAGTATTACAAGAGGTACCTATACCTGTCTATGGCCCCCATGACGTACTCATTCGGGTGCAGGCATCCTCGATATGCGGTACGGATGTTCATATTTACAAATGGGATGATTGGGCTGCGCGGACCGTTGTTACACCTAATGTGTTCGGTCATGAATTCGCAGGCGTAGTTACTGCCGTTGGCAATGAAGTGACGAATGTGAAGCCAGGGGATTATGTGTCAGGCGAAGGGCATGTGGTCTGTGGGATGTGCAAGGCTTGTCGTACGGGCAATGCGCATGTGTGCGCGAACACACGCAGCTTCGGCATAACGATACCAGGCTGTTTCGCGGAATATGCAGTCGTTCGAGACAGCAATGTCATCCATAACGATCCGAAGCTTCCGCCGCATATTGCATGCTTGCAGGATCCACTCGGCAATGCGGTGCAGGCTGCGTTGTCCGGCGATATCGTAGGCAAGAGTGTAGCGGTTATCGGCGTCGGACCGATCGGACTGATGGCGATTGCGGTAGCGAAGGCCTGCGGAAGCGGAACTGTAATTGCTGTAGATGTGAATTCGTACCGATTGGATATGGCCAAAGCGATGGGCTCTGATGTCATCATTAATAGTGCGGAGGAGCCGCTTGTCGACACCTTAATGCAGCATACTGGCGGTGAGGGCGCAGAGGTCGTGCTGGAAATGTCCGGTCATCCTGGGGCGATCCGCGATGCTTTGAAAGCGGCTGCACAAGCTGCTCGCGTATCTCTGCTTGGTATTCCTACAGAGGAAGTACCATTTGACTTGGCAAGAGATATTATTTTCAAAGGTCTGCATATTGAAGGGATTACAGGACGGCGCATGTTCGATACTTGGTATCAGATCAAGGGTCTGCTCAATCGCGGCCGCTTGAATTTAGAGCCGCTCGTTACGCATCATTTCCGACTGGATCAGTATGAAGAAGCATTTGAGCTAATGGCGTCTGGGAAATGTGGGAAAATTGTATTCTCGCATGACCTTAACCGAGCAATATAGGTTCCTTAGGTGAAGGATTCAAATGATTCAATATGTAATCTAATTCGGGAGGTTGGACTAATGGCAGGATTTGAAGTAATCGAGGGTCAACTGAAGAGCCTGAAGGCAGAAGGACGGTATCGGCCGCTCACTGTATGGGAGGGGGGCTCCGATTCTTGGATGACGTTACAGGATGGTCGCCGTGTGCTGCAAATGTCTTCGAACAACTATTTGGGATTGACGAAGCATCCAGCCCTTAAGAAAGCTGCCATTGAGGCGATTGAAGACTATGGAGTAGGGGCAGGCTCGGTACGAACGATTACGGGGACTCTCGACATTCATGACCAACTGGAGCAGCGCTTGGCGGCATTCAAGGGGACGGAGGCTACACTTGTATTCCAGTCTGGTTTTACGACGAATCTAGGTGTGCTATCTTCTATTCTTGGTCCGGATGATGTGGTTATCAGTGATGAATTGAACCATGCGAGTATTATTGATGGCATCCGCCTAACGAAAACCAATAAACGCATTTATGCGCATAAAAATATGGATCAGCTTGAAGACGTACTCAAGGAATCCGGCTCGTATCGTCAACGGATTGTGGTAACAGATGGCGTATTCAGCATGGATGGGGATATTGCCCCACTGCCGAGTATTGTAGAGCTGGCTGAACGGTATGACGCCCTTGTCTATGTCGATGATGCGCATGCAAGCGGCGTGCTTGGCAAATGCGGCAAGGGATCTACCGATCATTTTGGGCTGCATGGCCGGGTGCATATTCAAGTAGGTACTTTGTCCAAGGCGATTGGAGCTGTTGGGGGATATGTGGCCAGCTCTCAAGTGTTGAAGGACTATTTAACCCATACGGCGCGTTCGTTCCTATTCAGCACGGCGCTTCCACCTTCTGTCGCGGCAACATGCTTGGCAGCCATCGACGTTCTGCAGCGTGAACCGGAGCTGACGGAGAGGCTGTGGACCAACGCGAATTCATTCCGTGCTTCCTTGCAGGCAGACGGATTCGATACCGGAGAGAGTGAGACGCCGATTATCCCGATTATTGTGGGTGATCCGGCACGAACGATGGCCTTCTCACAGCGATTGTTGGAAGAAGGGATATGTGCGCAAGGAATTGTATATCCGACTGTAGCGCTAGAGCGTGGCCGGGTTCGATTAATTGTAACCGCACAACATACAGCTGATGATTTGGAGTTTGCACGAGATGTGTTGAAGAAGGTTGGCACTGAATTTGGAATATTGTAAGGTTGAGGAGGCTTGTAGATATGCTTAGGCATATCTGCAAGCTTCTTTGAATATTTTCTAAATGTAAGCGCTATATATAGCTGAACCGTTGAGACTAGTCGCAGCCTAATGACCGGAATCTTAATGTAAAAAAATAACTATCAATCTTCGGATCTATGCAGTATAATACATAGAAATACATACATATGCACGTGAATGATAGGTGTTTTGTCTCTATTTCAAAGTCGTCTTTTATGTTCATGAACCGTGGAATAACAGTGTTTTTTGACTTTATATGGTGGACAATCCCTCGGAGAGTTAGCGATACCTCTAAAATGTATATTTATTAATTTTTTTACAGAAATATAGAAAATCCCTATGGTAACAGAACGATACCCCATCACATGACCAAGCGTCACCGCTCTGACATCATCGCCGTACAACTATGCTTTTGAGCAGATAGCTTTTTCTTCATTAACGAGTTAGATAATCAGTGTAATAAAGAGATATTTAGATTAAACGGAAGTTTTTACAGGAATATGTGGTAAATATACGGAAAATCCGACTTATTGATCATAAATTGAACCATTTTTACTATGTACATAAATTTACCACTGGACTATAATTAGGCCTATGAAATTCCTACTGAGCTTATAGGAATAGTCGATAATATACTTGTTCATTTCAGGAGGGTCAACATGAAGAAAACATTGCTTCTTCTTTTATCTCTAACGATGGCTAGCAGCTTGCTTCTGGCAGCTTGCTCGAATGACAGTGCCGCACCTGCAGACCAAGGACAAAGTCAGGTGTCATCCAACAACTCCAGTTCGGGAGAGACCGCGACGCCTCCTGCGGATTTGTTGACAGAACCGGTTAGTGCTTCGGATATGTCGAAGCTCCCAGAACAAGCGAAGAAGCGTACCGATACGATCATTGTCGGATTGGTAGATCCGAGCGGTGCATTTACACCTTACTTCCAGCAGAGCGGGTATGACGGCAACGTGTCCTCCATTCTGTACACTCCACTCGTTACGAATGACGAGAAGGGACTGCCGATTCCAGGATTGGCCGAGAAATGGGAGATTACGGAGGATGGAAAAACATTTACGTTCCATTTGCGCCAAGGCTTGAAGTTCAGTGACGGCTCACCGATTACGGCGGATGATGTTGCGTTCACATGGACACTGGTAAATGACAAGGGTTACTCCGGTGAGGAGGATCTGTCCATCATTGGTATTGAAGGGGCAAAGGCATTCAAAGAAGGCAAAGCAACTTCCATTTCTGGTATTAAGGTCATCGACGCCAATACAATTTCCGTCACGTTGGAAAAAGGAAATGCTCAAGCGTTGACGGTTCTTGGCGGGGATGTGTTGTCCAAAGCTTACTACGGCAAAGATTACAAACCTGGTCAATCTCAGGACTTTATCAAAAATTTGCATGCGAATCCGGTTGGAACAGGCCCATACAAGCTTGAGAAGTTTATTCCTGGGCAAGAGGTTCGCTTTGTCGCTAACGAAAATTATTATAAGGGCAAGGCAAAGACTGAGCATTTCATATACAAAACAACGGAGGGCGATACGTGGCAGTTCATCGAGACAGGTGAGCAGGATTACGGTTCCTTCACGGCAACACAAGAAAATATTGAGAAGCTGAAATCCTTGGGCTTCTTGAATCTCGTTCCGGTTATATCCAGCAACTATAGCTTCTTGGCATTTAACCACGAGCACGCCACGTTCAAAGACAAGCGCGTTCGTCAGGCATTGACTTATGGACTGGATCGCCAATCCATCTACGTAGATGCGAACCAAGGCGCAGGTCAAGTGGCGAACATCCCAAGTTCACCAACTTCTTGGGCATATACAGAAGAGGGAATTAACCCATACAACTATGATCCGGAAAAAGCAAAAACATTGCTTGACGAAGCTGGCTGGAAACCTGGTAGCGACGGCATTCGCGAGAAGGACGGGCAAAAGCTGAAACTCCACTTTATCGGTTCCAAGAGTAAGGGGAATGACTTGTTCGTAACGATTGCGAAGGAAAATTACGCAGCGATAGGGGTTCAATTTGAGCCAGAGCTGTTCGCAGATTTCAACGCACTTGGTGCGAAATCAGACAGTGGCGATTACGACATTGCTTCCTTCTCAACGCCAGTTCTGGTGGATCCTGCGGATGGCGTTCGCCGCTTCGTGAACGGTGAAGTAAAGGGCTATGACAACCCGAAGGTGAAGGAGTTGTACGAGAAGGGCTTGGCAACCTCGGATATTGAAGAGCGCAAGAAAATCTATAAAGAATTGTTCCAAGTGTTGAACGATGATATGCCTTACATCTTCGCAAGCTATCGCAAATCCGTATATGCCTACAACGGACGCATCCATGGCTTGAAGGTTACTCCGCTGACTGGCGTAGCTGGAAGCGTGTTTGACTGGGAATTGAAATAATGATTATTGGAGCCCCTGGCCTGCATCTTCATTCGCAGCCAGGGGCGAATGACTTCCAAAAGGAGTGCGATCATGAGTAACTTTTTACTGCGAAGACTTTTGTACATGATCCTCATTTTGTCTGCCGCATCCTTATTTATTTTTGTGCTGTTTGCAATGATGCCAGGTGATTTTTTGGCGGGAAATACGAAGCTGTCGCCTGAACGGAAGGAGGAGCTCAGGGCCATATATGGTCTTAACCAACCGGTGCTGGAGCGGTATTGGAACTGGATGACCAATGCGTTCCATGGCAATTTTGGATATTCTCTTGCACAGCAGAAGCCTGTAGTGACGCTGTTTAATGATTATGTGTGGAATTCGTTTTTGCTAGCCATTGTATCTACCTTTTTCACATGGCTATTGGCGGTTATTATCGGGGTTGTATCGGCGTACAAGCAGTATTCCTTCTTTGATACGGCCGTAATGGTCTTTTTATTTGCTGCGATGTCCATTCCATCGTTCTTTATCGGATTGTATCTGATTAAGCTGCTCGCAGTTGATTTGAAGATATTGCCTCCCGGAGGAATGATTACAACAGGAAGCAATGCTACAGGGATGGCTCATGTATGGGAAGTCGTGGATCATATGGTGATGCCGGTAGCAGTAATGGTATTGCTCGGAGTAGGTTCATTAACTCGATATTTCCGCAGCAACATGATTGACGTTATTCGGCAGGACTATGTTCGGACAGCTAGAGCAAAGGGGATGAAGGAGCGAGTGGTGCTGTATCGGCATGCGCTTCGCAATGCGATGCTTCCAGCAATCACCCTGGTGGGATTTGAACTTCCAGGATTGTTCGGTGGTTCGATGATTATCGAGAAAATTTTTAACTGGCCTGGGATCGGGCAGTTGTACATGCAATCCTTCGGTACGAGGGACTATCCGCTGCTCATGGGCTTTACGATGTTCATTGCTATCTTGACGATAATTGGCACACTTATTTCCGATGTATTGTATAAAGTCGCCGATCCGCGCGTCAGATTGCATTAAGGGGGTTCCATCATGTCTTCCATTACCGGCGGGGTAACAGAGGTTCAGCGGACGGTGCCAGCAGCGGCACGAACGTCTCTATGGCGTCAAGCATTTCACAAACTATTAAAAAATAAACTGGCCGTATTCGGCTTGTTCTTCTTCATATTTATGTTCTTGGCTTGTTTCATCGGACCACTATTCTCACCATATGTGGATGGCAAGAGCAATCTGGCTATGATGAACAAAGCACCTTCGATGAAGCATTGGCTCGGTACAGACGGGCTCGGACGAGATGTGTTGACACGGCTGCTGCAAGCCGGGCGCATATCATTAACTGTAGGCTTTGCATCAATGATTATCTCCGTATTTATAGGTTCAATTCTCGGTGCGGTTGCGGCATATTATCGTGGTGTTGTCGATCAAGTAATTATGCGGATTGCTGACTTGCTGCTGACAATTCCGAGCATGCCGATCTTGTTCATACTGGGGGCTTTGATGTCCGAGTGGAAGGTACCAACGGAATATCGTATGTATTTCATCATGATTATACTCAGCTTTATAGGCTGGCCTGGATTAGCACGACTGGTGAGAAGCCAGATGCTCAGTATTCGCGAACGAGAATTTATGCAGGCGACAATTGTGCTTGGGCTTGATGACAAGCGCAAGCTCTTCAACCATATGATTCCGAATATTGCACCTCTTATTATCGTAGCTGCTACTTTAAGTACGGGCGGAGCGATATTGAGCGAATCCACACTCAGCTTCTTCGGTCTGGGGGTACTGCCTCCAACTCCTACGTGGGGGAATATGATTGAGGCGGCGAACAGCATTATGGACTTTGAGAAGCGTCCGTGGCTATGGATACCGCCCGGGGTTGCTATCTTTACTACAGTAATCGCTATTAACGTATTTGGCGATGGTTTGCGAGATGTTCTCGATCCTAAACAGAAGAAGTAAGGGAATGACAGTTGATGAAAAATGTAATCGAAATTGATCATCTCAGTACTTATTTTTATACCGAAGCAGGGGCAGTTAAGGCAGTCAATGATATTAGCCTGCGTATTCGTGAAGGGGAAACCGTATGCATCGTCGGCGAATCGGGCTGCGGCAAAAGTGTAACCGCAATGTCCATAATGGGGCTCGTCGAAGAGCCAGCAGGTAAAGTGGTGAACGGTAATATTCAGTTCGGTGGCAAGGATCTGCTCCACATTCCGAAGGAAGAGCTGCGCCAAATCCGTGGTAACGATATTGCGATGATATTCCAGGAGCCAATGTCCTCTCTGAACCCGGTGCTTACGATCGGCAAGCAGATTATGGAGCCTCTCATGGTGCATATGAAGCTATCGAAGAAGGATGCGCGAGCTCAGGCTCGTGAGCTGGTAGAGCTGGTTGGAATCTCTCGTGCAGAACAGATCTTGGACAGTTACCCGCATCAGTTGAGCGGGGGCATGCTGCAGCGGATTATGATTGCAATCGCGATGTCCTGTAATCCGAAGCTGCTCATTGCGGATGAACCGACGACGGCACTTGATGTAACGATTCAGGCGCAAATTCTGGATATGCTGCGTCAAATCAAAGAAGATTCGAATATGTCTATTCTGCTCATCACCCACGACCTTGGTGTCGTTGCAGAAATCGCTGATTACGTAATCGTGATGTACTCCGGCAAGATCGTGGAAGAAGGCGAAGTTGTCGAGCTGTTCGAGAATCCGAAGCATCCTTACACACAAGGTCTGCTTCGTTCGAAGCCTGTCATCGGCCAGCGTCAGGATGACTTGTATTCGATTCCGGGACAGGTACCTAACCCATTGTCTTTGACTGAGTCCTGCTATTTCCATGATCGCTGTGACCGCTGCATGTCCGTGTGCACAACGAAGCAGCCACAGCTGAAGGATACAGCTGAACGGCATCAGGTTGCTTGCTGGTTGTATGAGGAGGGAATTCAACATGGCTGAGACATTGCTCGAAGTGAAGCATTTGAAAAAGTACTTTCCGATCACCTCAGGCATATTCAATCGAACCGTCGGCCATGTGAAGGCCGTAGATGATATCAGCTTCACCATCAAGCGGGGAGAGACGTTCGGCTTGGTTGGCGAATCCGGCAGCGGGAAGAGTACGGTAGGACGTACCATTATACGCTTGCTGGAGAAGACAGAAGGCGAAGTGAAGTTTCAGGGGGTTGATATCTATGGCATGCAGGAGAAGGAACTGCGCAAGCTGAGACCGAAGATGCAGCTCATCTTCCAAGATCCGTATAGTTCTTTGAATCCGCGTGTTCGCGTCGGCGATGCCATTGGCGAGGCGCTGCTGAATCATGGGATGACCACGAAGGAAGAAGTTCGGGATCGAGTGCTTGAGGTTATGGAAGCATGCGGTCTATCGGCCTATCAGTATGATCGCTTTCCACATGAGTTCTCAGGTGGCCAACGTCAGCGCATCGGAATTGCCAGAGCGCTTATCCTAGACCCGGATCTCATTATTGCAGACGAGCCAGTATCTGCCCTCGATGTATCGATTCAGGCGCAGATTATTAACTTATTCCGCAAGCTGCAGAAGACACGCGGCTTGACGTATTTGTTTATCTCCCACGACCTAAGCGTCGTGGAGCATCTGTGTGATCGGATCGGCGTTATGTACTTGGGCACCATGATGGAGACGGCGTCGCGAGACGAATTGTTCCGCAATCCGCTGCATCCGTATACGAAGGCACTGTTATCAGCTGTGCCGATTCCGATACCTAAGCTGAAGCGTGAACGAATCGTCCTGCAGGGGGATATTCCGAATCCAGCCAATCCTCCATCTGGCTGTAAGTTCCACACACGCTGTCCGTTTGCGACCGATATTTGTCGTGAGCAGGTTCCGGTATTCAGGGATGTAGGTAACGACCATCAAGTGGCCTGCCACCTCGTATAAGCCGATTTTGATCACGAAGTAATGTAATGGGTAATTCGGCATCGAATCTTGCATTCACTCTCGAACAGCGTATGCTTTCGACGTATGTTTCCTGCCGGAAACATTGCAGCTGCTCATGTAGTTGGCCTACATTCCGCTGCTCCTTACAAGTTTTGCGAAGCAAAACTCGCTACGGAAGCATCAGCTAAGAGTTCTTGCAACCTTCTCGGTGCTGAAAATCGGCTGGTTTTGATACGCAAATCCAATAGAATGCCCCGACAGTCGGATTGCGACTTCGAGGCATTTTCCATTTTTATGAACAATATCAGTTTCTGTCCGTGACTTCCAATGCAAGCAATTTGGCTGTTTCTTTGTGTTTGTACACGATGAAATACGCTTTTTTGTCGACAGGGGCGTATGTAATAAAGCGTACAACCCCCTCTGGGAATACAGTTGTTTGTTCCTCAATTAACGCTTTCCCAAATGTATCTGTAATGATCCACTTGCTATCTGATAAATCATGCATCCATATCTTCCCGGCTTGGTAGGAAGCATTCCAACCGAAGGTATCATTGTCTGTGAAGGTAGATACTTGCTGATGAATTTGCTTTTTTGTGTTCAAATCGTACACAGCATACACCAAATTACCTTTATTATGATCTGGGCCGAACGGGCTTCCGATACTGTTATGCTCCGTTGTTATAATGAGGTTTCCATCTTGTACACCGAAATCGGTTTGTATATTCCCCTCGATTAGAATTGTCGACTCCTGCGAATTACGAATATTGATGATCTTATAGAAAAATTGGGATTGCATAATGCCAGACCCTTCGTACTGGACGACCAGATTGGGAGCTCGGAAGGCGATATCCATAATAGTTAGATGCTCATAACTTCCAGGTTCGATTCGCATATCTTTACGGAGGAGAGGCTTGATCCAAGGAGATGAGTAAAGGGATGCAATCGACTTCTTTTTATAATAATTCTGCTCAAGTACGACAATTTGCTCTTCGATGTTCTGCTGTGGCGGCGACCATCTCACCTTGATGCTAATGCTGTTTAATTCCAGATTAAGCTTAATATTACGGTATAATTGTTGGGATAATGTATTCCCGTGTTGATCGAGAACGATTTTCTTTAGGTTGTCGTTATCGCGAGTCATGACTACGATTTTGGTAGGGTTGGCCAAGACATATACGTCATAAATTTCGGGGAATTTCTTGCTCCACAGTATTTTGGCTTGTGGCAGATTGATCGCATTCAATGTTGAATAATTCTTCTCGTAATTGGGTTCAACGAGCAGTGTTGTGTCGTCTGACAGATGATAAAGCTGAGAGTAAAGGCTTGTATTGGGAAGGGGAGACAGCAATGGAGCATTTTCGGCACTGACAGTTCTTATAGATGGAATGAAGAGGGAAATAAACAACAATAGTGCACAATAACCATGAACAGATTTTCGCATATACACACCTCGATTTTTAGGGGGGATCAGCTGTTACCGCTATGGGAAGAGGCTGATGTTCCATGATTTTACTGTTTCGATCCTATAATAACTTGAATACTTTTCAAATTGAAGAAAAATAATAACACTTTACCAGTAATTTTATATAGTTATCCAAACTTGATCACATAACACATTGACTGACGTTTTTCAATTTCGTTATAATAGTGGACAATATGTATTAGGGAGGCACGGCAATGACAAAGCAACATCATGAAATGATCGTTGTCCTCGATTTTGGCGGACAATATAACCAGCTCATCGCACGTCGTATTCGCGATATGGGCGTGTACAGTGAACTGGTTCCATACAATACTTCAATCGAACGCATTCAAGAACTGAATCCAAAGGGGATCGTATTCTCTGGCGGTCCAGCGAGCGTATACGAAGAAAATTCACCAATGGTAGATCCGCGTATTTATGAATTGGGTCTTCCAATCATGGGGATTTGCTACGGTATGCAAATGATGTCGCATCAGCTGAAGGGTAAAGTTGAGCGTGCAGGCAAGCGCGAGTACGGGAAAGCTGATGTTGTATTCCAGCCAGGCAGTGAATTGGCACATGGCTTGGAAGCAAACCAAACGGTATGGATGAGCCATACGGACTTGGTTGTTGAGCTTCCAGAAGGCTTCCGCGTTGACGCAGGTACGGAGCATGCTCCAATTGCGGCAATGAGCCATCCGGAAAAACGTTTCCATGCGGTACAATTCCACCCTGAAGTACGTCATTCTGTATACGGAAATGAAATGATTCGCAACTTCTTGTTCCGTGTATGCGAATGCAAGGGCGACTGGTCGATGGAAACATTCATCGAGGACAAGGTGCAAGAAATTCGCGAGACAGTCGGCGATCGTAAAGTATTGTGCGCGCTTAGCGGCGGTGTAGATTCCTCCGTTGTAGCGGCACTTATTCATAAGGCAATTGGTGATCAACTGACATGTATGTTCATCGATCACAACTTGCTGCGCAAAGGCGAAGCTGAAGGCGTAATGGAGACATTCGTCGGCAAGTTCGATATGCATGTGGTCAAAATTGATGCACGCGAGCGCTTCATGAGCAAGCTTGCGGGTGTATCTGATCCGGAGAAAAAACGTAAAATCATCGGCAACGAGTTCATTTACTGCTTCGATGAAGAGTCTGCGAAGCTGGGCGACTTCGACTTCTTGGCACAAGGCACATTGTATACGGACATCGTAGAGAGTGGAACAGCAACTGCTCAGACGATCAAGTCCCACCACAACGTTGGCGGCTTGCCTGAGGACATGAAGTTCAAGCTTATCGAACCTTTGAACACGTTGTTCAAGGACGAAGTTCGCAAAGTCGGCGAAGAGCTCGGCTTGCCGCGTGAAATCGTATGGCGTCAGCCATTCCCAGGACCGGGTCTTGCAATCCGCGTACTGGGTGAAGTAACAGAGGACAAGCTGACAATCGTTCGTGAATCCGACGCGATCTTGCGCGAGGAAATCGCGAAAGCTGGCTTGGACAATGAAATTTGGCAGTACTTCACAGCATTGCCGGACATGAAGAGTGTCGGCGTTATGGGTGACGCTCGTACGTATTCCTACACAGTAGGTATCCGTGCGGTAACATCCATCGACGGCATGACGGCTGACTGGGCACGTATCCCGTGGGATATTCTTGAGAAGATCTCCGTACGTATCGTCAACGAAGTCGAGAACGTTAACCGTATCGTGTATGACGTAACTTCGAAGCCACCAGCAACAATCGAGTGGGAGTAATTCCATTCGAATCTTAACAATTTAAAGGCTATACCGCGTTTAACCGCGGTATAGCCTTTTTGCGTTACGGTATTGAAATAGGGTTCACTTTCCTTCGTTAGTGATGAGGCGGCTACCTATTTCTGTACAGGAGACCAGAGTGCTGGTACATTCGAAGGCTCCCAGCCAGTCAAAGATGTATGCGGTTGCACACACTTATAAATCACACCATTATAAGAGACAAGATCGCCTGCCTTGTATGCCTTACCTGCCTGCCATGGATCTGTATTCCCCTCCGGATTTGGGAGATTAGCCGTTACGGATTGACTATGAGGGGAGACATTGCCTTGTCCGTCAATGATCCTGACCGTAAAGGTATACGTATTGCCTGGACTCAGACCGGTTGCAGCATAATTGGTTTGACTGCTGGTTCCGATTTTTTGCTGTTGTTGATAGATTTCGTACGTAAGGCCTTGAATTCCTGTGTTCGGATCGCTCCAACTCAGGTTTACTGAATTATACGTGACTGCCGTTACAGCCAGCTGCTCAGGTGCCTTCAGCACAACCGGTTCTGGTTGTTCAGGGCCTTGACCGAGAATAGAAGAATGATTGCCCGATACAACTAATGCAAATGGCTGAGGGCCTTGTGGCACATTGTATCCTTTGATGGTCACCGTATATTCGCCCGTAGTTGGAGTTGAAAGATATGCATTTTCCACGTTGTTGATGTGGTCATAATTGGAACAGCTTGTGCTAGCTGTATTTTGTACGAAGCAGTTGCCTTTGTAGAGTTCGCCAGTTGGGGTTTTTACTTCAAGATCGAGGTCATTGACCAATTGCTTGCCAGCTTGAACGGCACCTTGGTAATCGCTCCAGACAAGAGATATCTTGAGAGGTTTGCCGGCTTCGGCCTTGACGCGGTAGGAGATAGAATCGTTTGTTTTGATACCTGTGGTGTTGTCGATGAAGCTATTGGTTCTTCCGTCAGTAGGGGTAAGTGAATTCACGAGGTTAACGCGTCCCCATCCTGTTTCTCTGCTCATCCATCCATAGCCTACATCTTCAGCTCCATTAATGAGCGTAGCTTTGATGAGTGCCGAGGAAGGCGTTACGTGCTTGTTCTCGGTATAAAATTGGCGAACGATGGCTGCCGATCCTGCGACAGCTGGAGTAGCCATGGAGGTACCGGTCATGTTGGTGTAGTACTGATTTGGATTTGCAGGTCTAGTTGAGGCTGAAGAACGAGCAGAAATAATTGAGGTACCAGTAACGACGAGGTCAGGCTTAACTCTTCCATCTGATGCATATCCTCTGCTGGAGGTTGGGGCAATTTGATTCGAATTTGTTTTTTGAAGATTACCAACCGTAATGGTGTTTTTGGCATTGCCAGGTGAATTGATGGTGTTGTTCCCGCTGCCATCGTTCCCTGCGGCGAACAATACGGTGAAGTCTTTATTGTTGAACGTATATTCATCAGCGCGAGCAGAGTTGGAATTGTAGCTGTAGCTGCTGGCGCCCCAGGAGTTGGTATGGATGAACGATCCTTGCTGCTTCGCAGAGCCGAACAAGTCGCGCAGGTCGCCTGGGCAGATAGAAGTACCACCACAGCCAATTGTTTGGGCGAACAGTTTGGCTCCATAGGCTACGCCTTTATATTTCCCATTGGACATTGCTCCTGTGCCGAGCACGGTACCGGCTACATGTGTGCCATGACCGATCGTATCCTTCCATGTTCCTTCGGGGTTAGGAACAGGAGTCGTATGCAGCTGACCTTCGAAATCTTTATGGAGTGTGCTTAGATTACCGGAATCCAAGCCGCTGTCGGCTACGGTAACCACTTGACCTTTTCCGGTCAATCCCTTGCTCCATACGCCATTCGACGTAGCAGCCCCAACTTGATTCGTGACGAAGTCGTTGAGGATCTCTTCTTGAGGCTTAGATTCGACGAAGGTGACATCTGGTTGATTAAGAACGAGCGGGAGTGATTCGTTGCTTAATACAGCTTCGATGTAGCCTTCTTGCACATCGGTAACGGGGATGGCTTGCTGCTTAAGTGATTGGGCAACTTCTGCCTCACTGCCCCTGAATACTGAGATGACATAGTTGCTTGGTGAAGTGTTTTCGGATGTGGCGAGGTTGCCGTTCTTCCATTCTGGCTGAAAGAGGGTGACTCTGTAAATCTGATCGTTGGTGGCGAGGTTGCCGGCTTGTTGCGGGTTCATGCGTACGAGATAAGCATAGTCAGGGAGATAATCTCCGAGTTCCGCTCCAGCCTGTTGCAAGAGCTGTTTGGAGGAATCTGTGATGACGTCGTTGAATTGAACAACGTACAAATGGCGTTGCGTGCTTTCTTCATCATGCTGCAGTCCGTAGTGTTCATTTTCATTCTGGAGATCGACGGTGCCTGTTCGCAAATAGAGCAGCTTCTCGGTTGAATTGTTCGCGGGGCCTTCATAGGCTGACACCGCTGGTGACATCAGGCTGATTGCCATGGCAATCGACATGATCATTGAAAGCACTTTTTTGTTGTTTTTGTTCGCCAAATGCTATTCCTCCTTGGTATAAAAGAGTATAGTCTAGTCTGACAAAGCTGGCATTTTTAACGTATAAACTCACCTCCAAAATGCTAGATTTACATGTTTACCCGAATACCATTTGTAAAAAGCAATCATAATAGTTTCAGAACTGGGTAAAAATGTATGAACCCATTTTATAAAAAATAATGAATTAATTCAATAGTTTTACTTTGATTTTCCAGAAAAATTTTTTTTGTAATTCTAGCATGCTGGGACATCATAGAATGTTGATTTCAGTAATGGAGAAATTGATTTGTTTTCGCCACAAAACACGAACGAGTTATAAGATATTTTGTTTATTGTTCGGAAATGGCGTTGACAACCCTGCCGAATGCCTATACAATGTGAGTAGATAACCTAATAACGCAACTTTTTCGTATAATCTTGGGAATTGGCCTGAGAGTTTCTACGAGATCACCGTAAATGATCTGGCTACGAAGAGGAACGGCTTTCCGGATGAATCTAGCTAGAAGATTCGTCTTATACGCTCTGCCTGCCCATAATCTGTGTGCAATATCAGGATGGGAACTTGCTATTCATTCATATAGCGGGCAGTGCGAGTAGGGAATGCCTCACTTCTTTTCACGCCAGAGCTCGGGAGAACAACCTGAGTTCTTTTTTTGTGCTTAGACAGGTTACTGGGGGAAACAGAAGCAGCAGTAAACACACATTCATGAGATGTCATGGGGAGGATGTTATACACATGGAGCGCTTCTTCAAAATCAAGGAGAACGGTTCGACAATTAGTACGGAGATTATGGCGGGTATTACGACCTTTATGGCGATGGCGTACATCTTGGCCGTTAATCCGAACATTCTAACGGCCTTCGGTAAGACCGGCATGGAATGGTATCCCGTATTTCTTGCAACAGCTATTGCAGGCGGTATTTTCACCATTGCGATGGGGATCTTCGTTAATTTCCCGGTTGCCTTGGCACCAGGGATGGGGCTGAATGCTTACTTTGCAACAGTCGTCGTATCGACTGCTGGCTCGGAACATCCGATCACATGGCAAATGGCACTGACGGCAGTATTTATTTCCGGGATTATCTTCTTCCTGCTTACGATTACACATGTACGTCAAATGCTGCTTGAAGCAGTTCCTGATGCACTGAAGCATGCGATTACAGTCGGTATCGGCTTGTTCATTACGATTGTCGGCTTGAAAAATAGCGGAATGTTGTCCGTGTCCGTTGAGACCGTGAATGATATTCCTAAGGGTACATTCACACCGCTTCAAGGTTTTGAAACAGTATTCGGCTTAGGCAGCTTCTCCAATCCTGATGTACTGCTTACAATCATCGGCTTGGCACTTATTTCGATTCTTATGATTTTGAACGTACGCGGCGCGATTTTGTTCGGTATTTTGGGAACGACGGTCGCTGCGATTTTGATGGGGCGCGTCGATTTCAGTTCGTTGAACGGTGCAAACTGGGTTCCAGATTTGACACAATTGAGCTTCTTCGAGTTCGATTTCGCTGGCATCATGGGTGTGGGTATCGTATCCATCATTCTAACGTTCACATTCGTTGAATTGTTCGATACATTCGGAACATTGGTTGGTACAGCCAACCGTGCTGGATTCATGAAAAATCGTGAAGAAGGCAACAAGCGTGTAGGGAAAGCGATGTTCGTTGACTCTGTTGCGGTAGCGGGTGGTGCGGCACTTGGTACAAGTACCGTGACTGCATTCGTAGAAAGCTCCGCGGGTGTAGCAGAAGGTGGACGCACAGGACTTACGTCTGTAACCACAGGGATTTGCTTCTTGTTGTCCCTGTTCTTGGCTCCTGCAGTTGCATTGATTCCAGGTCCAGCTACAGCAGCAGCGCTTATCGTCGTTGGCGTATTGATGATGCAAGCCGTTACGGAAATTAACTTCAAAGACTTGGTTATTGGGATTCCGGCATTTATGACGATTGCATTCATGCCGTTCACGTACAGCATTGCGAACGGTATTTCCTTCGGTATTCTTGGTTACGTCCTGCTGGCGTTCGTAGCGAACGTATTCGGCAAGGGTGAGAAATATAAGATTCACTGGCTTATGTGGGTGCTGTTCGTACTGGTTATTGTCCGCTATGTCGCAATGGGCGGCCACTAAGATTCGCTTTTGAACACTTACTACACGAGATACACAACTTAGAATGGCTTCAGGGGGATGGGACTTCATGAAAAAATTAGCGTTAACACTTACATTCGTACTTTCGATGGGCACACTGCTGGGAGCTTGCGGCGGGGACAAGGCAGCTGAAGGCGGCAAGGAAGCACCGACAGAATTGGTTATCTCGACTTGGGGCTTTGCCGAGGATGCGATGAAGAAGAACGTGTACGAGCCGTTCGAGAAAGAGTATAACGTTAAGATCGTGACAGAGATCGGCAACAACACGGATCGCTTGAACAAAGTCCGTCAAGGCAGCTCGAAGGTAGACCTGATCTACTTGTCCGACTACTATGCACTGCAGGGTGCTGAAGAAGGCTTGTTCGAGAAGATTGATCGCAAGAACATTCCGAACATCGAGCAGCTGTATGATATCGCTAAGGCGCCGATCGGCGAAGACTATGGCCCGGCGCACACGGTAGCGCAGCTTGGACTTGCGGTGAACAGCGATGAGGCAAAAACGCCGATTGAATCATGGAGCGACCTGTGGAAGCCTGAATTGAAAAATAAAATTGCCCTGCCTAACATTACGATTACAACAGGGCCAATGATGATGGATTTTGCGGCGAAGGTAGCGGGCAGCAAGGATATGGATACGGAAGCGGCCTTCAAAGCGATGAAAGAAATCAATCCTGGCGTCGTGAAGTATTACTCCAAGTCCGCTGACTTGGTTAATATGTTCGCGCAAGGTGAGGTTGTGGCTGCACCAATGCAGGACACCTTCTTGGGCAGCTTGACGGAAGCTCTGCCATCCGCTAAGTTCGTAACGCCGAAGGAAGGCGCATATGCGCTCTTGAACACGGTCAACATTGTAAAAGGCTCGAAACATAAAGAGCTGGCAGAAAAGTTCATTAACTGGCACTTGAGTCAGCAAGTACAAGAAGCGAATGCGAAGGCTCGCGTCGATTCGCCAACGAACAAAGAAGTGAAGCTGACCGCTGATGAGGCGAAAGGTTTGACGTATGGCCCAGAAGTTGTTGAAAACCTGAAGACGCTTGACCTTCGTAAAGTGAACAAAGAAATGAGCGGTTGGATTGACCGCTGGAACCGTGAAATCGAGTAAAGTCCAAATATTGAATGTTCAAAAACGTATACGTTGCAACGGCTAAGAGCGACTTCGCGACGACAAGGTACCTTTTTGAACTTCCTCGATCAAGAGGAGGGCTGCCGTTTATCGCACCCTCCTTTTTTATTCCCATTAATAGTCAGGAGGCTGGCATCATGGTTGCGGATACGGCTACTTCGAAGCAAATGCCCGTCATTATGGATGTCGATACGGGCGTAGATGATGCACTTGCATTAGCGTTAGTTTGGAAAAGCAAACAAGTAGAGCTTGTCGGCGTGACGACAGTGAATGGCAATGTTTCACTCTCACAAGCGACGTTAAATACACGAAAAGTGATACACATGCTGCAGCAGTTGGATGAGGACAAGCAACGCGCGGATGTTGAGGCGAACAAGGTTCCGCTGAATTTCGAGCAAAAAGAAGCTGCCTCTGCAAGGAATGGATTCAATCGCAATGTTCCGATCATTCCGGGAGCGAACGAGCCATTGATGCGTCCGACGTTCTTCGAGCACGCTGTGCACGGAAATGATGGCTTGGGCGGAGCTCTATCCGATATGAGTCCGCCGGAGCTGGAGGAAGGGCTGCCGCATGCAGCACAGTTCATCATTGAAGAAGCGAAGAAGCGCCCAGGTGAGCTGACACTTCTTATGACAGCGCCGCTCACCAATCTGGCAATTGCCTTGCGGGCCTGTCCCGAATTGCCGCAGCTCGTTAAGCGGGTCGTTATGATGGGAGGCGCGCTGCAGACGTTCGGCAACGTTACGCCAGTGGCGGAATACAACATCTACGTTGACCCAGAAGCGGCCAAAATGGTGCTGCATGCAGGATTTGACCTGACTATCGTCGGTCTGGACGTAACACGTCAGGCACTGCTGCGTCCCGAGCATTTGGAGAAGCTCGATTCCACACCGCTTGGAGGCTTTGTCCGTACATGTACGGCACAGTACATGGAGCGGTATCGAATGCGCAATGGTGTAGCAGCGTGTGCGATGCACGATCCGCTCGCTGCCTATATCGTGATCGATGCCAGTATCGTCAAGACGCATCGCTATTATGTGGACGTTGAGACACGAAGCGACCTGTGCGACGGTCAAACCGTATGCGACGTTCAGAATCGCCTCGGCCGGGAGGCAAACGCAAATGTATGTGTAGAGGTAGATGGAGAGGCGTTCATGGATCGTTTTATCTCCGTATTGCAAGCTTAGACATCAAGAGAAACAGGAGACGAACTGATGAAAAAACCATTTATATGGCTGCTGCTTCCGGGACTCGTATTCTTGACCTTGTTCATGATCATCCCGATCTTCATGACGATTGGCTCAACTTTCTTCCGTGAAGGGCAATTTACAATCGACGGTTATGTGAAGCTGCTCGGCGATCCGTACATGCTGAAAATATTAGGTACTACACTGCAGGTCAGCTTCGTTACAACACTTGCCTGCATAATGATCGGATTCCCTGCTGCTTACTATATTTCACGGCAGAAGGCGCGTATCAAGGGAATCCTGCTGGCGCTCGCAATCTTCCCACTCATGACGAGTGCGATTGTGCGCTCCTTCAGTTGGATGGTCATTCTCGGCAAGAACGGTTTGGTGAATCAGCTGTTGACCAGCATTGGATTAATTGATGAGCCGTTAAAAATCATGTATACGCCGGCCGCGATGATGATTGGTCTCATTCATCTGTTTTTGCCGCTTATGATCATTTCGCTCGTCGGTGTTATGGAGAACATTGACGGAGACCTGTTAAATGCTTCATCAAGTCTTGGCGCATCGCGCATGAAGGGCTTTATGACCGTCATCGTACCGCTGTGTGTGCCTGGTCTTATCGTTGGCAGCATCCTTGTATTCGTCGGCAGTCTAACGGCTTATACGACGCCGCAGCTGCTTGGCGGCAAACAGCGAGTCGTCGCTACGTTCCTGTATCAGAATGCGATGACGCTCAACGACTGGGATATGGCTTCGATTATTGCGACCGTCATGATTGTCGTCACCTTCATCATTATCGGTCTTATGAATCAGCTCGCTCGCAAATTGAATCCGAAGGGATAACGGGGGTTAACTTCTTATGAAAGAACAACATCGCGGACTCGCCGTATTTACGGGATTGGTGTTTCTCTTTTTGCTCGGGCCGCTCATCATTATTATGGCAACATCTTTTGGAGAGGGTTCGGTACTGAAGTTCCCGCCAGAAGGTTTCTCACTGAAATGGTATCGCAATATTTTTGATGTCGAAATGTTTTTGTCTACGTTCAAAGTTACGATCATCGTCGCGCTTGCCGGCAACCTGATTGCGCTTCTGCTCGGCGTTCCTGCTGCATATGCGCTGAGCCGCTATCAGTTCAAGGGCAAGGGGCTGCTCAATGCCATCTTTATCTCGCCGATTTTGATCCCTGGGGTCGTGCTCGGCTTCACGATGCTCAAGTATTTAGTTGTGAAATTCGAATTGCCCGTATATACAAGCTTGCTGATCGGGCACATCGTGCTCATGCTGCCGTTTATCATTCGCGTCATTGCATCAAGCTTGGCGAACTTCGACTATTCCGTTGAAGAAGCCTCTATGAGCTTGGGTGCGAGCCGGCTGCAGACATTCTTCACGGTTGTGCTGCCTAACATTCGTTCCGGTCTTATCGCGGGTGTTCTGCTCGCGTTCCTGGAATCGTTCAACAACGTAGATATTTCCGTGTTCATGACGGGACCCGGGGTCAGCACATTGCCGATTCAAATGCTGACCTATGTCGAGAATTACTTCGACCCGACAATTGCAGCAATTTCGGTGCTGCTGATGGTCATTACAGCATTGCTTATGTTCTCAATTGAACGCTTAATGGGACTCTCCTACTTCACGAAAAATAACTAGCATACATCGGAGGCCAACGATCATGGAATTGCTATCCCTTCAAAATATATCTGTTGCATACGAGAAAAACCTGATCTTGAAAGACTTCAACCTGAGCCTGAACGAAGGCGAGCTGATCTCTCTGCTCGGACCATCAGGCTGCGGCAAGACGACAACGCTGCGCCTGATTGCTGGCTTCCTGGAAGCGAAGGACGGCAAGTTCCTATTCCAAGGAAAGGATTATACTCGGGTACCTGTGAACAAGCGCAACTTCGGCTTCGTATTCCAGAGCTATGCGCTGTTCCCGCACATGAGCGTGTTCGACAATGTCGCGTACGGCTTGAAGCTGCGCAAGGTGGACAAGTCGTCCATCGCGAAGCGTGTACACGAGATGCTGGAGGTTGTAGACCTGAAAGGCTTCGAAAAGCGATTCCCCGGAGAATTGTCCGGTGGACAGCGTCAACGCGTTGCAATCGCTCGTGCGCTCGTCATTCAGCCGGATTTGCTCCTGTTCGACGAACCGCTTAGTAACCTGGACGCGAACCTGCGCGTCAATATGCGCGTAGAAATTCGCCGCATTCAGAAGCAGCTTGGGATTACAAGCGTGTATGTATCTCACGACCAAGAGGAGTGCTTCTCCATCTCAGATAAGGTTGCCATCATGAACAAAGGCGTCATTGAGCAATTGGATGCGCCTGCGAACATTTATAAATACCCGGCCACTGAATTCGTTGCCCGGTTCATCGGCTTCAACAACTTTATCGACATTGGCGAAATGCATGATGACGGAGGAGCAATTACGATACACGGCGCAGAAGGAGTGAAGATGGAGGTCATCCATCGCTCGGGCCAACCATTGTCCAGCTCGATGAAGGGGGCCATTCGTCCGGACGATCTTCTCGTTGCTACAGACAACGAATGTACGGCAGGCATTGGCGGCTTAACAGCTGAGGATGTAGAAGCAGGACGGAACCAGATTGACGGTCAAGTGAAAATCAGTACCTTCCTCGGTCGCAGCTATCAATACATCGTCGAAACGCCGCTTGGCGAATTCACGGTAAATCGCGAAATGGAGACGCCGTTCGAACGCGGTACAGCCGTGAAGCTCGTACTGCCGAAAGAAAAAGTCGTTCTGGTGAGAACTTCGAACTAATATTAAATGTATACCTCTATACCAACGAACGAAGGACAGCGAGGAGTGGAATACATGAAAATAGATTTGTTGGTAACGAACGTCAGCGTATATAACGTGTATTTGAAACGATTCATACGAGGGAATGCCGCCATTCAGGATGGGCGTTTCCTCTACATTGGGAATCGCGGAACGGATGCATTCGAGGCGGTCAAAGTCGTGGACGGAACAGGAAAGTACATGATTCCAGGCCTCGTCGATATCCATCTTCATATTGAGAGCACGATGGTTACGCCGCAGACGTTCTCGCACGGCCTAATTCAAAATGGAGTTACGACGATCGTATCCGAGCCGCATGAGATGGCGAACGTGTTCGGCGTCGAAGGCGTTAAGGAAATGATCAATGCAAGCAAGGGCTGCACAGCGGACATCTTGTATGCAATTCCGAGCTCGGTGCCTGCAACGCCGCTGGAGACTACTGGAGGGGAAATCGATATCGCGGATATCGATGAGCTGCTGAAGGATGAGCGTGTCGTGTGCCTGGGCGAGATTATGAACTCGGTCGATGTTCTACGCGATCCGGACTGCAAAACGAACCGCATCCTGCACCATATCCGCACCAATTATCCGAATCTCGTTATCGAGGGACATACTCCGAAGAAGCTGGTTGATCTAGAACTGGCACGCTTCATGTTCGCAGGAGTAGACTCCGATCATACCGAGCAGGCCGTGGACAGCATGCGCGATCGGATGGCGAACGGCATGTTCCTTGAGATTCAGGAGAAGTCGATGACACCGGACATTATGGATGTACTCATTCATGAGGACGTAGCGGAGCTGTTCTGCTTCGTAACGGATGACGTCATGGCGGATACCTTCGTTCAAGACGGCCATTTGAATCACTTAGTTAAAAAGGCGATGGCTATGGGCATGAAGCCGGAACGCGCGATTTATGCGGCTACGTATACGCCAGCCAGACGGATGCACTTGTACGATCGCGGAGCAATTGCACCGAATAAAGTGGCGGACTTCGTACTGCTCAGCGACGTTGAGCAGTTCGACATCGCATCGGTATACAAGCATGGACGCTTGGCATATGAGGCTGGAACAGCCTATGAGCAAGAGCGCGGTGAACGCCAATTCCCGTCTCATTTCTATGAGAGTGTGAAGTTGCAGAAGCTAACGGCAGAAGATTTCCAGGTAGCTGCAGAGGCTGTTGATGGCGAGTATCTCTGCCGCGTCATGCAGGTGTTGAACGGAACGACGAACACGAAGGAACTGCATGAATCGGTACGTGTGGCAGATGGAGAATTGAAGTGGCAGGAGAGTCCATATGGGTTGATTGCTACCTTCGAACGTTATGGCAAGAACGGCAACCGTGCTTACGGACTTATTACGGGCAACACGATTAAGTGCGGAGCGATTGCGACGACGTATTCACATGACAATCACAACCTGCTTGTCGTAGGTCATTCACAGGCAGATATGGTGCTTGCGGCCAATACAGTCATTGCGGATCAAGGCGGCTTCTGTGTCGTTGATGACGGCAAGGTGATTGCACATATTCCGCTGCCTGTTGGCGGCATTTTGTCAGAGGAGCCGTTCGAGGAGTTCGGACAAGCCGTGAAGAAGCTGCGCGAGGCGATGGAATCAATCGGCTACGAGCATTACAACCCGATTATGTCGCTGTGTACGCATTCCTTGCCAGTAAGTCCGGCGCTGAAGCTAACGGATCTGGGATTGATCGATGTTCATGCTGGACAGGTCGTTCCGCTTCTGGTGGAAAAGGTTTGAACAACCGTATCGACTGCGAACCGTTGAGGTATAGGACTCACCTCCTTTCAGGAGGGAGTCTTTCCACTCAAGGTGTGTTGTGTCAGATTATTACACTACATATTAACATTGTCTTTTCTCTGGTTGTTTTACTTGAAACCAAGATTATAGGCGAAGAGTCGTAGGGATTGTTGCATCCTTACGGCTCTTCTCGTATTAGATCAGCCAAAGGGCTAGATTAACTACGACTATAAATTTTCAAGTAGGATCATTTGCCGTCGGTTTCTCGTACCTGCGTAGAATCCCCCGAAATCAATTGTGGCTGGAACACGATCTTTTGCTTCGGCATGTCTGGATTGTCTGCTTGGCGGAGCAGCAATTGAATCGTTTCCTTGGCCATCTCGGGAATTGGCTGTGCGATCGTCGTGAGACGCGGCACAACGATTTGAGACAGGATCGTATCGTCGAATCCAATGATGGACAAATCGTTAGGAACCTGCAAGCCGATCTGGTGTGCAGACTGCATAGCGCCGACGGCTAGCAAATCATTGCAGGTGAATATCGCAGTCGGACGGGAAGACTGCTGCAGTATTTGATTTGCGCCGGAACACCCTTCTGCGACAGACGAGTGAACGACTGTGATCCATTGATCGTTCGGCTCGATTCCTGCATCCTTCATCGCTTGCTTGGCGCCTCGAACCCGGTGCTCACCGCTTGGGCTGTCCTCTGTAATGATGCCGATATCGGTATGTCCAAGCTGGAGCAGGTGACGAATCGCCTCGTAGCCGCCTTTATAGTCATCCACGGTCACGGTGTGCATGGTCAGGGATGTGATGTCTTTGGAGAATAGCACGATGGGGAGACTGTCGGTAATGTAGTCTTCTAGCTGCGACCATTTTGTAAATTGGCAGGCAATGATAAGCCCGTCAATTTGCTTGCGCTGCAACAGGGAAATGTAATTTAACCCTTTATCATCCTTATTGTCTGTGCTGCACATAACAATACTGTATCCGGACGCTTGCGCTTGATCCTCCAGATTGCGGGCCACTTCAGCGAAAAAGGGGTTGGCCAGATCAGAGATGAGCAGGCCGAAGGTGGACGTTTTCTTTCCGGTTAACGCGGAAGCAACTACACTCGGCTGGTATTGCAGCTCTTTCATAATATGGAGGACACGCTCACGTGTTTTGGCGCTAATATTGCCTGTTTGATTGACGACCTTCGATACGGTGGCAATGGATACGCCAGCCGCCTTGGCTACGTCGTAAATAGTTGATTTCATAGGGAACTCCTCATCGTTCTTCGCACTTCTTGTGTACGTCTTCTCTTTATTTCTCATTATACAACAAAAGGAGAATGGACTACGCCATTCTCCTGTAAGAGACTGCTCGAAATAAGCGGCATCACTTTTTTTCAAAAAGCCACTCGTGTTCGGGATCATTGTGGAACTTCCATGTACGCACAGGTCCCGCCATCACGTTCAAATAATAGGAATCGTATCCTGGAGGCGCGGATACCGGGTGATACCCCTCTGGAACTAGGACGACATGGCGGTGCGGCACGGCCATCGTCTCATCCAACGAACGGTCGTCATTGTATACGCGCTGCATAATGAACCCTTGCTTAGGATTGACTTCATGATAATAGGTTTCTTCCAAATATGATTCATGCGGCAAATTTTCCTGATCGTGCTTATGCGGCGGATAGCTGGACCAATGCCCGCCAGGCGTGAACACCTCTACGACGAGCAGGCTGTCCGCCTCTTTTTGTTCCGGCAAAATATTATGGATATGCCGCTCGATGCTGCCAGAACCGCGTGTTTCTACACCGACATCTTCAGGAGCAATGACACGAGCCGGGTATGTCCCCTTGCCAGGGGCCGCACAGACAGCTAGTTCTAAGGCCGTTTCGGCCTGAACGGTATATCGATCATGGTTCGGTACGTAAACCGAATACGGAGGAATGCGCTCAAATACACTCATGCGCTGTCCAAGCACACCGAACGATTTTTTCGAAGTGCTGACCTCAGCCTTCCCACTCAGCAGGACAAGGCATACCTCCTGCTCATTTGTATCGTTTTGCAGCTTTTCACCTGGCTGCAGCGAATACAGTTCGAACCCTACATACTCCCAGCCTGCGCTTTGCGGCGTAACGGAAATGACCTTGCCTTGCTCATCTCTTGGTTGTGGCGATACGAGTAATTTAGACATAAAGGCGGCCTCCTTGCCTCAGTAGAGAATAGTTTTTATAAATACAAATCTATATGTTAATGGGCTATCTTAACAGGCAGCCCGGTACGCAGCGACTCTTTGGCCGCCAGTGCGATGCGTTCCGCCTGCAATCCGTCGTTGGCATCACAGACGACTGGGCCATTGTGCATAATGGCCCGAACGAAGTCTTGAACCTCCTGAATATAGGCCTGCGTATAACGCTCGATGAAGAAATGCAGCGGCTTGTCCATATGAACTCCATTAGCCGTCGCAACAACCGCTGTAGAAGGACGGTCGTTCTGTGTTGAGACACAGCCGTCGGAGCCGAATGCTTCCAGACGCTGATCATAACCGTACACGGCCTTGCGGCTGTTCTCGATAATGCCGAGCGCACCGTTGGCAAAGCGAAGACTAACAATGGCTGTGTCAATATCGTTCAATTCCCCAATTTTCGGATCGACCAGATTCGCTCCTTGCGCATATACCTCAACGACCTCGCTTTGCATGACATAGCGGGCCATATCGAAGTCGTGAATGGTCATATCAATGAACAGTCCGCCGGATTTGGCGATATACTCTGCTGATGGCGGTTCTGGATCGCGCGACGTAATGCGCAGCAAGTGTGGGGCTCCAATGCCTCCGGATTGTACGACGTCACGCGCTTTTTTGTAATTATGGTCAAAGCGGCGGTTAAAGCCGACCTGCATCTTCACGCCGGACTTCTTAACCGCAGCTAGTGCTTGCTCTGTCGTTTCGATTGAGAAGCTGACAGGCTTCTCACAGAAAATATGCTTGCCGGCTTCGGCAGCCTCACGAATGATGTCCGCATGTGTGCTGGTCGGTGAACAGATAAACACCGCTTGAATATCCGGGTCATGAAGAATGTCTTGATAGTCGTTCGTGACATCTGGGATTCCATGCGCGGAAGCCCATTCGTCCAACCCTTCCGTATATACGTCTGATATTGCGCGAACGCGGATATTGCTCATTTGTTGAATATGGCTTGCATGCAGCTTTCCAATTCGTCCGGCTCCGATGATTCCTACTTGCAGCATAATAATCCCTGCTTTCTCTGAGTGTGATCGAAATTGTTCTGTATATGGAACAGTAAAACGACGACTTATTAGGCAAAGTAGGGAAAGCGCTTAACTCATATTTTAACTATAGGCTATGTTCCAGAGGTTGGCAAGGTGAAAAATCAATAATCGAGCGGGATTCCGCTGTGTTACAGGGAAAATGGCAAGTTATTTTAAATAGGAAAAGAAGATTTGCAAGTGAAAAAAAGAACTTATTAAATCATTAAAAAAGCGTTTACATTACCAAATTGGTGTGCATATAATTAGCTACAAGGTAAGCGCTTAACTCAACTCGCAACAGAAAGAGACTGCATCATAGTGGCCTCAGTCCTGCAGAAAGAGGGCATGAGGCAGAGAACATGGAGGTGCTGACTGGATATGAGTACATTATCATTCCCTAAGGATCGGCCATTCGACTTGATTGCCACCGGAAGACTGTGCATCGATCTAAATGCGAACGAAATTAATCGGCCAATGGAGGAGACGAGAACGTTCACGAAGTACGTGGGCGGATCTCCAGCGAACATTGCAATTGGGGCGGCACGCCTCGGCATGAAAAGCGGATTCATCGGCAAGCTGTCCGATGATCAGATGGGCCGTTACATACGACAATATTTGAACGATCAATCGATAGATACGTCGCAGCTTGCTGTTGATGATACGGGAGCAATGACAGGATTAGCCTTTACTGAAATTAAAAGTCCTACAGATTGCAGCATTCTGATGTACCGTGACCATGTAGCGGATCTCCTCCTTAAGCCGGAAGAGGTATCTGAGGAGTATATCAAGCAGACGAAGGCGCTGCTCATATCAGGAACGGCGCTCGCTGCGAGCCCGTCACGCGAGGCAGTATTCATTGCCTTGGAATATGCACGCAAGCATGGGGTATTCGTATTTTTCGATCTAGACTATCGCCCGTACACCTGGAAAAATGTTGCGGAAACCTCGATTTATTATCAGCTTGCGGCGGAAAAATGCGACTTTGTCATTGGAACGCGCGAAGAGTTCGACATGATGGAGAAGTTCTCCGGTCAGCAAGCGGACGATCGACTGACTGCGGCGAAATGGTTCGGGCATCATGCGCAGGTTGTTCTCATTAAGCATGGCTCGGAAGGTTCGATTGCCTATACGAAAGACGGAGAAGCGCATAGAGGGGGCATTTTCAAGACGAAGGTGCTCAAGACATTCGGAGCGGGCGATTCCTATGCGTCTGCCATGATTTATGCGTTGATGCAGGGCTGGGATTTGCCGCGTGCGATGGAATACGGCAGCGCTTCGGCCGCCATCGTTATCTCGCGCCATAGCTGCTCAGACGCGATGCCAACGACCGCGGAACTGGATGAATTCATCAGAAGCGCGGAGCGTGGGGAATAGACCTGAATACCGCTGACACACGACCAAATCTTCAATTGGAATGAAACTGAATTGGATTGAATGCAGCCATAACGGCCCGATGGGGAAGTTTGCGGCGTATGAGATAGTGAGCAAGTTATAAGTCATTCAACATGGAGGGACGGTTCATGCTCGTTACATTAACGGAAATGATGCAGGGGTTGCAGGAACGCAATGCGGCCGTGCCGGCATTTAACGTATTTGGTTATGAGGATGCTTCGGCGGTCATTGCCGCAGCCGAGGAAATCGGAGCGCCGGTCATATTGGCGACAAATAAGGTGGCGATTCGCTACATGCCTCTTCAAGTATCAGGAGCGTTGTACAGAAGCTTGGCTGAGCGTGCGAAGGTGCCAGTATGCATCCATTTGGATCACGGCGATGGATTCGAGTCGGCAGCCGAAGCGATTATGAGTGGATACACATCCATTATGTATGACGGCTCGCAGCTGCCACTCGCGGACAATATTCGCAGCACGCGGGAAATTGTAAAGCTGGCGCATGCCTGCGGCATTCCTGTCGAAGCGGAAATCGGAGCCGTCGGATATACGGATCCGTCCATGAATGTGGAGGCTAGACTGACAGCACCAGGCGAAGCAAAGGTGTTTGCGGAAGAGACTGGTGTCGACACACTGGCAGTGGCGATCGGAACGCTGCACCGGATGGAAGAACAGTCCGCACCGATCGATTACGAACGGCTCGCGGAGATTGAGCGCGTCGTATCGGTGCCACTCGTGCTGCATGGATCGACAGGAGTGAAGGACGATGATTTGCGCAGGCTTGCGGCTACACGCATCAGCAAGGTCAATATCGGTACGGCACTCCGCATGGCGTTCGGCAAGACACTGCGCAGCGAAATACTGAACAAACCAAATGAGTTCGACCGCGTTGCCTTATTCGCCCGTCCGATGGAAGCGGTGAAGGAAGCGGCCAAACAGAAGATGCTGCTGCTGAATGCCCATCAAGCTTTGAATGTGTAACTCTTTTGAACGTATAAAAGGAACGGTTTGCTAGGTTCACATCCGGATTTCAGATGTTCTTTACTATATATGAAATGACGAGAGGAGAATGGAACATGACAGAAGCAATCACCATTCGCAACTATGTCGGGGGACAATGGAAGGAATCAACATCAGGTAAAACGGAACCGGTATACAATCCGGCTACGGGCAACATTATCGGGCATGTCCCGTTGTCCAGCATGGAAGAATTGAATGAAGCGGTAGCTGTGGCTGCGGAAGCGTTCCGCACATGGTCGCGTACTGCTGTTCCGCGTCGGGCGCGCATCATGTTCAAGTATCAGCAGCTTCTCGTTGAGCATTGGGATGAGCTGGCCAAGCTGATTACGCTTGAGAACGGCAAAAATTTCAAAGAAGCACACGGTGAAGTGCAACGAGGCATCGAATGCGTGGAATTCGCAGCCGGTGCACCAACGCTCATGATGGGCAAGCAGCTGCCGGACATTGCTACCAACATTGAATCCGGTATGTACCGTTATCCAATCGGTGTCGTTGGCGGCATTACCCCGTTCAACTTCCCGATGATGGTGCCGTGCTGGATGTTCCCGCTGGCGATCGCTTGCGGCAACACGTTCGTATTGAAGCCTTCCGAGCGTACTCCTCTTCTGGCTTGCCGTTTGGCGGAGCTCATGGAAGAAGCGGGCTTGCCGAAGGGCGTTCTGAATATTGTCCATGGGGCGCATGATGTCGTGAATGGATTGCTTGATCATAAGCAGGTGAAGGCGATCTCCTTCGTTGGCTCCCAGCCAGTCGGCGAATATGTGTACAAGCGCGGCACTGCCAACTTGAAGCGCGTGCAAGCCTTGACCGGAGCCAAGAACCACTCGATCGTAATGGAAGACGCGAATTTGGAGAACGCTACGACGCAAATTATCAATGCAGCATTCGGTTCGGCCGGAGAACGCTGCATGGCCTGCTCAGTTGTGCTCGTGCAGGAATCGGTTGCGGACGAGTTCGTTGCACAGCTTGTGAAGGCTTCTGATGAGCTTATTATTGGCAATGGCGAACGCGATGACGTGTTCCTTGGGCCAGTCATTCGCGAAGGTCATAAGGAGAGAGCGATCGGTTACATTGATGCTGGCGTGCAGGAGGGGGCCAAGCTTGTGCGCGATGGCCGCCAGGACGCAGAAACCAATGGCGATGGCTTCTTCATGGGGCCGACGATTTTCGATGAAGTGACACAGCAAATGAAGATTTGGCAGGATGAGATTTTTGCGCCGGTATTGTCAATTGTGCGTGTAAAGGATATCGATGAGGCAATCGCTTGGGCGAATGAATCGCGGTTTGCGAACGGTGCCTGCATCTTCACGTCGAGCGGCGCTTATATGAGACAATTCCGTGAGCATATCGATGCAGGGATGCTCGGTGTAAACGTTGGCGTCCCAGCACCGATGGCCTTCTTCCCGTTCTCTGGCTACAAGGATTCCTTCTATGGGGATTTGCATGCGAACGGCACGGACGGAGTAGAGTTCTATACCCGCAAAAAGATGGTCACTACGCGCTGGTAAGGATGGTGTTCGGGATGGAAACGATCCGTTTAACAATGGCGCAGGCACTCGTCAAGTTCCTGGATCAGCAGTATGTGGAGTTTGACGGTGTGGAGCAGCGCTTCATTAAAGGCGTATTTACGATATTTGGTCACGGCAATGTGCTTGGATTGGGCCAAGCGCTCGAAGAGAACTGCGGCGGCTTGGAAGTATACCAAGGGCGCAATGAGCAGGGGATGGCTCAGGCTGCCGTCGCATTTGCCAAGCAGATGCGGCGCAAGCAAATATGCGCCTGCACCTCCTCTGTCGGGCCGGGTGCAGCCAACATGATAACCGCTGCGGCAACGGCGACGGCGAATCAAATTCCGGTGTTGCTGCTTCCGGGAGACACGTTCGCCTCTCGCCAGCCCGATCCGGTGCTGCAGCAAATTGAGCAGCCACATGATCTTACCATATCGACGAATGATGCTTTTCGTCCGGTAAGCAAGTATTGGGATCGAATCGTGCGTCCGGAGCAGCTAATGACGGCACTGATTCAAGCAATGCGGGTGCTGACCAATCCGGCCGACACCGGTGCCGTTACGCTGGCATTGCCGCAGGACGTACAGGGGGAGGCATATGATTATCCAGTCTCTTTCTTCGAGAAGCGGGTGCATCGGATCGATCGGCGGCCTGCATCAGCGGCGCAGCTTGAAGATGCGGTTCGCCTCATCGCTCGCAAACGCAAGCCGCTGCTTATCTGCGGCGGAGGCGTTCGCTACTCCGAAGCGGGAGATGCACTGGCGGCATTCGCGGAAGCCTTCCATATTCCGTTGGCTGAGACGCAGGCGGGCAAGAGCGCGATCGCAAGCTCTCATCCGCTTAATCTGGGCGGCATCGGAGTTACAGGCAATTCGGCTGCGAATGCGATAGCCAAGGATGCGGATCTCATTATTGGGGTTGGCACCCGCTTTACTGATTTTACGACAGGTTCTAAGGAACTGTTCGGCAATCCTGATATAGATGTTGTGACGGTGAATGTATCCGAATTCCAAGCGATTAAGCTGGATGCAACTCCGATAGTGGCTGACGCAAAAGTGGGATTGGAGGAGCTTCATCAGCGGCTTCAATCCCTGGATTACCGTTCAGCCTATACAGGGGAGATTCAAGAAGCGCGCGACGCTTGGGATAAGGAATGGCAGCGCTTGGCTGGCATTCAGTACGTACAAGGCGCAGGTTCATTTACTCCAGAAATTGAGGGCCATTTGGATGAGGCACTGCCAGAATACGCGGCGGCGCTTGGCAGCAGCCTGACGCAGACACAGGTTGTGGCCGCCTTGAACCAACTGCTCGGCGACAATGCGATTGTTGTGGGCGCAGCCGGCAGCCTTCCAGGGGATTTGCAGCGGATGTGGCGGGCTGAGACACCGCATTCGTACCATATGGAATATGGCTACTCATGTATGGGATACGAAATTGCAGGCGCGCTTGGCGTGAAGATGGCGGAGCCGGAGCGAGAGGTATACGCTTTTACCGGTGATGGCAGTTACTTAATGCTTCACTCTGAGCTGCTGACGAGCATTCAAGAGGGACGGAAAATTAACGTCCTGCTATTCGACAATAATGGTTTCGGATGTATTAACAATTTACAGATGGGCAACGGCATGGGCAGCTTCGGCACGGAGTTCCGTTCGCGTAACCCGTATACGGGCAAGCTGGACGGGCCTCTTGTCGGCATCGATTTTGCGCTTAGTGCCTCGGGGTACGGAGCCGTTACGTATTCGGTACGCACCATGAAGGAGCTCGAACAGGCCGTGATGGCAGCTAAGCGCCAGAAGGAATCGACGTTGATCGATATTAAGGTGCTCCCGAAGACGATGACCCATGGCTATGATGCATGGTGGAATGTCGGCGTAGCAGAGGTGTCGGACAAGAAGGCAATTGCCCAAGCCTATGATGAGCGGCGCCAATCCCTGAGCCAGGCACGACCATATTAGCCAATCCTCTCGTATATTCGATGGCAAGTTCGACGGCAATAACCTTTATTAACATGTCACAGAGCAGGAAACAGCAGTAATGGAGCAGGCGGTGGACAGTCGGGCACTGTATTTCGTAGGTGGAAGTTGCATGGAATGTTCGATGTTCAGAGCGCTTGACGGGCAGCAGAGGTTGGAAGGTTGTTTTTTAGAACCTAGCTTTGCGAGGTGTTCGAGCTGCCCTTCGAAGCTGATCCGCCTGCCTCCATGAATCTTAATTATGACTTCTGGGGAGGAATGGGCATGTTTGCAGCAGAGAGTGTGAAGATTGGGATTGCTCCTATCGGTTGGACGAACGATGATATGCCTGAATTAGGCGGAGGAAATACATTCGAGCAATGCGTGAGCGAAATGGCGCTCGCTGGGTTTGCCGGCACGGAAATCGGCAATAAGTATCCTCGTGAAGTTGAGGTACTGCGGAAGGCGCTGCATCTGAGGAATCTGGAGGTAGCGAGTGCCTGGTTTAGCGCTTACCTGACTGTGAAGCCGCTTGGAGAAACGGTAGAGGCATTTATTCAACACCGTGACTTTTTGCATGCGATGGGCTCGAAGGTCATTGTTGTATCCGAGCAGGGACACAGCATTCAGGGAGAAATGGATACTCCGCTTTTTGATAATAAGCCGATATTCAACAACGAAGATTGGAAGCGCTTAACTGAGGGGCTTCATCGATTGGGAGAGCTCGCTCGGGCCATGGATATGCACCTTGTGTACCATCATCATATGGGAACTGGCGTTCAGACAACGGTGGAAATCGAGCGACTGATGGCTAGCACAGATCCGGAGCTGGTGTCCTTGCTGTATGATACAGGCCACCTTGTATTTTCCGGAGAGAATCCCCTATACATATTGAATCGTTATATGGATCGCATTAAGCATGTTCACTTGAAGGATGTGCGCAAGGATGTGGCGCGCCGCGTAATTGAAGAAAAGCTCAGCTTCCTGCAGGCGGTAAAGGAAGGGGTATTCACGGTTCCCGGAGATGGATGCATTCCCTTCGAACCGGTGTTCCAATCGCTTGCAACGGCTGGATACCGCGGTTGGATGCTGGTGGAAGCGGAGCAGGATCCTGCTCGGGCGAATCCGCTCGAATACGCAATGAAGGCTAGACAGTATATTTTGCAGCAAGCGGGCGTATAAACGGAGGGACGAACAGATGAAACAGGGCAAACAGATATCGGTAGGTCTTGTAGGCTTAGGAAGACTCGGGCGGCAGCACGCGGATAATTTGGCGCATCGCATTCCGAATTGCAAATTGATGGCCGTATGCAGTGTGATACCGGAAGAGGTGGAGGAAGCTCAACAAGAGCTGAATGTCCCTTACGGGTATACGAATTATGAGGATATGCTGCGCAATCAAGAACTGGACGCCATTTTTATTGCTTCTCCATCTTCTTATCATTGCGAACAGATTGAGCAGGCGCTGGAAGCTGGGTTTCACGTATTCAGTGAGAAGCCGCTTGGGCTGTACATGGAGGAAGCGCTGCGCGTGCGGAAGGCTGTTCGCAAGCATCCGAATCAGGTGTTCATGCTTGGTTTTATGCGCAGATATGACCGCTCTTATGCGTATGCGAAGAAACAAATTGAAGCGGGTGCGATTGGCGAACCCGTGCTGATTCGCTGTTATGGGATCGATCCGGCACAAGCGATGCCTGGCTTCATGCAATTTGCCAAGAGCAACTATAGCGGGGGTTTGTTCCTCGATATGGCAATTCATGATTTGGATTTGGCTCGGTGGTATTTGGGCGTGGAAGCGGAACGCGTGTGGGCAATCGGCGGTTCTCATCGATATACCGAGCTTGCGGAGCTGAACGATGCAGAAACTGGAGCAGCACTTGTACAATTTGCAGACAATAAGATGGGGATATTTGTAGCGGGTCGCAATTGTGCGCACGGCTATCATATCGAGACAGAAATTATAGGTACGCAAGGATCACTGCGCATCGGGACTGTACCAGAGAAAAATCAAGTCATGATTCTCGATGATCGGGGTGTCGTGAGAGAGTGCGCAAATGGATTCCTTGAACGGTTTGAACAGGCTTATATGAATGAAGCAGTTGAATTTGTACAGGCAATCCTCGAGGGAAGACAACCGAAAGTAACAGTAGAGGATGGGGTGCTGTCGACCGCGCTTGGGTATGCATGCAAGGAGTCATTTGAAAGCGGCCAACTGGTTGACGTTCGAATGCCTGCTGCTATGACTGCCATCAAGTAAGAATGGGATTTCGTAATCCTTCTCGGTGCCATCAGTCCCATTTACTAGAACTAGCAATGATAAGCACAAGATTTCTCTATGCATAGAGGAGGGCTTTCATGACTTACATCACGGTCATCACCTTTTTACTGTATACTGGAATTGTTGCCTGGTACTCATGGTACAAGACGCGCAGTGTGGATTTGAACAGCTCGGATGGATACTTTCTGGGCGGGCGCAGCTTGACAGGCATTGTAATCGCTTTCTCGCTGCTGTTGACGAACTTATCGACGGAGCAAATGGTTGGATTGAATGGGCAAAGCTATGCAACTTCCATGGTTGTCATGGCTTGGGAGGTAACTTCGCCGATCGCGCTCATCTTTATGGCATTTATCTTCTTGCCGCGTTATTTGAAGTCAGGGATTACGACAATCCCGGATTTTCTGGAACAGCGCTATGATTTGCGTACGCGTCAGATTATCTCGATTTTGTTTTTGCTTGGATATGCTGTTGCTTATTTGCCTACCGTGCTCTACTCTGGTGCACTTGTGCTTGATACGATTTTTAATATTTCGGCTCGATTTGATCTGAGTGATTTCAATATTATATTGGTTGTATCTCTTGCGATTGGGATTACAGGGATTGCTTACGTGGTACTAGGCGGTCTGCGCGCATGTGCACTGTCGGATACGCTGAATGGAGTCGGCCTTATTGTCGGTGGTCTGCTCATTACCGTGCTTGGTCTGGTTGCACTCGGAGGAGGCAATTTGTTCGATGGGGTCAGCACACTGCTGCATAAAGAACCCGAGAAGTTGAACTCCATTGGTGACAGTTCTTCGCCAGTTCCTTGGGTGACGATCTGCGCAGGGCTTCTCTTCAACAATTTATTCTATTGGTGTACGAATCAGGCGATCGTTCAGCGGACGCTGGGCGCCAAAAACTTGAAGGAAGGCCAAAAGGGCGTGCTGTATGCCGGCATGTTCAAAATTTTCGGAGCATTCTATCTCGTTCTTCCGGGCATTATTGCCTATCATCTCTTTAACAATTCGCTTAGCAATGCGGATATGGCCTATCCATCACTTGTTATTGAGGTTCTTCCGACGTTACTGTCTGGATTTTTCGCGGCCGTGTTGTTCGGTGCGATATTAAGCTCATTTAATGGGGCGCTCAACAGTTCGTTAACCTTGTTCACCTTGGATATTTACAAGCCGATATTCAAGCCGAACGCGACGGATCAGCAGCTCGTGAAGGCAGGCAGAATCTTTGCCGTCGCGCTTGGTCTTATTGCAGTAGCTGTTGCACCCTTTATTCTGTATGCGCCTTCAGGATTGTATTACTACTTGCAGGAGATGTTCGGATTTTATAACATCCCGATCATTGCCGCTGTCGTTGTCGGCTTCTTTAGCAAGAAGGTACCGGCAATTGCGCCTAAAATAGCATTGGTTGTCCATATTGTACTCTATACCCTGTCCAAATTCTTTTTGGGTACGCTCAACTTCCTGTACATTTTAAGTGTATTGTTCCCAGTCTGCGTGTTAGTCATGCTGCTCGTCGGGAAATGGAAACCGCGCGAACAGGATTTCGAGCTGTTTGAATCAGGCAAGGTGGATTTGACGCCATGGAAGCATGCGAAGGCATTTACCGTCGTCATGATCGTGCTTATGATCGCTGTTTACATTCTATTCTCTCCATTAGGAATAGCTGCTTAATAGGGAGAGAGGAGTCTATCTTCTAGTACTATGAATAAGGGGTTAGCCTGAGAAAAGGAGCTTGGGAGTTTGGGATTCCATGCTAAGTGTGGGCTGCCCCTTCTCTAGTAAGTGGTGTCATCATTATCCTAAGTATCCCTATTATTAATAGAAGGAGTTAGAGGAGAAACATGGCTGGGATAAACAAATTCAAAAAAAGAGGTTGCATTCTTTTAAGTAGCTATGGTATATTCTAATTCCTGCTTCGCTAAGAGGTGGGCAACAACAAATGAAAACAACTTAAAAACAAGTTGAAAAAAGTTGTTGACTTCGAATGAACGAAGTGATAAGATATAAAAGTCGCCGCTGACAAAGCGGTGAGAAAAAGAAAGTAACTAAGAAATTGGTTGCTGACTGAAATTGTTCTTTGAAAACTGAACAACGAGCAACGTTTGTGAATGAGGTAGCAATACCTCGTCAAAAGATATGAGCAGTTCAAACTTAACTTTAACGGAGAGTTTGATCCTGGCTCAGGACGAACGCTGGCGGCGTGCCTAATACATGCAAGTCGAGCGGACTTGAAGGAGTGCTTGCACTCCTGATAGTTAGC